>NZ_JBFUPR010000003.1:0-503930 GCF_041360735.1 Enterobacter sp. RCC_40
GCCCGGACTCGGAATCGAACCAAGGACACGGGGATTTTCAATCCCCTGCTCTACCGACTGAGCTATCCGGGCAACGGAGCGCATTAAACCGCAATCGCGCCTGATCGTCAACACTATTTCGGGAAAAGCCGTTCAACTGCTTAACTTTGCGGCAATCTGACGGTTTACGCGCCGAACAGGTCAAATTCTTCAGACAGATTACGTCAGCGCACCACCCATACGACACTGCGCAAAACGCAGGATATCTTCGGCCAGACGGTGTGCTGTATCCACATCGGCCTGGCTACGGTTTACCAGCATGCGGCTCAGGCAACCTTCCAGTACCAGCTCCATCTGCTTAGCGACCATCGCCGGGTCATCCACTTCGAGCGTGGTCAGCAGTTCGTGCGTGAAATCATGCGCCGCCCGCTTTTGCTGATCCGCCAGTTGATGGATAGGATGGCCGGGGTCAGGGTAGAAGGTGCAGGCGGCAATAAACAGGCAACCCGGATAACGGTTGTTGCTTACGCATTCGCTCAGGGCGGTATAACGCGCCAGCAGCTTTTGCTCCGCAGTCAGTTCTTCATTTAACATCAGCTGCCTGCGCCAGACATCAACCTGCTGGCTGAGATAACGCAGGGCATCGTAAAGCAGCGCCTCTTTATCCGGCCAGAAGCGCATGAGTTCATCCAGAGGATAATCAATACGGTCGGCTACCATCTCAAGCGTGGTGCTGGCGATCCCTTGAATCTCAAGTAATTGCAGGGCTTGTCCCAGTACGTCTTCGCGTTGCACGGTTATCTCCTCCGTTATTCCCAACGGTTTGTCCCGTTTCAAGTGTTGTTTACGGTTGGCGATTGCGCAAATGCGCGCTGAATGCCGTCGCGTCCATAAACCCGGTTACACGCTGTGCAGGCTGCTCCTGGCCCTGTTCGTTGAAGAACAGAATGGTTGGCAGACCCAGCACGTTAAGTTGCTTCAGCAGTGCCTTATCCGCTGTACTGTTGGCGGTGACGTTTGCCTGGAGCAGAACCGTCTCTTTCAGTGCACTTTGCACCTGCGGATCGCTAAACGTGTACTTTTCGAATTCTTTACAGGCGACACACCAGTCCGCATACAGATCCAGCATGACCGGTTTGCCTTTCGCCTGTGCCAGCGCGCTGTTGAGTTCATCCACGTTCTTTATCTGGATGAAGTTCAAATGCGCCTGTGTTTGTCCCGCAGGTGTGCCAAATGCCCAGTCCTGCAGTGGCCGTACGCTCACCAGCGCGGCGGCGAGCAGGAGGATTTGCACCAGACGCATCCACGGCTTTTTCGCTGCCAGGCTTGTGATAAACGCCCAACAGAAGAAGGCAACACCGAGCATTGCCCACAGGCGCATCCCCCAGACGTCGCCGATAATACGCTCGAGCAAGAACACCGGCAGCGCCAGAATGACAAAACCAAACGCGGTTTTCACCGTCTCCATCCACGGGCCGCTCTTGGGCAGCAGACGGTTGCCAAATACCGTTACCAGAATCAATGGCAGACCCATTCCCAGCGCGTAGAGATACAACGTACCACCGCCGAGCCACAGGTTACCGCTCTGGGCAATATACAGCAGGATCGCGCTCAGTGGCGCGGTAGTGCACGGTGAGCAAATCAACCCGGCGATGGCACCCATCACGAACACGCCGCCCGGGGAACCACCCTGCTGACGGTTACTCATCAGCGTTAAGCGAGTCTGCAACGCGGACGGCAGCTGTAAGCTGAACAAACCAAACATCGACAGCGCCAGCACAATAAATACGATCGACAGGCCAGCCAGCACATAAGGGTGCTGAAGTGCAGCCTGGAACTGCAGTCCGGCAGCAGCAACCACGAGGCCCAGTGCGGTGTAGGTCAACGCCATACCCTGCACGTAGATAAAGGCCAGCAGCAGGGCGCGTGCGGTTGAAAGGCGTTGCTTACCGCCGAGGACAATCCCGGAGATAAGCGGATACATGGGCAGCACGCACGGCGTGAAGGCGATACCGATACCAATCAGTAAAGCCCACAAGGCGGAGAAGGGCAGCGCTGTGTGACCGTCGTCCTTCATTCCGGCGCTCTCATCTGCGGGAGGCGCAGGCATACTGTCGGCCGCTTTAACTTCGCTCAGCGGAATGACTTTGGTTTCCGGCGGATAGCAGAAGCCCGCGTCAGCACAGCCCTGATACGTGACGGTCACGGTGGCGCCTTTATCGGCCTGATTGACCGCCACGGGCACGCTTAACCGCTGGCGATAGATTTCACTTTTACCGAAAAACTCGTCTTCATGCCACTCGCCCGCAGGCATCTGAAGTGGGCCTACCTTTGCCTGAGCAGGCGTGATGCTGACCTGCTTGCGATAGAGGTAATACCCCTCTTTTATCTGCCAGGTAAGATTCAGGTCATGCTGGTCTTGTTGAAAATCGAAAACAAATGCCTGGTCGGCAGAAATAACGTTCGAACGGCCGGGAGCGTCAAATAACCCGGCAAAAACTGATGTGCTGCACAGCAGCAGGATCAGCGTAAGGAAGCGTTGAGCCATGAGAGATAATCGTTGTCGCCGTGGACCACTGGCAATACCAGCAGTTCGGGGGTTTGATAAGGATGATGAGATTTGAGGCAGTCCAGGAGTGCCTGCTGGTTCGCCAGATTGGTTTTGAGCAACATCTGGACTTCATACTCCTGCTCCAGTTTACCTTCCCAGTAGTAAAGGGAGGTGGCGCCAGGAAGGAGCGTCACGCAGGCTGCCAGTTTTTCGGCCAGCACTTTGGCGGCGAGATCCTGGGCAGAGGCTTCATCAGGGGCGGTACAAAGGACAACAACAGCATCAGGCGTGTTCACAAGTCGACCTCCTCATCACGAAAGTCTTCACTATATCACGCAAGGCTATTGGTCATTAATGAAACGGGCCGCAGAGCGGCCCGTTTTTAACTATTTTTACAACCCATCATTGTTTACAGCACGATGCCGCCAATGATAAAGCCGAGGATCACGCACAGCGAGATAGCCACCACGCCCGGGATCAGGAACGCATGGTTAAACACGTACTTACCGATGCGAGTCGAGCCAGTGTCATCCATCTCAACCGCCGCCAGCAGGGTTGGGTAGGTGGGTAAAACGAACAGTGCAGAAACGGCAGCAAACGAGGCAATAGCCGTCAGCGGGGTAACACCCAGCATCAGTGCCGCAGGCATCAGGGCTTTGGTGGTGGCCGCCTGAGAGTAAAGCAGGGTTGCGGCAAAGAACAGCACCACAGCCAGGAGCCACGGATAGTTGTGCAGCAGGTCGCCCGCAACGGTCTGGATATCGCTGATGTGAGCTTTCACGAAGGTATCACCAAGCCAGGCCACACCCAGTACACACACGCAGGCGCTCATACCGGATTTAAAGGTGCTGGCGTTGAGCACTTCGCTGGTGTCGATTTTACAGGTGATGCTGATCAGCGTGGCGATAGTCAGCATGAATACCACAATCGCTTCGTTACGCGGCAGGACCGGGTTCTGGATCAGACCCACGGTGTCACTGATGGCGGTTGCGTAGAACATGACCGCAACGATACCGATCAGGAACAGCAAGACGGAGCGTTTTGCATGCGGTTTCAGTTCGAAGACCTGGCTACCACGCAGTTTCACTTCACCTTTTGCCAGACGCTCCTGATAAACCGGATCGTCTTTCAGTTCGGCGCCGAGGAAGTTACACAGCACGGCGGTGATCATCACTGCAATCAGCGTCACCGGAATACAGATGGCCAGCAGCGTCAGGTAACTCACGCCCATAGGCTCAAGGATACCGGCGAAGAAGACCACTGCAGCGGAGATAGGTGATGCGGTAATCGCAATCTGGGACGCGACCACGGCAATCGAGAGTGGACGAGACGGACGGATGCCCTGCTCTTTCGCCACTTCGGTAATGACCGGCAGCGTGGAGAAGGCGGTGTGGCCAGTACCGGCGAGAATGGTCATAAACCACGTCACCAGCGGGGCAAGGAAGGTAATGTATTTTGGATGGCGGCGTAACATACGCTCCGCCAGGCTCACCAGGTAGTCCATACCGCCTGCCACCTGCATGGCTGCGATAGCGGCAATAACCGCCATGATGATTTCGATAACGTCAAAAGGGATTGCGCCGGGTTTAATCTGAAAGATAAGGGTAAGTACGAGCACCCCGAGACCGCCGGCAAAACCAATGCCGATACCCCCGAGTCTTGCTCCCAAATAAATCGCCAACAGGACGATGACGAGTTCTGCTCCAAACATAAGGACCTGCCTTGCTTATTAACAAGTTGATATTGAATTGTTGTATTTTGGTAACGCCTATAAAGAAAAAAGGCACGTCACAAGTGACGTGCCTTAAGGAAGCCTAGCCTGAACTGCTACTGTTCGCTTTCATCGGTATATCGTTTCGCTTTGTATGCCGGGTGCATCAGGTTCTGGGCCGAGAAGATATCGTCCAGCTCGGCTTCGGTCAACAGTCCACGCTCCAGAACGACTTCACGCACGCTCTTACCTGTTTCGGCGCAAATCTTACCGACGATGTCGCCGTTATGGTGGCCGATGAACGGGTTGAGGTAGGTGACGATGCCGATGGAGTTATAGACATACCCTTCACAAACTTCTTTGTTTGCGGTGATGCCGTTAACGCATTTCTCCAGCAGGTTGTAGCAGGCGTTGGTCAGAATGTGGATGGATTCAAACATTGCCTGGCCGATGACCGGCTCCATGACGTTCAGCTGCAGCTGGCCAGCTTCAGAGGCCATGGTCACGGTTGTATCGTTACCGATGACTTTAAAGCAGACCTGGTTCACCACTTCTGGCACTACCGGGTTCACTTTCGCCGGCATGATGGACGAACCGGCCTGCAGCTCTGGCAGGTTGATTTCATTCAGGCCAGCGCGCGGACCGGAAGAGAGCAGGCGCAGGTCATTACAGATTTTGGAGAGTTTCACCGCCAGACGTTTCAGGGCGCTGTGAACCATAACGTACGCGCCGCAGTCGGAGGTGGCTTCAATCAGATCTTCTGCAGGCACAACCGGCAGGTTAGAGACTTCAGCCAGCTTCTGTACCGCCAGCTGCTGGTAACCGTCCGGCGTATTCAGACGCGTGCCGATGGCGGTTGCGCCCAGGTTCACTTCCAGCAGCAGCTCGGAGGTGCGCAGCAGGTTTTTAGTTTCTTCGTTAAGCAGCACGTTAAACGCGTGGAATTCCTGACCGAGGGTCATCGGAACCGCGTCCTGCAACTGGGTACGACCCATTTTCAGGATGTCCTGGAACTCAACGGCTTTGCGCTGGAAGCCATCACCCAGCTGATTAATGGCGTCCACCAGTTTCACCACGGAGGCATACACCGCGATACGGAAGCCGGTTGGGTAGGCGTCGTTAGTGGACTGACATTTATTAACGTGGTCGTTCGGATTCAGATACTGGTATTCACCTTTCTGATGACCCATCAGCTCCAGGCCGATGTTTGCCAGTACTTCGTTGGTGTTCATGTTGACGGAGGTGCCCGCGCCGCCCTGATAGACATCGACCGGGAACTGATCCATGCATTTGCCGTTGTTCAGCACTTCATCGCAGGCAGCGATAATCGCATTTGCCGCGCTTTTCGGAATGGTTTGCAGCTCTTTATTGGCCAGTGCTGCGGCTTTTTTCACCATCACCATGCCACGTACAAATTCAGGGATGTCGCTGATTTTGTTGTTGCTGATGTAGAAGTTTTCAATCGCTCTCAGAGTGTGAACACCATAGTAGGCATCCGCTGGAACTTCCCTGGTACCCAACAAGTCTTCTTCGATACGAATGTTGTTTAACATGTGAACCTTCTTTTCAAGCTGCCGATGGATTGTACTAAACACACAGTATTTATGTGGTTTTGAATATTTTCTGACCGACGATTATTCCCTCAATCAGCCAGATGTTCGAGATCATATGCTGATGATAGCGAATTGCCGTAATCTGGATCACTTATTATCGACCCGATTCCATGATAATTATTAATCTGTGAAATGAGTCACCGCTTTAAAATTTCCAGAAAAAATATCCGTGCAAACCGATTGAATTTTGGCTAACCGTCACCATTTCTTACAGACGCGTTTCGCGAACACATTCAGACAGGGGCCTGAGGGCACCTGCCACACAGGAGATGCCAGTGCGCTGGATACCATTTATTGCTTTCTTTCTCTATGTTTACATCGAGATTTCAATTTTTATCCAGGTCGCCCATGTACTGGGTGTCCTGTTAACGCTGATTCTGGTGATTTTCACTTCGGTGATCGGCATGTCGCTGGTGCGTAATCAGGGTTTCAAAAATTTCCTGATAATGCAGCAGAAGATGGCCGCAGGCGAAAGCCCGGCCGCAGAGATGATTAAAAGCGTCTCGCTGATTATTGCTGGCCTGCTGCTGATCCTGCCGGGATTCTTCACTGACTTCCTCGGCCTGCTGCTGCTTCTGCCGCCGGTGCAAAAACACCTGACCATGAAGCTACTGCCGCATCTGCGTTTTAGCCGTATGCCGGGCGGTGGATTCAGTACAGGGCCGGGGGATACTTTCGAAGGGGAGTATCAGCGTAAAGATGAACAGCGCGACCGTTTAGACCATAAAGACGATCGGTAAAAGAGGCCAGGCCCGGTAAGCGAATCGCTACCGGGCTTTGTTTTACAGGGTGCCGCGTTTCGGTAAAAACAGCCACAGCCCCGCCAGCATGCTAATCGCATACAGGCTTTTCCACCCCACCATCGCCAGCAACAGCAGGCAAAGCACGCCACCAATCACTGCCAGCGCTTTATAGCGACCTTTCAGCAGACGACAACCCGCCAGCATGCACAGCAGGTAGATCATGATGAAAATCCCGTTTGCGTACACGATCAGGGCATCAAGATTGATATTCAGCCCGTAAATACATAGCGAACTCAAGACGCAGCAGCCCAGCACGGTATTAAGCGCATTCAACGGCAGCTGACGTTTAGACAGGTGCGCAAGGCGGCTCTCTGGTTTATCAAGCGCCTGCGACCACACCAGACGCGCAAAGCTCTGGATGTAGATATTGAGGCTGGCAAAACAGGCCAGATAGCCAATAACACAGGCGACCCACAGCGCTTTCAGACCAAACAATTGCACCACAATGCCCGGCAGCGAGGCAGCGGCCGCTTTATCCGCGGCGAACGCGTTGAAATGCAGTACCAGCACGGTACAGGCCCAGTAAACGGTACCTGCTACCAGCAGGCCAATCATCAGGGCGCGCGGGAAATCCCGTTCCGGTTGTTTAAACTCAGAGGCCAGATGGGCGAACGCCTCCAGCCCGACAAAACACCAGAACATTACCGATAGCGCAGCGAACAGCTGCGAATGGTTGACCTCACTTACCGCGGGGAAGGGGATCTCCTTCAGCGTAATATCCCCTTTCCACCAGATGGCGACAATGAGGGCCACAATCAGTATTGCAACGACGGTTTGCAGGTTGGCACTCGAGCTGGCACCTCGTGAGCCGACCCACCAGACGATGGCCAGCGTACCCAGCTCGGCCAGCAGCAGTTGCTCGTTATGCCAGCCAAACAGCGCCTGGCCAAAACCGGTCGCGATATGCAACGCTGCCGGTAGACCGACGGGAATAACAGAAAGAAACAGCCAGCCGGTGACCCGCTCCAGTCGCGGACCAAACGCCATACCGACAAAGTGCGCTACGCCGCCCGCGCTGGGGAAATGCCGTCCGAGGATGGCAAACACGACCGCGACCGGAAACACCAGCACAATCAGCACTGGCCACGCCCACAGGCTATTATTGCCGGCCACCAGTGCTGCCAGCGCGGGTACCGCAAACACACCCGTACCTAACAAGGAGGTCGACAGCAGACCCACGCCCTGCGCCAGTCCCAACTCCTGTTTTAGTCCACTCATTGACATCGCCCTGCCACGATCAAAAGAGAGGCGATGGTAACACTTTCGCAAATTTTTTTTCGTCTGCCCCTTGAAGGGGGAAAAAGCTATCCCCATCTCTCAGGGCACTAGTCGGAAAACCGCGTGCGGACCGGCGTCATCCATAACTGATAATGACTTTCTCAAAGGAGAGCTATCAATGAGTATTCGTCCGTTACATGATCGTGTGATCGTCAAACGTAAAGAAGTTGAAACCAAGTCTGCTGGCGGCATCGTTCTGACTGGTTCTGCAGCAGCAAAATCAACGCGTGGCGAAATCATCGCTGTCGGTAAGGGCCGCATTCTGGAAAACGGAACTGTGCAGCCACTGGACGTTAAAGTTGGTGACATCGTAATTTTCAACGATGGCTACGGCGTGAAATCCGAGAAGATCGACAATGAAGAAGTGTTGATCATGTCCGAAAGCGACATTCTGGCAATTGTTGAAGCGTAATTTTACGCACGAGAATTTGAGGAAATAAGAACATGGCAGCTAAAGACGTAAAATTCGGTAACGACGCTCGTGTAAAAATGCTCCGCGGCGTAAACGTACTGGCAGATGCAGTTAAAGTGACCCTGGGCCCGAAAGGCCGTAACGTAGTGCTGGATAAATCCTTCGGCGCGCCAACCATCACTAAAGACGGTGTTTCTGTAGCACGTGAAATCGAGCTGGAAGACAAATTCGAAAACATGGGCGCGCAGATGGTGAAAGAAGTTGCCTCTAAAGCGAACGACGCTGCAGGCGACGGTACCACCACCGCAACCGTACTGGCACAGGCTATCATCACCGAAGGTCTGAAAGCCGTTGCTGCGGGTATGAACCCAATGGATCTGAAGCGCGGTATCGACAAAGCGGTTACTGCGGCGGTTGAAGAGCTGAAAGCGCTGTCCGTTCCATGCTCCGACTCTAAAGCGATTGCTCAGGTTGGTACTATCTCCGCTAACTCCGACGAAACCGTAGGTAAACTGATCGCGGAAGCGATGGACAAAGTCGGTAAAGAAGGCGTGATCACCGTTGAAGACGGTACCGGTCTGGAAGACGAACTGGACGTGGTTGAAGGTATGCAGTTCGACCGCGGTTACCTGTCCCCATACTTCATCAACAAGCCAGAAACGGGCGCTGTTGAGCTGGAAAGCCCATTCATCCTGCTGGCTGACAAGAAAATCTCCAACATCCGTGAAATGCTGCCAGTGCTGGAAGCCGTTGCGAAAGCAGGCAAGCCGCTGGTTATCATTGCTGAAGACGTTGAAGGTGAAGCACTGGCGACCCTGGTGGTTAACACCATGCGTGGCATCGTGAAAGTGGCTGCGGTTAAAGCACCTGGCTTCGGCGACCGCCGTAAAGCGATGCTGCAGGATATCGCTACCCTGACTGGCGGTACCGTAATCTCTGAAGAGATCGGTATGGAGCTGGAAAAAGCGACCCTGGAAGACCTGGGCCAGGCTAAACGCGTTGTGATCAACAAAGACACCACCACCATCATCGATGGCGTGGGTGAAGAAGCGGCTATTCAGGGCCGTGTTGCTCAGATCCGTAAGCAGATTGAAGAAGCAACCTCTGATTACGACCGTGAAAAACTGCAGGAGCGCGTAGCGAAACTGGCAGGCGGCGTGGCAGTAATCAAAGTGGGCGCGGCAACTGAAGTTGAAATGAAAGAGAAGAAAGCACGCGTTGACGATGCTCTGCACGCGACCCGTGCAGCAGTAGAAGAAGGCGTGGTAGCTGGTGGTGGTGTCGCGCTGGTGCGTGTTGCCGCTAAACTGGCTGGCCTGACTGCTCAGAAC
This sequence comes from Enterobacter sp. RCC_40, assembly GCF_041360735.1. Lineage (NCBI taxonomy): Bacteria > Pseudomonadati > Pseudomonadota > Gammaproteobacteria > Enterobacterales > Enterobacteriaceae > Enterobacter > Enterobacter sp. RCC_40. Next base: position 9,679 of record NZ_JBFUPR010000003.1, read on the forward strand.
GAAGATCAGAACGTGGGTATCAAAGTTGCGCTGCGCGCAATGGAAGCACCACTGCGTCAGATCGTTTCCAACGCCGGTGAAGAGCCATCCGTGGTTGCGAACATGGTGAAAGCGGGCGAAGGTAACTACGGTTACAACGCTGCAACTGAAGAATACGGCAACATGATCGACTTCGGTATCCTGGATCCAACCAAAGTGACCCGTTCTGCACTGCAGTACGCGGCCTCTGTAGCGGGTCTGATGATCACTACCGAGTGCATGGTGACCGACATGCCTAAAGGCGACGCACCTGACTTAGGTGCTGCGGGTATGGGCGGCATGGGTGGTATGGGCGGCATGATGTAATCGTGCGCTTTACCGCTTAGAATGAGAAAAACCCCCGGGCAGAAATGCTCGGGGGTTTTTCTTTTGGTCATCTTTTTAGTATAAGGTTTACACACGGACAACATCTGCTGTCCAGCTTATTGAAAACGAGGAATAACATGCGCGTAAAAGTCTGTGCAGGGATCGTAGGAGCAGCATTGCTGCTGGCGGGTTGTAGCTCCAGCAATGAGCTGTCTGCTGCAGGTCAGGGCGTTCGCTTTGTTGAAGATAAGCCGGGTAACGAGTGCCAGTTTTTAGGCACGGCAACCGGTGAGCAAAGCAACTGGATGTCGGGTCAGCACGGTGAAGAAGGTGGGTCTATGCGCGGTGCCGCTAACGCGCTGCGTAACCAGGCTGCAGAGATGGGTGGCAACGTGATTTACGGTGTGAGCAGCCCGTCGCAAGGGATGTTGTCCAGCTTCGTGCCAACGGCCAGCCAGATGAATGGCCAGGTCTATAAGTGCCCTAACTGATCTACATTGCTGATGGCGCTGCGCCCAACCCCACCGGGCGGATAAGCGTAGCGCCACCTGCCGTTATTGTTGCCGCAGTTGCAAATCCAGCGGCGTCTTACTCGGCTCACCGCCAATCTCTCGCGCCAGCTTCGGCACCATATAGCCTGAAACCAGCGTTAACAGTTCGCGCATAATCTGCCGGGCCTCTTCATCCGTGACCATGAAATGCGCCGCGCCTTGCACACGATCCAGTACGTGCAGGTAGTAGGGCATCACGCCCGCATCGAATAACGCATTACTGAGCTCCGCCAGAACCCGGGCATTATCATTCACACCGCGCAGCAACACGCTCTGGTTCAACAGCGTCACACCCGCTTTGCGCAGACGCGCCATCGCCGCACGGAATGCCTCGTCGATTTCATTCGCATGGTTGATATGGTTCACCAGCAGAACCTGTAAACGAGACTGCTCAAGGCGAGATACCAGACCGTCCGTGATGCGTGCCGGAATAACAATCGGTAAACGGCTGTGGATGCGCAAACGCTTGATGTGTGGAATGGCTTCAAGCTGGGTCAACAGCCAGTCCAGTTCATGATCTTTTGCCATCAGCGGATCGCCACCTGAAAAAATGATCTCATCCAGTTCCGGATGGGCGGCGATATAGTCCAGGGCGACCTGCCAGTTGCGTTTATTACCCTGATTTTCGGCATACGGAAAGTGGCGACGGAAACAATAACGGCAGTTTACCGCGCAACCGCCTTTCACCAGCAGAAGAGCACGGTTGAGATATTTGTGCAGTAAACCCGGTACCACACTGTTCTGCTCTTCCAGAGGATCGGTGCTGTATCCTGGCGCTGATATAAACTCTTCCTGCGCAGTAAGCGTTTGTTTTAATAATGGATCGTCAGGGTTTCCTTTCTCCATACGGGCAACAAACGCGCGGGGAACACGCAGGGCAAAAAGTCGCTTAGCCTCGCGGCCTGCAAGCAACTCTGGGTGCTGATCGAGGTCTAACAGACGCAGCAATTCATCAGGACTGGTGATTACATCGGCAAGTTGCGATAACCAATCTTCTCTGGACGGGGTGTTTAGGGTTACAATATGCGCCATTTTGTGGCTTAGCTACCAGTTAACAAATTTAGAGGGCCTTATGGCAACGTACTATAGCAACGATTTTCGTGCTGGTCTTAAAATCATGATGGACGGCGAACCGTACGCGGTTGAAGCCAGCGAATTCGTTAAACCAGGTAAAGGCCAGGCATTCGCGCGCGTTAAGCTGCGTCGCCTGCTGACCGGTACCCGTGTTGAGAAAACCTTCAAGTCTACTGACTCCGCTGAAGGCGCTGATGTTGTCGATATGAACTTGACTTACCTGTACAACGACGGTGAGTTCTGGCACTTCATGAACAACGAAACGTTCGAGCAGCTGTCTGCGGATGCTAAAGCGATTGGCGATAGCGAAAAATGGCTGCTGGACCAGGCTGAGTGCATCGTGACCCTGTGGAACGGCCAACCTATCGCTGTTACCCCACCAAACTTCGTAGAGCTGGAAATCGTTGAAACCGACCCAGGTCTGAAAGGTGATACCGCAGGTACTGGCGGCAAGCCAGCTACCCTGTCCACCGGTGCAGTGGTTAAAGTTCCACTGTTCGTACAGACTGGTGAAGTGATCAAAGTAGATACCCGCTCCGGCGAATACGTATCTCGCGTGAAGTAATTTACGTCAAGACTGAAGGCGCAGCGCCCGCTGCGCCTGTTTTTTGCAGGCAGGGATGATGAACCGTACCGTTAAAATTCTGCTTCTGTTAGCGCTGTCCAGCGCGTTGCTTTCCGGCTGTAACACCACGCGTGGAATGGGGGAAGATATCCAGGATCTCGGCCATATCATTTCTCATGCGGCCAGCTAACCCCGTCTAATTTTCCTAAAAATGCGTCCTTTTCCGTCAAACGACGGGATATTGTCTATTCTTAAATTGCTATACACAAAACAACTTTGGCTATAAAAGGACGATATTATGGTTAAGAAGACAATTGCAGCGATCTTTTCAGTCCTGGTACTTTCTTCAGTATTAACAGCCTGTAATACCACGCGTGGCGTTGGTCAGGATATTTCTGAAGGTGGTAGCGCAATCTCTGGTGCGGCAAGTAAAGCACAGCAGTAATTGAATAAACGGTACGGAACCAGACGGGTTTCGTACCGTCAGCTTTCTGATTCCTGCAGGGATAAAAACGGTGAATAACGCGTATCCATATGCAATTTCATGCGGATATTCCGTTTATAGGTATAGACCGTTTTACCGTTAATACTCAGGTGAGCCGCAATTTTCTGATTGCTGGCACCCTCCATCCACAACGTCAGCACTTTCTCCTCCTGGCGCGTCAGCAAAGGCGCGGTTACCTTTGGCTTTTCACTGTTCGCGTGCGAAATTAGTGCGTCGTGGATAACTGTCCCCAGTTGTTCAAGACGGGCATTTTTCAACAGCGATGACCAGACCGGGAATTGCTTCAGCCAGGTGGTCATTTCACTATCCTCACCCGATTGCAGCAAAATAAAGGGCACTCTTTCGCTGGCGTTCAGCAAAGATGAGAGGGACTGAAAGGGATGTACATCCTGTCTGAACCCATGCAGGTCAGCAATAACCAGCGTCGGTTTCCATTGCAGAATGTGCTCTCTGGCGAGGAAAAGATTATTCAGGCCGGTCACAACGACGTTTTCCGGAAATAAACCGGAATGATTGAGCCATGCTTCAAACCCGGTGCGGGTGAAGTGACAACGGTCAATCAAAAGAATTTTGAACATATTATATTCGCAGTCGGCTAGTGGTTTGGCTTCCTGCCATCAGAAAGCACATCATCATAGAGAAGTCGGATGAGTGATAAATGCCTGAACTACGCGGCATACTGCGGCTATTTCTTGCCTTAACATGTTCAGCACAAAAGGATTGAAAAAAAATCGCACGCTAACCAAAATATGAGGCGTAATCTTTGCCTTGCGGGACGACCCGTAAGCGCTTCCTTCATCGGGGACGGCCCCAACTTGCATTTAAGTTAAGGAGCCTGAAATGTCCTGGATCATTCTTGTTATTGCTGGCCTGCTCGAAGTGGTATGGGCGATAGGTCTGAAGTACACCCACGGTTTTACCCGCCTGACACCCAGCGTCATTACCCTTACCGCGATGATTGTGAGTATCGTTTTGCTCTCGTGGGCGATGCGTTCTTTACCGGTGGGGACAGCGTATGCCGTCTGGACGGGAATTGGCGCCGTGGGGGCGGCCATCACCGGGATCCTGCTGTTGGGTGAGTCAGCGAGTCTGACGCGTATCGCCAGCCTCGCCCTGATTGTGGCTGGTATTATTGGGTTGAAGCTCAGCACCCATTAATGGGGTTGTTCTACCCAGATGAGTTTCGACACATCAAACCCTTGCCGGGTCGCGACGTCCAGCATCTGCTGTTTCATCTCAGGTGAAAGGGTTGGGGTGCGAGAGAGGATCCACAGATAGTTGCGATCCGGCCCGCAGACAAGCGCGTGACGGTACTCTCTGTCGAGCGCTATCACGTTATATCCGCCATAGAACGGGCCAAAGAAGGAGACTTTGAGCGCGGCCCGTCGCGGGTCGCCGGTAAAGTACGCTTGTCCAATCGACTGCTGCCACATCTCCCGGTCCGGATTATAGCCCCGGTTGATAACCTGAATACCGCCGTCATCCATCGGGCTGTAATTTGCCGTGACCTTCTCTAAACCCCGTTCAAAACGGTGGTCAAGGCGCGCGATTTCATACCATGTTCCAAGAAAACGTTGTGCGTCGAAATTGCTGACAACGGTGACGCCAGGAGGGGGAGTCGGGGAGCTGCAGGCAACCACTAAAAACGCGGCTGTCACTGCGGCGATAACAGGCAAAATGCGCATAGGAGTTTCCTTACTGTTTTTTGTTAAGTGTAGATGACAGCAAGGAAAATGCGGGAATTTTGCATGCCGGGTGGGCATCAGCATCACCCGGCAAGTTGTTACTGCAGAGCGCTCAGAATACGGTATGCCGCTTCCACGCGCGCCGGGTTCGGGTAGCTCTTGTTCGCCAGCATAACAATGCCGAGTTCCTTCTCAGGGATAAATGCCACGTAGCTGCCAAATCCGCCCGTCGAGCCTGTTTTATGTACCCATGACGCTTTTACCGGTGGTGCAGGAGGGTTCACTTCTGCCACGGGCAACGGCGCAAGCGCTACTTTGTTGTCGCTGCCCTCCACCACGGTTTTGGCTTCTACCGGCCAGTTGAGCATCTCCCAGCCCAGGCCCTGGTACATCGAGCCTGTGCGCCAGTAGCGAGACTGTGCAAGCACCATGCCCTGCTTCAGTGAGGCATCCTGTACACCATCGGGGGCCATGTTAGCCACCACCCAGCTCGCCATATCCTTCACGTTGGTTTTCACGCCATACGCTTCGGCGTCGAGCATGCCCGGCGAAACGTGAACCGCTTTACCGTCACGATAACCCCAGGCGTAATGCTGTTCTTCTGACTTCGGAACGTTAATCCACGTATGGTTCAGGTTAAGCGGCTTCAGGACCCGCTCTGTCATCGCCTGCTCAAAGCGCATGCCAGAAGGTTTAACCGCCAGAGCCCCAAACAGACCGATGCTGGCGTTCGCATAAAGACGCGTGGTGCCTGGCGCCCACTGTGGTTGCCAGGACTGGTAAAAACGCAGCAGCGAGGCATTATCGGTAACCTCATCGGGCACCTGTAACGGCAGGCCACCGGCAGTATAGGTTGCCAGGTCCAGCATGCGAACGCCCTGCCACTGTTTGCCGGTCAGCTCAGGCCAGTATTTGGTCACCGGATCGCCCAGCGAAATTTCACCGCGAGCAATAGCATCGCCACCCAGAACGCCGGTGAAGGTTTTGCTGATTGAGCCCAGCTCAAACAGCGTTTGTGCAGTGACGGGTGTGTTCGCGGCGACATCGGCCTTGCCGAAGGTGAAGTAGTGCGGCTGGCCCTGATAGATCACGGCGACCGCCATACCCGGAATAGACTGCGCTTTCATCAGGGGCGTAACGGTACGTTCCACGACCTTCGCCAGCTGTGTTTCTGACATAGGTGCGGCTAATGCAGCGCAGGAGGTGCTGAGCAGCAGGGCGCAGCACAGGGATTTTTTCATCATCAGTTATCTTCCGTAATAGCGAGTCAAGGGAGTGTCCGGGCCCGTCAGACATACCCAGTCTGTTGGATTTGACTGTGGCTGACAAACGGTTAAATTTAGCATTAGCTGTTAATTTTTCTAACGGATGGGTCGATGACACGCAGCTATTTACCGCTTAATTCGCTTCGTGCCTTCGAAGCCGCTGCAAGGCACCTCAGTTTTACTAATGCTGCCATTGAGCTGAATGTCACCCATTCAGCCATCAGTCAGCACGTTAAGACGCTGGAACAGCATCTGAACTGTCAGCTGTTTGTCCGGGTTTCGCGCGGATTGATGCTGACGACAGAGGGCGAGAATCTGCTGCCGGTGCTGAACGATTCGTTTGATCGTATCGCCGGCATGCTGGATCGCTTTGCCAGTCATCGCGCGCTGGAGAAGCTTAAAATTGGCGTGGTGGGGACTTTTGCGACCGGGGTGTTGTTCGCGCAGCTGGATGATTTCCGTCGCCGCTATCCGCATATCGATCTGCATCTTTCGACCCATAATAACCGCGTCGATCCGGCCGCCGAAGGGCTGGATTACACGATCCGCTACGGTGGAGGGGCGTGGCATGGCACTGAAGCGACGTTTCTGTGTTCTGCGCCGCTGGCTCCGCTGTGCACGCCTGAAATTGCCGTCGGGCTACAAGCACCGGCGGACATACTGAAATTTACGCTGCTGCGCTCCTACCGACGCGACGAATGGTCGGCGTGGATGCAGGCCGCGGGCGAACTCCCGCCGTCACCAACGCATCGGGTGATGGTGTTTGATTCATCCGTTACCATGCTGGAAGCCGCGCAGGCCGGCGTGGGAATTGCTATCGCACCTGTGGGTATGTTCACTCATCTGCTGAACAGCGAACGTATCATTCAGCCGTTTGCAACACAGATTGAGCTGGGCAGTTACTGGTTAACCCGATTGCAGTCACGGACAGAAACCCCTGCAATGCGTGAGTTTGCGCAGTGGCTGGTGGGGAAAATGCAGAAATGAAAGGCCCGCCGGGAGGCGGGCCTGATGTATCAGATAGTAACCACGGCAATCAGCGTAACCACCGTCAGGATGGTTGCCAGACCGTAGAACACCCATTTCCCGCTCGGGACATGGATTTTCAGGTCATGCATCGCGTGGTGAATACGGTGCAGGCCACACCACAGCGGCAGGACGATCATCAGGAAGATGAACACACGGCCAATAAAGCTGCTGGCAAAGGCCAGTACTCGCTCGTAACCCAGCGCATCGCCCGGAAACAGCCCCAGTGGCAGCATAATACCGACCAGCAGGATGATGACCGGCGCGATGATGGCGCTCCACATCCCCCCTGCGCCAAACAGTCCCCAGAAGACCGGCTCGTCAGAACGTTTTGGATTTGGATTAATCACAGTAGTCTCCTTACCAGAACAGTGCGACAAACAGAATGACCACAGTGACGAGGATCGTCACTCCCCATAGCCCTTTAATGACAGGCTCTGGCCCCATTTTCTCGTCTTTAATGATGATGTTCGCCGCTTTTGGCGCCAGTTCAAACCAGGTTTTGGTATGAAGCAGCGCTGCCGCGAGCACAATCAGGTTCAGGATCACGATGATGGGGTTTTGCAGGAAGCCGACAAAGCTGGCCCAGGTTTCAGGGCCATGTTTGAGGGCATAAACGCCATACATCAGCTCCAGGCTGAACCAGACCGCCGGCACCGCGGTGCCTTCACGCAGCATATAGAAGCGATAAAACGGCAGTTTCTTCCACCAGGTGGACGGCATTGGCCGCACGTAGGCTTTGCGTTTAGTCGTCATTATGCACTCCTTAGCGTGGTTTCAGGGTGGCGATAAGAAAGTCTTTCGAGCTTTCCACTTTACCCTGCTGAATAGCGGCGGCCGGGTCGACGTGCTTTGGACAGACTTCGGAGCAGTAGCCCACAAAAGTACAGCTCCAGACGCCGTTCTGGCTGTTAAGCTGCGCCATACGTTCTTTTTTACCGTGGTCGCGGCTGTCCTCGTTATAGCGGTGCGCCAGGGTAATGGCCGCCGGGCCAATAAACTCTGGATTCAGGCCAAACTGTGGACACGCGGCGTAGCACAGACCACAGTTGATGCAGCCGGAGAACTGATGGTATTTCGCCATCTGAGCTGGCGTCTGGGTGTTCGTCCCCTGATCCGGCGTACGTGGATTGCCGATGATGTACGGCTTAATCGCTTCCAGACTTTCGATAAAGTGGGTCATATCGACCACCAGATCGCGTTCAATCGGGAAGTTACCCAACGCTTCTACTTTGATGCCTTTGGTGTATTCACGCAGGAAAGTTTTACAGGCCAGTTTCGGCACCTTGTTGACCATCATGCCGCAGGAGCCGCAGATTGCCATACGGCACGACCAGCGGTAGCTCAGGTCCGGCGCAAGGTTATCTTTGATATAGCCGAGCGCATCCAGCAGAGAGGTTTGCTCGTCATAAGGGACTTCATAGAATGCGCTGTGCGGTGCGGTGTCCACTTCCGGATTGTAGCGCACCACTTCGATTTTCAGTTTCTGCATCTCAGCCATTCGCCTTCTCCTTCTTCTCGGCGGCTTCTGCTTCTGCGCCATACACGCGTTTAGCCGGTGGCAACGTCGTGATTTTCACGTCGCTGTAGTCCAGACGGGTGGTGCCATCCGCATCGCGCCAGGCGAGAGTGTGTTTCAGGAAATTGACGTCATCACGTTCGGTGCAGCCTTCATCAAGACGCTGATGCGCGCCGCGTGACTCTTTACGTGCCAGCGCAGAGTGCGCCATACATTCCGCCACGTTCAGGCCGTGACCCAACTCAATGGTATAGAGCAGGTCTGTGTTGAACACGCTGGAGGTATCGGTAATGCGCACGCGCTTGAAGCGTTCCTGCAGCTCTGCCAGCTTATCCACGGTTTTTTGCATTAGTTCAGGGGTACGGTAGATACCGCAGCCTTCCTCCATCGACAGGCCCATCTCGTCGCGGATTTTCGACCAGTTTTCATTTCCTTCCTGGTTCACCAGGCTCTTCAGCCGTTTTTCGACGTCAACGACCTGGGCATCCAGCGCCGCGCTGTTCGCCTCGCAGGCGGTGGCAGCACGCTCCATCGCGCGTTCGCCCGCCATGCGGCCAAAGACCACCAGCTCCGCCAGTGAGTTTGACCCCAGACGGTTAGCACCGTGCAGGCCGACAGAAGAGCACTCGCCCACGGCAAACAGCCCTTTAATGCGGGTTTCGCACTGCTGATCGGTTTCGATACCGCCCATGGTGTAGTGGGCCGTTGGACGTACCGGAATCGGCTCTTTCACCGGATCGACGCCAACGTAGGCTTTTGCCAGTTCGCAAATGAACGGCAGACGTTCCAGCAGTTTCTTCTCGCCAAGATGACGCAGGTCGAGGTAGACCACATCGCCGCGTGGCGTGGCGATGGTGTTGCCTTTGCGCCACTCGTGCCAGAAGGCCTGAGATACTTTGTCGCGCGGGCCCAGTTCCATGTATTTGTTTTTCGGCTCGCCGAGCGGGGTTTCCGGGCCCATGCCGTAATCCTGCAGATAGCGGTAGCCATTTTTATTGACCAGGATCCCGCCTTCACCACGGCAGCCTTCCGTCATCAGAATGCCGGAGCCCGGCAGGCCAGTAGGGTGATACTGCACGAACTCCATATCCCGCAGCGGCACGCCGTGGCTGAGCGCCATGCCCATGCCGTCACCGGTGACGATACCGCCGTTGGTGTTGTAGCGGTAAACACGCCCCGCACCGCCGGTAGCCATGACCACCGCGTTGGCGCGGATCTGGACGAGGGTGCCTTCCATCATGTTCATCGCCACCAGACCGCGCGCCTGACCGTCATCAACCAGAATGTCGAGGACGAAATGTTCGTCAAAGCGCTGAATCTGTGGGAACTGAAGGGAGGTCTGGAACAGGGTGTGCAACATGTGGAAGCCGGTTTTATCGGCGGCGAACCAGGTGCGTTCGATCTTCATCCCGCCGAAGCGGCGAACGTTGACGCTGCCGTCCGGACGACGGCTCCACGGACATCCCCACTGTTCAAGCTGGGTCATCTCCGTAGGACAATGGTGTACAAAGTAGTCAACGACATCCTGCTCGCAAAGCCAGTCGCCCCCTGCAACCGTGTCGTGGAAATGGTATTCGAAGCTGTCATGATCCTGCGCAACGGCGGCGGATCCTCCTTCTGCGGCAACCGTATGGCTGCGCATCGGATAGACTTTTGAAATCAATGCGATTTTAGCGTTGGGATTAGCTTGTGCTGCAGCAATCGCAGCACGTAATCCAGCCCCGCCAGCGCCTATAACGGCAAGATCGGCTTGAAAAGTTTGCACGACATTCCTCCAGATTTTTGTTATTTCGCAACGCGATAAACTAAAGGTAGTTCACCCGTCCAAAAGGACGATTGCGAAAGCGTTTCCACTGCTCCTTTATGGGTAAAGCAGTATAACCGCGTGGATGTCAGGGAAATTTGACGTGTTCGATTTTTTTGCTGTTCTGTGCGGCGATTTATCGCGGTGAGTAATGAATTTCGTCGCGCAATTGTTCACCTAAATGAAATGCGCTTTTTTACTGCGCAAAATTTGTCTCCGTCCCTGGTAACGAGTAGACTTCGTGCCCTTGTCTGAAATCGGAGAAAAACTCATGAGCGAAACGGCCACCTGGCAGCCGAGCGCATCCATCCCCAACCTGCTAAAACGCGCTGCAATTATGGCGGAGATCCGCCGCTTCTTTGCCGACCGCGGCGTTCTTGAGGTGGAAACCCCGTGCATGAGTCAGGCAACGGTAACGGATATTCATCTGGTCCCGTTTGAAACCCGTTTTGTTGGTCCTGGCCACTCACAGGGCATGAATTTGTATCTGATGACCAGTCCGGAATACCACATGAAACGCCTGCTGGCGGCAGGGTGTGGCCCGGTCTATCAGCTGTGCCGCAGTTTCCGTAATGAAGAGATGGGGCGTCACCACAATCCGGAATTCACCATGCTGGAGTGGTACCGTCCGCATTATGATATGTACCGCCTGATGAACGAGGTGGACGATTTGCTGCAGCAGGTGCTGGAGTGCTCAGAAGCGGAAACGCTCTCTTATCAGCAGGTTTTCCAGCGTTACCTGGAAATTGATCCGCTCTCTGCGGATAAAGCGCAGCTGCGCGAAGTGGCGGCAAAACTGGATCTGAGCAACGTGGCAGATACCGAAGAAGACCGCGACACGCTGCTGCAACTGCTCTTCACCTTTGGCGTTGAGCCGCAAATTGGCAAAGACCGGCCGACGTTTGTATATCACTTCCCGGCAAGCCAGGCTTCGCTGGCGCAGATCAGCACCGAAGATCACCGCGTGGCGGAGCGTTTTGAGGTCTATTACAAAGGTATTGAGCTGGCGAACGGCTTCCACGAACTGACCGACGCACGCGAACAGCAGCAGCGTTTTGAGCAGGATAACCGCAAGCGCGCGGCACGTGGTCTGCCGCAGCAGCCTATTGATACCCATCTGCTGGAAGCATTGAAGGCGGGCCTGCCGGACTGCTCCGGCGTGGCGCTGGGCGTTGATCGTCTGGTGATGCTGGCGCTGGGCGCAGAACAGCTGGGCGAAGTGATCGCGTTTACAGTCGATCGCGCATAACGCACCGTATTGCCGGGTAGCGCTGTCGCTTACCCGGCTCACCTCTGATGTCAATTAACCTTTCCATTTCCGCATGACAACATTAAAAACTGCCACATTCTCTGTACGCAGGTCTTTTTCTTAATTTGCCCCTAATAGCCACAATATTAGTCTGGTCTTCTGCTACCATCCGCGCAGTTTAACTTCCTTTGGATGGCGCTATGTCCCAGTCACTTAAAAAAATGACCCTCACCGGGCTCATCCTGATGATTTTTACCTCCGTCTTTGGCTTTGCCAACAGCCCGTCGGCTTTCTATCTGATGGGCTACAGCGCAACGCCGTTCTACATCGTCTCGGCCCTGTTTTTCTTCATACCGTTTGCGCTGATGATGGCGGAAATGGGGGCGGCCTACCGCAAAGAAGAGGGCGGGATCTATTCATGGATGAACAACAGCATCGGCCCGCGCTACGCGTTTATCGGCACGTTTATGTGGTTCTCCTCGTATGTGGTCTGGATGGTCAGTACGGCGGCCAAGGTCTGGGTACCGTTTTCGACGTTTGTTTTCGGCAGCGATCACACTCAGGTCTGGTCTTTGGCCGGTCTGAGCTCCACGCAGGTGGTCGGGATTCTGGCCGTCTGCTGGATGGTGGTTGTAACGCTGGTGGCGTCTAAGGGCATCAACAAAATTGCCCGCATTACCGCCGTGGGCGGGATCTCGGTGATGTGCCTGAATCTGGTGCTGCTGGTGGTCAGCATTGCCATTCTGTGCCTGAACGGCGGACATTTCGCTCAGGAGGTGAACTTCGTTTCCTCGCCCAACCCGAGCTATCAGTCCGGGCTCGCTATGCTCTCCTTTGTGGTGTTTGCCATTTTTGCGTACGGCGGTATTGAGGCGGTGGGCGGTCTGGTCGACAAGACCGAGAACCCGGAAAAGAACTTTGCGAAAGGCATTATTTTTGCCGCGATAGTTATCTCCATTGGTTATTCACTGGCAATTTTCCTCTGGGGCGTCAGCACCAACTGGCAGCAGGTACTCAGCAACAACACCACTAACCTGGGCAACATTACCTATGTGCTGATGAAAAGCCTGGGGATGACGCTGGGACAAGCGATGAATCTGACACCGGAAGCGGCGGCAACGATGGGCGTCTGGTTTGCACGCATCACCGGCTTGTCCATGTTTCTTGCCTATACCGGCGCGTTTTTCACGCTGATTTACTCTCCGTTGAAAGCGATAATTCAGGGCACGCCAAAAGCGCTGTGGCCTGCACGCATGACGCAACTGAATACCGCAGGTATGCCCGCCAACGCCATGTGGATGCAGTGCCTGCTGGTCTGCGTGTTCATTTTGCTGGTGTCGTTTGGTGGGGATACCGCGTCAGCGTTTTATAACAAGCTGACCCTGATGGCGAACGTGTCGATGACGCTGCCTTATCTCTTTCTGAGCCTGGCCTTCCCGTTCTTTAAGGCGAAGGAGGATCTTGAGCGTCCGTTTGTGATTTTCAAAACGCGCGCCGCCACGCTGCTGGCAACCACGGTGGTGGTGCTGGTAGTGGCATTCGCCAACATCTTTACCGTTATTCAGCCGGTGATTGAGGCGAATGACTGGAGTAGCGCACTGTGGATGGTGGGCGGCCCAGTCTTCTTCTCGCTGCTGGCGATGGGGATTTATGAGAATTACCGCCGACGTTCTGTAGCGTTGCTGACGGAAGTGGCGTAGCGGTTAAACATTCCCCTCCCGGAAGGGAGGGGAGAAGGGTTACAAACTTCCTGCCGGGCGTGTGCGCGCCGCTGACGTTAACGTTCTTCCCGTTTTGCGCCCGTCCAGGCTTTCCAGACGCATCTGGAACGGTGGGAACGGCATATCAATGCCGTGCTCACGGAACCCTGCCAGAATCAGCTGGTGGATCTCATGACGCAGTGGCATACGGTGTCCCATTTCGGCGGCGTAAATACGCAGTTCGAAAATCTGGATCCCCTGTTGTAAATCCACCAGGAACACTTCCGGCGCCGGGTTGTCGATCACGAATGAACAGCGCTCCGCGGCAGTGTAGAGGATCTGAGTGACCTCTTCGCTGTTGGCATCCGACGGCGCAGGTACCGTCAGCACCACACGCGTGACGGAGTCTGATAGCGACCAGTTGATAAACTGCTCGGTAATAAACGCCTTGTTCGGCACGATGATCTCTTTACGGTCCCAGTCGCTGATCGTGGTGGCGCGCGTGTTGATCCTGGTGATGCTGCCGGTCAAATCGCGGATCGTTACCGTATCGCCAATACGAATCGGTTTTTCGAACAGAATAATCAGGCCAGAGATAAAGTTGGCGAAGATCTCCTGTAAGCCAAACCCTAACCCCACACCAAGTGCCGCCACCAGCCACTGCAGTTTCGACCATTCAATGCCAATCATTGAGAAGCCGACCAGCCCGCCAAACAGCATGATCAGATATTTGGTGATGGTGGTAATTGCGTATCCCGTCCCCGGGGTTAAATCGAGATGCTGCAGCAGGGCCAGCTCCAGCAGCGCCGGGAAGTTACGCACCAGTTGGGTGGTGATGATCAACACCAGAATGGCAATCAACACCGCGCCTAAGGTAATCGGCTCCAGGCTCTCCACACCTTGTACCGTGGACGTTACGTCCCACAGGGAGATGTTTTCCAGGAAGCCAAACGCGGAGTGAATTTCCGACCACAGGAAGATCACCGACAGCAGGGCAATCAGCATCAGGATGGAGCGTACCAGTCGCAGGGATTGGGTACTGATGGCATCCAGATCCAGCTCGACTTCGTCAGCTTCCGTCGTGCCTTCTGTGCTGTTGACATGGTTTGGCTCTTCCTCGCCACGCGCACGCTGGGCGAGGATCTCTGCCCGTCGGTGCTTGGCACGGTCGAACGCCAGACGGCGGCGCTGGATCAGCATCCAGCGGCGTATCACGTGATACACCACCAGAAGCAGGAACCAGATCGCCACCGAGGTTTCAAGCCTCGCCAGCAGCGCCTTGGCGGTCGCCAGGTAACCCACCGTCGCTGCCAGCATGGCAATCAGCGGTGCGCTCAGCAGCAGGTTCCAGAGCAGCCGGTTGAACATGTTGTCGCCGTTACCGGATTTATCCAGATAGAGCGGGATACCGGCGCGTTTCAGGCTGAGCGTGACAATTGCCAGCGCCCCGCATATCAGCATAAAGCAGAGGCGGCCCAGCGACCCTGAGAATTCCCGGTCGTTGAGTTTATCAAACATGATCAGCGCCATAATCAGCGGCACAATCAGTCCGATGCTCATCAGGTAGTAACGCATGGCGCGTGCAACGCGATTACGCGGCCAGCCGAAGTGAGCGATGAACAAACCGTTGGGCCGTGCGAACGTGGCGCAAATCATTACCACCCACAGCAGGGGCACCGTGGCAGTGACGCCATCGCCAATGGCCACCGCGAGCGGGTAGGGCCAGGCTTCCCGCAGGCCATATCCAAGCGTCATCCACAGGACCGGTAGCGGTGAGGCGACGAGAATCGACCAGAAGACGGTGCGTAACGTCAGCCAGAAGTGATCCTGCGTAACTTTCCCCACCCGGGCGCTGGAGCGTTCCAGGAATCGGGTGAAATACCGGCGCGAGTAAATGCTGAAGCCCACCAGAATCAGCGCGGCCAGCAGCGGGAAAATGGTCTCTTTACTGGTGAGCATCATCACGCTGGCCTGGCCCAGCTGGCTGAAGGTATCCAGCGAAATAAGGCGGCGCAGATCCTGGACAATCTCAATCGGCCACGAGAAGGTCATCGGCCGCACGTCGGAGGTCCAGAAGAGATAACGGTGCGTTGCCTCATTCACCTCTTTCAGCGCATCTTCCAGTTGGCTATTAGAGACCTTGAGCTTGGTCAGTTCCAGAATCAGCGTATCCCCGCCCTGGAGCAGGGAGTTCAGCAGTTCACGCTGGGTACGCAACTGGGCTTCCAGAATGCGGTTCTGCTCGCTGGTCAGCGGCTGTCCGTCAGCCTGACGGATCTGGCGGATTTGCGGCTGTTTGTTGAGCAGATCCTCAAAGTGCAGTCGCTGCACGCGCAGCTGAGCCATTTCGGTATCCAGCTGCTGCGGTTTGGGCATTTCCGGCAGGCGTGAGACCTGCGCGCGTAACGCTTCACCCAGCAGGTTTGATGACCCTAGCCACTGGGACTGCTCACGAAGTGTGTTAAGCGCCTGGCGGACCTGCAGGGTTTGATTGGTAGCCTGACGCTGTTGCGAGGCCACCAGATCCATACGCTGCGCCTGTTGGTTCAGCGCCGCAGAGAGCTCGCGGTTGACCTTAAACTGCTCAACGATGCCGCTGGGCAGGTTCGCGCTGTTTTCCGCCAGCAGTTCGGTGCTTTCAAGCGCACGCTCGGCTTCGCGCTGCCGCTGGCTGTTAAGCTGATTACGCAGGGCCTGCAGATATGCATCCAACTGTTCGCTCTGCTTCTGCGCCAGCTCAGAGCGCATCCGCGACAGCTCCTGGCGGTTATTGGCGGACAGCTGCGCCAGCTCCAGTTCATCGACAAGGGCTTTGAGGCGAGCAGATTCGGCCTGCAGCCCCAGATTCTGCGCCTGCGCTTGCGGCGTGTTGCCGCTTTGCGTGCCAACGCGACGCTCAACTTCATTAAGCTGGCGGCGGGCATCGGTTTGCTGCTGGGGAAGCTGGCTGAGCGAGTCGGCAATTTCACGCGCCCGCTCCTGCTCCTGCTGAGCCAGACGGCTCTTTTCCAGAAGCTGGCTGCTGACCTGGAGGATCTCCTGATTCAGCGCATCAGAAGACATGTCCGCCGGTATATCGCGCGGTTCATCACGCAGATTACTGAGCTGCGAGCGCAGCGTTTGCGAGAGTTTCGGGAAGTTGTCGATAACCTGCTGATATTGCTGCGCACGCTCAAGGGAGCCTTTTCGCTCCGCAAGCGCGTTCAGGGCGGACTGGAGCGACTCAACGGTCTCTGGCTGAGCGGGTTTTGCCGCTTTTGCCTGCTCCAGTTCCTGGGTTATCTGTTTTGCGTCGGGGGCTGTCGCTGCGTACGCCCCCATGCTGAGGCACCAGGCCATCAGTAGAACGATAATCGGGCGCACGTCAGCGATCCTTCTGTTATTAGCCTTCGTCTTTTTTGTCGTCAACCAGCGGGCTGGCGTCGTGCTCGGCGTCGATCTCTTCTTGGGACAACGGTGCAGGTTCTGCCACCGGCGTTACGAAGGTTTCGGTAGAGACGGCCAGCGGCTGACCCAGTTTGGTGACCGACAGGCTTTCAAGCTGTTCGGCCAGCTTAACTTTACCCGGTGCAAACAGGTTGATAACGGTTGATCCCAGCTTGAAGCGACCCATCTCCTGACCTTTCAGCAGGGCGACAGAGCCTTCTTCTTCACCGGCAGGCCAGGTCCAGCGCTTGATCACGCCTTCACGTGGTGGGGTGATGGTGCCAGCCCAGACGGTTTCAATGCTGCCGACAATGGTCGCGCCCACCAGAATCTGCGCCATAGGGCCGAATTCAGTATCAAACAGGCAGATGACGCGTTCGTTACGGGCGAACAGGTTAGGTACGTTCTGCGCCGTGAGGTGGTTCACGGAGAACAGATCGCCCGGAACGTAGATCATTTCACGCAGGATGCCGTTGCACGGCATGTGCACGCGGTGATAGTCGCGCGGTGAGAGATAGGTGGTCGCGAAGGTCCCGTTACGGAACAGATCCGCCATCAGGTAGTTACCTGCCAGCAACGCTTCCAGGCTGTAGTTATGGCCTTTCGCCTGCAGGATTTTGTCGTCTTCGATGTTACCCAGTTGGCTAATCACGCCATCTGCAGGCATCACCAGCACGTTAGGGTCCGTATTCAGCGGGCGCACGTCGTCGCGCAGTGGCCGGACGAAAAACTCGTTGAAGGTGCGGTAGCTGGCGGTATCCGGCTTCTGCGCCTCTTTCATGTCGACCTTGTAATATTTTACGAAAAGGTCGATGACCAGTTTGGTCAGCCAGCCCGCTCGTTTGCTCGCGCCCCAGCCCGCCAGGCGAGTGAGCCACAGTTTCGGCAGAATGTATTGAAGCGAAAGTTTAAATGAGTTTAACAAGGTAGCCTCCAGGCCATTGTTTTGTCGTTCCTGATCCGGCCGCAAAGCGCCGGAACCTGAAAAAAGGGGACGATTTTAGCGATGCTTAGCTTAGTTGTCAGTTATCAGAATCAGAAAAGTTTTTACGCGTTTTTACCTGATCCATGCTCTCGAGAATTCGGTGGTAGTTTTCAAAGCGGGTCTCCGCTATTTCGCCTTTCTCGACCGCTTCACGGATAGCGCAGCCCGGGTCATTGTCATGTTTACAGTCGCGGTATTTGCAAGCACCTAAATAATCATGGAATTCGACAAATCCGTTGAAGATTTGTTCCGGCTCAAGGTGCCACAAACCGAATTCACGCACGCCCGGGGAGTCAATGACATCGCCGCCGTGCGGGAAGTGATACAGGCGTGACGCGGTTGTGGTGTGCTGGCCCAGGCCAGAAACATCAGACACATCGTTGGTCACGATCTCTTGCTGGAGGCCGAGAAGGTTGTTCAGCAGGCTCGATTTGCCCACACCGGACTGTCCCGCAAAGATGCTGATGCGATCGGTAAGCGCCTCTTCAAGCGGTTTCAGACCATCTTTGGTATAGCTGGAAACCATCAGAACGCGATACCCGATGTTACGGTAGATATCCATCTGCTCGTTGACGAAGTTCATACCGTCTTCATCGAGCAGATCGATTTTGTTGAGTACGATGATCGGTTCAACCTGCAGCGTTTCACAGGCGACAAGGTATCGGTCGATAATATTGAGCGAAAGTTCAGGCAAAATCGCTGAGACGATAACGATCTGGTTAATGTTGGCTGCGATAGGTTTAACCCCGTCGTAGAAATCGGGACGGGTCAGTACCGACGTACGCGCGTGGACCGCCTCAACGATGCCTTTTACCGTGACGCCTTCCGCCGCTTCTTTACCCGGGCGCCAGACCACGCGATCGCCGGTCACCAGAGAACGAATCGTCCGGCGGATGTTGCAGCGGTGAATCTCACCGTTGGCGGATTCCACGTCGGCGTGCATACCGAAACGGCTGATGACGATGCCTTCCATCGGTTCGCCAAACAGGTTGTCGTCGTAATCGACCTTCTCCGAAGTGGTTTTAAGACGGCGCTGGTGATTGGCATTCACACGGCGCTGCTGCCCTTTGGAGAGTTTATTTTTACTCAATCGCGCTGGCTCCTGGTCGCCCGTAAGGGGCAAAACCTCTATGATACACTCTAATTAATACTAGTTAACCTGCTACAGCCGGTTATGCGAGAAGGGTGGAAAATAACATGAGCGCGGATGAAAACAACCTGATTTGGATCGATCTTGAAATGACCGGGCTGGATCCCGAGCGCGATCGCATTATTGAGATTGCAACCCTGGTGACCGATGCCAACCTGAATATTCTGGCGGAAGGGCCGACTATCGCGGTTCATCAGTCCGACGACCAGCTTGCGTTAATGGATGAGTGGAACGTGCGCACCCATACGGGGAGCGGGCTGGTGGAGCGCGTTAAGGCCAGCACCATGGGCGATCGCGAGGCGGAGCTGGCAACGCTTGCGTTTCTGAAACAGTGGGTTCCGGCGGGCAAATCACCTATCTGCGGTAACAGCATCGGTCAGGATCGCCGTTTTCTGTTTAAGTACATGTCGGAGCTGGAGTCTTACTTCCATTACCGCTATCTGGATGTGAGCACCCTGAAAGAGCTGGCGCGTCGCTGGAAACCGGAAATCCTGGATGGCTTTAAAAAGCAGGGTACGCATCAGGCCATGGACGATATCCGTGAGTCTGTGGCCGAACTGGCGTATTATCGCGAGAACTTTATTAAGCTGTAATTCAGGCGGTTGCCGGGGGCGTTGCGCGTTACCCGGCCTACAGAACGCATGAATGGTGTAAAAACGTGCAAAGCGATGAATATTCCATCACTTGAACTGAATTTCACAAAAAACGCTTTTAGGGGGGTTGCAGCTAAACGGATTTCTCGTATAATGCGCCTCCCGTAACGACAGAGAAATACACGTTACGACAGCAACAAAAGCAGTGCAAATTTGCGGGAATAGCTCAGTTGGTAGAGCACGACCTTGCCAAGGTCGGGGTCGCGAGTTCGAGTCTCGTTTCCCGCTCCAAAATTTGAAGGTGCTTCTAAAGCACAGACCACCCAAGCGGGAATAGCTCAGTTGGTAGAGCACGACCTTGCCAAGGTCGGGGTCGCGAGTTCGAGTCTCGTTTCCCGCTCCAAAATTTGAAAGTGCTTCCACAGCACGGACCACCCAAGCGGGAATAGCTCAGTTGGTAGAGCACGACCTTGCCAAGGTCGGGGTCGCGAGTTCGAGTCTCGTTTCCCGCTCCAAATTCTTATCATCTCCAGATTATCCACAGCGGAATGCTTCGTTGGGGACATTTTCTATTGCATCTGAAATACTCTTGTGAACAGAGTTATCCACAGAAGCCCTACTCAGTGACAGACCAGAAGAAAATTAGCAGGGTGAATAATATCTTCTTAACATACTGAATTTAATGAAGTAAATTTCATTTCAAAATGTTATTTAGATCACTTGACCTCATTGCCAGCCCCGATGGCGCTTGAGTTTTTATTTTTATTCACAGGCTGTGAATATATCAAGCATCCCGTACAAGCCCTTTTTCAATCACTCTCACCAGCCGTTGTTTCTTCGGCAGCTGCACCTCGACAACGCAGGCATTGCGCTTCTCGATTTGCTGCGCAATCGCCCATTCTATGTGTTCATCAAGAAGTGGGTGCTCACCTCTGCGACTTTCGAGCGCCTGAATATTGGCTTCATCCCAGGATGCATTACCCAGCGCAACGGCGACATTTCGTAACCAGCGCAGATGCCCAATACGCCGAATGGCGGATCCTTCGGTGACTTTCAGGAACCAGGCCTCACTCCAAGCGAAGAGCTCGATAAGCTGAGGCGCATGAAGCGCTTTACGAGGACTGAAATCGTCTTCATCCGTAAGCTGCGAGTAACGATTCCAGGGGCAGATCAGCTGGCAGTCATCGCAGCCGTAGATACGGTTCCCGATGAGCGGACGGAATTCTTCCGGTATCGCCCCTTCGAGTTCAATGGTGAGATAGGAGATGCAGCGGCGCGCATCCACCGTATAAGGCTCAACGATGGCACCCGTCGGGCAGATGGTCATGCAGGCCACGCAGCGCCCGCAACCTTCCTCTACCGGACCATCTACCGGCAGCGGCAAATCTATGAGCAGTTCACCGAGGAAAAAGAACGATCCGGCATCGCGGCTAAGGATAAGTGAGTGCTTACCTGTCCAGCCAAGCCCGGCTTTTTCTGCTATCGGGCGCTCAAGAACAGGCGCAGAGTCTACAAACGGTCTAAAATTCAGCGACACACAGTGCTGCTGAATAGTTTCCCCAAGTTTTTTTAAACGGTTACGCAGAAGCTTATGGTAATCACGGCCCAGGGCGTACCGGCTGACGTAACCAAGAGCGGGATTTTTTAACGTGCGAGCAAACGCCGCGTTGGCGGGCAGGTAGTTCATGCGTACGCTGATGACGCGTAATGTACCGGGCAACAGCTCGTGTGGGCGGGCACGCATCATGCCATGACGCGCCATCCACTCCATTTCGCCATGGTATTGTTTATCCAGCCATGCCTGCAGTTTCGGCTCGCTGGCGGAGAGGTCGGTATCGGTGATACCCACCTTCTGGAAGCCAAGCTCAGCACCCCACTGTTTAATTTTTTGCGCTAATTCATTGAGATCGAGGGGCTGTGACATGACGGACCATACTGTGAAGAAAAACCCCGAAAGTATACCACATTCCATCTGGCATGCGGATGACCTCCGGCACGCCGAAAAAGAGGCCGCAGACAGCCTCGGCATTACCCTGTATGAACTGATGCAACGCGCGGGTGAAGCGGCGTTTAACGTTGCCCGCACGGCTTACCCTGAATCGTCGCATTGGCTGATTTTATGCGGACACGGCAATAACGGCGGTGACGGTTATGTCGTCGCCCGCCTGGCGGTTGCCGCCGGGATCCACGTGACTTTGCTGGCGCTGGAGAGC
Source organism: Enterobacter sp. RCC_40 (assembly GCF_041360735.1). NCBI lineage: Bacteria > Pseudomonadati > Pseudomonadota > Gammaproteobacteria > Enterobacterales > Enterobacteriaceae > Enterobacter > Enterobacter sp. RCC_40. The sequence continues at coordinate 31,334 of NZ_JBFUPR010000003.1, forward strand.
GATAAACCGCTGCCAGAAGAGGCCAGTGCGGCGCGGGAAGCCTGGTTGAACGCGGGCGGTGTTATTCATGCCACCGATATCGTCTGGCCGGAAGAGATTGATGTGATTATTGATGGCCTGCTGGGCACCGGACTACGCAGTGCGCCGCGCGACCCGGTTGCCACCCTGATTGCACGTGCCAATGCCCACAGCGCGCCGGTGGTGGCCCTGGATATACCTTCTGGACTGATGGCGCAAACCGGCACGACGCCGGGCGCGGTGATTCAGGCCGCGCACACCGTTGCCTTTATCGCCCTGAAACCGGGGCTGCTTACCGGTAAAGCACGGGATGTCACGGGAACGTTGCACCATAACGCACTGGGGCTGGAGAGCTGGCTTGCCGGACAGGAAACCCACGTTTTGCGCGTTGATGCTTCGCTGCTGGCACAGTGGCTACCGCCGCGCCGCCCGACGTCCCATAAAGGCGATCACGGCAGGCTGGTGATCATTGGAGGTGACCACGGTACGGCGGGGGCTATCCGCATGACGGGGGAAGCGGCATTGCGTTGCGGTGCCGGTTTAGTGCGGGTGCTGACGCGCATCGAAAATAGTGCGCCAATTATTACGGCCCGTCCGGAGCTGATGGTGCATGAATTGACGCCGCAGTCGCTTGAAGAGAGTCTCGAATGGGCGGATGTCGTGGTCATTGGCCCGGGGCTTGGGCAGCAGGCCTGGGGGAAACAGGCCCTGCAGAAGGTCGAGAATTTTCGTAAACCGATGCTGTGGGATGCCGACGCGCTGAACCTTCTGGCAATCAATCCTGATAAGCGTCACAATCGCATTCTGACGCCGCACCCCGGCGAAGCCGCGCGCCTGCTTAACTGCAGCGTGGCAGAAATTGAAAGCGATCGCTTACTTTCTGCCCGGCGTCTGGTAAAACGTTACGGAGGTGTTGCCGTTCTGAAAGGGGCAGGAACCGTTGTCGCCAGCGACGAGGCGCTGGGCATTGTCGATGCCGGAAATGCGGGCATGGCGAGCGGCGGAATGGGCGATGTGCTTTCCGGCATCATTGGCGCATTGCTTGGACAGAAACTTCCCCTTTATGATGCAGCCTGCGCTGGCTGCGTGGCCCATGGTGTCGCGGCGGATAAGCTGGCGGCACGTTACGGTACACGCGGAATGCTGGCCACCGATCTTTTTTGCACGCTACGGCGTGTTGTTAACCCGGATGTGATTGACGTAGAAAATGACTAATCGAGCGATTTCTTTACCTGATGAACAAGCCACTTTAGATCTTGGCAAACGCGTGGCACAGGCCTGTCAGGGGGCAACCGTCATTTATCTGTATGGTGATTTAGGTGCGGGTAAAACCACCTTCAGCCGGGGTTTTCTGCAGGCGTTAGGCCATAAAGGCAATGTGAAAAGCCCAACCTACACGCTGGTAGAGCCGTACACCCTTGAAAATCTCATGGTGTACCACTTTGATTTATACCGCCTTGCGGATCCCGAGGAGCTGGAATTTATGGGGATCCGTGATTATTTTGCCAATGATGCCATCTGCCTGGTGGAGTGGCCGCAACAAGGTGCGGGTGTGTTGCCTGACCCGGATGTCGAAATTCACTTAGATTACCAGGCACAAGGGCGTGAGGCACGCATCAGTGCTGTTTCCTCATCAGGTAGTTCCTTACTGGCGCGTCTGGCCGGTTAAGCGTAGGGATGACGGGATGATTAGTCGCGTTAAAGGTTGGTTATTGGCTGCCACGGTGCTGCTGTGCGCGCAGGCCGGGGCGGCAAGCCTGTCGGATATTCAGGTGTCGAACGGCGAAAGCCAGGCCAGGATCACGTTCAGCTTTATGGGCGATCCGGAATATGCTTTTTCACAGCCAGACAGCCACAGCGTGGCGCTGGATATCAAACAAACCGGGGTTATCCAGGGGTTACCGCTCCAGTTCAGCGGCAATAATCTGGTTAAAAGCATTCGTTCCGGCTCGCCAAAAGATAGCCAGTCATTGCGTCTGGTGGTCGACCTAACCGAAAAGGGTAAAACCAGAGCGGTTAAGCAGCAAAACGGTGCGAATTATACGGTGGTCTTTACCATCAACGCTGACGCCCCTCCGCCGCCTCCGCCTCCACCGGTGGTGGCGAAACGCGTGGAAGAGCCGGTTTATACCCCGCGCCCATCTGAACCGGCACGTAATCCGTTTAAAACGGACAGCGACCGCATTACCAGCGTTACCAGCAGCAATACCGTGACGCGGCCGGCGGCCAGCGCACGTCGCGCGGTCAGCGGTGATAAAGTGATTATCGCCATTGATGCGGGGCACGGCGGTCAGGATCCCGGCGCAATTGGCCCGGGCGGTACGCGGGAGAAAAATGTCACCATCGCGGTTGCCCGTAAGCTGCGGACGCTGTTAAACGACGATCCTATGTTTAAAGGCGTGCTGACGCGCGACGGCGATTACTTTATCTCGGTGATGGGCCGTTCGGATGTAGCACGTAAGCAAAATGCCAATTTCCTGGTGTCCATTCATGCGGATGCCGCGCCAAACCGTAACGCCACGGGAGCCTCAGTGTGGGTGCTGTCAAACCGTCGGGCGAACAGTGAAATGGCAAACTGGCTTGAAGAGCACGAGAAACAGTCCGAACTGTTAGGTGGAGCGGGTGATGTGCTGGCAAACAGCCAGGCCGATCCCTATCTCAGCCAGGCGGTGCTGGATTTACAATTCGGTCATTCCCAGCGCGTCGGGTATGATGTCGCCACAAATGTATTGAACCAGCTGCAGGGCATCGGGTCATTGCACAAGCGCCGTCCGGAGCATGCGAGCCTGGGCGTTCTGCGATCGCCGGATATTCCATCGATTCTGGTGGAAACAGGCTTTATCAGTAATAACGCTGAAGAACGCCTACTGGGCAGCGACAGCTATCAGCAGCAAATTGCCGAAGCGATCTATAACGGTCTGCGTAAATACTTTGATGCGCATCCGCTGCAGTCCGCGCCACAGGGCGGTGCCGCCCAGACGGCCAGCGCAGCGCAGCCAGGTGAGATGACCGCGACCAATTAAGGAGAATTCATGCCGATTCAGGTTCTACCGCCGCAGCTCGCGAACCAAATCGCCGCCGGTGAGGTGGTGGAGCGCCCTGCATCGGTGGTGAAGGAGCTGGTAGAAAACAGCCTTGATGCGGGGGCCACCCGCATTGATATTGATATCGAACGCGGCGGCGCAAAGCTGATTCGCATTCGTGACAACGGTTGTGGAATTAAAAAAGACGAGCTGGCGTTAGCGCTGGCGCGTCATGCCACCAGTAAAATTGCCTCTCTTGATGACCTGGAAGCGATCATCAGCCTCGGTTTTCGCGGGGAAGCGCTGGCCAGTATCAGCTCCGTTTCCCGTCTCACGCTCACCTCCCGTACCGCTGAACAGCAGGAAGCCTGGCAGGCGTACGCCGAAGGGCGTGATATGGACGTGACGATTAAACCAGCGGCGCATCCGGTCGGTACGACGCTGGAAGTGCTGGATCTTTTTTATAACACCCCCGCCCGACGCAAGTTTATGCGTACCGAAAAAACCGAGTTTGGGCATATCGATGAGATCATTCGTCGCATTGCCCTGGCGCGGTTTGACGTGACCATTAACCTTAGCCATAACGGCAAAGTCATGCGCCAGTACCGCGCCGTGGCGGAAGGTGGGCAAAAAGAGCGCCGCTTGGGCGCTATCTGCGGCGTACCGTTCCTCGAGCACGCGCTGGCCATTGAGTGGCAGCATGGCGATCTGGCCATGCGCGGCTGGGTGGCTGACCCCAACGCGAGCAGCGCCGCCTTCGCTGAGATCCAGTATTGCTACGTGAACGGCCGCATGATGCGTGACCGCCTCATCAACCACGCCATTCGTCAGGCCTGTGAAGATAAACTGGGCGCAGATCAGCAACCCGCGTTTGTGCTCTATCTAGAAATCGATCCTCACCAGGTGGACGTTAACGTCCATCCTGCCAAGCATGAAGTGCGGTTCCACCAGTCACGTCTGGTGCATGATTTTATCTATCAGGGCGTGCTGAGCGTATTGCAACAGCAGGCTGAACCGACGCTGCCGCTGGAAAAAGAAGAACCCGCCCCGCGCGCGTTTCCGGAAAACCGTGTTGCAGCGGGCCGGAACCATTTTGCTGAACCTGCCGTGGCGCGTGAGCCGGATGCCCCGCGTTTCTCTGCTGCGGGTAGCACACCGCGCCCAACGGGAGCGAACTATCCCAACGCCCAACCTGGCTATCAAAAACAGCAGGGAGCGTTGTACCGCAAATTGCTGGAAACCCCCGCGGTGGAGCGCAAAGCGCCTGTCGCGGTGCCAGCGCCTTCGCTGGACGGCCACAGCCAGAGTTTTGGCCGGGTTCTGACGATTATTGCCCCGGATATGGCGTTGCTGGAGCGCGAAGGCCACGTGATGCTTCTGGCATTGCCGGTGGCGGAACGCTGGCTTAAACAAGTGCAGCTTACGCCGGGTGAAAACGCGGCCTGTGCACAACCGCTGCTGATCCCCGTTCGGCTAAAAATATCCCCTGAAGAAACAGGGGTACTGCGTCGCGCAGAGGCCCTGTTGGCGCAGATGGGCATTGAAATGGTGCTCGAACCGCAACATGTGACCATTCGCGCAGTGCCTTTACCCTTACGCCAACAAAATTTACAAAACTTGATTCCTGAACTGATAGGCTACCTGGCGCAGCAAACGTCGTTTGATGCCGCCAACACCGCGCAGTGGATCGCCCGCCATCTGGCAAGCGAACATACGCCGTGGAGTATGGCGCAGGCCATTAGCGTGCTGGCGGAGGTTGAACGCCTTTGTCCGCATCTGGTGAAGACACCGCCAGGTGGGTTATTACAACCTGTTGATTTACAAACGGCGATGAATGCCCTGAAACATGATTGACGTAAGCAAGGCGAGCCTGCCAAAGGCGATTTTTTTAATGGGCCCCACGGCCTCCGGCAAAACGGCACTGGCCATTGAGTTGCGTAAAGTTTTGCCTGTAGAGTTGATTAGTGTCGATTCTGCCCTTATCTACCGAGGGATGGACATCGGCACGGCGAAGCCTGACGCAGACGAACTGCGTGCGGCACCGCATCGTTTGCTGGATATTCTCGACCCGGCTCAGGCATACTCCGCAGCGGATTTCCGCCGCGATGCATTAGCCGAGATGGCCGAGATAACGGCGGCGGGACGTATACCGCTGTTGGTTGGCGGAACCATGCTTTATTTCAAGGCGTTGCTGGAGGGGCTTTCACCTCTGCCATCAGCGGATCCAGAAGTAAGAGCAAAAATTGAGCAGCAGGCGGCAGAGCAGGGATGGGACGTTTTGCATAAGCAACTGGCTGAGATTGACCCGGTTGCCGCAGCACGGATCCATCCAAATGATCCGCAAAGGCTTTCCCGGGCACTGGAAGTTTTTTTCATTTCGGGTAAAACTTTAACGGAACTGACGCAAACGTCAGGAGACGCTCTGCCGTATCAGGTGCATCAGTTCGCCATCGCCCCGGCGAGCCGTGAACTGCTCCATCAACGAATTGAGCAGCGTTTTCATCAGATGTTAGCTTCAGATTTTGAAGCAGAAGTGCGGGCGCTATTTGCCCGTGGAGATTTGCATACGGATATGCCTTCCGTTCGTTGTGTGGGATACCGCCAGATGTGGTCATATCTTGAAGGCGAGATTTCATATGATGAAATGGTTTATCGAGGTGTTTGCGCCACGAGACAGTTAGCGAAGCGCCAGATCACCTGGTTGCGCGGTTGGGACGGTGTTCACTGGTTAGACAGTGAAAAACCGCAACAGGCGTTAAACGAAGTGATTGAGGTTGTTGGTGATATCGCTCACTGAATGTGTACAATTGAGTCGTATCGTGCGCAATTTTTCAGAATCGCAAGGTTCTAAGTACAAAACAAGCATATAAGGAAAAGATAGAATGGCTAAGGGGCAATCTTTACAAGATCCGTTCCTGAACGCATTGCGTCGGGAACGTGTTCCAGTTTCTATTTATTTGGTGAATGGTATTAAGCTGCAAGGTCAGATTGAATCTTTCGATCAGTTCGTGATCCTGTTGAAAAACACGGTCAGTCAGATGGTCTATAAGCACGCTATTTCTACAGTTGTTCCGTCTCGTCCGGTATCCCATCACAGCAATAACACTGGCGGCGGCACGGGTAGTAACTACCATCATGGCAGCAGCGCGCAGGGTTCTTCTTCTCCTGCGCAGGACAGCGAAGATACCGAATAAGGTTTCGGGCTGTTATCCACACGGGGAGCCAGGGATCCTGCGTTCCCCGCTGATCTTTTTTGAGGAATTTACGCTTGTTTGACCGTTATGATGCCGGTGAGCAGGCGGTGCTGGTACACATCTATTTTACGCAAGACAAAGATATGGAAGACCTCCAGGAGTTTGAATCTCTGGTCTCTTCCGCCGGTGTCGAAGCAATGCAGGTGATTACCGGTAGCCGTAAAGCGCCGCACCCAAAGTATTTTGTTGGTGAAGGTAAAGCAGTTGAAATTGCGGATGCCGTAAAAGCAACCGGCGCGTCAGTCGTGTTGTTTGATCATGCGCTGTCTCCGGCTCAGGAACGTAACCTGGAACGTCTTTGCGAATGCCGTGTTATCGATCGCACGGGTTTGATTTTAGATATTTTCGCTCAACGTGCGCGTACTCACGAAGGTAAGCTGCAGGTTGAGCTGGCGCAGTTGCGCCATCTGGCAACGCGGCTTGTGCGTGGCTGGACCCACCTTGAAAGACAAAAGGGCGGGATTGGTTTGCGCGGTCCGGGTGAGACCCAGCTTGAAACCGACCGCCGTCTGTTGCGTGGCCGTATTACCCAGATCCTTTCACGTCTGGAACGCGTTGAAAAACAGCGTGAGCAAGGACGTCGGGCGCGATCGAAAGCTGACATCCCGACGGTGTCGCTGGTGGGGTATACCAACGCCGGTAAATCCACCCTGTTTAACCAGATTACTGAGGCCCAGGTTTATGCCGCAGACCAGCTGTTTGCGACCCTGGACCCCACATTGCGTCGTATTGACGTCGCCGACGTCGGTGAAACGGTGCTGGCGGATACCGTAGGGTTTATCCGTCACCTGCCGCATGACCTGGTGGCTGCGTTTAAAGCCACCCTGCAGGAGACGCGTCAGGCGACCCTGCTGCTGCACGTCATTGATGCTGCAGATGTTCGCTTGCAGGAGAACATCGACGCGGTAAACGTGGTGCTCGACGAGATCGACGCCGACGACATCCCAACGCTGTTGGTGATGAACAAGATCGATATGCTGGAGGATTTTGAGCCGCGTATCGACCGAGATGAAGAGAACAAACCGATTCGGGTCTGGCTTTCCGCTCAGACCGGTATTGGTGTGCCACTGCTTTTCCAGGCTTTGACAGAACGTCTTTCCGGTGAGGTAGCCCAGCACACGCTGCGATTGCCGCCACAGGAAGGCAGGCTGCGCAGCCGGTTTTATCAGCTTCAGGCGATAGAAAAAGAGTGGATGGAGGATGACGGCAGCGTGGGGATGCAGGTGCGTTTGCCGATCGTTGACTGGCGTCGCCTCTGTAAACAAGAACCTGCGCTGGTCGACTATATCGTCTGATCAGAAAGGGGATGCCTGAATAATTCGCCCTTGCATAACAAATATGGAGCATATACATGGCGTGGAATCAGCCCGGTAATAACGGACAAGACCGCGACCCGTGGGGAAGCAGCAATAATCAAGGCGGCAACTCTGGGGGAAATGGCAACAAAGGTGGTCGCGAGCAGGGGCCGCCGGATCTGGATGATATCTTCCGCAAGCTAAGCAAGAAGCTTGGTGGTCTTGGCGGAGGTAAAGGTTCTGGCTCTGGTGGGGGTTCCACTCAGGGGCCGCGCCCGCAGTTAGGGGGCCGCGTGGTGGGCATTGTTGCCGCTGCCGTGGTGATCATCTGGGCTGCCAGTGGGTTCTACACCATTAAAGAAGCGGAACGCGGTGTGGTCACCCGTTTCGGTAAGTTCAGCCATCTGGTTGAGCCAGGTCTGAACTGGAAACCGACTTTCATTGACGACGTGACCGCGGTGAACGTGGAGTCTGTGCGTGAACTGGCGGCCTCCGGCGTGATGCTGACCTCCGACGAGAACGTTGTGCGCGTTGAGATGAACGTCCAGTACCGCGTCACCGATCCGCAGCACTACCTGTTTAGCGTGACCAGTGCAGATGACAGTCTGCGCCAGGCCACTGACAGTGCGCTGCGCGGTGTGATCGGTAAATACACCATGGACCGCATTCTGACCGAAGGTCGTACCGTTATTCGTAGCGATACCCAGCGTGAGCTGGAGGAGACCATTCGCCCGTACAACATGGGTATCACCCTGCTGGACGTCAACTTCCAGGCTGCTCGTCCGCCGGAAGAGGTGAAGGCCGCGTTTGATGACGCGATTGCCGCCCGTGAAAACGAACAACAGTACATCCGTGAAGCGGAAGCGTACACCAACGAAGTTCAGCCACGTGCTAACGGTCAGGCGCAGCGTATTCTTGAAGAAGCGCGTGCGTATAAAACCCAGACCGTCCTGGAAGCTCAGGGTGAAGTGGCGCGTTTCGCGAAGATTTTGCCAGAATATAAAGCGGCTCCGGAGATTACCCGTGAACGTCTTTATATTGAGACCATGGAAAAAGTGCTGAGCCATACGCGTAAGGTACTGGTTAACGACAGCAAAGGTGGAAACCTGATGGTGCTGCCGTTGGATCAGATGCTGAAAGGCGGTTCGGCGCCGGCGGCAAAGGCGGATACCAGCGGTGCCAACAACCTGCTGCGTCTGCCACCTGCGGCATCCGGTAGCTCAAGCGCCACAACCACGCCTTCTTCGAACGATGGTGACATTATGGACCAACGCCGTGCTAACGCGCAGCGTAACGACTACCAGCGTCAGGGGGAATAAGGATGCGTAAGTCAGTTATTGCGATCATCATCATCGTATTGGTCGTGCTTTATACCTCTATCTTTGTGGTGAAAGAGGGCGAGCGTGGAATTACCCTGCGTTTTGGTAAAGTTCTGCGCGACAGCGAGAACAAGCCGCTGGTGTTTGAGCCGGGCCTGCACTTTAAAATGCCATTGATTGAATCGGTGAAAACGCTCGACGCCCGTATCCAGACCATGGATAACCAGGCCGACCGTTTCGTGACCAAAGAGAAGAAAGACCTGATCGTTGATTCCTACATCAAATGGCGTATCAGTGATTTCAGCCGCTACTACCTGGCAACGGGCGGTGGCGACGTTTCTCAGGCGGAAGTGCTGTTGAAACGTAAGTTCTCTGACCGTCTGCGCTCTGAGATTGGTCGTCTGGATGTGAAAGACATCGTCACCGACTCCCGTGGTCGTCTGACGCTGGAAGTGCGTGATGCGCTGAACTCCGGTTCTGCAGGAACCGAAGACGAAGTCACCACCCCGGCAGCGGATGATGCCATTGCCAAAGCGGCAGAACGCGTTCAGGCTGAAACCAACGGCAAAGTGCCGGTGATCAACCCGAACAGTATGGCTGCTCTGGGTATCGAAGTGGTCGACGTCCGTATCAAGCAGATCAACCTGCCAGCGGAAGTGTCCGAGGCGATTTACAACCGTATGCGCGCCGAGCGTGAAGCGGTAGCACGTCGTCATCGTTCACAAGGTCAGGAAGAGGCGGAGAAACTGCGTGCGGCAGCGGATTACGAAGTGACCAAGACGCTGGCAGAATCTGAGCGTCAGGGCCGTATTCTGCGCGGTGAAGGGGATGCCGAAGCGGCAAAACTGTTTGCCGATGCCTTCAGCCAGGATCCCGACTTCTACGCCTTTATCCGTAGCCTGCGTGCTTACGAGAACAGCTTCCAGAGCAACCAGGATGTGATGGTGCTCAGCCCGGACAGCGATTTCTTCCGCTACATGAAGACGCCGGCTAACGCAACGCGATAAACTCAGGCCAGTTTGAGTATTCAAACCACCGCTCTCAACGGAGCGGTGGTTTTCTTTTATAAGGATTAAAAATGAATTCAACCATTTGGCTTGCGCTTGCCCTGGTTCTGGTGCTGGAAGGTCTTGGACCGATGCTTTATCCGCGTGCATGGCGTCGGATGATAGCCTCTCTGAGCCAGTTGCCGGATAATATTTTGCGCCGATTTGGGGGCGGACTTGTGGTTGCCGGCATCGTTATCTACTACATGTTGAGGAAAACGATTGGCTGATCAAAAAGTAATCTGGTTTGGCGTATTTTGAGGTCAAAAAGTGCTGTATATCTGAAAAAGCGATGGTAGAATCCATTTTTAAGCAAACGGTGATTTTGAAAAAAATGGGTAACAACGTCGTCGTACTGGGCACCCAATGGGGTGACGAAGGTAAAGGGAAGATTGTTGATCTTCTGACTGAACGGGCTAAATATGTTGTACGCTACCAGGGCGGTCACAACGCAGGCCATACTCTCGTAATCAACGGTGAAAAAACCGTCCTCCATCTTATTCCATCAGGCATTCTTCGCGAAAACGTCACCAGCATCATCGGTAACGGCGTTGTGCTGTCTCCGGCTGCTCTGATGAAAGAGATGAAAGGTCTGGAAGACCGTGGTATCCCCGTTCGCGAGCGTCTGCTGCTCTCCGAAGCCTGCCCGCTGATCCTTGATTATCACGTGGCGCTGGACGTAGCGCGTGAAAAAGCGCGTGGCGCGAAAGCGATCGGCACGACCGGTCGTGGTATCGGCCCGGCTTACGAAGACAAAGTTGCTCGTCGCGGTCTGCGCGTGGGCGATCTGTTTGATAAAGAGACGTTCGCTGAAAAACTGAAAGAAGTGATGGAATATCACAACTTCCAGCTGGTGAACTTCTATAAAGCTGACGCTGTTGACTACCAGAAAGTGCTGGATGACGTCATGGCGATTGCTGACATTCTGACCGGTATGGTTGTTGATGTGTCCGATCTGCTGGACCAGGCGCGCAAGCGTGGCGATTTCGTCATGTTCGAAGGTGCGCAGGGTACGCTGCTGGACATCGACCACGGTACCTATCCGTACGTCACCTCCTCTAACACCACCGCGGGTGGCGTTGCGACCGGTTCTGGTCTGGGTCCACGTTATGTGGATTACGTTCTGGGCATCATCAAAGCTTACTCTACTCGCGTGGGTGCGGGTCCATTCCCGACTGAGCTGTTTGATGAAACCGGCGAGTTCCTGTGCAAGCAGGGTAACGAGTTTGGCGCGACCACCGGTCGTCGTCGTCGTACCGGCTGGCTGGACGTGGTAGCCGTGCGTCGCGCAGTACAGATTAACTCCCTGTCTGGCTTCTGCCTGACCAAACTGGACGTGCTGGACGGTCTGAAAGAGGTGAAACTCTGCGTAGGCTACCGCATGCCTGATGGTCGCGAAGTGACCACCACTCCGCTGGCTGCGGATGACTGGAAAGGCATCGAGCCAATCTACGAAACCATGCCAGGCTGGTCTGAAACGACGTTCGGTGTGAAAGAGCGTAGCGGTTTGCCGCAGGCAGCGCTGAATTACATCAAGCGTATTGAAGAACTGACCGAAGTGCCGATCGACATTATCTCTACCGGCCCTGATCGTACTGAAACGATGATCCTGCGCGACCCGTTCGACGCATAATCTTCGTGACTGCTGGCCTGCGGGACAACCCGCAGGCTGGATACGCGTCGCGCCATCCGGCGAACGCTCCTCGATCTCCGCTTTTTCGCCCCGTCTGTCAAATAAATTAGCCGCTTACTATCTGGCTGGTTTATCATCATTAATGAATATCTGTGCGGTTTATCCGCGTTTTCCCTTTTTCCTGAGGTTGATGTGCAGTTAACAAGTTTCACCGATTACGGCTTACGCGCGCTGATTTACATGGCGTCGTTACCCGATGGGAAAATGACCAGTATCTCTGAGGTTACAGAGGTATACGGTGTGTCCCGTAATCATATGGTCAAAATAATCAATCAACTTAGTCGTGCCGGATACGTTGCTGCCGTCCGCGGGAAGAATGGTGGGATCCGTCTCGGTAAACCGGCGCAGAGTATTCGTGTTGGGGATGTGGTACGTGAACTGGAGCCATTGTCTCTGGTGAACTGCAGCAGCGCGTTCTGCCACATTACGCCCGCTTGTCGCCTTAAACAGGCACTTTCTCTGGCCGTGCAAAGTTTTCTCAAGGAACTGGATAACTACACGCTGGCCGATTTGGTTGAAGAGAATCAACCACTTTATAAATTATTGCTGGTGGAATGAAGAAAATTTCCACCGGAGCTGACAACGGAGGAACCGATATGTCACATGATCCTTTCCAGGAACGCGAAGCCGAAAAATACGCGAATCCTATCCCCAGCCGCGAGTTCATCATTGAACACTTAACAAAACGCGAAAAACCCGCCAATCGTGAAGAACTTGCCGTTGAATTAAACATTGAAGGTGAAGAGCAAATTGAAGCCCTTCGCCGCCGCCTGCGCGCGATGGAGCGCGACGGGCAACTGGTCTTTACCCGCCGTCAGTGCTACGCGCTTCCCGAACGTCTTGACCTGCTGAAAGGCACCGTCATCGGCCACCGTGATGGCTATGGCTTCCTGCGCGTAGAAGGCCGTAAAGACGATCTTTATCTTTCCTCTGAGCAGATGAAGATGTGCATTCACGGTGACCAGATCCTGGCGCAACCGCTGGGCGCGGACCGTAAAGGTCGCCGCGAAGCGCGCGTGGTGCGTGTCCTGGTCCCTAAAACCAGCCAGATTGTTGGCCGCTATTTTACCGATGCAGGCGTGGGTTTTGTGGTGCCGGACGACAGCCGCCTGAGCTTCGATATCCTGATCCCGCCTGAAGAGGTGATGGGCGCACGTATGGGCTTTGTGGTGGTGGTTGAACTCACCCAGCGTCCTACCCGCCGCACCAAGGCGGTCGGGAAAATCGTCGAAGTGTTGGGCGATAACATGGGCACCGGCATGGCCGTTGATATGGCGCTGCGTACTCATGAAATTCCTTACGTCTGGCCGAAAGCGGTTGAAGAGCAGGTTGTCGGCCTGAAAGAAGACGTGCCGGAAGAGTCCAAAGTGGGCCGCGTGGATCTGCGCGATCTGCCGCTGGTGACTATTGATGGTGAAGATGCCCGCGACTTCGATGATGCCGTTTATTGCGAGAAAAAACGCGGCGGCGGCTGGCGTCTGTGGGTTGCCATCGCTGACGTAAGCTATTACGTGCGCCCGCATACTCCGCTGGATAACGAAGCGCGCAGCCGTGGAACGTCGGTCTACTTCCCGTCGCAGGTAATCCCGATGCTGCCGGAAGTCTTGTCTAACGGCCTGTGCTCCCTGAACCCGCAGGTTGACCGCCTGTGCATGGTCTGCGAGATGACCATCTCCACCAAAGGGCGCTTAACGGGTTACAAATTCTACGAAGCGGTAATGAGCTCCCATGCGCGCCTGACCTACACCAAGGTCTGGCATATGCTGCAGGGCGATCAGGATCTGCGTGAGCAGTATGCGCCGCTGGTGAAACACATCGAAGAGCTGCATAACCTCTACAAAACGCTGGATCAGGCGCGTGAAGAGCGCGGCGGGATCTCGTTTGAGAGCGAAGAGGCGAAGTTCATCTTTAACGCTGAACGCCGCATAGAACGTATTGAGCAGACCCAGCGTAACGATGCCCATAAGCTGATTGAGGAGTGTATGATTCTGGCAAACATCTCGGCGGCACGTTTCGTTGAGAAAGCCAAAGAACCTGCGCTGTTCCGTATTCACGATAAACCGTCGACCGAAGCCATCACTGCGTTCCGCTCCGTGCTGGCTGAACTGGGTCTGGAACTGCCTGGCGGTAACAAGCCAGAGCCGCGTGATTACGCTGAATTGCTGGAGTCGATTGGCGATCGCCCGGATGCGGAAATGCTGCAGACCATGCTGCTGCGTTCCATGAAGCAGGCGATTTACGATCCGGAAAACCGCGGTCACTTTGGCCTGGCGCTGCAGTCTTACGCCCACTTTACCTCGCCGATCCGTCGTTATCCGGACCTTTCCCTGCACCGCGCGATCAAGTATCTGTTGGCGCAGGAGCAGGGTCATAAAGGTAATACGACCGAAACCGGTGGCTACCATTATTCAATGGAAGAGATGCTGCAACTCGGTCAGCACTGTTCCATGGCCGAACGTCGTGCAGATGAAGCGACGCGCGACGTGGCAGACTGGCTGAAGTGTGACTTTATGCTGGACCAAGTGGGTAACGTCTTTAAAGGCGTGATTGCCAGCGTCACCGGCTTTGGTTTCTTCGTCCGTCTGGATGAACTATTTATCGACGGTCTGGTGCATGTCTCCAGCCTGGATAACGACTACTACCGTTTCGACCAGGTCGGGCAGCGCCTGATTGGTGAATCTGGCGGCCAGACCTATCGTCTTGGCGATCGCGTGGAAGTGAAGGTCGAAGCCGTTAATATGGACGACCGTAAAATCGACTTTAGCCTGATCTCCAGCGAGCGTGCCCCGCGTAATGTGGGTAAAACGGCGCGTGAAAAGACGAAAAAAGGGGGCAACGGCAACACCGGTGGCAAACGTCGTCAGGCGGGTAAGAAGGTAAACTTCGAGCCAGACAGCGCGTTCCGCGGTGAGAAGAAACAGAAGCCGAAGGCCGCAAAGAAAGAGGCCCGGAAGGCGAAAAAGCCGTCCACCAAAACGCAGAAAATCGCGGCTGCCACCAGGGCAAAGCGCGCAGCGAAGAAACAGCAGGCGGAGTAATTCTCCCCCTCAACCTGACCCTCTCTCCTGCGGAGAGAGGGAAAAGAAAAGACAGAACGAGAACCATCAATGAGTGAAATGATTTACGGCATCCACGCGGTGCAGGCCCTGCTGGAGCGCGCACCGGAGCGTTTTCAGGAAGTGTTTATTCTGAAAGGGCGTGAAGACAAACGTCTGATGCCGCTGATCCACGCCCTGGAAGCACAAGGTGTCGTGATCCAGCTGGCGAACCGCCAGTTCCTGGATGAGAAAAGTGAAGGTGCCGTTCACCAGGGCATTATTGCCCGCGTTAAGCCAGGCCGTCAGTATCAGGAAAACGATCTGCCGGATCTTATCGCCGGGCTGGAAAATCCATTCTTCCTGATCCTTGACGGCGTGACCGACCCGCACAACCTTGGCGCATGTCTGCGAAGCGCAGATGCGGCAGGTGTTCATGCGGTTATCGTGCCGAGGGATCGCTCTGCACAGCTTAACGCGACGGCGAAGAAAGTGGCCTGTGGCGCAGCAGAAAACGTACCGCTGATCCGTGTCACCAACCTGGCGCGCACCATGCGTATGCTGCAGGAAGAGAATATCTGGATCGTCGGTACCGCGGGTGAAGCGGATCATACTCTGTATCAGAGCAAGATGACCGGCCGTCTGGCACTGGTAATGGGTGCCGAGGGCGAAGGTATGCGCCGTCTGACCCGTGAGCATTGCGATGAGCTGATCAGCATTCCAATGGCGGGCAGCGTGTCGTCTCTGAACGTCTCCGTGGCAACAGGTATCTGCCTGTTTGAAGCGGTACGTCAGCGCGGGGAATAAACAGCAAGGCCGTCCTCAGGACGGTCTTTCGTATTTTCTGTGGGAGAGTCACCAGACGGTGAAAAGCTCACTCCTCCAGTGACCGCAAATGGTCATCCTTCCTGAGCGTCATCAGCGCGAAGATACTCACTACCGCCGTTGCCATGACGTAATAAGCCGGAATATCCAGGTTGCCCGTCTCTTTAATCAGCCCGGTAATAATCAGCCCCGCGCAGCCCGAGAAAAGGGCGTTCGACAGGGAATAAGCCAGCCCAAGCCCGGTATACCGTACGCGCGTCGGGAACATCTCTGAGAGCATCGCCGGCCCGGGGCCTGCCAGCATCCCCACCAGACCACCCGCAATCAGCACCACCAGCGCTTTGATGGCCAGCGTGCTGGACTCCGCCTGTAAAACCTTCAGCAGCGGCAGGGCAAGGAGCAGCAGCAACGTGGTGGCGACGATCATCACCGTGCGGCGTCCGATTTTGTCGCTCAGGATCCCGGACGGAATAATCGTCAGCGCAAAACCGATATTCGAAATCACCGCAATCAACAGCGCCTGATTAAACCCGGTATGCAGCGCCGACTGCAGATAGGTGGGCATAATCACCAGATAGGTATAACCCGCCGCTGACCAGACCATCACCCGGCCAATGCCCATCGCAATGGCGTTGAGCGTGGCGACGGTATCAGCCTGAGCGGCAACCGGCTTTTCCTGCTGCTGCACAAAGCTTGGCGTCTCTTCCATACTCACCCGCAGCCACAGCGCCACCACGCCCATCGGTAATGCCAGGAAGAACGGGATGCGCCAGCCCCAGTCATGCAGGGCTTCCGGTGTCAGAAGGGCGGAGAGCAGTGCGACAATGCCAGCGCCTGCTAACAGGCCCAGCGCGACGGTAAATGACTGCCATGCACCGTAGAGGCCCCGCTTGCCGCGTGGGGCAAACTCGGTCATCAGCGAGACAGCGCCACCATACTCACCACCGGCGAACAATCCCTGCAGGATGCGCAGCAGCGTGATAATCAGCGGGGCGGCAATACCGATGCTGGCATAGACCGGCACAATACCGATTGCGGCTGTAGCCAGCGTCATCAGCACCAGTACAATAATCAGCGTCGGTTTTCGGCCTATCCGGTCACCTATTCTGCCAAACACCACCGCGCCCAGCGGGCGGAAGAAGAAGGCGATGGCAAAGGAAGCATAGGTAAGGATCAGGCTGGTCAGCCCCGCGTCCCCCTCAAGCTGGAAGAAGTTCTTCGCAATTACGGTCGCCAGAAAACCATAGACCGCAAACTCATACCACTCGATAAAGTTACCAATGGAGCCTGCAATTAATGCTCGCTTGTGCGCGTCCGGTTGCATAACGTTCCTCACTGAAAGGGGGTAAGAATAAATTATTCAACAAAAGCGAATGCGCGAAATAGTTTATTCTTATGTTCTGTGAGCTATTTCACGAATGATATCAGCGGGATCGTCATCGTGTGACCTCACTCCCATGCAGCGTGCACGTGGCCTGTCCATACTTATCTTCATTGCCACTGAAGGAGGGAGACAGCATGCACTGGCAGACCCATACCGTTTTTAATCAACCTGCACCGCTCTCAAACAGCAACCTTTTCCTCTCTGATTGCGCTCTGCATGACGCGGTTGTTCGCGAAGGCGCCGAGTGGGATATCGAGCTTCTTGCCAGCATCGGCCAGCAGTTAGGAACCGCGGAATCGCTGGAGCTGGGCAGGCTGGCGAACGTTAATCCGCCGGAGTTATTACGCTATGACGCCACCGGGGAACGACTGGATGATGTTCGCTTTCATCCCGCATGGCACCTTTTAATGCAGGGACTTTGCGCCAACCGTGTCCATAACCTGGCGTGGGAAGAGGAGGCGCGCAAAGGCGCGTTTGTCGCCAGAGCTGCACGTTTTGTCCTGCACGCTCAGGTAGAAGCGGGCACGCTTTGCCCTGTCACCATGACCTTTGCTGCTACACCGCTGCTGCAACAGGCGCTGCCCGAGCCGTTCCGTGACTGGATCACGCCGTTAATGAGCGATCGTTACGATCCTCATCTTGCGCCGGGGGCGCAAAAGCGCGGCCTGCTGATTGGCATGGGGATGACAGAAAAACAGGGCGGCTCGGACGTACTCAGCAATACCACCAAAGCGGAAAAGTGCAGTGACGGCAGCTACCGGCTTATCGGGCATAAATGGTTTTTCTCTGTGCCGCAAAGCGATGCGCATCTGGTGCTGGCCCAGGCGAAAGGGGGGCTGTCCTGCTTTTTTGTTCCACGCTTTTTGCCTGACGGGCAACGCAATGCCGTACGTCTGGAGCGCCTGAAAGAGAAGCTTGGCAACCGCTCTAACGCCAGCAGCGAAGCGGAATTCCTGGATGCGTCCGGCTGGCTGCTGGGGGAGGAAGGAGAAGGGGTACGCCAGATCCTCCGAATGGGCGGCCTGACGCGGTTTGACTGCGCGCTGGGCAGCCATGGGCTGATGCGTCGGGCTTTATCCGTGGCGCTTTACCATGCGCATCAACGCCAGACGTTTGGTAAAAACCTTATTGACCAGCCGCTTATGCGCGATGTGCTAAGCCGCATGGCGCTGATGCTGGAGGGCCAGACGGCACTGTTGTTTCGTCTGGCCCGGGCGTGGGACAGGCGTGCCGATCCTCAGGAGGCCGCCTGGGCACGGCTTTTCACCCCCGCGGCGAAATACAGCGTCTGCAAAGCGGGTATCCCGTTTGCGGCGGAAGCCATGGAAGTGCTCGGCGGCACAGGCTACTGCGAGGAGAGTGAGCTTCCCCGTTTGTACCGTGAGATGCCCGTGAACAGCATCTGGGAAGGGTCCGGCAATATTATGTGCCTGGACGTTCTGCGTGTTCTGACGAAGCAATCCGGCATCCTCGACCTGCTTGTGGATGATTTTGCCCAGGTAAAAGGGCAGGACAGGCACTTCGATCGCAGCTGGCGTCAGCTTCAGCAAAAACTGCGAAAACCGCAGGAGGCGCAGGGGCGGGAGATCACGCAACAGCTTTTCCTGCTGGGGGCCGGAAGTCAGATGCTGCGGCACGCATCGCCACCCGTGGCGCAGGCGTGGTGCCGCATGATGCTTGATACCCGCGGCGGTACGCTGATGAGCGAGCAGGTGCAAAATGACCTGCTGTTGCGTGCCACGGGCATGGTTGGCTAACTCTTTAGCTGGAACAGGCTCACCAGTTGGGTGAGGTGTGAGCCTTTCTCACGCAGCGTGTGTGCGGTTTGTTCGCTGCGTAAGACGCGGTCGGCGTTGATGTGCGACGCTTCGCCAATGTGGGTCATGGCCAGATTAACCTGGCCTATTCCCGCGGATTGCTCGCGGGACGCATGGTTAATCTCCGTGACCAGCTTGTTGATGTTATCGATGTGCACGATGATGGAATCCATCGCCAGACGCGTTTGTTCAGACAGCGCATGGCCTTCGCTGACTTTTCTGAGCGTATCACCGATGAGCTGTTCAATCTCCTTCACCGCGTTGGCGCTGCGTCCTGCCAGCGCGCGCACCTCCTGCGCCACCACCGCAAAACCTTTTCCGTGCTCGCCTGCGCGGGCTGCTTCAACCGCTGCGTTAAGCGCCAGAATGTTGGTCTGAAAAGCGATGGATTCAATCACGCGCGTGATGTCTTCGATTCGCTTTGATGCTTCGCGAATATCATCCATGGTAGCGACAGCGTGGGTGACCGTCTCACCACCCTGGTGTACCGCGCGCGACGTTTCGCCTACCAGCTGCTGCGTTTGTTCCATGTTGGCGGCATTTTGCTGCACGGTCGCGGCCAGTTGCTCCATGCTGGCTGACGTCTCTTCTACACTGCTGGCCTGCTTGTTAATCTGCCCGGATATTTCTTCGCTATCGGATGCCAGCGCGTTGGTGCCCATATGGATCTCCGCTGCGGCCTCGCGCACCTGAAGAACAATTTTCTGTAGTCCCCCTCCAATACCGTTAATGGCATCGATGAGCTGACCGACCTCATCCTGGCGGGTCACGGGCAGGCTGGAGCGCAGATCGCCTGCGGCATACTGTCGGGCCAGGTGGATCACATTGCGCAATGGGCGCGTCAGTATGCGTCGTATAATGACCACAAACAGACCCGCGAAGAGTACTGACAGCACCACCCCTGCCAGCAGGAAGCGGTCGCGCATGGCGGTCACGCTTGAGAGCAGTACCGATTTATCCACTTCGCCGACAATGGCCCAGTTCCAGCCTGGCAGCGGCGTATACGCCATGGTCAGCGTGCGGCCATCGGCACTGACGCGCTCCAGCGTGCCGGATTTATCACTCAACAGCTGTTGCTGGATAGCGCTATCCCACTCCGGTACTTTTCCCTCCGCGCTGGTGTGGAACAGATACTGCCCGCGCGTTTTGCCATGGCTGCGGTCCAGAACAAAGAAGTGACCGCTCTCGCCCAGTCGACGGTTGAGGATTTTCTCGCGCATGACGTTCCAGGAGTGAGTGATGTCCACACCTACAAAGATGATTGCAATGACCTGGCCGTCTGCGTTTTTAACCGGCTGGTATTGGGTGATGTAGCGCTTGCCGAACAGCAGCGCCAGACCGCGATAAACCTCGCCCCGGGTAACGGCGGCAAAGGCCGGGCTGGTGGTATCCAGAACGGTGCCCATTGCCCGCTCGCCGTTCTCTTTGCGCAGCGATGTGGCGACGCGCACAAAGTCGTTACCGCTACGCACAAACAGGGTCGAGATTGCCCCTGTCCGGCTCAGAAAATCGTCTGAAAGGGTATTGTTTTCATGTAGCCCGGTTTCCCCTCCTTTCAGGAGCGGAACGTTAATCCCGTTAATCGTCTGGGTTTGAGTGTTATCAACGCTCAGTGGCTGGGGCAAAAAGGTAGTAAACAGCCGGGTATAACTCTCGACCTCTTCACTCAGGCTGGTGTTAAACATCTGCACCATATCGACCATGCCGGTGGACTGATTATGCAGGTCTTCTATCGCGAGGGCTTCAAGCTGCTGGCTGGCTTTTTGGCTGAGCAGAAAAGTGAAAAACAGAAACAGGATGGCGACACTGGCACCGGTAAGCAGCGACAGCTTTGCACCCAGACCTGCACGACGGAAAAAGTTGATCATAAATTGCTCATCATTGAAAAGGTATGGCTTTTCAACGGCAGAGCAGAGATAACGTTTACTGGTTTAGTGTAACAAAATGTTATTTAATTGTTTTTAATTGGTTTACTAAAAGATAAAAAATTTGCAAAAACGAAAAGCCACTAGAAGTAAGTGGCTTTTATCGGAGGGGGATTACGCGTAGAGAATGGCCTGTACCCGCCAGTGATCGATGTACTGATCTTCCTGCATCTGGATAATGCGATACCATGAAGCACCCTGCTCATCGGCCTTTAATGCAACGACACGTTCAACGTCCTGCGGGCTCCCCGAGATATTATTCACGGAGATCTGGCCAATTTCATTCAGGCCAGTCACACAATCAGCACTGGCAAATTCAGCTGACTGCGCGGTTGTGCTCACAAGACCTGCTGAGAGCAACAGTGTGGTCAAAGCAAGAGTTCGTTTCATCGTCAGCTCCATTTCACATGTCTCCGGTATCCGCCGGGCAATCCTTCGCGAATAAACTCACTTCCATTGTTGCGGGCATGGAGTTTATTGTGGACAGGAAAGTGTCTATGGACGCAAAGCAGTGTAAATGTCGTTCAAATGAAGACGATCATTGACGATACAGAATGGCCTGTGAGTACCACTGTCCCGTAATGATGGTTTCGTCGATCATAATGATGACGTAATAATCTGCTTTGGCGGCGACGGCTTGTGCCTTTATTGCTTCTTCCGCGTCATCCGGGGAGCCGCGAACCAGCGCAGAGACGGTACCCATACGCTGTAATCCTTCCGTCTGATTACGACGGATTTCCTGCGGGTGATCGGCGACCGGGGGAGCGGGTTGTGGCGTTCCCTGCAGCGCGCTACAGCCACTGAGCAGTAACATCAGCAATAAAGCAGCAAACCTGCGCATAACCATATCTCGTTTCCTGATAGCCATAGTGTAGTTGTCTGTGAATTTAGTTTTGGGGGAATGTTCCCGAAGTGTTAGCTGGGGCGTAATTTTCGAATGAAAATAGCGTGAAATCGTAACCCAGTTCTCAACATTATGAATCATTCATCATTACAGGGTCGACAATGATTGAAATTGAAATACGCCATCTGGGTGATCGTGAAATATTACACGCAACACCCGCCGGAAAACGTGAGGAACCACTGCCTGTTATAGTGTTTTATCATGGATTTACCTCATCGAAGCTGGTCTACAGCTATTTTGCGGTGGCACTCGCGCAGGCCGGTTTTCGTGTGGTCATGCCGGATGCACCTGACCACGGCGCACGTTTTACCGGCAACGAACAGGCGCGACTTGGGCAGTTCTGGCACATTTTGCATGGTAGCCTGACCGAGTTTGCCGGGCTGCGCGATGCGCTTTACCAGGCAGGGCTGGTGGCTGATAATCGGCTGGCCGTGGCTGGGGCATCGATGGGCGGGATGGCGGCGCTGGGGATCATGACGCACCATCCAGAAGTGAAGTCAGTGGCTTGTCTGATGGGCTCGGGCTACTTTACCTCACTGGCGAAGACGCTTTTTCCACCTCAGGCACTCACAGAGGTTGAGGCGGCGCTTGCAGAGTGGGAGGTTACCCGGGCGTTACCGCGTCTGGCCGATCGTCCTTTGCTGTTATGGCATGGTGATGCGGACGATGTGGTTCCACCCGGAGAAACGTTCCGGCTTCAGCAGGCGCTACAGCACGAGGGGCTGGATGGCAACCTGACCTGCCTGTGGGAAGCGGGCGTTCGCCACCGCATTACGCCAACGGCGCTGGACGCCACGGTGGACTTCTTCCGCCAGCACCTTTAAACGCACAGGACGTTGACACCCTGATCTTTCAGTTTCTGGAGGATCTCAGGGTTGGCACCTTTGCCGGTGATCACCATGTCTATCTGTTCAGCACGGCTGAACAGCATTCCTGCGCGTTCGCCCACTTTACTGCTGTCGACCAGCACAACGAGCTTGCCCACCACGTTAAGCATGTTTTGTTCTGCCATGGCGGTCAACATATCGGTTTTGTAGAGGCCATCCGCGGTCAGGCCTTTGCCACTGGTAAACATCCAGTGTCCGGCATAAAGACTGTTTTCGCTGTCCTGCGGGCTGAGCGTAATGGACTGGCTCTTGTTGTACTGGCCGCCCATGATCACCACGCTCTCATGCTCCTGATCGATAAGATAGTTGGCGAGCGGCAAGTAGTTCGTGATGATTTGTACCGGCTTTCCGCACATCTCCCGACCTAACAGAAATGCCGTGGAGCCGCAGTTGATCACCACGCTCTCGCCGGGGTTCACCAGCTGCGATGCCGCTCGGGCAATACGGACTTTTTCATCATGATTTTGCGCCTGATGAATGTTCATCGGCGTCCAGCGTGGACGCTGCTGGCTAATCGCTTCCGCACCGTTGCGGACTTTTTTCAGCTTACCGCTTTCATCCAGCTTATTAATATCCCGCCGCGCTGTTGCCGGGGAAATCCCTAAACGTTCGATCACTTTCTCAACGGTGACAAACCCTGTTTGCGCCAGGAGTTCCAGTAATATTTGATGCCGTTGCGCTTCCGTCATGAGCTATTCCGATAAGAATTGATTTTAAAAGATGATATTTGAAATAGCGTGAAATTACTAAAAGAAATATGAAACCGCCAGACACTCGGGTCTGGCGATGGGCCTTAATAATCAGAGGAATGACTTGAACGGCAGGTCTGGCTCAAGAGTAAAGCAATCATCAAAGCCACGTGGGTAGTGATACTCGAGATTGTCTTTGTCCAGCGGCCAAGTGAACTTGCCTCCTACCTGCCAGATGAACGGCTTAAAGCCATACTTCAGGCGGTCTTTTTTCATTTCCCACAGTACGCGTATCTCCTGCGGGTCGGCCTGGAAGTTTGACCAGATATCGTGGTGGAAAGGGATCACTACTTTGGTGTTCAGCGCTTCCGCCATGCGCAGCATATCGGCGCTGGTCATTTTGTCTGTAATGCCGCGTGGGTTCTCCCCGTATGAGCCGAGCGCCACATCAATCTGATGCTCATTGCCGTGCTTTGCATAGTAGTTTGAGTAGTGAGAGTCACCGCTGTGGTACAGGGAACCGCCGGGCGTTTTAAACAGGTAGTTCACTGCACGTTCGTCCATACCGTCTGGCAGTACGCCTGCGGCTTTCTGATCGGCCGGAAGGGTAATCAGTGCAGTGCGGTCAAAGGCATCCAGCGCGTGGATCTCAACGTCTTTAATTTTGACCACATCGCCCGGTTTCATGACGATGCAGCGCTCTTTCGGTACGCCCCAGCCGATCCATAAATCCACGCAGGTTTGCGGCCCGATGAACGGTACGTCATCGGCACAGTTTTGCATGACCGCTGCCGCCACGTTGACATCAATATGATCGTTATGATCGTGCGTAGAGAGAACGGCATCGATCTGGCGAATGGCGAACGGATCAAGAACAAACGGTGTGGTACGCAGGTTTGGCTGAAGTTTTTCCACGCCCGCCATGCGTTGCATCTGATGGCCTTTTTTCATCAGCGGGTTACCGTGACTCTGTTTGCCGGTGCCGCACCAGAAATCGACACAAATATTCGCGCCACCTTCTGATTTCAGCCAGATCCCCGTGCACCCCAGCCACCACATTGCAAAGGTACCAGGAGCAACCTGTTCCTGCTCAATCTCTTCATTCAGCCAGCTACCCCATTCCGGGAAAGTGCTCAGAATCCATGATTCACGGGTAATGGTGTTCACTTTACTCATCGTTTTGACTCCTGGTTTAATCAAAAGTAATCAACTGGTGATTTGTTGTGATTAATGCTGGCACCATTTCACGCGTATTGCAACGATCAAAATGTGTAATTTTATCTGCCTGACGTCACGGACGCTCTTCTCGCTTCTTGTTATCTTTTACCGTATTAATCATTAATTGCATGAATTATATGGAAATAATTTTATATATCATGCCGAAGTGAAAATCATTACTAACACCAGGGAAATAATTTGCGTGATGCGTCACAAATAATCAGATTTAATCTTGTGGTGATTATTTGTGATTAATAGAGTGTTGTCACCAACCGCACAGGGATTGCCCCTCGTGTTCTCATTTCTGGAGAGAGTTATGGAGATCCTCTACAACGTCTTTACCGTGTTCTTTAATCAGGTAATGACTAATGCCCCGCTGTTGTTGGGCATCGTGACGTGCCTTGGCTATATCCTGCTACGTAAAAGCGTCAGCGTTATTATTAAAGGCACCATTAAAACCATCATCGGTTTCATGCTGTTGCAGGCGGGTTCAGGCATTTTGACCGGCACCTTCAAGCCGGTGGTGGCCAAAATGTCGGAAGTCTATGGCATCAACGGCGCCATCTCTGACACCTACGCCTCGATGATGGCCACCATCGATCGCATGGGCGATGCCTACAGTTGGGTAGGGTATGCGGTTCTGCTCGCGCTGGCGCTGAACATCATTTACGTTCTGTTGCGCCGCATTACCGGTATTCGCACCATCATGCTGACTGGCCATATCATGTTCCAGCAGGCGGGGCTGATTGCGGTTTCCTTCTTTATCTTCGGCTACCCAATGTGGACGACCATTATCTGCACCGCGGTGCTGGTCTCGCTCTACTGGGGTATCACCTCCAACATGATGTACAAGCCCACGCAGGACGTCACCGACGGTTGCGGCTTCTCCATCGGCCACCAGCAGCAGTTTGCCTCCTGGATTGCCTATAAAGTCGCGCCGTATCTGGGTAAAAAAGAAGAAAGCGTCGAAGATCTTAAACTGCCGGGCTGGCTGAATATTTTCCACGACAATATCGTCTCTACGGCGATTGTGATGACCCTCTTCTTCGGTGCCATTCTGCTCTCCTTTGGCATTGACGTCGTGCAGGCGATGGCGGGTAAAACCCACTGGACTGTCTATATCCTGCAGACCGGTTTCTCCTTCGCGGTGGCGATTTACATTATCACCCAAGGCGTGCGTATGTTCGTTGCCGAGCTGTCCGAAGCCTTCAACGGTATCTCTCAGCGTCTGATTCCAGGTGCGGTACTGGCGATTGACTGCGCGGCTATCTACAGCTTCGCGCCAAACGCGGTGGTCTGGGGCTTCATGTGGGGCACCATCGGCCAACTGATTGCGGTGGGTATCCTGGTGGGCTGCGGCTCTTCCATTCTGATCATTCCTGGCTTTATCCCGATGTTCTTCTCCAACGCCACCATCGGCGTCTTTGCGAACCACTTTGGTGGCTGGCGCGCGGCGCTCAAGATCTGCCTGGTGATGGGGATGGTGGAAATCTTCGGGTGTGTGTGGGCAGTCAAGCTCACCGGTATGAGCGCCTGGATGGGCATGGCCGACTGGTCAATTCTGGCACCACCGATGATGCAGGGCTTCGCCTCCGTTGGCCTGATCTTTATGGCTGTCATCATCCTCATTGCCCTGGCTTATATGTTCTTCGCTGGTCGCTCTCTGCGGGCTGAAGAAGATGCAGAAAAACAAACAGCAGAAGTTTCTGCTCATTAAGGAGTTTCGATTATGACCGTACGTATCCTGGCTGTGTGTGGCAATGGGCAAGGGAGTTCCATGATCATGAAGATGAAAGTGGACCAGTTTTTAACCCAGTCAAACATCGACCACACGGTGAACAGCTGCGCAGTGGGCGAATACAAAAGTGAACTGAACGGCGCGGACATCATCATCGCCTCTACCCACATCGCCGGTGAGATCACCGTGACAGGCAACAAATATGTGGTAGGCGTGCGCAACATGCTGTCGCCAGCCGACTTTGGGCCAAAGCTGCTGGAAGTGATCAACGCGCATTTCCCACAAGATGTGAAGTAAGGACGCAACATGAAACTACGTGATTCGCTGGCAGAGAATAGCTCCATCCTTTTACAGGCCGACGCCAGCACCTGGCAGGAAGCGGTGAAACTTAGCGTAGATCTGCTGGTAAAAGCCGATGTTGTCGAGCCGCGTTATTACCAGGCCATTCTGGATGGTGTTGCAGAGCACGGCCCTTACTTCGTGATTGCACCAGGGCTGGCGATGCCGCATGGCCGCCCGGAAGAGGGCGTTAAAAAAACCGGCTTTGCGCTGGTTACGCTGAAAACACCACTGGCTTTCAACCACGAAGATAACGACCCGGTCGACATCCTCATCACCATGGCGGCTGTTGATGCCAACACCCACCAGGAGGTGGGCATTATGCAGATCGTTAATCTGTTTGATGATGAGGCCAACTTCGACCGTTTACGCGCCTGCCGCACCGAGCAGGACGTGCTGGATTTAATTGATAACGCCACTGCGGCGGCAGTTTAAGAGGGAATTGAAAATGTCATTACCAATGTTGCAGGTCGCGCTGGATAACCAGACTCTGTCTCACGCTTACGAAACCACCCGCCTGATTGCGGAAGAAGTGGACATCATCGAAGTCGGTACCATTCTGTGTGTGGGCGAAGGCGTTCGCGCCGTCCGCGACCTGAAGGCGCTGTATCCGCATAAAATCGTGCTGGCGGATGCCAAGATTGCCGATGCGGGCAAAATTCTTTCCCGTATGTGTTTTGAAGCCAATGCTGACTGGGTCACCGTTATTTGCTGTGCGGATATCAACACGGCTAAAGGTGCGCTGGATGTGGCAAAAGAGTTCAACGGTGATGTGCAGATTGAGCTGACCGGGTTCTGGACCTGGGAGCAGGCGCAGGAGTGGCGTGACGCGGGCATTCAACAGGTGGTTTATCACCGCAGCCGTGATGCGCAGGCCGCTGGGGTAGCGTGGGGGGACGCGGATATCAGCGCGATTAAGCGTCTGGCCGATATGGGCTTCAAAGTGACCGTGACCGGAGGCCTGGCGCTGGAAGATCTGCCGCTGTTCAAAGGTATCCCAATTCATGTCTTTATCGCAGGCCGTAGCATCCGTGATGCCGCCTCTCCGGTAGAAGCCGCGCGTCAGTTCAAACGCTCAATCGCTCAGCTTTGGGGCTAAGGAGCGGGTATGTTGTCTAAACAAGTCCCGCTCGGCATCTATGAAAAGGCACTCCCTGCGGGGGAGTGCTGGCTGGAGCGGCTGCAACTGGCGAAAAAACTCGGTTTCGATTTTGTCGAAATGTCAGTGGATGAGACGGACGAACGCCTGTCTCGCCTGGACTGGAGCCGCGAACAGCGTCTGGCACTGGTAAGCGCCATCGCTGAAACGGGGGTACGTGTGCCTTCCCTGTGCCTCAGCGCCCACCGTCGTTTTCCGCTTGGCAGTGAAGATGATGCTGTGCGTGCTCAGGGGCTGGAGATCATGCGTAAAGCCATTCGCTTTGCCCAGGATGTCGGCATCCGTGTGATCCAGCTGGCGGGGTATGACGTTTACTATCAGGACGCCAACAATGAAACGCGCCGTCGTTTTCGTGACGGCCTGAAAGAGAGCGTCGACATGGCCAGCCGTGCTCAGGTGACGCTGGCGATGGAGATCATGGATTATCCGTTAATGAACTCCATCAGCAAGGCGCTGGGTTACGCGCACTACCTGAATAATCCGTGGTTCCAGCTCTACCCTGATATCGGCAATCTGTCAGCCTGGGATAACGACGTGCAGATGGAACTGCAGGCGGGTATTGGCCATATCGTGGCGGTTCATGTCAAAGATACCCGGCCTGGTGTATTCAAAAATGTTCCGTTCGGCACCGGGGTGGTGGATTTCGAACGGTGCTTCCAGACGCTCAAACAGACAGGGTATTGCGGGCCTTACCTGATTGAGATGTGGAGTGAAACGTCGGACGACCCGGCAGCCGAAGTGGCGAAGGCGCGGGACTGGGTCCGTGAACGTATGGCGCGGGCTGGGTTAGTGGAGGCTGAGCATGCATAAGCTTAAGCAGCAGGTCTTTGAGGCCAATATGGATCTACCTCGCTACGGTCTGGTGACGTTTACCTGGGGTAACGTCAGCGCTATTGACCGTGAGCAGGGGCGGGTCGTGATTAAGCCCAGCGGTGTGCCCTATGAATCCATGACCGCCGACGACATGGTGGTTGTGGATCTCCATGGCAACGTGGTTGACGGAAAGTGGCGTCCTTCTTCTGATACCGCCACCCATCTGGCACTGTATCAGCGTTATCCCTCCCTGGGCGGCGTTGTACATACACACTCGACCCATGCCACGGCCTGGGCGCAGGCAGGGCTGCCCATTCCGGCTCTTGGCACCACGCATGCAGACTACTTCTTTGGCGATATTCCCTGCACGCGGGCATTAACGCAGGCCGAAGTGGAAGGGGAGTATGAACTCAACACCGGTCGCGTCATTATCGACACGCTGGCTGAGCGTGAGCCGCTGCATACGCCGGGTATTGTGGTGTATCAGCACGGTCCATTCTCGTGGGGAAAAGACGCTCACGATGCCGTGCATAACGCGGTGGTGATGGAGGAAGTGGCGCGAATGGCGTGGATCGCCCGCGGCATCAATCCGCAGCTTCAGGGCATTGATGATTACCTTATGAATAAACATTTCATGCGTAAACATGGGCCCAACGCCTATTACGGGCAGAAGTGAATAAGTGCTCTGGAATACCAAAAAACAGTTGTAACCGGTGGTATTTCAGAGCCATTAGCAAAAAAAAGCCCCCGGGCAGGGGGCAAGTTAAACTATGGCTATGTTCTCTTTGTTGGCTTTCCTGGTGCTAGCGTTAAAGCGTTATCGGTAGATATCTGCACTGGCGTGCATATTGCCGTTGCTGCCGGGCTCACGCATCAGTATGACGTGATAATATTGTGCACCCTGAGCATCGGTCTCTTGATTGAGTGCCTGATCTGCTTCACTTTCAGTGGCGAAATTATGATTGATGTAGATTACGCCTAAGCTCTGCACATCATCCATGTTTTGGGCCTGCCGGCCGTCTATCTTGATGGCTGCCATCGCGTTTGCACTGAGCAAAAGTGCAGCCATTACGGCAAATGCGATTTTTTTCATGATATGCGCTCCACGACTGCGTGCTGTGAAAGGGGGTGTTGCTCTCCTTTTATAAATAAGGTCTCTGATTAAAGTGTAATCACTTATCCGGCGGGGATGCGTGACCATTTCTGATGCTGTTGTTCAAAAAAACAACGCTTCCTGATGTGATTAATTTTAAATCACCCACTTAGACCAGCTTTACGCTTTGTGCGAATTATTTGTGCAATCAGCTTGAGTTTCCAGGGGCGCGCAAGTATTATGACGCGTCAATTTTTCAGCCGACCTTTAACACGTTCCTTGCCTCCCCGGGCCTCGGCTGACCCAGACAGGAGGCTGAATAATCCGTAAGGAGCAATTCGATGCGTCATTACGAAATCGTTTTTATGGTCCATCCTGACCAGAGCGAACAGGTTCCGGGCATGATCGAGCGCTACTCTGCTGCCATCACTGGTGCAGAAGGTACGATCCACCGTCTGGAAGACTGGGGCCGCCGTCAGCTGGCTTACCCGATCAACAAACTGCACAAAGCACACTACGTTCTGATGAACGTTGAAGCGCCGCAGGAAGTGATCGATGAGCTGGAAACTACCTTCCGCTTCAACGATGCCGTTATCCGCAGCATGGTTATGCGTACCAAAAACGCAGTGACCGAAGCATCTCCGATGGTTAAAGCGAAAGACGAGCGCCGTGAGCGTCGCGATGATTTCGCAAACGAAACCGCAGATGATTCTGATGCTGGGGATTCTGAAGAGTAATTTCTGATGACCAACCGTCTGGTGTTGTCCGGTACCGTGTGCAGGACCCCCCTTCGTAAGGTCAGTCCATCAGGAATTCCGCATTGCCAGTTCGTGCTTGAGCATCGTTCTGTGCAAGAGGAAGCCGGCTTTCACCGGCAGGCGTGGTGCCAAATGCCCGTTATTATTAGCGGACACGAAAACCAGGCCATTACTCACAGTATAACGGTCGGTAGCGCAGTAATCGTTCAGGGGTTCATTTCTTGCCACAAGGCAAAGAACGGCCTGAGCAAAATGGTTCTGCATGCCGAGCAGATTGATTTGATAGATTCTGGAGACTAGCCATATGGCACGTTATTTCCGTCGTCGCAAGTTCTGCCGTTTCACCGCGGAAGGCGTTCAAGAGATCGACTATAAAGATATCGCAACGCTGAAAAACTACATCACCGAAAGCGGTAAGATTGTCCCAAGCCGTATCACCGGTACTCGTGCAAAATACCAGCGTCAGCTGGCTCGCGCTATCAAACGCGCTCGCTACCTGTCCCTGCTGCCGTACACTGATCGTCATCAGTAATCGGGCACGGTCCATTAATACGACTTTAAGAGGATAAGGTAATGCAAGTTATTCTGCTTGATAAAGTAGCAAACCTGGGCAGCCTGGGTGATCAGGTAAACGTTAAAGCGGGCTACGCTCGTAACTTCCTGGTTCCACAGGGTAAAGCTGTTCCAGCTACCAAGAAAAACGTAGAGTTTTTCGAAGCACGTCGCGCTGAACTGGAAGCCAAACTGGCTGACGTTCTGGCGGCTGCTAATGCTCGCGCTGAGTCAATCAACGCACTGGGCACTGTTACCATCGTTTCCAAAGCTGGCGACGAAGGTAAACTGTTCGGTTCCATCGGTACCCGCGATATCGCTGATGCAGTAACTGCAGCTGGCGTTAAAGTGGCTAAGAGCGAAGTTCGTCTGCCGAACGGTGTTCTGCGTACCACTGGTGAGCACGAAGTGGACTTCCAGGTTCACAGCGAAGTGTTCGCTAAACTGGTTGTTAACGTTGTAGCTGAGTAATTTTACTCTGCTCACGTCGAAGCGCCGGCCTTGTGCCGGCGTTTTGCTTTTTTAAGGGACCAGACTCGCGCTTTAGTGCTTGTAGGGTCGCTATTCCTGGCGCATTCGCTGATAATAAAATGAAACGCAATTTTATTTATGAGATTCGACATGGAAACCGCTCTGCCCACGCCCGTATTTGCCCGTCGAAAGGTGGCCTATGCCTGCGCCACGCTCTGCTGTCTGCTTTGGGGTAGCTCTTACCCGGCCATAAAAAGCGGCTATGAGCTCTTCCAGATTGCCACTGATGATATTCCCTCAAAGGTCGTGTTCGCTGGTTACCGTTTTCTGTTTGCGGGTGTGCTGCTGCTTCTCTTTGCGTTAGCACAGCGCAAGCCCATCGGCAGGTTCACGCCCGGGCAGTTTGGGCAATTGACCGTCCTGGGGCTGACGCAGACGAGCATTCAGTACACCTTCTTTTATATCGGACTGGCCTACACGACAGGCGTGAACGGCTCGATCATGAACGCCACCGGCACTTTCTTCAGCGTGTTGCTGGCGCACTTCATCTACCACAACGACAAGCTCAGCTATAACAAAACGCTTGGCTGTATTTTGGGCTTTGCCGGAGTGATGCTGGTTAACTTCCACGGCGGGTTAAGCGAATTCAGCTTCGTCTGGAAGGGAGACGGGTTTGTGGTGCTGGCAGCCTTTATCCTTTCTGCCGCCACGCTTTACGGAAAACGCATCTCCCAGACCGTCGACCCGACGGTGATGACCGGCTGGCAACTGGCTATCGGCGGCGCGGCGCTGGTGGCGGGTGGCTATCTCACGGGAGGGACGCTGGAAGTGCATAGCATGACGGCCGTCGCGGTGCTGGGGTATCTGACGTTACTCTCTTCGGTAGCGTTCGCCCTCTGGAGCGCGCTGCTGAAAGTAAACCGCGTAAGTATGATTGCCCCGTTCAACTTTGTGATCCCCGTTGCCGGGACGGTGCTGTCCGCCATTTTCCTCGGTGAAAACATTCTGGACATCAAATATGCGATTGCGCTGGTGCTGGTCTGCTCGGGGATCTGGTGGGTCAATAAGCGGAGTCACTAAGAAGGGCATGGCCGGGGGGCTGGCTCGCCTTACCCGGCCTGAACATTAACGTGCTCTGATAAAACTGCCGTCAGGCTGGCGGGTAAATAGCACCTGCTGGCCATTTCCCGTATCAATCGTGAGCCCGGTGACGACACCGCTGGCATTCTGACGTATCTGCACCAGCTGGCCGTTCTGCAAATTACTGAGCGGCTTGCCCGCGCCTTCCACCTGCGCCATGGCATACACATCGGTTGGCGGCAGATTGTGGTCGCGGAACAGCTGCGCAAGGGTTTTACCCGGCTCTACGCGATAGGAACGCCACTGCTGCTCAATGCCGGTTGGCTGCTGAGCCTGTGGCTCTGCCGGGGCCGCTGCCTGTTCCTGTGGCTGTTCATCCTGAATGGGTTCCGGTTCAACAGGCGCAACCTGTCCCGGATCGTTCGACGGGGTGACCAGTTGCGTCTGCACAGACTGTGTGTCCGGCTGCGGTCGCGTTTGCGACTGAATATCCAGCTGGGCATTGCGGGTCACCGTCGCGGTGTCGGCGTCATCGCCACCGGAAGGAAGCAGGAAGCCCACGATCACCATCAGCGCGCCAATGATGATCCCTCTGCGATGCAGAGGCGGCAGCGGGTCCATGATGCGAAAATTGTCCGGCGCCTGCCAGATTTTCGCCAGGGTAGGTTTCAGTTCAAATCGCCCGGGCATGGCTCTCCTCCTGCTCCGCGTCTTTTTTATCCTGTGCTCCGAAGTATAGTTTGCTAACTGCCTGAACGGCGTAGCAAACCCGACATCCGTGACATTCGTTCGGGATTAATCCTGGTTCTCTCTATTGTTTCTGTTTCGTCGCGGTTTGTCACCTTAACTTCAGACAAAGTTTTACCCATAAGGGCATGGCTGATATGCTGCCCGCTACTTTAAATGTGATGGAAGGAAAACCCATGACCACCCCGACTTTTGACACTATCGAAGCGCAGGCAAGTTACGGTATCGGCTTGCAGGTAGGACAGCAGCTGAGCGAATCCGGCCTGGAAGGTCTGTTACCCGAAGCGCTGGTGGCGGGTATCGCTGATGCGCTGGAAGGCAACAACCCGGCAGTTCCGGTTGATGTTGTGCACCGTGCGCTGCGTGAAATCCACGAACGTGCTGACGCCGTGCGTCGCGCGCGTTTCGAAGAGATGGCTGCAGAAGGCGTGAAATATCTGGAAGAGAACCGTGAGCGTGAAGGCGTGAACAGCACCGAGTCTGGCCTGCAGTTCCGCGTGATCAACCAGGGCGACGGCGCAATCCCGGCGCGTACTGACCACGTTCGCGTGCACTACACCGGTAAACTGATCGACGGTACGGTGTTCGACAGCTCTGTAGCACGTGGCGAACCGGCTGAATTCCCGGTTAACGGCGTTATCGCGGGCTGGATCGAAGCGCTGACCCTGATGCCAGTGGGTTCCAAATGGGAACTGACTATCCCGCACAACCTGGCGTACGGCGAGCGTGGCGCTGGTGCGTCCATCCCGCCATTCAGCACCCTGGTGTTTGAAGTCGAGCTGCTGGAAATTCTGTAATCAGCTTTTCTTATTTCCTCTCTCCTTCAGGAGAGAGGAATATAGTGATAAAACCTATAGTTACGACGGAATCAACATTTTATCTTGCAAACGAAACTGTTGCGTGTATTTTTGTGAGCTGTTTCGCGTTGTATGAGTGATATGACACTCACTTTAAACATATTATTAACATAATATCCAAATCATAGTATTCATCCCGCCGATTCTTACCTAATATCGATGAGTCCTTTCATGGGGACCGTTATTTTTTTGACGTATTTAAAGGCCAGAAGAGCCTTAACAACACAGACAGGCATAAACAGGAAAATATCACATGGTAGATCAGGTTAAAGTCGTCGCCGACGAAGAGGCGTCGTCTGAACAGTCGCTACGGCGCAATCTCACAAACCGTCATATTCAGCTCATTGCCATCGGGGGTGCCATCGGTACCGGGTTGTTTATGGGGTCAGGTAAAACCATCAGTCTTGCCGGGCCGTCGATCATTTTCGTTTATATGATCATCGGTTTTATGCTCTTCTTCGTGATGCGTGCAATGGGTGAATTGCTGCTCTCGAACCTCGAATACAAGTCCTTTAGCGATTTCGCTTCCGACCTGCTTGGCCCCTGGGCGGGCTACTTCACCGGCTGGACCTACTGGTTCTGCTGGGTGGTGACCGGCATGGCGGATGTGGTCGCCATCACGGCCTACGCGCAGTTCTGGTTCCCGGGGTTATCGGACTGGGTGGCCTCGCTGGCGGTGATTGTTCTGCTGCTGAGCCTTAACCTCGCCACCGTTAAAATGTTCGGTGAGATGGAGTTCTGGTTTGCGATGATCAAAATCGTGGCGATTATCGCCCTGATTGTTGTCGGCCTGGTGATGGTACTGACGCACTTCCAGTCTCCAACCGGCGTTCAGGCTTCGTTCGCGCATCTGTGGAATGACGGCGGCTGGTTCCCGAAAGGCATCAGCGGCTTCTTTGCCGGTTTCCAGATTGCGGTGTTTGCCTTTGTGGGGATTGAGCTGGTCGGTACCACGGCGGCGGAAACTAAAGATCCGGAGAAATCCCTGCCGCGCGCGATTAACTCTATCCCGATTCGTATCATTATGTTCTACGTGTTCGCGCTGATTATCATCATGTCCGTGACACCGTGGAGCTCCGTTGTACCGACCAAGAGCCCGTTCGTTGAGTTGTTTGTACTGGTTGGACTGCCTGCGGCCGCAAGCCTGATTAACTTCGTGGTGCTGACCTCCGCGGCCTCTTCGGCCAACAGTGGGGTGTTCTCTACCAGCCGTATGCTGTTTGGTCTGGCACAGGAAGGGGTTGCGCCACGCGCGTTTGCCAAACTGTCTAAGCGTGCGGTGCCGGCGAAAGGGCTGACCTTCTCCTGTATCTGCCTGCTGGGCGGTGTGGTGATGCTCTACGTGAACCCGAGTGTGATCGGTGCGTTTACCATGATCACCACGGTCTCTGCGATCCTGTTCATGTTCGTCTGGACCATCATCCTGTGTTCTTACCTGGTGTACCGCAAACAGCGTCCGCACCTGCATGAAAAATCGATCTACAAAATGCCGCTGGGCAAGCTGATGTGCTGGGTGTGCATGGCGTTCTTCGTCTTCGTGCTGGTTCTGCTGACGCTGGAAGACGATACCCGTCAGGCGTTAATCGTCACGCCGCTGTGGTTCATCGCGCTGGGGCTGGGATGGTTATTTATCGGTAAGAAACGTATGGCAGGCATGCGTTAATAAAAAAGGCCACAGATGCTGTGGCCGAATGATAACCTCAGGAAGGCGCTCTAGGGCGCCTTTTTTATTCACCTGCGAGGGCACGCGGGAACAGGACGTTGTTCTCAAGACTGATGTGTTCCATCAGGTCGTCGATCATCTCGTTAATGCCGTTGTACATCGCTTTCCACGTGGTGCACGCCTCTGGTGGCGGTGTAACGTTATGGGTAGTGTGTTTAATCACTTCCAGCAGCTCGCCTGCATCATCATGTTCGCTTTCCATGACGCTGATGGGCCCCATCGCCTGGCTGCCCATACCCTGTTTGATCATCGGGAAGAGGATTTGCTCCTCTTTCATCATGTGGCTGGAAAGCTCTTCGTGAAGCAGGGTCAGGTATTTCGCCAGACCGCGTGGTACGGAAGGTTTGTCGGCGTGAACGCGCTCCACTTTTGTCGCCTGCAGGATCAGTTCAGGCAGTTGTTCACGGTGACGGTCGTGAAAACGCACGATGATATGGTCGATGATGTCGGCAAGGGCTGCAGTGCGCCAGTCTTTCTCAATAGGCTGCTCAGCCAGTTGCGCCAGCTCCGCTTCAATGAGCCCCACATCCAGCTCTTTACGCGAGGCGGCACGTGCCAGGGTTTGCTTACCGCCACAGCAGTAATCCATATCGTATTTACGAAACAGCGCGGACGCGCGCGGGATGGAGAGCGCCAGCTCGCCAAGGGGTTGGTCGCGGAAGGCCATAGCAGTTACCTCGTCATCAATAATATAAAGTGCATTTTAAATGCATCTTTAAGGCGATGCTATAACCCTTTAGAGGGAAGGGGAAAAGTGAGAGCTAGATCACAAAAAAATAATGACTTTTAACTTGCTGAATGAATGCAGGAAATTACTTTAGAAAGTTTTTTAACGTGGGGAAACAGTAAACAACTCGCCGTGCCTGCCGATATATCCACGTCAGACAAACCTGCATATAAAAAAGGCAACGCATGTTTAAACGTATAAAAGTCATTACCCTTCTTATTTCGGTGCTGCTTGTGCTCGGCATCATGCAAGTCATTTCCGCCGGCATTTTTATCAACGCGCTGAATAACGACAAAGATAACTTCACCGTCTCGCAGCTCTCAAGCCAGAATGTCGCCGAGTTTACCGATGCATGGATCAGCCTCAACCAGGCCCGCGTGACCCTGAACCGCGGCATGCTGCGTCTGCAAAGCAGCATGGCGTCTCAGATTAACGGCGGCCAGTTGAATGAACTGGTGAACACGGCGAAGAACCTGCTGGCGGATGCGCAGTCCCATTACGATAAATACTACGCTTTGCCTAATACTCCAGGTCTGGACGAGAATCTGGCTAACCGTCTGGAAGAGCAGTACCGTATTTACTCCGCCACGCTGACGCAAATGAACGTCCTGCTGGGCCAGGGCAATCTGGAAGATATGTTCAAGCAGAATGCGGAGCAGAAACAGACCGCGATGCAGAACGTGTACCGTGAATGGCGTGAAGCGCAGGCCGTCCTCACGGACAGAGGGATTAAAGACAACGAAAACGATTATAAACGTATCCTGTGGATCCTCTCTGCGGTCATGCTGCTGGTGATTGCTGTGATCGTCTCCAGCTGGATTGCGATGCGCCGCGTTCTGCTGCTGCCGCTGCAGGATGTGATCGGCCATATCCGCGCCATTGCCGCAGGGGATTTGACCCAGCCGATTCAGGCAGAGGGTAAGAATGAAATGGCAATCCTGGCGCGCAACGTTCAGGAGATGCAAACTTCGCTGGCAAACACGGTGGGCGTGGTGCGTGAAGGCGCAGACACCATTTACACCGGTGCAGGGGAAATCTCTGCGGGCAGCAACGACCTCTCTTCCCGTACCGAGCAGCAGGCTGCCTCTCTGGAAGAGACGGCTGCCAGCATGGAACAACTGACCGCCACGGTAAAACAAAACGCCGATAACGCACGTCAGGCTTCCCGTCTGGCGCTCGATGCCTCCTCAACCGCGAAGAAGGGCGGTAACGTGGTGGAAGGTGTGGTGCGCACCATGGACGACATTGCGACCAGTTCCAGCAAAATTGCGCAAATTACCAACGTAATCGACGGCATTGCTTTCCAGACCAACATCCTGGCGCTGAACGCGGCGGTGGAAGCCGCGCGTGCAGGCGAGCAGGGCCGTGGCTTTGCGGTGGTCGCAGGTGAGGTGCGTACCCTTGCCCAGCGTAGCGCTCAGGCGGCAAAAGAGATTAAAGCGCTGATCGACGATTCCGGCGAGCGCGTGAATGCCGGCTCACAGCTGGTAAACGAAGCCGGGGCGACGATGGCAGAGATCGTGAATGCGGTCACCCGCGTGACCGACATCATGGGCGAGATTGCCTCTGCCTCTGACGAGCAGAGCCGCGGTATCGATCAGGTAGGTCAGGCGGTGGCCGAGATGGATCGCGTGACCCAGCAGAACGCCTCGCTGGTAGAGGAGTCTGCGGCAGCGGCGGCCGCGCTGGAAGATCAGGCGGCACGCCTGAACGAAGCGGTGGCGGTGTTTAAAATTACCCGCAACCCGGTGGTCAACGCCGCGCCGGTGAAAAGCTACACTCCAGCGGCTAAACCTGTCGCGGCGACGTCTGAAGCGAACTGGGAAACGTTTTAACTCTCTGAAGCCGGAACGACCATCGGTTTTTCCGGCTTTGCTCTCACCGCCATCACGACCCCAACGACCAGCAATATAATCCCGCAGGCAGTTAACAGCGGCGGTACGCTCTGGCGCATCAGGAAGGTGTAAAGCAGCCCGGCCAGCGTTTCGAATACAATCAACGGCCCTAAAATTACCGTCGGCAGCTTCTGGCTGGCGATATTCCAGCACAGCGCGCCCACCCATGAGCAGAGCACCGCAATCGCCAGCATCAGCCCGACGAAGACCCACGGTCTCGGTCCGAACGGTTGAGCGAAATCCGGTTGCTGGTGGCCTAACCAGAGACAGGCCCCCACATAGCCCATAAGCGAAACCGGGAGCGTGACCAACGCCTGAGCCGTCGCCCACATCATCGGGTGTTTATCCGGGTTTTCCCGCAGCCAGCGCGCATTGCGCAGGGCATACCACGCCCAGCACACCACGGAAACGAATGCCAGCAGGATGCCAGAACCGTAACGCAACAGTGAGAAGTTCTCCAGCCCATGCTGCAGCTCGGCAATGTTGACGCAGACCAGCCCCACGGCGGTACACACCAACGCTGGTACCATTTTTGACCACGCCAGCTTCCCGTCGCGGTGGCTGTAAAGCAGGTTAGCGAAGACCGGGATCACCACGGGCAGCGTGCCGATAATCATGGTAGATACCGGTGCCCCGGTTCGCTGAATGGCGCTCGCCAGGCAAACATAATAGATAAGGTTGCCCATCATGGTCAGCGCCAGCGCGGTGAACCAGTCCTGTCTGCCGAGTTGACGCAAACGTGCACGACCGAGCCACGCCAGCGGGAGAGCAATCAGCCCCAGTGCCAGATAACGTCCGGTCGACTGCAGTATTGCCGGGTACTCCGGCACGATCAGCGGGCCGACAAAAATCAGTCCCCACATCAGACCCGCAAGCAGGGCATACAACACACCACTAATCATTTTTCCATCCACATTGGTTTATTCTGCGTTCAGTGTAGGAGGGGGAAGGGCGCGCGTATTGTATGAGGTTGCGCATCAGCGCTTAAAGACCTGCTTCTGGTAGCGCACGGGGGTAATGCCATAGCGGCGGGTAAAGGCGCGAGTCAAATGGGACTGATCGGTCAGCCCGGTCGCGGCGGCGACTTCGGCGGCGGGCATGCCGTGCGTGAGAAACGCTTTGGCGCGCCACAGGCGGATAGCCATCAGCATCTGATGCGGAGTGACATGGAAATGCGCCTTGAACTGGCGCTGAAAATGGTAGGGGCTGAGTGAGACCACGTTGGCCAGCTCGTCCAGCGTCAGGGCGTGCATGTAGTTGTCGTGCATATACTCACGTACCCGTTCGAACCGGTGTGCACCTTCCCGGGTAACCGGCGCGTGGCGGGCTAACGGCTGGAAGGTCTCGATCAGATCCAGCAGCAGGCCTTTTTGCGCCAGCGGGTCGTCCGTATGCCACAGGCCATAGATAAGCCTGCCGATTTGCTGTGAGCGCAGCGGGTCATGGCGGGTTACGTCGCTAAACCACCAGTGGCGAAGGCCGGTCACCTCTTCCAGCAGGTCGGGTTCAATGTAAACCATCCGGTAGCGCCAGCCGCCATCCGTCGCCGACTCCCCGGTGTGGATCTCGTCCGGGTTCATGGTCACGACGGATTTTTCCGCCGCGAGATGCTGGGTACCGCGATAGCGAAAGCGTTCGGCACCGGTTTCAATGGTGCCGATGCCGAAGGCTTCATGCGTATGAGGCTCAAAGGCGTAGTCAGAAATATGCGCGTGATAAAGCTCCAGGCCCGGCAAATGCGCCAGATGGCGAAAGCGCGCGCTGTCTCTCTCATCAATGAACTGTTCCGGTACGCCCTGCACGGTGAACCTCCTCATGAGTCATCTCTCCATTATCAGAGATGACCCGAGGGGATGCTACAAAAAATAACCATTTTGCAACATTTACAGAATGGCTTTAATGCTCTCTGAAAGCGGTGTGGTTGGACGCCCGATCAGTTTGCTCAGCGTATGGCTGTCGTCAAACAGACCGCCTTTAGACGCGCCCACATCGGAGTCCGCCAGCATCTCCGCCAGCCCGGCAGGCAGGCCAACGCCCTTCAGCGCCGCGGCAAAATCCGCCTCGCTCATGTTCTGATACGCCACGTTTTTGCCGCTCTGTTTGCTGAGTTCGGCCGCCAGTTCGCTCAGCGTCCAGGCGTGGTCGCCGGCCAGCTCGTATACGTTGCCTGCATGACCGTCCCCGGAGATGACTTTTGCCGCGGCAGCCGCGTAATCCGCACGGGTGGCAGAGGCGATTTTGCCTTCACCGGCCGCGCCAATAAATACGCCATGCTCCAGCGCGGGCGGTGCGCTCGCCAGATAGTTTTCAGTGTACCAGCCGTTACGCAGCAGGGCGTAAGGGATGCCGGACTCTGCCAGCGCCTTCTCCGTCGCGACGTGTTCAACGTGCAGACCCAGCGGCGATTTATCCGCATGCAGCAGGCTGGTATAGGCGATGAATTTCACGCCAGCGGCTTTGGCAGCATTAATGACGTTCTGATGTTGGGTGGCGCGCTGACCCACTTCGCTGGAGGAGATCAGCAGCAGCTTTTCTACGCCCTTAAGCGCGGAGGTCATTGTGCTTTCGTCAGCGTAATCCCCCTGACGAACGGTAATTCCCTGCTGGCGCAGGGCTTCAGCTTTTGCCGGATTGCGGACAATCGCCACAATCTGGTTTGCCGGTACGGTGTTTAACAGCTGTTCGATAACGAGCTGGCCAAGCTGGCCGGTTGCGCCGGTAATTGCGATCATGATGAATCCTCTTCGTGTTTGTCTGGTGTTGTGGCACACTAGCACCATAGCTAACTTTTAGTAAGTACGCACATAAAGGTAAGTATGAAAACAACGATACCGACACTCAGCGAACAAATGCGCGATGGCAACCTCTTCGCGGAACAGTGTCCTTCCAGAGAGGTTCTCAAACATGTCACCAGCCGCTGGGGCGTGCTGATTCTGGTGGCCCTGCGGCAGGGAACCCACCGTTTCAGCGACCTGCGCCGAAAAATGGGAGGCGTCAGCGAAAAGATGCTGGCCCAGTCGCTACAGGCGCTGGAACAGGACGGGTTTGTTAATCGCGTCTCGTATCCGGTTGTACCACCGCACGTTGAGTATAGCCTGACGCCGTTAGGGACAGAGGTGAGTGAGAAAGTGGCCGCGCTGGCGGACTGGATAGAAGTGCATACGCCGCAGGTGATGGCGAACCGGGAAGAACGCGCGGCGTAAAGGCAGGCCGGGTAAGGCGAAGCCGCTACCCGGCACACACCGCGTTACTTGCTTAAATCCACCTGATAAATGGCGAAGCCAATATCATCCGTTGCAACTTTCTTCATCGGATAGTGGGCTTTATCGTTAATAAACGCCGCCGCTTTATCGGACGGTGAAGTTTCAAAACGGATGTCCAGCGGCGTGTCGCTGTGAATGGGAGCCAGGCGCCAGTTGTTGTCCACTGCCGGATGAATGCCCCCCGCTTTTTTGGACTCCGCGCTGATCCACGCCGCCAGCACCGAGCGGTTCTCGTCCGGTGAGGCAAAGGCAATATGGCTATCTCCCGTGCCGGCAAACTTGCCGCCGTAGGCGCGGTAGTTATTGGTTAC
Organism: Enterobacter sp. RCC_40; assembly: GCF_041360735.1. NCBI lineage: Bacteria > Pseudomonadati > Pseudomonadota > Gammaproteobacteria > Enterobacterales > Enterobacteriaceae > Enterobacter > Enterobacter sp. RCC_40. The sequence continues at coordinate 73,192 of NZ_JBFUPR010000003.1, forward strand.
CACCAGGAAGGTGGCATTCGGGTCGATGGCTTTGCCCTTAAAGGTCAGGTTTTTGATGCGCTCGGCCTGCGGGTTAATGACCTGGCATTCGCCGTCATATTTTGCAGGCTGGGTAACATCAATCTGATACTCCACGCCGTCAATCACGTCAAAGTTATAGGTCCGGAAGCCATCCCAGTTAATCAGCGACTGCGGTTTACTGCTCTTCGGATCGATCTGGTTGAACTGTCCGGAAGAGCACTCCAGCCATTCCTTCACCTCTTTACCTGTCGCTTTCACTACCACCAGGGTGTTCGGATAGAGATAGAGATCGGCGGCGTTACGGAAGGTCAGTTGGCCCTTTTCGACTTCAACGTAGCTTGCCGGGTCATTCTTACGCCCGCCCACTTTGAACGGTGCCGCGGCCGACAGCACCGGCAGTTTTGCCAGGTCCGGGTCGCCCTGAATAACATGTTCGACATAGGCTTTTTGCGCCATGTTAACCACCTGGACAGTCGGGTCATCCTGGACCAGCGCCAGGTAGCTGTACATGTTATCGGCGGATTTACCGATCGGCTTGCTGACGAAGTCGCGGGTGGCGTCGTGGTCATGCTTCAGCACGTCGACCAGTTTTTTATCTTCGGCGGCGAGTGATTTTTTAGCCGCAGCGTCGTAAATCGGGCGCGCCTCTGCTTTTGACTGAGTGACCTTCCAGTCGCCGCCGTCGTTATTGAGTACCAGATCCACCACACCAAGGTGGTCGCCCCACATGCCCGGCATCACCGACGGCACGCCATTGAGCGTCCCTTTCTCGATGTCTGCACCCTTAATGTTGGCAAAGTCCTTACCCGGGAAGACCGCGTGGGCGTGGCCGAACAGGATCGCATCGACGCCCGGGACTTCACTCAGATAATAAACGGAGTTTTCCGCCATGGCCTGATACGGATCGGCGGAGAGTCCCGAGTGCGCAACCACCACCACCAGATCTGCGCCTTTTTCGCGCATTTCCGGCACGTATTTGCGCGCAGTTTCGGTAATATCGTTAACGGTCACTTTACCGTCGAGGTTGGCTTTATCCCAGGTCATGATTTGCGGCGGCACAAAGCCGATATAGCCGATTTTAAGCGTCTGTTTTTTACCGTCCTGATCGACAACCTCGGTCTCTTTAATCAGATAGGGGGTAAAGAGCGGCTTCTGCGTCTTAACGTCGATGATATTGGCGTTAACGTACGGGAATTTCGCGCCAGCCAGCGCATCGTGCAGGTACTTCAGGCCGTAGTTAAATTCGTGGTTGCCCAGGTTGCCGACGGTATAGTCCAGGGTGTTCATCGCTTTATACACCGGGTGGATCTCGCCTTTCTTCAGCCCCTTCGCCGCCATATAGTCCCCGAGCGGGCTACCCTGAATGAGATCGCCGTTGTCGACCAGCACGCTGTTTTTAACTTCATTGCGGGCGGCAGCGATCAAACTTGCCGTGCGTACCAGTCCGAATTTTTCCGTCGGGGTATCTTTGTAGTAATCGAAGTCCATCATGTTGCTGTGCAGGTCGGTAGTTTCCAGAATTCGCAGGTCTACCGTCGCCGCCTGTACGCTCACTGCAATCAGCGTCGCCAGGAGCGTTGCGCTAAACTTAATCATCAGAGGAGTCCTTTTTTCGATCCAGGCCACAAAAGAGTATGTATCTATAGCGTGTTGCTTACATAAATGTGAATCCTGACAGAAAAAAGCGCCATGAAACCAGAATTGCTTCACAGATAGCGGAATTGTTCCCATTACGATATAACTAAAACAAAGAGTTAACCCCACTGCGTTAACAAAGAGGTGGAGAATGTTAGATAAGATTTGTCAGCTCGCACGGGATGCGGGAGATGCCATCATGCAGGTGTATGACGGTGCAAAACCGATGGAGGTCGTCAGCAAGGCAGATGACTCTCCGGTCACCGCGGCAGATATCGCGGCTCACAAGGTGATCCTGCAAGGACTGCAGGCCTTAACGCCGGATATCCCGGTCCTGTCAGAAGAAGCGCCGCAGAGCTGGGACGAGCGTCAGCACTGGCAGCGTTACTGGCTGGTGGACCCCCTCGACGGCACCAAAGAGTTTATCAAGCGTAACGGTGAGTTCACCGTCAACATCGCGCTGATTGAAAAAGGCAAAGCGGTGCTTGGGGTGGTATACGCGCCGGTGATGAAAGTCATGTACAGCGCTGCAGACGGTAAGGCGTGGAAGGAAGAGTGCGGCGTGCGTAAGCAGATTCAGGTGCGCGATGCGCGTCCACCGCTGGTGGTGATCAGCCGGTCACACAGCGACAGCGAACTGCAGGAATATCTGCAACAGCTGGGTGAACACCAGACGACCTCGATTGGTTCATCACTGAAATTCTGTCTGGTGGCGGAAGGTCATGCTCAGCTCTACCCTCGCTTTGGGCCAACGAACGTCTGGGATACCGCGGCAGGGCATGCGGTCGCCACGGCCGCCGGGGCACATGTTCATGACTGGCAGGGTAAGCCGCTGGACTACACCCCGCGCGAATCCTTCCTTAACCCCGGCTTCCGCGTCTCTATTTATTGAGCCAGCAGTTTGTGCAGCAGGGCGACAACCTGCTGCACCTCTTCCTGGGTTAATGCCCCGTCTTTCACCCACTGCACGCGGCCGTCTTTATCCAGCACGATGATTGCGGAACTCTCTTCCTCCAGCTGCCACGCCTTACGCGTCACGCCGTTGCTGTCGACAATAAACTGCGACCACGGATAGAGTTTTTTATTGCTCTCAAGGCTTGAACGCACAAACATGCCGGAGCCAGGAATGGCATCGTCAGTATTAACAATCGTGGTGGTCTGGTAGCGGTCGTGTGGGAATTTTGCGGCCTTGATCGCTTCCACCAGGTTGGCATTTTTCTCTTTTGCGGATGTACGACCGGCAATATGTTGTACAACTCTCACTTTGCCTGCGAGCTGCGCGCTATTCCACGCTTTGTAGCTAAACTTATCATTGTCGAGAATCAATTCTCCCCGGTCAGCAATGCCGACTGGTGGTACTCGTTGTCCTTTTTCAATCGCGTGAGCGCTAGCCCACAGAGGCAGAAGCAGACAGGCTGCTGCAAGGATAGTACGTAGGGTCATGGTGTTTCCTTATTGTTTGCAGGTGATCCGACCACTTGGTCATACGCTTTTAATCATAAGTGCGATCAATGTGGTTTTCCCGCAATCCCGATGCCAGTTTGCGGGTGAACGCACATATCCATGAAAAAACGACGGCTTATACTGCCCTGAGTGAAGCTTTGCAAAGATTATTCTGAATAATTGTAATCAAACGGTAAATAAACTTATGCATACTGGGTAACACCGTAGTTCTGGTCTATAGTCTTTGGGCAACAAAATTTGCGCTCAGGACAGTCGGGCCGATTGTGGCACCGCAAGAGCGTATGATTCGCAGGAGATACAAGAATGAAAATTTTCCAACGCTACAACCCGCTTCAGGTGGCGAAGTACGTGAAGATCCTGTTCCGTGGACGGTTGTATATCAAGGATGTTGGCGCTTTTGAGTTTGATAAGGGCAAGATCCTTATCCCAAAAGTGAAGGACAAGCAGCATCTGTCTGTGATGTCTGAAGTCAACCGTCAGGTTATGCGTCTGCAAACTGAGATGGCTTAACCAAAGTGCTATGCAGTAGTTAAAAACGCAGTTGATAAAAAAACGGCTCCCGATGGGAGCCGTTGATGTTTATGGACCTTACGCCGACACTTTCTCTTCTGCGTCAGGCATCCGCGGCACCAGCACGGTCGGTTTATTATCGATACGCGTCACCAGCAGCTGGTCGATGCGGTAGTTATCAATATCCACCACTTCAAACTTGTAGCCAGAGAACTTCACCGAGTCGGTACGTTTCGGGATTTTTCGCAGCATAAACATCATAAAGCCGCCAATGGTCTCGTAATTACCTGACTGCGGGAACTCGTCGATATCCAGCACGCGCATGACATCGTCAATCGGCGTACCGCCGTCGATAAGCCATGAGTTCTCGTCACGCTGAACAATCTGCTCTTCCAGACCCTGGCCAACCAGGTCGCCCATCAGCGTGGTCATCACATCGTTGAGGGTGATGATGCCCACCACCAGCGCGTATTCGTTCATGATAACGGCAAAATCTTCACCGGCCGTTTTGAAACTTTCCAGCGCTTCAGAGAGGGTGAGGGTATCCGGAACAATCAGGGTATTGCGGATCTGAACGCCGCTGTTGAGCGCCAGGCTCTGGTTAGCCAGCACGCGGTTCAGCAGGTCTTTCGAGTCCACATAACCGATGATGTGGTCGATATCTTCATTACAGACCAGGAACTTGGAGTGCGGGTGCTCGGCCACCTTTTGCTTCAGGCTCTGCTCGTCTTCGTGCAGGTCGAACCAAATCACGTTTTCACGTCCGGTCATGGATGACGGTACGGTACGGGATTCCAGCTCAAACACGTTCTCAATCAACTCGTGCTCCTGCTTGCGCAGCACGCCCGCCAGGGCACCCGCTTCGAAGACCGCATAAATATCATCAGAGGTGATATCGTCTTTTCGCACCATTGGAATTTTAAACAGGCGGAAAATGCTATTGGCCAGGCCGTTGAAGAACCACACCAGCGGACGGAACAGGAACAGGCAGAAGCGCATCGGGTTGATGATGCGCAAAGCCACAGCTTCTGGCGCAATCATACCGATGCGTTTCGGGGTCAGATCAGCGAAGAGGATGAACAGGCCAGTCACCAGCGAGAAGGAGAGAATAAAACTCAGTTGCTCGGAGAGTTCAGGTGAAAAGTAGCGTGCGAAGAGGCCATGAAACACTGGTGAAAATGCCGCATCCCCCACGATACCGCCCAGGATGGCGACCGCGTTCAGGCCAATCTGCACCACGGTGAAAAACATTCCCGGGTTTTCCTGCATTTTGAGTATGCGTGATGCGTTAACGTTGCCTTCGTCAGCAAGCAGTTTCAGTTTGATTTTACGGGAGGCGGCCAGCGAGATCTCGGATATCGAGAAAAATGCACTGACGGCAATGAGACAAAGTATCACTAAAATACTGTTTAACATAGTTTATCCGGCTTCAGCCAGATCCTCGGAAGGGAAGTTAATTACATTTGTGTGAAGACACATAGAACGTCAGCTCGTAGCGTTGAGCTGATTATTTCAGCGGGTAGTATAGCGTAAAGGCGTGTAAATCTGCCAGAGGTCACATTTTGGCATAAAACCGGCCGGGTAGCGAAGCGCTGCCCGGTACGTACGGCTATTTTACTGCGGATAAACTGGCGTTTCCTGCCGCCCGGCGCGTGGCATCCCCTCCCCACACCTGGTCATACTCATAGCCGGTGAGCTGTTTGATCACCACCCGGGTGTTGGCGTCGCAGTCGCGATAATCTCCGCCCAGCTTGCGGCGCGCAATCTCCTTCAGCAGCAGCTTGTGCGTCTCGCGGGTCAGTTTAAATTTGTAGGTCGTGAAGAAGCTCACGGCCAGAAGGGCCGCCGTCGCGAAAATCAGCAGGCCGATAATGGCCCCCAGCGCGCTTTCAGGCTGTGCGCCGCTGCCCTTCACAAACCCTGACTCCTGCAGCACCAGGCCGATGATCATGATGGCAATCGCCACGGTGCTTTTGCGGGTCAATACCATCACGCCGGCAAAAATCCCTTCGCGGCGCTGCTGCGTTACAATCTCATCGATATCAGGGATGAAACTGTAGATATTCCACGGGATGTAATAAAGACCAGAGCGGGCGGCACCGAGCAGGATAAAGACCCCCGAGAACAGCAGCGTTGGCACCTGCGTTTTGGTGAGGTAGACCGTAAACAGGAATACCAGCACGGCGAAGATACAGCCATAAGAGAGGCGCAGCGCAGCGGACGGCGTGATATTCAGCCGGTTCAAAAGCAGCATAAATCCGTACGTGCCTGGTACCGAGGCAAAGGCGGCAATGCTCAGCCAGCCCGACACGGCCGCCGCATCCTGGCTCAGACAATAAACGACATAATAGGTAAAGACCGAGCCGAAGACGTCCATCGCAGTAAACGAGAAGATATAAATAATGATATGCAGGCGGAATGCGCGGATGCGAAAGGACGAAAAGAGGTCCAGTACCAAATATTTCAGATGATTGGCTACCCCGCTGCTGCGCTGGTTATCTATCTTAAAATCGGACTCCTGATGCACATCTTTCGCTTCCCACGTGGTGTACCACGTAATAAACACCGCAAGGCAAAAAACGCAGGAAAATATCAGGCCGGTGAGCGTATAGGTAAACGGATTGTCTTTCCCGGTGAACTGCATAATGACGCCGGGGACGGAAACGGCAAGGAACCCCCCAAGCTGGGAGCAGATCATGCGCACCCCTGAAAGTCGGCTGCGCTCTTCATAGCGGTTCGTCATTTCTGCGGCCAGCGTCTCCCACGGCACCAGCACCATCGCCGACAGCAGTTCAATCGAGAGATAGGTTCCCAGGTAATACCAGTACCCCATATCCGTCAGCCACAACAGGGCATACAAAAACATTAACGGGGAACTCAGTAATAAAAAGAAACGGCGACGGCCAAATTTACGGCCGAGCCAGGTACCCGCAAAATTATCAGTGATATAACCCATGATCGGGCTTAACAGCGCATCAATGACGCGGGCGATAGCAAATATAGAGCCCGCTTCAATAACAGACAGCCCGCAATAGGTCGTGTAAAAAAATAACAGCCAGGTGCCGATAATGGCGAAAGCGCCTCCGCCAAACAGATCGGTTATGCCGTAGCCAAGCGCCACGCCATAACCAACTCTACGTTCAGTTGGTTTGACCATAATAATATCCAGTGTAGGGTAATGATTAACCCGTTTTACGGGGCGTATTTTTATTCACGTCTGGAATTCAAATTACGTTCTGGTTGTTGATATTTATCCATTGTCTTGTTTGAGATGACCGATAAATAGCCTCCACAAGGGTGAGTGATTTTCCGGCGGTACGGATATCGATATAGTCTCTGTTTTCCGGATGATGAACGGCAGTATAAAACCGGTGGATCGCCTGCTGATGACCCAGCCCCCAGTAGCTTTTTACCGTGCCGTCGGGGGAATCATCGCTTGCCAGTTTTAACCGCTCACCCGGCGTGACGCGCCAGAGAGTGTTGTCATTCAGCAGCAGCGAGCCGCGTTCACAGTGGATCTCCAGCAGGAGAGGGGCGTCCGTGGTGTGGCAATTGCTGGCATAAAACAGGCCGCGGGCGCCGTTGGCGAAGTGTAGCGTGGCCATTGCGCTGTCTTCGCCTTCGGTCACGTCTGCCAGCTCACCGCTATCCACCACGCCTTTCACTCGCGTCACGCCTTCGCCGAACCACTGCATCAGGTCGAGTGTATGGATTGCCTGGTTGATCAGCAGACTCCCGCCTTCTGTTGCCAGCCGACCGCGCCAGGGGCTTTGCGTGTAGTAAGCGCCCGCGCGTGACCATGTGAGTACTGCCCTGATGCTGAGCATTTTCCCCAGCTGTCCATGGCCTAACTCCTGCCGAATACGCTGGCTGGTGGGGTTGAGCCGGTTCTGATAGCACACGCCGAGCAGGCGCTGAGCCCGATCGGCGGCACGGGTGATATCAATGAGTTCACGGGTGTTCATGCCCACCGGTTTTTCGCAAAAAACATGCTTCCCGGCGGCGAGTGCCGCCAGAATCATCTCTTTATGCTCGAAGTGGGGCGTACAGATGTGTACCACGTCGATGGCATCATCCAGCAGCATTTCCCGGTAATCCTGATAAAAACGGCATTGATAGTCTTTCGCCAGCGCCAGTCCTTTAACGCTGTCGATGTCGACCAGCGCACGCAGCGCGACGTTGGGTATCTGGCGCAGGGCATTGACATGGCAGCCATGAATCGCCCCGCCGCCAATGATAGCGGTATTCAGGATAGTCATCTCCGGCTCCCCTTAACCCGCCGCGTTGGCGAGCATTTGAGCCTTCACGCAGAGCTCCGCAGCCTTGAAGGCGTGCGCCTGCGTCATGGCATTTTCAGTCCGATGGAGACAGTCGAGGATCAGTTCGCCAAAGAACGGGAATCCGACCTGGCCTGCCACCGGATAACGGAACTCCCCCTCTTTATTGACGAGATAAACCACATCCTGCACGCCGCGGGTTAAATCGACGTATTTGCGGATTTCGATGTAACCCTCGGTGCCGAGCAGCGTCAGTCGCCCGTCACCCCATGTGGACAGCCCGTCCGGGGTAAACCAGTCGCAGCGGAAGTAGCCGCTGGCACCGTTTTCGCCTTTGAGCATTGCGTCGCCAAAATCTTCAAAGGCGGGGTACTGCGGGTGTTTAACGTTCCGGACCTGGCTTGCCATCACGGTAGCATCGCGGTTGCCGGTGTAAAAAAGGAACTGCTCAATCTGATGGCTGCCGATGTCACACAGGATGCCGCCGAAGTATCGCCGATCGTAAAACCAGTCTGGCCTTCCTTCGCCTTCACGGTGTGGGCCTGTCCCCAGCGTTTGTACCACGTCGCCGATGGCACCTTGCTTTACCAGTTGACCGGCAAAGACAGCACTCTCAACATGCAGACGTTCGCTGTAGTAAACCGCGTATTTCTTACCGGTTTTTTCAACCATCGCTTTGGCATCTGCCAGCTGTTCAAGGGTGGTGAGCGGCGCTTTGTCGGTAAAGTAATCCTTCCCCGCTGCCATCGATTTCAGCCCCAGCGCACAGCGTTCAGAGGGGATGGCGGCGCCTGCCACCAGACGTACCTCGTTATCGGCGAGGATCGCCTCCAGCGAATCTGCCACTCTGGCCTGCGGATACTGCTGGATAAATTTATCCACTCTGGACGGATCGGGATCGTAAACCCATTTCAGCGTGGCGCCGGCTTCAATCAGCCCGTTACACATTCCATAAATATGCCCGTGGTCAAGCGCGGCAGCGGCAAAGACAAATTCACCTTCCCGGACAACGGGCTGAGGTTTGCCGACTGGCGCGTAGTTCATTCCGTCATGTTTATTCATCTTCAGATTCCTCGATCCAGATCTTTACCCAGGGGGATAGCGCCCACTTCGCTGAAGTTGGCTACGCTTGCGGATTTCTCATGAAAACGGGGGACGAGGGTGTTAATCCCGCCGGTACGGTAAAACGGATCGTCACGTGGAATGGGGAGCGAGACCACGGTGCGGGTGATGGCAGATTTATAAATTGCGGTAATCAACTCCAGCGAGCGTTTTCCCTGTAATCCATCCACCAGCGGGGCCGTGCCGCGTTCAATACTCAGCAGCAGGTCGTTAATCTGCCCGGTATGCAGCGTCCACGCGAGTGCCGGTGTCTGCGCAAAAACAGCGTTGAGCTGTGCTTCCCGCTGCTGGTCGTGAGTTTCCTGAGGAAAACCGTTATCGGCACTCACGCTGGCACAGGCTTGCCAGGGGGCAGAGATGCGTGCGCGCTCGCCCTGGATGACGATCTTCTGATCTTCGCCGTGATGCACCACCGAGGCGGTAAGCTGCGTGAGTGCGCCGCTGGGATATTTGAATATTGCGGCGCTGAGGTCTTCCACTTCGGCATTGTCATGCGCCACGTTGGTCATCATCGCCACCACTTCGGATGGAAACCCGAGCATCCACTGAATAGCGTCGATATGGTGAACCGCATGATTGAGCGTGCAGCCGCCCCCCTCTTTTTCCCAGGTGCCACGCCACCACAGATCGTAATAGCAGTGGCCGCGCCACCAGAACGAATCCACCTGCGCATGGCAGATTTTGCCCGCGAGGCCGGAATCCAGCGCTGCTTTTAAGCGCCAGAAGGCATCGGTAAAGCGATTTTGCGCAATGATGGAGAGCGTTTTGCCGCTGGCCTGCTGAGCCGCAATCATCGCGTCGCACTCCTCAAGCGAGGCGGCCATCGGCTTTTCACACAGCACATGGCACCCGGCCTCCAGTGCATCAATGCTTATTTGTGCGTGGACATACGGCGGGGTGCAGACATCGACGATATCGACGTCTGGCTCGGATGCCAGCATCTGCTGATGGCTCTCATACACGCGGGCCTGCGTCAGGCCGTAGCGCGTTTTTTTCTCGTGCGCTTTTTCCGGGTAGATATCCACCAGCGCGACAATCCGGCAGCGCTGACCAAACTGCAAATAACCCTGAATATGGTTATGTGAGATATTGCCTGTACCTACAATGGCGATATTTAGCATCGTGTCGTCTCCGGAGTTACCAGGTGCCTGAGGCATCAAGCGTCACGTTTATGGCCTCTTTAGCAACTGAGGTGCTGATGCGTTGTTGGAGCAGGCGCAAGTAGTGTTTCTCGTTGATCGGCAGTTCGACCCAGTCGTCAGTCCAGGTGGAAAGATGCATGGCATTGGAGAGCGTCAGGCCGTGGATCCCGTCCAGGCCCGGCGCAATCAGCGGTTCACCGCGCAGGATGGCGGCGCAGAAGTTTGCGGTAATGACATGATGTTCGCTGCATTCGGCGGCGACAGGAATGTCGACCTCCCAGCATTCAGGCTCCCCAAAACCGTTTTGCCAGCGGGCGTTAAACGCGGTTTCGGACTCACGTAGCCGCCAGTAGCGAAGCCGTCCCTCTTCGACGACCACTTTGCCGCGATCCCCGACGATCTCCAGGCGATTTGTCCCCGGCGTTTCTGCCACGGTAGTGATAAATACACCGGTAGCCCCATTGGCATACTCGGCATAGGCGGTGACCTCGTCTTCCACTTCAATGTCACGATGTTTGCCGAACTGGCAAAACGCGCGCAGACGGACCGGCATGCCCACCAGCCACTGCCAGAGATCGAGCTGATGCGGATCCTGGTTGAGCAAGACGCCGCCGCCTTCTCCTTTCCAGGTCGCGCGCCAGCCGCCGGAGTTGTAGTAGCTCTGCGAGCGGTACCAGTTGGTGATTATCCAGTTAGAGCGGCGGATCTCGCCCAGCTCACCGCTGTCGATAAGATCCTTAACCTTCCGGTAGAGCGGGTTTGGTCGCTGGTTGTACATGATGCCAAACACCACGTCGCACTCGCGCGCGCAGGCGTTCATCTCCTGCACCTGCGCCGTATAAACGCCTGCCGGTTTTTCACACAGGGTATGAATGCCGTTACGCATCGCCAGCATCGACAGGCGCGGATGTTCGTAATGGGGCGTGGCGACAATCACCGCGTCGATAAGCCCGCTCTGGATCATCTCCTGGGCATCACTGAACAGGGGAATGGCCCCCACCAGCTGGCGAATGGCCGGGTGTTTTTCCGGCGCATTGTCACAAACTGCCGTCAGGCAGGCGTCATTGACCGTACCCGCGAGTAAATAACGTGCGTGGACCGTACCGATATTACCTATACCAATAATGCCAAAACGTACCTTCTCCATGTCACACCTTAATTTCAGTTGAAAAGAAGTGATGACCGGAAAATAGGAAAGGCGAGGCGTAGCGACAATGTGTTTTTGTGAGAATACTCGCAAGGTGAATAAGTAATCTCCAGGCTTTCTGAAATTTGGTTTTAAAATCAAAAGGCTGTTTCTGCAAATATTTGCAAAAACTGATTGAGAGCGAGGTCACACTATGCCGGGCAGGTTAAAAATGGAGGAGATCGCGGCCCTCACGGGATATTCCGTTAGCACGGTGTCGAGGGTATTAAGCGGCAAGTCATATACCAGCGATAAAGCCCGGGATGCGATCGTTCGCACCGCACGAGAGCTGGGCGTGCTGGAGTCCATGGCCAGTGGACGGCTGTTGATTAACGGTATTGCCGTTTTTGCTCCGGAAAGAACCTTTCAGGGGCGCGGCGATATTTTTTATCTTGAGGTGACCAAAGGGATTGCTGAGGCCTGCTCGCCACACAATGTGTGGGTCAGCTGTTGCGGATTAGAAGAACAGCACGCCGATGTAAAATTATTTATGGAAAAGGCCAGCCAGAAGAACATCAACGCGATAATTATTATTGGTACTGATGATGCCACCATATTTAAACTGGCCAGCACGCTCAATAAACCCTGCGTCTTAATTAATTCCGTGGACCGGGAGCGGGTACTGGATTCGGTATCACCCGATCATCGGGCGATCGGCTTCACCGCCATGCAGTATCTCTTTGAACAGGGGCACCGGCGGGTCCTGACGCTGACCTGCCTTCGGCGAGATACGCTTTATGCTCGTCTGGATGGCATTAAAGAGGCGTATCGCCATTTTCACGTCGCCTTTGAGCCGCAGCGTGATTTACTCGTGACGGAGTGGTTTACCGCAGACGAAGCCGAGCGGGCGCTGGATGAGTGGCTGCTGAGTCATGACAGAGCGCAGTGGCCAGAGGTGATTTTCCCGAACAGCACCAGCATGACCGAAGGTGTGGTGAGGGCATTAACCCGCCACGGGCTGCGCGTTCCGGAAGACATCTCTCTGATTACCACCGATTTTGCCTGGAATTTAGCGCACCGGCTGGAAAAACCGGTCACGGGGGTCACGGTGCCCTGCCGCGAACTGGGGATTGAGGCCGTGCACCTGCTGCAGACCCGCCTTAACAGGCCGCAGGCACCGGTTTTTAACCTGCTGTTGCAGGGAAAAGTCATGAATTATGGGTCGGTCAGTAATGCCACGCGCCACGCGGCTCGCGTGGCGCTAGACCAGTAATCAGGCCAGCTGTGGTGGCAGGCAGACGCCGATACCCCCGATACCGCAGTAGCCGTACGGGTTTTTATGCAGGTACTGCTGGTGGTCGTCTTCCGCATAATAGAACGGTTTGGCAGAGGCGATTTCCGTAGTGACCTCGCGGTTGTCACCGGCATCGTGCATCGCTTTCTGGAAGCGCTCAAGGCTTGCGCGGGCGGCCGTCTCCTGCTCCGGAGTGAGAGGGTAGATAGCCGAGCGGTACTGGGTGCCGTGGTCGTTACCCTGACGCATGCCCTGGGCCGGGTCGTGGTTTTCCCAGAACACCTGCAGAAGCTGCTCATAGCTAATGACGGCAGGGTCATACACCACGCGTACGGCTTCGGCATGACCGGTCTCGCCAGAGCACACTTCGCGGTAGGTTGGGTTTGGCGTATACCCCCCCGTGTAGCCCGCCGCGGTGCTGTAAACGCCGGGGAGTTGCCAGAAGAGGCGTTCTACGCCCCAGAAGCAGCCCATGGCGAACAGGGCGATTTCCATTCCATCAGGAACGTTTGTCATTGAATGGCCATTCACGGCGTGTAAGGTCGCCACAGGCATAGGGGTGTTGCGTCCCGGTAATGCATCAGCTTGTGAAACAAGATGCTTTTTGTCGAATAAACTCACGATGGGGGCCTCCCGGGCTGCGATGTTTCGGTTAAGGTTGTCACGAAGCGTTTAATTGAACACAATAAATGCGCTGAATGAGTCTAGATTTAATCATAAGAAATATTTGGGTGTTACACCCGTTTTCAACCCGTGATGTGGGTTTTTGGCTAACAGGCCGTATTTTGCCGCGGAGCGGCACTTCATTTGCTTCCAGGGTGGAAAAAGGGATATTCAGGAGAAAACGTGACAAAAATCCGCCAGTTATGTTTGGTCAGTTTATTGCTGACAAGCGGGGTTGCCAGCGCGGCGAATGTCCGTTTGCAGGTTGAGGGGTTATCCGGGGCGCTGGAAAAAAACGTGCGTGCGCAGCTGTCGACCATCGAGAGCGACGAAGTGACGCCGGACCGGCGTTTTCGCGCGCGCGTGGATGATGCGATCCGCGAAGGGCTGAAAGCGCTGGGTTATTACGAACCCACCATTGATTTCGATCTCCGTCCGCCGCCAAAGAAGGGGCGGCAGGTGCTTATTGCCCGCGTTTCACCGGGTGAGCCGGTCTTGATCGGCGGCACTAACGTCATTCTGCGCGGCGGCGCGCGTACGGACCGGGATTACCTGGATCTGCTCAGCACGCGGCCGAAAAACGGTACCGTGCTGAACCACGGTGACTACGACCATTTCAAAAAAGAGCTGACGAGCGTTTCCCTGCGTAAGGGGTACTTTGACAGCCAGTTCGACAAAAGCCAGCTGGGCATTGCGCTCGACAGGCACCAGGCCTTCTGGGATATCGATTATGACAGCGGCGAACGTTATCGTTTCGGCGATGTGACCTTCGAAGGCTCACAAATTCGTGAAGAGTATCTGCAAAACCTCGTGCCTTTCAAAAAGGGCGATTACTACCAGTCGCGTGATCTGGCGGAGCTGAACCGCCGCCTCTCCGCCACCGGGTGGTTTAACTCGGTGGTTGTCGCGCCGGAGTTTGATAAATCGCGCAAAACCAAGGTGTTGCCGCTGCATGGCGTTGTTTCGCCGCGCACCGAGAACACCATTGAGACCGGTGTTGGTTATTCGACCGACGTCGGTCCGCGCGTGAAAGCCACGTGGAAAAAGCCGTGGATGAACTCATACGGCCATAGCCTGACCACCAGCGCCAGTATCTCAGCGCCGGAACAGCAGCTCGATTTCAGCTACAAAATGCCGCTGCTGAAAAACCCGCTTGAACAGTATTACCTTGTTCAGGGCGGTTTTAAGCGTACCGACCTGAACGATACCGAGGCAGATTCCACCACGCTTGCGGTATCGCGATACTGGGACCTCTCCAGCGGCTGGCAGCGCGCCATTAACCTGCGCTGGAGTCTGGACCACTTTACCCAGGCCAACGTCACCAACACCACTATGCTGCTCTATCCGGGGGTGATGATCAGCCGTACCCGCTCGCGCGGCGGCCTGATGCCAACCTGGGGTGATTCCCAGCGTTACTCCATTGATTACTCCAACACCATGTGGGGCTCCGATGTGGATTTCTCGGTGATTCAGGCGCAAAACGTCTGGATCCGCACGCTGTATGACAAACACCGCTTCGTGATGCGCGGCAACCTCGGCTGGATTGAAACCGGCGACTTCGACAAAGTTCCGCCGGATCTGCGCTTCTTCGCCGGTGGCGACCGCAGTATTCGCGGTTACAAATACAAATCCATCGCGCCGAAAGATGATGACGGCAAGCTGATTGGTGCCTCCAAGCTGGCTACCGGCTCGCTGGAGTACCAGTACAACGTCAGCGGAAAATGGTGGGGCGCGATGTTTGTCGACGGCGGCGAAGCGGTAAGCGATATCCGCCGCAGCGACTTTAAAACCGGCGCGGGCGTGGGCGTACGCTGGCAGTCTCCCGTCGGGCCAATCAAGCTCGATTTCGCCGTGCCGGTGGGTGATAAAGAAGAACACGGTTTACAGTTTTACATCGGTCTGGGGCCTGAATTATGAGTTTATGGAAGAAGATAAGCCTCGGGGTGCTGATTTTTATCGTACTGCTGCTCGGTACGGTGGCGTTTCTGGTCGGAACGACGTCTGGCCTGCATCTGCTGTTTAACGCGGCTAACCGCTGGGTTCCCGGGCTGGAAATTGGCCAGGTGACAGGCGGCTGGCGCGATCTGCGTCTGAAAAACATCCGCTACGAGCAGCCTGGCGTGGCGGTAAACGCGGGGGAATTTCATCTCGCGGTGAAGCTGGGCTGCCTGCGGGACAGCAAGCTGTGCGTTAACGATCTGTCGCTGAAAGACGTGAACGTGGCGATAGATTCGAAGAAAATGCCGAAATCGGCACCCGTTGAGGAAGAGGATAGCGGCCCGCTGAATCTCTCCACACCGTATCCGATTGCCCTCTATCGAGTGGCGCTGGATAACGTCAATGTCAAAATCGACGACACCACCGTCTCCGTCATGGATTTCACCTCCGGCCTGCGCTGGCAGGAGAAAAACCTCACCCTGACGCCAACCTCCCTTCAGGGGCTGCTGATTGCGCTGCCGAAAGTGGCGGACGTGGCGCAGGAAGAAATTGTCGAACCGAAGATCCAGAACCCGCAGCCGGAAGAGAAACCGCTGGGCGAAACGCTGAAAGATCTCTTCTCTAAACCTGTGCTGCCGGAGATGACGGACGTTCATCTGCCGCTGAACCTGAATATCGAAGAGTTTAAAGGCGAGCAGCTGCGTCTCACCGGCGATACCGATCTGACGGTCTTCCACATGCTGCTTAAAGTCAGCAGCATCGACGGCAACATGAAGCTCGACGCGCTGGATATCGACACCAACCAGGGCTCGGTTAACGCGTCAGGGAATGCCCTGCTGCGCGACAACTGGCCGGTGGATATCACCCTGAACAGTTCGCTCAACATCGACCCGCTGAAAGGCGAAAAAGTGAAAGTCAAAGTGGGCGGGGCGCTGCGCGATAAACTGGATGTCGGCGTTAACCTCTCCGGCCCGGTGGATATGGATCTGCGCGCGCAAACGCAGCTGGCGGAAGCGGGGCTGCCGCTCAACCTAGAAGTTGTCAGTAAGCAGCTCTACTGGCCGTTCACCGGCGAAAAACAGTTCCAGGCCGATGACCTGAAGCTCAAGCTGAGCGGCAAAATGACGGATTACACCCTGTCGTTCCGCACGGCGGTGAAGGGGCAAGGTGTTCCGCCTGCGACGATTACGCTGGATGCTAAAGGCAACGAGCAGCAGGTGAATCTCGACAAACTGACCGTCGCGGCGCTGGAAGGCAAAACTGAACTCACCGCGCTGCTTGACTGGCAGCAGGCGATCAGCTGGCGCGGCGAGCTGAAGCTGACGGGGATCAACACGGCCAAAGAGGTGCCGGACTGGCCATCAAAACTTGACGGCCTGATCAAAACCCGCGGCAGCCTGTATGGCGGTACGTGGCAGATGGACGTGCCGGAAATCAAGCTTACCGGTAACGTGAAGCAGAATAAGGTCAACGTTGAAGGCTCGCTGAAGGGCAACAGCTATCTGCAGTGGGTGATCCCGGGTCTGCACGTGGCGCTGGGCCGTAACACGGCGGATATCAAAGGCGAGCTGGGGGTGAAAGATCTTAATCTGGATGCCACCATTGATGCACCAAATCTGGATAACGCCCTGCCAGGGCTGGGCGGCACGGCGAAAGGGTTAGTGAAGGTGCGCGGCACGGTAGAGGCTCCGCAGCTGCTGGCCGATATCACCGCCAGCAACCTGCGCTGGCAGGCGCTGACCGTTGCGCGGGTTCGCGTCGAAGGGGATGTGAAATCCACCGATCAGATTGGCGGTAACCTGAACCTGCGCGTGGAGCGCATTTCTCAGCCCGACGTGAACATTAATCTGGTCACTCTGGATGCCAAAGGTAACGAAAAACAGCACGATCTCCAGCTTAAGGTGCAGGGCGAGCCGGTATCCGGTCAGCTTCATCTGACCGGAAGCTTTGATCGCAAACAGGCGCGCTGGAAAGGAACGCTGGACAATACCCGCTTCAACACCCCGGTAGGGCCGCTGGCGTTGTCCCGCTCTATCGCGCTGGACTACCGCAACGCCGAACAAAAGATCAGTATCGGACCGCACTGCTGGACCAACCCGAATGCGGAACTGTGCGTGCCGCAGACCATTGATGCGGGGGCGGAAGGGCGTGCGCAGATCAACCTTAATCGCTTCGACCTGGCGATGCTAAAACCGTTTATGCCGGAGACGACTCAGGCCAGCGGCGTCTTTAGCGGGAAAGCCGATGTCGCGTGGGACACAACCAAAGAGGGGCTGCCGCAGGGTAGCGTGACGCTCTCTGGTCGTAACGTGAAGGTGATACAGGAGGTGAACGACGCACCGCTGCCGGTGGCGTTTGATACCCTCAACCTGAGTGCCGATCTGCATAACAACCGCGCGGAGCTGGGGTGGCTTATCCGTCTGACCAACAACGGTCAGTTTGACGGGCAGGTGCAGATTACCGATCCGCAAGGACGCCGTAATCTCGCCGGTAACGTTAATATCCGCAACTTCAACCTGGCGATGGCCAACCCGATTTTCTCACGCGGAGAAAAAGCGGAGGGGATGCTCAGCGCGAACCTGCGTCTGGCGGGCAATGCGCAAAGCCCGCAGCTGTTTGGCCAGATGCAGCTTAACGGCGTGGATATCGACGGCAACTTTATGCCGTTTGATATGCAGCCAAGCCAGATTGCAATGAACTTCAACGGCATGAGCTCGACCCTCGCCGGGGTGGTGCGTACCCAGCAGGGGCAAATCAACCTCAGCGGCGACGCCGACTGGAGCCAGCTTGATAACTGGCGGGCCCGTGTCGCGGCCAAAGGCAGCAAGGTGCGGATCACCGTACCGCCGATGGTACGTCTGGACGTATCCCCGGATATTGTCTTTGAAGCCACCCCAAGCCTCTTCACGCTGGACGGCAACGTGGACGTACCGTGGGCACGCATCGTGGTGCACGAGGTGCCTGAGAGCGCGGTGGGCGTCTCCAGTGACGAAGTCATGCTCAATGAAAATCTCAAACCCGTTGAACAGAAGAGCGCTGGTATTCCGATCAACAGTAACCTCACCGTTCACGTCGGCAATAACGTGCGTCTGGATGCGTTTGGGCTGAAGGCGAGACTGACAGGGGATCTGAAAGTCGCGCAGGACAAACAGGGACTGGGTCTGAACGGCCAGATCAATATTCCTGAAGGGCGCTTCCATGCCTATGGTCAGGATCTGATTGTGCGTAAAGGTGAACTGCTGTTCTCCGGCCCACCGGATCAGCCACTGCTCAATATCGAAGCGATTCGTAACCCGGAAGCCACCGAAAACGACGTTATTGCGGGTGTTCGCGTTACCGGCTCTGCTGATGAACCGAAGGCGGAGATCTTCTCCGACCCGGCAATGTCGCAACAGGAAGCCCTGTCTTACCTGCTGCGTGGGCAAGGACTGGAGAGCGGCCAGAGCGACAGTGCAGCGATGACCTCGATGTTAGTGGGTCTGGGGGTTGCACAAAGTGGGCAGGTTGTGGGTAAAATCGGCGAGACGTTCGGCGTAAGCAATCTGGCACTGGACACCCAGGGCGTGGGTGACTCCTCGCAAGTGGTGGTCAGTGGCTATGTACTGCCGGGTCTGCAGGTAAAATATGGCGTGGGGATCTTTGACTCACTGGCAACACTCACGTTACGCTATCGCCTTATGCCTAAGCTATATCTGGAAGCAGTGTCCGGCGTAGACCAGGCACTTGATCTGCTCTATCAGTTTGAGTTTTAGCAATGCGAATATTTGTCTACGGCAGTTTACGAACCAAGCAAGGCAACAGTCACTGGATGACCAATGCCCTGCTGCTGGGGAATTACAATATCGACAACTACCAGTTGTATAGCCTGGGCCACTATCCAGGCGCGGTTCCTGGGGAAGGAACAGTACAGGGTGAAGTTTATCGTATTGATAATGCTACACTTGCCGAACTTGATGCCTTGCGCACCAGGGGCGGTGAATACGCTCGCCAGTTGATCCAGACGCCGTATGGAAGTGCGTGGATGTACGTCTACCAGCGTCCGGTCGAGGGGTTAAAGCGGATTGTAAGCGGTAACTGGTTAGACAGAGACCAGTACTGAAAAAAACAACGCCACCGTCAGGTGGCGTTGTTTTTTATGGGCTTAGCTCTCTTCTGTGCTTCGGCGTCGGGTCAAAAACAGCGGAACAAAAAGCATGATGTACGGAGCAACCAGCCATATCAGACACAGGGTGCGTGAAAAGCCGTAGTAGTTGATGCACCGCGTATTGCTTGAAATGACGGGAATAAAAAACAGTAAAAACAGCAAAATGGCATAATCGCTACGGTAGGGGATCCATAAATAAAACAAAAACCAGGCGAGCTGGAATGTCATGATGCAGAGATACTGCCATTTGCTGTCTTTACCGTAACAGTCAAACGCCTTTATGTAGCCCATCTTTATGCTTTGAAGAAAGAAACTTAGCATGTAAAACGCCCACAATCGCGACGGTCAGGAGTATGCTGGCCAGCAACTCAATTAAAAAATAGCTATGGGTGATATTAGTAGCACCTGAGCTCAGGGTATGCCATTTACTCTACCCGCTCTGCATTGCAACAAAAAGGGTAGACACACCTGTCTTCATAAAGCCCTGAAGCAGACACGAAACGGGCATATTCGTCGGTAATTGTTTTAACGCAGCGAGTAGGGCAAAAGCAGGCTATTAATAGCGTTAGATAATATCAAAGACCTCTATCAGTAAATATCAGGCCATCACTCTCATAATACCCTGCAAGCTCTTCAAACAGGTCGGCTCTGCCTGGGACAAAACCTGGGGTCACTAGCTCATATATTCTGCTGGTTCCTTGAGATGTTACCCGCTATACCGTATTTAGCGTGCCAGTGTCGCGTCAGACGCAAGGCACAAAAAAGCCCCGACTCGCGGGGCCTTATTATTCAGCGGTAAGAATTACTTCTTCGCAGCGCGTTCGAAAGAGGAGATGATTTCCGCTTTCGCTGCTTCTGCGTTTTCCCAGCCGTCAACTTTAACCCACTTGCCTTTTTCAAGGTCTTTGTAGTGCTCGAAGAAGTGAGTGATCTGTGCTTTCAGCAGTTCTGGCAGGTCGTTCACATCTTTGATGTGATCGTACTCTTTGCTCAGTTTGGTGTGCGGAACAGCAACCAGTTTCGCATCTTCACCAGATTCGTCGGTCATTTTCAGCACGCCAACAGGACGGCAGCGAATGACTGCGCCTGGCTGCAGTGGGTATGGCGTTGGAACCAGTACGTCAACCGGGTCACCGTCCAGAGACAGGGTGTGGTTGATGTAACCGTAGTTGCATGGGTAGAACATGGCGGTAGACATGAAACGGTCTACAAACAGCGCACCGCTCTCTTTGTCCACTTCGTATTTGATAGGATCTGCGTTAGCCGGGATTTCGATAACTACGTAGATGTCTTCTGGCAGTTCTTTACCCGCAGGGACGTTGAGTAAGCTCATGTCTGTGTCCTTTAAAATGGATGGTAAACAAGTGGCAGGTATTATAGCCAACTGGCGCTGAATGTCTCCGCCTGTTTTCGTCTTCTCTCCACGTTCTCCCCACTTTTCAGACCGATTCCATGACAGGAAAATCCATAAACTCAGCCGCTTTTTTAATGGTGAAATGAAAGCGATTACAAACTTGTGATTAACGTTTTATTCACTTTTCTGAAGTGTGATGTAACGCAATTCGTTACATATTTCATTGGCTATAGTCATTTCGCAGAACATCTTTTAACCAACAATAAACACCCCTACGAGGACGTTCATATGTGGAAGCGCTTACTTCTTGTCACAGCAGTTTCGGCAGCCATGTCGTCTATGGCGATGGCCGCCCCTTTAACCGTAGGTTTTTCCCAGGTCGGCTCTGAATCCGGCTGGCGAGCGGCAGAAACCAACGTTGCGAAAAGCGAGGCCCAGAAACGCGGTATCACCCTGAAAATCGCCGATGCGCAGCAAAAACAGGAAAACCAGATCAAAGCCGTGCGGTCATTTATCGCCCAGGGCGTTGATGCCATCTTTATTGCGCCGGTCGTGGCCACAGGCTGGGAGCCGGTCCTGAAGGAAGCGAAAGACGCTGAGATCCCGGTTGTTTTGCTCGATCGTTCCATTGATGTAAAAGACAAATCTCTCTATATGACCACCGTCACCGCCAACAACGTTCTCGAGGGTCAATTAATTGGTGACTGGCTGGTGAAACAGGTGGATGGCAAGCCGTGTAACGTCGTTGAGTTGCAGGGGACCGTCGGGGCGAGCGTGGCCATCGATCGTAAGAAAGGCTTCGCGGAAGCCATCGCCAAAGCGCCAAACATTAAGATTATCCGCTCTCAGTCCGGCGACTTTACCCGCAGTAAAGGTAAAGAGGTCATGGAGAGCTTTATCAAGGCTGAAAACAACGGCAAGAACATCTGCATGGTTTACGCCCACAACGATGACATGGTGATCGGGGCTATCCAGGCCATCAAAGAAGCGGGGCTGAAGCCGGGCAAAGATATCCTCACCGGCTCTATCGATGGCGTGCCGGATATCTATAAAGCGATGATGGACGGCGAAGCGAACGCCAGCGTGGAGCTGACGCCAAACATGGCTGGCCCGGCATTCGATGCGCTGGAGAAATTCAAGAAAGACGGCACCCTGCCTGAAAAAGTGACGATCACCAAATCGACGCTCTACCTGCCTGACACCGCGAAAGAAGAGTTAGAGAAGAAGAAAAATATGGGCTACTAAGGCCTTTTCCCTCGCCCCTTACCCCACTCCTCTCCCCTGAGGGGAGAGGGTATACAAGGGCGGGTAGACTTGCATGAACATTTCCCTCTCCCCAACCGGGAGAGGGCGAGGGTGAGGGGGAAACATGACCGACACACAACACCAGGAAATCCTCCGCACAGAGGGCTTAAGCAAGTTTTTCCCCGGTGTAAAAGCGCTGGATAACGTTGATTTTAGCCTGCGACGCGGTGAGATTATGGCGCTGCTGGGAGAGAACGGTGCGGGAAAATCGACGCTGATTAAGGCACTTACCGGCGTTTACCATGCCGATCGCGGCACAATCTGGCTAGAAGGCAACGCCATTTCGCCAAAAAACACCGCCCATGCACAACAGCTGGGGATTGGGACGGTTTACCAGGAAGTGAACCTGCTGCCGAATATGTCGGTGGCGGATAACCTGTTTATCGGCCGTGAGCCAAGACGCTTCGGCCTGCTGCGACGCAAAGAGATGGAAGCGCGGGCCACCAGGCTGATGGAATCCTATGGCTTCTCCCTGGACGTTCGCGAACCGCTGAACCGTTTTTCCGTCGCGATGCAGCAAATTGTCGCGATTTGCCGGGCGATCGATCTCTCCGCGAAAGTGCTGATCCTTGATGAGCCTACCGCGAGCCTTGATACCCAGGAAGTTGAAATGCTCTTTACCCTGATGCGCCAGCTGCGCGATCAGGGGGTAAGCCTGATCTTCGTCACCCACTTCCTCGATCAGGTGTATGAGGTCAGCGATCGCATCACGGTGCTGCGCAACGGCAGCTTT
Source organism: Enterobacter sp. RCC_40 (assembly GCF_041360735.1). Taxonomy (NCBI): domain Bacteria; kingdom Pseudomonadati; phylum Pseudomonadota; class Gammaproteobacteria; order Enterobacterales; family Enterobacteriaceae; genus Enterobacter; species Enterobacter sp. RCC_40. The sequence goes on from NZ_JBFUPR010000003.1 coordinate 95,920, forward strand.
GTCGGCTGCCGCGAAACCCGCGAGCTGCCGCAGATAGAACTGGTCAAAATGATGCTGGGCCGCGAGCTGGAAACCAACGCGCTTCAGCGTGCAGGCCGCACGCTGCTCAGCGAGAAACCGGTCGCGGCCTTCAGCGATTTTGGCAAAAAAGGGGTGATCTCGCCCTTTAATCTGGACGTGCGGCCCGGTGAAATTGTTGGGCTGGCGGGCCTGCTGGGTTCCGGGCGCACCGAAACCGCCGAGGTGATCTTCGGGATCAAACCTGCGGACAGCGGCAGCGCGCTGATCAAAGGTAAACCGCAGACCCTGCGATCGCCGCATCAGGCCTCCTGCCTGGGCGTGGGCTTCTGCCCGGAAGACAGGAAAACCGATGGCATAATTGCCGCCGCCTCGGTGCGGGAAAATATCATTCTGGCTCTGCAGGCGCAGCGCGGATGGCTACGCCCCATCCCGCGGAAAGAACAAAACGCCATTGCCGAGCGATTTATCCGTCAGCTCGGTATTCGTACGCCGAGCGCTGAACAGCCCATTGAATTTCTCTCCGGTGGCAACCAGCAGAAGGTATTGCTGTCACGCTGGCTGCTGACTAAACCCCAGTTCCTGATCCTCGATGAACCGACGCGCGGTATCGACGTCGGGGCGCATGCCGAAATTATCCGGCTTATCGAAACGCTGTGTGCAGACGGTCTGGCGCTGCTGGTTATCTCATCCGAGCTGGAAGAGCTGGTGGGGTATGCCGATCGCGTCATCATCATGCGCGATCGTAAGCAGGTGGCAGAGATCCCGCTGGATAAACTGTCCGTTCCGGCAATCATGAATGCCATCGCGGCGTAAGGAGTTAATCGTGATGCCCCGTTCGCTTCCGCAAACCGGTGCAACCAGGCGCCGCTTCACCTGGCCTACCGGCACGCCGCAAATTATCGCGTTGCTGCTTGTGCTGCTGATCGATAGCCTGGTCGCCCCGCATTTCTTTCAGATTATCGTGCAGGATGGCCGGCTGTTTGGCAGTCCGATAGACATTTTAAACCGCGCCGCCCCGGTGGCGCTTCTGGCCATTGGTATGACGCTGGTGATCGCCACCGGCGGGATTGACCTCTCCGTCGGTGCGGTGATGGCCATCGCCGGCGCCACGGCAGCGTCCATGACCGTTGCCGGGCACAGCCTGCCGGTGGTGCTGCTGGCTGCATTAGGTACCGGGGTGCTGGCCGGACTGTGGAACGGCATTCTGGTGGCGGTCCTGAAAATTCAGCCGTTTGTCGCCACTCTCATCCTGATGGTGGCCGGACGCGGTGTGGCACAGCTTATCACCTCGGGTCAGATTGTGACCTTCAACTCCCCCGGCCTGGCATGGCTTGGCAGCGGTAAGCTGTTCTTCTTCCCGACGCCGATCGTTATTGCGCTGGTCACATTAGTCGTGTTCTGGCTCTTTACCCGTAAAACGGCGCTGGGCATGTTCATTGAAGCGGTCGGGATTAACATCCGTGCGGCGCGAAACGCCGGAGTTAATACACGGCTGATGGTTATGCTGACCTACGTGCTGAGCGGCATTTGCGCCGCCATTGCCGGGGTGATCGTCGCGGCGGACATCCGTGGTGCGGATGCCAACAACGCCGGGTTATGGCTGGAGCTGGATGCGATCCTGGCGGTGGTTATCGGTGGCGGATCGCTGATGGGCGGGCGGTTTAATCTGCTGCTCTCGGTGATCGGCGCGCTGATTATTCAGGGTATGAATACCGGGATCCTGCTCTCCGGTTTTCAGCCGGAACTCAACCAGGTGGTGAAAGCGGTGGTCGTGCTCTGCGTGCTGATCGTCCAGTCGCCGCGCTTTGTCAGCATCATTAAAGGGATCCGTGGCCATGATAAAACGTAATTTACCGTTAATGATCACCCTGGGCGTGTTTGTGCTGGGTTATCTCTACTGCCTGACGCAATTCCCGGGCTTTGCCTCTACCCGGGTGATTTGCAACATTCTGACAGATAACGCCTTTTTAGGCATTATCGCCGTTGGAATGACCTTTGTGATCCTCTCCGGTGGGATCGATCTCTCGGTTGGGTCGGTGATCGCTTTCACGGGCGTATTCCTCGCAAAAGCGATCGGTTTCTGGGGGATCTCACCGCTGCTGGCCTTCCCGCTGGTGCTGGTGATGGGCTGCGCGTTTGGCGCCTTTATGGGGCTTTTGATCGACGCGCTGAAAATCCCGGCCTTTATTATCACCCTCGCCGGCATGTTCTTCCTGCGCGGCGTGAGCTACCTGGTCTCGGAAGAATCGATTCCGATTAACCATCCTGTCTACGACACGCTCTCCAGCCTGGCGTGGAAAATCCCCGGCGGCGGTCGTCTGAGCGCGATGGGGTTGCTGATGCTGGGCGTGGTGGTGGTGGGGATCTTCCTTGCCCACCGTACCCGGTTTGGTAATCAGGTCTATGCCATTGGCGGCAGTGCCACCTCGGCAAACCTGATGGGGATCTCCACCCGCAGCACCACCATCCGCATCTATATGCTCTCGACCGGACTGGCGACGCTGGCGGGTATCGTCTTCTCGATTTATACCCAGGCGGGTTATGCCCTGGCAGGCGTCGGAGTGGAGCTTGATGCCATCGCCTCGGTGGTGATTGGCGGCACGTTGCTCAGCGGCGGCGTTGGCACGGTGCTGGGGACGCTGTTCGGCGTGGCGATCCAGGGGCTGATCCAGACCTATATCAACTTTGACGGCACGCTCAGTTCATGGTGGACCAAGATCGCCATTGGCATTCTGTTGTTTATTTTTATCGCCCTGCAGCGCGGCCTGACGGTGCTCTGGGAGAACCGACAAAGCTCGCCTGTTACCCGTGTAAACACTTCAGTAACAGAGCCATAACACGCTGAATTTGCTTAAAGTCTAAACATTTTCCGGTAGCGGCCGATACTCTTTTTTTATGCCCAGAAATATCTCGCTACCGGAAATAATATCATGCTTAAAACGCTATCGATTCGTACCGGCTTGCTCTCTTTACTGGCCGTTATGACCCTTCTGCTGCTGATTGTCAGCGGCATTGGCATTTATGCCCTCACACAGAGTTCTTCTTCACTCCAGCGCATCAACCACCTTCAGGGTGAGCAGATGGTGCAGCTTAATTCTGGCTATACCCTGATCCTGCGCGCGCGTAATGAAGCGGGTCAGGCGGTCCGGATGATGGAAATCGGCATGCTGGATGATGCGGCCAAATCGGTGAAAAACATCAATCAGGAGATTGCCCAGGCCCGTAAAACGCTGAAAGGCGTGATCGACGGCGGGGTGGCGGATGAGCAGGGACAAAAACTGCTGGATAAGGTGGCCGCGAGCCTGGCGACCTATAACCAGCAGGGGATCGACCCGATGCTGAAAGCCCTGAACGATCAGAGCGCAGACAGCTATTACGATCTGCTGGAGAACACGCTGATCCCGGTGGCGGCGCAGTTTGATAATGATATGCAGGTCTTTCAGAAATGGAGCGAAGCGCGCGGGAAAGCGGAAGTGAAGGCCGTGCAGTCGAGTAAAAGCCGGGTACTGATCCTGATCGTGGTGGCCGCGCTGCTGACGGCTGGCATTATTGTGCTGGCGTGGCTGATACTGCGTCACATGCTGCTCAAACCGCTTTCGGCCTCCATTGCTCAGCTGGAGAACGTGGCGGCGGGCGATTTAACCCACTCGCTGAATGACCCGGCAAGCCAGGAGTTTAACCGCCTGAACGCGGCCATTGAGGGGATGCGGCAGTCTCTGATGAACTCGGTTTTACGGGTACGTGATGCCAGCTCGCAAATTGATACCGGTAGCCGCGAGCTGACGGTGGGGAACATGGATCTTGCCCAGCGCACGGAATCCACCGCGACATCGCTTGAGCAGACGGCCGCCAGCATGGAAGAGATCACCGCCACGGTGAAACTCAATGCAGACAACGCCGAGCAGGCGCACCAGCTGGCGAAATCCGTGTCTGACACCGCCGATCACGGCAGCGAAATGGTCTGCTACGTCATTGAAAAAATGCGTGATATCGCCGGCAGTTCGGCACGCATCGCCGATATTCTGAGCGTCATTGACGGCATTGCCTTCCAGACCAATATTCTGGCGCTGAACGCCTCGGTGGAAGCGGCGCGCGCGGGTGAGCAGGGGCGCGGGTTTGCCGTTGTCGCCGGTGAAGTGCGAAATCTCGCCAGCCGCAGCGCAGACGCAGCAAAAGAGATCCGTTCGCTTATCAGTGATTCTCAGACCCATGTAAACGAAGGCAGCGAGCTGGCGCAGCAGGCTGGCGAAACGATGGATGAGATCGCAACAGAAGTACTGCGCATGACCAAACTGATGCGCGAGATTGCGACCGCGTCCCAGGAGCAGAGTCGCGGCATTGAGCAGGTGAATATTGCCGTGAATCAGATGGACGAAACCGCGCAGCAGAATGCGGCGCTGGTCCAGCAATCTTCTGCCGCGACGCGCTCGCTGGAAGAGCAATCGCGTCAGCTGATGGACGCCATGGCATCATTTAAACTGACGGCTCAGACAGCGGCATAATATTTTCCCGCCCCGGCGCATTCTGTGTCGGGGTTTTATGTGTCGCTGAATTTAATGCGCCAATATTATCGTGAATATCGCCCATTAATATTTCCAGAGACTGGGTTAATGCTAATGCATTTTCAGTCGGCTCAAGATATAACCCTTTGCGGAAAAATAGCGGCTCGTCAAACAGCTGATTAAAGCGTTTTAATGCCAGACTCACCGCGGGGCGCGACATCTCCAGACGTACAGAGGCTTTTGCCATACTGCCGCAGCGGACCACTTCAATAAAAACAGGGATAAGATTTAAATCAATGCCGGTATTAGCACGGGAATAATTTTTCATGACGATTAGGCTCCAGGAAATATTTGTCAAACTGTTATGGAAATAATGCAGGAGCAAAACCGAATATTAAAGCGTGTTTTTTATAAACACTTATACGGTAAAATATATAAATGAAGCGGGGAGCCTGAAGGGCTCCCCGTGTTATGGGTTATGCGTCCGGATACTCACGGATAAAACGTTCAACGTCATCAACCATATGGGTGTTGCCGACAAAGAACGAACGACGCTGGTGCAGGCTTTCCGGCACGATGTCCAGAATACGCTCTTTACCGTCGCTCGCCTTGCCGCCAGCCTGTTCGGCCAGGAACGCCATTGGGTTGCATTCATACAGCAGACGCAGCTTGCCGTCAGGGTGGCTTGCCGTGCTTGGGTAGAGGTAGATACCGCCTTTCAGCAGGTTGCGGTGGAAGTCAGCAACCAGCGAGCCGATATAGCGGGACGTGTACGGGCGCTGAGTGGCTTTATCTTCTTCCTGGCAGAACTTGATGTATTTCTTCACGCCGTTCGGGAATCGGATGTAGTTGCCTTCGTTGATGGAGTAGGTATTGCCCTTCTCCGGGAAGCGCATACGTTCCTGGCTCAGGCAGAAAACGCCCAGCGAGGGATCGTAAGTAAAGGCGTGAACGCCGCAGCCCGTGGTGTACACCAGCATGGTGGAGGAGCCATAAACGACGTAACCGGCCGCCACCTGGTTACTGCCCGGCTGCAGGAAATCTTCCTCTGTCACCGGCGTGCCAACAGGCGTGACGCGGCGGTAGATGGAGAAAATGGTACCGACAGAAACGTTAACGTCGATGTTAGAGGAACCGTCCAGCGGATCCATCAGCACAACGTATTTAGCGTGTTCACACCCTTCGAAAACGACAATTTCATCTTCTTCTTCGGAGGCGATACCCGCCACGATGTCGCGCGCGCGCAGTGCAGCTTTCAGTTTTTCATTTGCGAACAGATCGAGTTTCTGTTGAACCTCGCCCTGAACGTTCTCGGCACCGCTGGCACCCAGGATATCGACCAGACCGGCCTTGTTGATATCACGGTGGATGATCTTAGCGCCCAGCTTTATTGCCGACAGCAAAGCAGTGAGTTCACCCGTAGCATGAGAAAACTCGTGCTGCTTTTCGACAATAAATTCACCTAACGTTTTCATAACACTTTCCCTGCATCTTTGTGAGTAGAGCGATTGTATGTTCACTAAAACGACTAAAGCCCAACAATCTTAACAAACATTCAAATATTAGCGCAGAGGTGAATCGCGCCAGCAATATACGGATTTACCTGAAATGCGTTTCGCTGTCGCTGACATGTGAGTAAAATGTGCGCCACATTGAAGAAGGATAGTGACGTATGCGCATTCATATATTGGGGATTTGTGGCACTTTCATGGGCGGACTGGCAATGCTGGCGCGCTCTCTGGGCCATGAAGTGACAGGTTCGGACGCCAATGTGTATCCGCCGATGAGCACGCTTCTGGAGAAACAGGGCATCTCTCTGATTCAGGGATACGATGCCAGCCAGCTGGATCCTGAGCCGGATCTGGTGATCATTGGCAACGCCATGACCCGCGGTAATCCGTGCGTTGAGGCGGTTCTGGAACGCAACATTCCGTTCATGTCTGGCCCGCAGTGGCTGCATGATTTCGTGCTGCGCGACCGTTGGGTCGTTGCCGTAGCCGGAACGCATGGCAAAACCACGACCGCCGGAATGGCGACCTGGATCCTCGAAGCCTGTGGTTATAAGCCAGGTTTTGTTATCGGGGGTGTGCCGGGTAATTTCGATGTTTCTGCGCGTCTGGGTGACAGCCCGTTCTTCGTGATCGAAGCCGACGAGTATGACTGCGCGTTCTTCGACAAGCGCTCCAAGTTCGTGCACTACTGCCCGCGGACGCTGATCCTCAACAACCTTGAGTTCGATCACGCGGATATTTTTGACGACCTGAAAGCGATTCAGAAACAGTTCCACCATCTGGTGCGCATCGTTCCGGGTCAGGGCCGCATCATCCTGCCGGAAAACGACATCAACCTGAAGCAAACCCTGGCGATGGGATGCTGGAGCGAGCAGGAGCTGGTGGGCGAGCAGGGACACTGGCAGGCGAAAAAACTCAACGCGGATGCCTCCGAGTGGGAAGTGCTGCTCGACGGTGAGAAAGTGGGTGAGGTGAAGTGGGGCCTGGTGGGCGAGCACAACATGCACAACGGCCTGATGGCGATTGCCGCGGCACGTCATGTGGGCGTTCAGCCTGCGGATGCGGCGGATGCGTTAGGCTCGTTCATTAACGCCCGCCGTCGTCTGGAGCTGCGCGGTGAAGCCCACGGCGTCACGGTGTATGACGATTTTGCGCATCACCCGACCGCCATTCTGGCGACGCTTGCGGCCTTACGCGGCAAAGTCGGCGGGACCGCCCGCATTCTGGCCGTGCTGGAACCGCGTTCGAACACCATGAAAATGGGCATCTGCAAAGACGATCTTGCGCCATCCTTAGGGCGTGCCGATGAAGTCTTCCTGCTGCAGCCGCAGCATATTCCGTGGCAGGTGGCCGAAGTGGCCGATGCCTGCATTCAGCCTGCGCACTGGAGTGCGGATGTGGATGCGCTGGCGGATATGGTGGTGAAAGCCGCACAGCCTGGCGATCACATTCTGGTGATGAGCAACGGCGGTTTTGGTGGGATCCATCAGAAGCTGCTGGACGGTCTGGCGAAGAAAGCGCAGGCGGTCGTAGAGTAAAAAAAAGCCCGGGAGCGCTCACGCTTACCGGGCTTTTTCGCCCTCGCCCACAGGGAGAGGGGCGGGGTTAAGGGCACTCAACGATGCTGTGCTTACTCTTCGTTTTCAGACAGCTCACGAAGATACTGGAAAATCAGGCGTGCAGACTTCGGCGGCTTGTTCGCTTCTTTCTCTTTCTGGGCATTGCGGATCAACGAACGCAGCTGCTGGCGATCGGCATCCGGCCACAGGTTCAGTACTTCCGGTACCGCATCATCACCTTGTTCAATCAGACGATCGCGGATCTGCTCAAGCTTATGGAACAGCGCAACCTGCTGGTTGTGGCGGTTTTTCAGTTTGTCCAGCGCCTGGCGGATCGGTTCAACGTCACGCTGACGCAGCATTTTACCGATAAGCTGAAGCTGACGGCGACGGCCTTCTTTCTTGATTTTCTGTGCCAGTTCAATGGCATCGCGCAGATCCTGGTCGAGCGGGAGTTTATCCAGCGCGTTTTTACCCAGTTCTACCATTTCCGCGCCAAGCTGTTTTAACTCTTCGGCGTCACGTTTAATTTCACTTTTACTGACCCAGATGATCTCATCATCTTCGTCTTCGATGTCATCACCGGGAACGTCGTCGAGCCAGTCTTCGGGCTGCTTAGTCATGTCAGGCTCCTTAAAAAAAGAGGCTAATGTTACCAGTTAAGACGCGCACTGAAAAACGGTTCTCTGTTAGACTTCAATTAACTCTCTCTTACAGTATGGCATTTGCGATGAAAGTAACCTCACAAGTTGAAGCGCAGCGTAAGATTCTGGAAGAAGCCGTCTCCACCGCGCTGACGCTCGCTTCAGGTAAATCAGATGGCGCCGAAGTGGCGGTAAGCAAAACCACCGGCATCAGCGTCAGCACCCGCTACGGCGAAGTGGAAAATGTAGAATTCAACAGCGATGGCGCCCTGGGGATCACGGTTTATCACCAGAATCGCAAAGGCAGCGCGTCATCGACCGATCTCAGCCCGGATGCCATTGCCCGTACGGTGCAGGCTGCGCTGGATATTGCGCGTTACACCTCGCCCGATCCTTACGCCGGCGTTGCCGACAAAGAGCTGCTGGCATTCGATGCCCCGGATCTCGATCTTTTCCACCCGGCGGAAGTGACGCCGGACGAAGCGATCGAACTGGCTGCCCGTGCCGAGCAGGCGTCCCTGCAGGCCGATAAACGCATCACCAATACCGAAGGCGGAAGTTTTAACAGCCACTACGGTATCAAAGTGTTTGGTAACAGCCACGGGATGCTGCAGGGCTACTGCTCAACGCGCCATTCGCTCTCCAGCTGCGTTATCGCTGAAGAGAATGGGGATATGGAGCGTGATTACGCCTACACCATCGGTCGCGCGCTGGGCGATTTGCAGTCTCCTGAGTGGGTTGGCGCAGAATGCGCGCAGCGCACGCTGTCCCGTCTGTCGCCACGTAAACTCTCCACCATGAAAGCCCCGGTCATTTTTGCCAATGAAGTGGCGACCGGCCTGTTTGGCCACCTGGTGGGGGCGATTGCCGGGGGCTCCGTTTACCGTAAATCGACGTTCCTGCTCGACTCGCTGGGCAAGCAGATCCTGCCGGAATGGCTGACCATTGAAGAGCATCCGCACCTGCTGAAAGGGCTGGCCTCGACGCCGTTCGACAGCGAAGGTGTGCGCACCGAGCGCCGCGATATCATCAAAGACGGCATTCTGACGCAGTGGCTGCTGACCAACTACTCTGCGCGCAAGCTGGGTCTGAAAAGCACCGGTCACGCGGGCGGCATTCACAACTGGCGAATCGCGGGTCAGGGCCTGAGCTTTGAGCAGATGCTTAAAGAGATGGGCACCGGTCTGGTCGTCACTGAGTTAATGGGCCAGGGCGTAAGCGGCATTACCGGCGATTATTCGCGCGGCGCAGCGGGCTTCTGGGTTGAGAACGGTGAAATTCAGTATCCGGTTAGCGAAATTACCATCGCCGGCAACCTGAAAGACATGTGGCGCAATATTGTTACTGTCGGTAACGATATTGAAACACGTAGCAATATACAGTGTGGTTCAGTCCTCTTACCGGAGATGAAAATCGCCGGGCAGTAATACCCGTAAAGGCGTTTTAATAATAAAAAAGGAAGTGAGCAATGCGTAAACACCTGTTAGCGATCGTCGCAGCGTCAACGCTGGTTCTTGGTTCTTCTGCGTTTGCTGCCGATCTTGAAGACGACATGGGCATCCTCAGTGAAAACCTGAAGGTGGTGCAGAAAACGGACAATGCGGCGGAAATGAAAGGCGCATTGACCAAAATGCGTGAAGCGGCACTGGACGCGCAGAAATCCACGCCGCCAAAGCTGGAAAACAAAGCGGCAGACAGCGCTGAGATGAAAGACTACCGCCACGGCTTTGACGTGCTGGTCGGTCAGATTGACGGTGCACTGAAGCTTGCCAACGAAGGCAAAGTGAAGGAAGCCCAGGCGGCAGCCGACCAGTTTGTGACCACGCGTAATACCTATCACAAAAAGTATCGTTAATTCTCGGTACGCGCTTTCCCCGTGCGGGGGCGGTTAATCGCCCCCGCATGTTTGCTTTCCGGGCATAAGAAAACCTTATCCACCTCACATATTTGCACGCCTGCCCATAATCTTTTTCGCTCCCACGCCCCCTTAATTGCCGTCAGATAGCGTGATATTCATCACGTAAATACAGTGATTTATCTATATTCAGCATATTTATGTGGCACAGATCACTGCCGGTGCTCGCCTTTCCACTTCGAAGTGGAAAACAACTCGCTACAAACAATTCCCCCCCAACGTTAGTTTTATTCCAGAGCCATTAACGGGGTAAGACGAGTGATTAACGGAGCGGTAATGAACGACGTTGGAGATCAGGCGGTGCAAACAGAGCAGCTCGCTAACACCATGCTGGCGCAGGTGTATGCCCTGCTGGCCCGGCACAACATCATCCCCAACGCAGTACAGGAACAGATGCTCACCTCCCACGTTCGCGCGATGGCGCACCGGTCCGTGACCGGCGAGCCGCTGCCGGAGGTTGAAGCCGAGCTGTTCGACGAAATTTCTCCCGATTCAATGCGGCTTGCCCGTGAAGTGGTCGCGCAGTTTGGCAACCTTCCTGATGAAGAGGCCTGGCTGCTTTCCGTTCACTTCGAAGTCGCGAAAGACAACCTTTAAGGAGCAACACATGGAACAGATTACAGTCGTGATTGGCGATCGCCTGGGTAAAGGTCAGAAAGTGGCGGCAGGCGTTGAAAAAGCCGGTGGACGCGCGGTTGTCGTGCCGGGTGTGGCGGCAGACATGAAGCTCGGTGACGTGATGAAAGCGGAAAATGCCACCTTCGGCATCTCCTTCTGCGGCAGCGGCGGCGCGGGTGCCATCACCGCACAAACCAAATATGGCTACAAAGCCAAATACGGCATGCGTTCAGTGGATGAAGGCGTCACCGCCATCAATGAAGGCTGCAATGTGCTGGGCTTTGGCTTTATGGATAAAGAAGAGCTGGGCGAGCGTCTGGTTCAGGCGTGGCAGAAGAAACACGGCGCATAAGCATGAAAGAACAGTTCACAACCACGGTGAGGGTGAAGGGCAAAGGCGACGCTAAAGCGCGCGCCTTCGCTGATGCGCTCAACCACGTTCAGGCCGCGGTGATGAAAGCCTCACCGCATATCTTACTGCGTATTGAGCCACAGGATGTGCAGGTCGTTCAGGCGCAAGAAGCGGTGCGTAAAGAAGCTTTTCTGTTCTTCTTTTTGCGCCGGGAAAGACGCACCTACAGCGTGGAGCTGGATGTGACCGTCAACGTGACTGCCATCAATCTCGACCAGGTGGATTTCGTCACGCAACGCTGATTATTCATAAAAGGGCAGACTGATGTTCTTAATTATATTAATAAAATCGCTCATCATTGGCGGCCTGGTTGGCGTCGGTGTGGGGGCCGGGGCTGCACGCATGTTTCATGCGCCTACCACTCAGGGTATGGGCGCGTTTCGTACGTTGGGGGAACTGAACTCCTGTGAAGGGGATCCGGCTTCTCACTTCTCCTTTGGGTTAGGCTTCTTCTTTAACGCCTGGGCCTCTTCCGTGGCTGCAGGTGCATTCACACAGGACGTTGACCACCGCATCATCCCGAACTGGGGTGCTGCAGCACTGATGATTAAAAACCGTAACGTCGGCGAAACGCTGCACGATCCGCGCAAAATGGCGATTGCCTGCGGCGTGATCGGCATGATTGTCGTCACCTTCCTTAACCTCACCGCCTCTTCTGTTCCGGCTGCGCTTCAGGTAACCGCCGTGAAGGTGCTGGTGCCTGCAGCAAACCTGCTGGTCAACACCGTGATGCCGGTGATCTTCTGGCTGGCCGCCATCGATGCGGGTAAAAAATCGGGCTTCTGGGCCACCATTTTTGGCGGCGCGGCGCAGCTGATCATGGGTAACGCCGTACCGGGTCTGGTGCTGGGTATCCTGATCGGTAAGGGCGTTGAAGAGAGCGGATGGAACCACGTCACCAAAGTGATGATGGCGGCCATCGTGGCGCTGTTCGTGCTGAGCGGTTTCTTCCGCGGCTTCGACATGAAGATGATCGAATCCTTCCATCTGACCGTGCCGAACTGGCTCGACATGATCCACAACGCACTCAGCGGTAAATAACAGGAGCCTCGACATGGAACAGAATAAAGGTTTTTGGTATGCCGACTGGTCGTTCCCGATCTTCGTTGGCCTGCTCTCTTCCGGTGTTTTCGCCGGGACGCATATGTACTACCTCTACGGCATCGGCGCGTTCAACGAAGTGGCCTTCGTGGCGATGCTGAAAGCGGGGATGGATACCGGCGTTTACGGCGCGGTGGCGGCGTTCGGTGCGAGCTTCCTGTTCGCCCGTATTATCGAAGGGTCGCTGGTCGGTATCCTTGATATCGGCGGGGCGATCCAGACCGGGGTGGGCCTCGGGGTTCCGGCGCTGCTGCTGGGTGCGGGCATCATGTTCCCGGTGACCAACTTTATCGCCGCGCTGATCACCGGCCTGGTGATTGGCCTGGCGATTGGCTACGTCATCATCCTGGCGCGTAAGTTCACCATCAATCAGAGCAACTCCACCTACGGGGCGGACGTGATGATGGGGGCCGGTAACGCCTCCGGTCGTTTCCTCGGGCCGTTGATTATCCTCAGCGCCATGACCGCCTCCATTCCTATTGGTGTCGGCTCTCTGGTGGGTGCGCTGCTGTTCTATATCTGGCAGAAGCCGATTACCGGTGGCGCCATTCTCGGTGCAATGATTCTGGGCTGGCTGTTCCCGGTCGCCCTTTAATGCCCGCGGGCGCCCTGGCGCCCGCCTTATCAGGAGATCCTCATGTTTGATTTACTCCTGCGCCGTGCGCGCCTCACCGACGATACCCTGACCGATATCGCCATTCAGGACGGAAAAATCGCGGCGGTGGGCGACATTACCGCGGCCGCCCGCAAAACGGTTGAGTTGAACGGTAAAGTGTTCGTCAGCGCAGGCTGGATTGACTCGCACGTTCACTGCTACCCGAACTCCCCTATTTATCACGACGAACCGGACAGCGTGGGCATCGCCACCGGCGTGACCTCGGTGGTGGATGCCGGCAGTACCGGCGCGGATGACGTGGACGATTTTTATGAAATCACCCGTAAAGCCTCAACCGACGTTTATGCCTTACTGAACATCTCCCGCGTGGGGCTGATTGCCCAGAACGAACTGGCCAATATGGCCAATATTGATGCGAAGGCCGTGAAGCAGGCCGTTACGCGCTACCCGGATTTTATCGTTGGCCTGAAAGCGCGCATGAGCAGCAGCGTGGTCGGCGAAAACGGCATAACGCCGCTTGAGCGCGCGAAAGCCATCCAGGCAGAGAACGGCGACCTGCCGCTGATGGTGCACATCGGCAACAACCCGCCCAACCTCGATGAAATTGCCGACCTGCTCAGCTCAGGCGACATCATCACCCACTGCTACAACGGCAAGCCGAACCGCATTCTGACGCCATCCGGTGAACTGCGTGCGTCCATCACCTCCGCCCTGAAACGCGGTGTGAGCCTGGACGTCGGGCACGGTACCGCGAGCTTTAGCTTTGAGGTGGCGAGACGCGCCATTGCGATGGGCATTTTGCCACACACCATCAGCTCGGATATTTACTGCCGTAACCGCATTAACGGCCCGGTAGGGTCGCTGGCAAGCGTGATGTCGAAGTTTCTCGCCATCGGCATGTCGCTGCCGCAGGTGATTGAGTGCGTCACCGCGAACGCCGCCGACGGGCTGCGTCTGACGCACAAAGGCCGTATTCAGCCAGGTCTTGATGCTGACCTGACGCTGTTCACGATAAAACGCCAGCCAACGCTGCTGGTGGATGCTGAAAATGACAGCCTGCAGGCTGAACACATTCTGGTGCCGCTTGCCGCCATCCGCGCAGGCAAGGGCTACATGACCGAACAAGGGAGCACGGAACATGCCTTCGATTTATGAGAAGTATCACTTAAAGCAAGTCATCAACACCTCAGGCCGTATGACGGCGCTGGGGGTTTCCACGCCGCGCCCGGACGTGGTGCAGGCGGCGATGGATGGCATGAATCACTATTTCGAGATGAAGGATCTGGTCAACAAAACCGGCGAATACATCGCGAAGCTGCTGGATGTGGAAGGGGCGACGGTGGTCTCCTGCGCGTCAGCGGGCATCGCCCAGTCCGTGGCGGCGGTGCTGGTCAAAGACAGCGACTGGCTGCTGGAGAACCTGCACGTCACTCCGATTGAGAACAACGAAATCGTGCTGCCGAAAGGCCATAACGTTAACTTTGGCGCACCGGTAGGCACCATGGTGGCGCTGGGCGGCGGCAAGCTGGTGGAAGCGGGCTACGCGAACGAATGCTCCGCCGATCAACTGGCGGCGGCCATCACGCCGCGTACCGCGGCCATTCTTTACATCAAGTCTCACCACTGCGTGCAGAAAAGCATGCTCAGCGTAGAGCAGGCGGCGGTGGTGGCGCGTAAGCACGATCTGCCGCTGATCGTGGATGCGGCCGCGGAAGAAGATCTTCACGTTTACTACCGCTCCGGTGCCGATCTGGTTATCTACAGCGGTGCGAAAGCGATTGAAGGGCCAACCAGCGGGCTGGTGATCGGCAAAACGCAGTATGTTGAGTGGGTGAAACGCCAGACGGCGGGGATTGGCCGCGCAATGAAAGTGGGTAAAGAGGGGATCCTCGGCCTCACCTGTGCCATCGAACACTACCTGACGGCGACCAAAGAGAGCGGCGAAGAGATGGTGGCGAAGATGACGCCATTTATTGACGCGCTTAATACCCTTAACGGCGTGACGGCACGCGTGGTCTGGGACAGTGCCGGTCGCGATATCGCCCGTACCGAGATTAAGTTTGATGAAGCTACCACCGGTGTTGGCACCGGCGACCTGGTGACCGCGCTGAAGCAGGGCGAGTACGCCATTTACTTCCGTGGCTACAAGGCCAACGAAGGGATTATCGAAGCGGACGTGCGCAGCGTGAATGCCGATCAGCTGAACATTGTTTATCGCCGCATGAGTGAAGTGTTAGGACAGGAGAAAAAGGCATGAAACTGACCCCCAACTTTTACCGTGACCGCGTCTGCCTGAACGTGCTGGCAGGATCGAAAGCCAACGCCAGCGCCATTTACGAGGCGGCGGAAGGCCACGTGCTGGTAGGCTTGCTCTCCAAAAATTACCCGGATGTCGCCAGTGCGGTTGCCGATATGCGCGACTACGCTCAGCTTATCGATAATGCGCTCTCTGTGGGCCTCGGCGCGGGCGATCCGAACCAGTCCGGGATGGTCAGTGAGATCGCCCGTCAGGTGCAGCCGCAGCACGTTAACCAGGTGTTCACCGGCGTGGCAACCAGCCGTGCGCTGCTGGGGCAGAGTGAATCCGTGGTCAACGGCCTGGTCTCTCCGACCGGCACCGTTGGCAAGGTGAAAATCTCCACCGGTCCGCTGAGCAGCACGGCGCCGGACGGCATTGTGCCGGTTGAAACCGCGATTGCCCTGCTGAAAGATTTTGGCGGCAGCTCCATCAAATACTTCCCGATGGGCGGTCTGAAGTGCCGCGATGAGTACACCGCGGTGGCGGAAGCCTGCGCCCGTCACGACTTCTGGCTCGAGCCGACCGGTGGGATCGATCTGGATAACTATGAAGCGATCCTGCAGATCGCCCTTGATGCGGGCGTGAGTAAAATCATTCCGCATATCTACAGCTCGATTATCGACAAAGCCAGCGGCGACACGCGTCCGGAAGATGTGCGTACGCTGCTGGAGATGACGAAGAAGCTGGCTAAGTAGTCTTTACCCCTCACCCCGGCCCTCTCCCCAAAGGGGAGAGGGTTAGGGTGAGGGGCACAAACCGCACAAAACCAAAGGAGCCACCATGCACACCCGCAATCTGCTCGTCGCTTCACTCTCGTTACTCGCTACCACCGCCATCGCCCAGACGCAGTACGCCTGGGTCGGGACGTACAACCCCAACGGCGAGGGGCTGTACCGCTTTACCCTCGACCCGCAAACCGGTGCGCTCGCGAATAAAACGCTGGTCAGCACGTTGCCAAACGCCGCGCAGCTCACCGTCTCGCAGGATGGTAAGACGCTCTATCTGGCGAGCGAAGTGGAGCAGGGCGTGGTGCAGGCGCTGCGCGTGGGCGATAACGGTGAACTGAGCGAGCTTAATCAGGTGGCGTCCGGCGGGGCGGGGCCGGTCTATCTCTCCCTGACGCCAAAGGGTCACCACCTGCTGGTGGCGAACTACGTCAGCGGCTCGATTGCTGTTCTGCCCGTTAATGCAGACGGCAGTCTGGGGGAGGCCACGGACACGCATCAGGATCGGGGAGAGCCGGGCGCGGCGAAACCGGCGGCGGCGGTGGAAGGCAGTTTTGCCATTAGCGATCACAATGGCCCCCATGCGCACATGATCGCCGCCGATCCGCGCGGGAAATACGTTTTTTCTACCGATCAGGGTCTGGATCGTATCTACCAGTACCGTTTTGACGATCGAACAGGCAAGCTGACCCCGAACGATCCGCCGTTTATCAGTGCCTCCTCGAAAGGGGCCGGTCCGCGGCATTTCGTCTTTACGCCGAAAGGCGATGCGTTATGGCTGATTAACGAAGAGGCATCCACGCTCACGCACTATACGCTGGATGCGCGAGGCAGGCTGCAGGAGGGGAAAACCCTCTCCGCCCTGCCACACGGCTATAAAGGCACCAGTTTTGCCGCCGGGCTGGCGCTCAGTGCCGATGGCAAACAGCTGTATGTGGCTAACCGTTTGCATAACAGCATCGGGCACTTTACCGTAACAGCGGATGGCACGCTGACGCATCAGGACGATGTGTGGACGCGTGGTGATTACCCGCGCACCCTGACGCTCGACAAACAGGGGCGCTGGCTGTACGTCATGAATCAGCGCAGCGACAACATTACCCGTTTTCGCGTGGCGCAGGACGGCAAACTCAGCGCCGAGCCGGACTATACCCCGGTCGGCAGCCCATCCCAGATGGTCATTTCACCCTAAGCCGTAAGAGGACAACCCCGTGCGATTTCCGAACCAACGTTTAGCGCAACTTTTCGATCTGTTGCAAAACGAGACGCTGCCGCAGGACGAACTGGCGCAGCGGCTGTCGGTCTCCACGCGAACCGTCCGCGCTGATATCACTGCCCTGAACGCGCTGCTGGCGAGCCACGGCGCGCAGTTTATTCTCAGCCGCGGCAATGGCTATCAGCTCAAAATTGACGATGCAGAACGCTATCAGCAGCTTCAGTCCTCCCACCCGCGCGCGCTGCGCATTCCCCGCACCGGGCCGGAGCGCGTGCACTATCTGGTGGTCCGTTTTCTTACCTCCGCGTTTTCGCTCAAGCTGGAGGATCTGGCGGATGAGTGGTTTGTCAGCCGTGCGACGCTGCAAAGTGACATGGTGGAAGTGCGCGAGTGGTTCCACCGCTACAACCTGACGCTGGAAACCCGACCGCGCCACGGCATGAAGCTGTTTGGCAGCGAGATGGCGACCCGCGCCTGTCTCACCGATCTGCTCTGGGAGCTGGCGCAGCAGGATAGCCTGAACCCGCTGGTGACCGACGTTGCGCTCAATGCGGGGGTGGCGGAGCAGATGGTTCCCGTGCTGCACGATGCGCTGACGCGGCATCACATTCGTCTGACTGACGAGGGCGAGCTGTTCCTGCGCCTGTACTGTGCGGTGTCGGTGCGTCGCATCAGCGAGGGCTATCCGCTGCCGGAATTTCACGCAGAAGATGTGGCCGAGAATGTCCGTGAGGCGGCGAAAGACATCGCTGTGACCATTCAACAGCTGGCGGATAAAGCGCTTTCGCCTTCAGAAGAGAGCTGGCTCTGCGTTCACATCGCGGCACGCCAGATCCAGGAGATTGCCCCCAGTGCCATCAATGCCGATGACGACGAAGCGCTGGTCAATTACATCCTGCGCTACATCAATACCCACTATAACTACAACCTGCTCAGCGACGAGCAACTGCATGCGGATCTGCTCACCCACATCAAAACCATGATCACCCGCGTGCGCTATCAAATCATGATCCCGAATCCGCTTCTGGATAACATCAAGCAGCACTACCCGATGGCATGGGATATGACCCTCGCGGCAGTGTCGAGCTGGGGGAAATACACGCCGTATGTGATCAGCGAAAACGAGATCGGTTTCCTGGTACTGCATATCGGTGTCGGGCTGGAGCGCCACTACAACATCGGCTACCAGCGTCAGCCGCGCGTGCTGTTAGTTTGCGATGCCGGGAATGCGATGGTCCGGATGATTGAAGCGGTGTTGCAGCGCAAATATCCGCAGATTGAGGTGACCCGCACGCTCACGCTGCGCGAGTATGAGCTGGCGGAACCGATCGGCGAAGACTTTGTTATCTCGACCGCCCGCGTGAGCGAAAAGTCTAAACCGGTGGTGATGATCGCCCCGTTCCCGACGGACTACCAGCTTGAGCAGATAGGTAAGCTGGTGCTGGTGGACCGAACCCGCCCGTGGATGCTGGATAAATACTTCGATGCCGCCCATTTCCGCATTATCGACAGGCCGATTGACCAGCAAACGCTGTTCCGGGAGCTGTGCGAGCAGCTCGAAGAAGAGGGGTTTGTTGGCGCGGAGTTTCTGGATTCGGTCGTGGAGCGAGAGGCCATCGTCAGCACCATGCTGGGCGACGGCATTGCGCTACCGCACTCCCTCGGGCTACTGGCACAAAAAACGGTGGTTTACACCGTGCTGGCACCGCAGGGTATTGCTTGGGGGGATGAAACTGCCCACGTGATTTTCCTGCTCGCCATTAGCAAGCGCGAGTACGAAGAGGCGATGGCGATTTACGATATTTTCGTGACTTTCCTGCGTGAGCGCGCCATGTCACGGCTGTGCAGTTGCAATGATTTCGCCGGGTTTAAAGCGGTGGCGATGGAGAGTGTGAGCCGGTTTTGAGAGACGTTATCCAGAATTCGATGTAATGCAAATGTAATGCTAAGATGCATTACATATTCGATTTCACTGGAGGCATAATGGCCACGCTGAACGTCCGTCTGGATGACAAACTCAAAAACGAGGCTTATGCCGTGCTTGAAAAACTCAATATCACGCCAACGGAAGCCGTTCGGTTACTGTTTCAGTACGTTGCGGAGACGGGGCGTATGCCGGTGAAAACGGTCACTGTTAGCGACAGTGAAGATGAACTCATACAGACAGTCCGGGAGCGGCTGGCTAATCCGCAAAAAGGAATTAAGGTTAGGCTGGATGTCTTATGAACTCGTATTTGATCCGAGGGCATTCAAGGAGTGGACCAGGCTGGGTGATACCGTAAAAAATCAGTTTAAGAAGAAGCTTGCGAACGTGTTGGTGAACCCCAGGGTTGAATCGGCTCGCCTGCATGGCCTGCCTGATTGCGACAAGATAAAACTCAGATCCCAGGGTTATCGTTTGGTCTATCAGGTTCAGGACAACGTTGTGACGGTATGTGTTATTGCTATCGGTAAGAGAGAGAATTCAGCCGTTTATCATGACGTAAACAAACGGCTTTAGCGATCACCGCAAATGATGCACAACCTGGTTGCTGCTGCCGCGCCAGATCAGCGCAGGGTCTTTTAAATCCTGCACAAACTTGCCGTCAACCAGCACGTTAATCAAATCCACCACTTCCCTCTGTTCAGCATTCAGTTCTTCGAGCTTATAACCCGTCCAGACCCAGATATCCTTGCCTGCACATTCGCGGCGAATGCGTTTTATCAGCTTCAGAATGTCCGGCACGTTTTGCGGGTGAAGCGGGTCGCCACCGGAGAGTGAAATCCCCTGGCGATGAATGCGCGTGTCGTTGAGATCGTGGATGATCCGCTCTTCCATTTCCGCGGTGAACGGTAGGCCTGAATTCAGGCGCCAGGTGCTTTTGTTGTAACAGCCGGGGCATTCATGGACGCAGCCTGAGACAAACAGAGTGCAGCGGGTGCCGGGGCCGTTGACGATGTCGACGGGATAGTATTGATGATATCGCATAAGAAGATGTCCAGAGTGTGTGTGCGCGGGTGCCCTCACCCCATCTCTCTCCCTCAGGGAGAGGGGGAAAACGTAGGTGCGCGTTCGGTTCCCTCTCCCGGAGGGAGAGGGGTAGGGTGAGGGGAAACCCCCGACGCCTTAACCGATCTGCCCATTCCCCAAATGCTTCACGCGTCGCTTAACCTCTTCCTGCTTACCGGCGTTAAACGGACGCGCATCGGGACTCCCGAGATAGCCACACACGCGGCGGGTCACCGAGACGCGAGCCGCATCGTGGTTACCGCATTTCGGGCAGGTGAAGCCTTTGCTGGTGCACTCAAACTCACCGGTAAAGCCACACTCGTAGCACTCGTCAATCGGGGTGTTGGTCCCGTAATACGGCACGTGCTGATAGCTGTAATCCCAGACATCTTCCAGCGCCTTCAGGTTGTGCTGAATGTTCGGATACTCGCCGTAGCAGATGAAGCCACCGTTCGCGACGGGCGGATACGCGGCTTCAAAGTCGATCTTGTCGTAAGGGTTCACCTTCTTCTCCACGTCGAGGTGGAAGCTGTTGGTGTAGTACCCTTTGTCGGTTACCCCTTCGACAATGCCAAATTCAGCGGTATCCAGGCGGCAGAAACGGTCACACAGGTTTTCACTCGGGGTGCTGTACAGGCTGAAGCCGTAGCCGGTTTCGTCTTTCCACTGGTCAACCGCATCGCGCAGGCGCTGAACAATGGCAACACCTTTTTCACGCAGGGCGTCGCTGTCATACATGTGCTGATTGCCGAACAGCGCGTTGATCGTTTCGTGAATACCGATGTAGCCCAGAGAAATCGACGCGCGACCATTTTTGAAGATCTCCGACACGTCATCGTCCGCCTTCAGGCGCACGCCGCAGGCCCCTTCCATATACAGGATGGGCGCAACGCGGGCTTTCACCCCTTCCAGACGCGCGATACGGGTCATGAGGGCCTTTCGTGCGAGCTGCAGACGTTCGTCCAGTAGCGCCCAGAAGGCCGCTTCGTCGCCTTTGGCTTCGAGGGCGATACGCGGCAGGTTGAGGCTGATCACGCCGAGGTTGTTACGGCCGTCGTGAACCTGTTCGCCGTTTTCGTCTTCATACACGCCGAGGAAGCTGCGGCAGCCCATCGGCGTTTTAAACGAGCCGGTCACTTTGACTACCTGGTCGTAGTTCAGGATGTCCGGGTACATGCGCTTGCTCGCACACTCCAGCGCCAGCTGTTTGATGTCGTAGTTAGGATCGCCAAACTTGTGGTTCAGGCCGTCGCGGATAGCAAACACCAGTTTCGGGAACACCGCTGTCTTACGGTTTTTACCAAGCCCGGAGATACGGTTGCGCAGGATAGATTGCTGAATCAGGCGTGATTCCCAGCTGGTACCCAGACCAAAACCGAAGGTCACAAACGGCGTCTGACCGTTGGCGGTATGCAGGGTGTTCACCTCGTATTCCAGCGACTGGAACGCGTCGTAGCACTCTTTTTCGGTACGGGAGTGCGCGTAGCCATCGGCGTCCGGGATTTGCCACTCTTCAGCGGTTTGACGGTGTTTATTGAAGCTTGCCGTGACGAACGGTGCCAGTACTTCATCAATGCGGTTAATGGTGGTGCCGCCGTAAATATGGCTGGCGACCTGAGCGATAATCTGCGCCGTGACCGCAGTGGCCGTGGAGATGGATTTTGGCGGCTCAATCTCGGCATTACCCATTTTAAAACCGTGGGTCAGCATGCCTTTCAGGTCGATGAGCATGCAGTTGAACATCGGGAAGAAGGGCGAGTAATCGAGATCGTGGTAGTGGATCTCACCGCGCTCATGCGCCGAGACCACGTCGCGCGGCAGCAGGTGCTGACGGGCATAGTGTTTGGCAACAATACCGGCCAGCAGGTCGCGCTGGGTGGGGATCACTTTGCTGTCTTTGTTGGCATTTTCATTCAGCAGGGCGGAGTTGGTCTGCTCAACCAGGCCACGAATCTCCTGATTAAGACGACCGCGTTTCTCGCGCTGTACGTCCCGATCGTGGCGGTATTCGATATAGGCGCGGGCTAACTGCTTGTAGGGGCCCGCCATCAGTTGGTTTTCAACCGCGGTCTGGATCTCATTGATATCGACCTGGCTGCGTTCGTTCATCTGGCTGCTAACGACTTCTGCGACGGTGGCGCAGTAATCTGCGTCATCGACACCCGCTGCTTTAGCTGCACGCAGAATGGCTTCCTGGATGCGCTCTGATTTAAACGGCACTTTACAGCCATCACGTTTCATCACATGCGGTGTCATGATCACTCCATTTTTAAAAACAGGTTATCCACAGAGGTGGAGAAGTGTTCACCGGGCGTATTGTCAGCCAGGCCAGAGACTTCCCACGTTCCCAACGCGTGTTATCCACAATTCCGGAGAGCTGAGTCGCCGTCTTGTTGTTGGAATAGTAGACGATAAATACAATATGTTGGGTCGGCGTGCATTTTAAGTGCTACATATAGTGATTTGCATCAAACATGTTTGCGATTTATTTGATTCAGAACAAAGTAAAAAGACGAGAGTACAAACGACGGGCACTCCAGCGTTTGTAAAGACGAGAGGGAAAATTCTGATTAATTATACAACAAAAACAAGCGCTCAGCAGCATGTGCCGAGCGCCAGTCGGTTAACTCACCCCGCATGCCCAGTTCAGTCCGGCCTGGAGAAAGGCTGCCGCCGCAATACTCCCGAGTATCAGCGGGATAACAAGTGAGCGCCCGGGTTCGGCGTCCGCGTTTTGTGGCGTTTCTCTGCGCAACGCGGACAGCGCTTCTTCGCCGGTGCGCGCCGCCAGAAGCGCGTTACGCACGCGCTCTTCCACCAGCGAACTGGTCAGCGTCGTCAGCAGCTGCATATGCGTACTGCCGGCCTCGGCGTGTGGGATGGCGAGCAGAAAAACCATCCTGACCGCTTCATCGCCTTCCAGCCCCGGCCAGATAACCGGCTCATCAAAAAGCGCCAGGCAAAACGCCGCCTTCTGCACCGCGTCTGATTTACCGTGCGGAACGGCCAGCGCTTCGCCCAGCGCGGTGGGACCTTCACTTTCGCGGTGTAAGACGCTCTGGATAAAGGCGTCTTTATCGGTGATGACGTTTCGCCCGACAAGCGGTTCGGAGAGCCAGCGGATCAGCGCTTCAGGCGTGCGGCAGGGTGGGTTAATAAACACCAGTTCGGGGTGCGTGAGTTCAAGCAAGTTCATGTTAAGCCTCAATCAAAAAATCACAGGTCGCAGAAGGGGGGATCGTCGTCACCGATGGCACGTGTTCTTCCAGATAATTGAGCTGGGGACGCTCTGCCAGGCCAGCCGGAACAGGGACAGGCTGCGTCCCGGCGTTGAACACGCGGGCGATCGTGCCAGGCGATCGTTGCGCATGGGGCAGGGCAGAAAGAACGAGCGGTTCCGGTAAGGCGAATAACGAAAATTCTGCCGGCAGCGTGCGTTCGGGCAGGCGCAGCGAAAAACGCTCAAGCCGGTTATCGAGGGTATGCAGCGTTTGTCGTTGATAGGTGAAGGGGTGACCCGTCGCCTGATTCTCCAGCTGGCGCAGCGTCAGATGGTCTGCGTTATCGGCCAGCGCCACGGTGAAGGAAAAGTGCAGCGGTTTGAGCAGCTGCGCATCGGGCGTATCGACCACCGTATTGTTAATGCCAGACGCCCGGCCAGGTCGCCAGTCAAGATCGCTGCGCCCCAGTACGCCGGTTGATTTGAATAAGGTCAGGGCAATGACTGCCGGATCGCGTCCAATAACCTGAAACTCTTTCATGCCGCGGCTATTCACGACCAGCGCTTTGCCCGCTTGCGCGATAGCGATAATGCCCTCGCTGGTTTCAATATCCACGGGCTTCTCGCGATAGCGCTCCTGCCAGTGAGTATCGTCGTACCCCGTTTTACGCTCGATTATCGAGAACGGCTGCGAGGCGAGGGAGTGACGGGTGCAAATATCGCTGTTGATCAGTAAACGCAGCCGGTGATCGCAGTGGCTGTTTACCAGCGAGCTATCAACATGCAGGTTCGGATCGTCGTGACGTAATTCGCACACTATGCGCATTGATAACGGGGTGCGGGTATTTTCCCGGCGTCCAGCGAGATCCGGCGGCAGCGACATGACTGCCTCAAGTACCATCGTTTGGCAAAGAGGGGTTTTGCTGCAGTCGATCAGCGTGAAATGCGCGCAGCGCGTCGGTTCATCGCCCGGGAGCGGCGAGAAATCATAGCTGTCTCCGGCATCCGCGCAGTCTTCAAGACTGAATAACGACGTGATGCGCCTGGCGTTGCGCTTGTCTTCAAGCACCAGCGTACCGGCCTCCAGCGTCAGTCGATAAACCGTATTCTCTATCGCCTCTCCTTTCGCGGCGCAGGTCCTGGCAAATGGAGCCGGCGTGTCTTTTAGGTTGACGGTGATATAGCCCACCGGCGGCAGGAGAGGCGTCTGCAGAACAACATGCCAGCGGAAATAAGGCGGAAGGTGCGTTTCGCGTTCACCCTCACAGGTGAGGGAGATGGCCGTTCCTCCAGGTAACGTCTCGCGTTCCAGAACGTCGAAGGGCAGCGGCTGGCCCTGATACGTCAGGGTGATATTGTCGGCCCGACTGTACAGGGTGGTGTGGATCACGCAGCGGGTCGGGGTGGCCAGCGGGTTGAAAATGAGCAGGTCACCCTCCTGACAGCATGCGGCGGCCAGTGACTTCACCACCAGATTCCACAGGCTGTGACAAAGCTGCTCTGTCTGCTCGAGCCGATGAAGAATATCGCGGTTAGTGGCATCGCTGTTGCAGCCGCCCATGGAGTCGTGGGCATGGCTTCGCAGAAGCTTCTTCCAGAGGGTGTCCACGATCGGGAGCGTGACCGGAATGCCCTGATGACGCGCCATGGCGATGGTGGGCTCCAGCTGTCGCAGGATGAACTGCTCGATGTCGGCATTTTTCTTTTTGATATCGTAACGCACAGACCCGATCGTTTTGTGAATGCGGGTGTAGCGCGGCGATTTCAGCTCACCTTCCCATAATGCCAGTTGTTCCCGTTTTGTGCGCAGCAGAGCGACGTACTGCTCCAGCGAGCTGAGGACGTAACGGTCCTGCGTGGGAGAGTGCGCGCTGGCAACCTGCAGGATATGCGGCAGCGCCGGGTCGATGCTGACCTGATCGCCGCCGCAGGGCAGGAGCAGGTCGTCAATCTGCGACCGTGAACGCAGCAGATCCACCATCGGGTAGATCTTGCCGTGCAGATGGCTGGCCTCCGCGCGCATGTTCTTGGCCGCACCATACCCCAGCGCCATTGCACAGGCGATGATGGTTGCACCTGACGGCGCGCGCCAGAGAAACTGGCTGTTTTTGGCCTGAGTGTCGTGGTCGATACCGCGCCAGAAAACGATGTTATCGATATTGCAGCCCTGCAAAATCGTGGGCATCTGCGCGTTATGCCCAAAGGTATCCGGCAGATAACCGACCTGCATGGCATGCCCCAGCGCCCGAGCGGCGAAAATGCCGTACTTGAGATTGCGGATAATCGATTCGCCGTGAACGTTGTAGGTATCCGTCTGGGTGAACCACGGCCCGACAAACACGCTTTTCTCCCTGACCAGTTTTTCCAGCCGGGGCCGGTAATCGGGATTGATGGCGAGAAAGTCATCCACCACCGCCATCTGCCCGTCAAGGTGATAGCACTGCCAGGCCGGGTCCTGCTCCAGCGTCTCGATGACCTCCGCAAAGTTGTATGACGCCAGCACCATGCTGTCCTGGCGGGTGAAATACCACTCCTGATCCCAGTGGGTATGGGCTATGACGTGGATCTGGCTCATTGCGCTCTCCTTATCTGGCGTTCTTTGGGCTTAGATAAAGCACGCCCAGGGCGCAAATCAGTGCGCCAATAAAGACGCTTGCCAGGTACCCGACCACATTGGTCGCCAGCGGCCAGCCCCAGATAGCCGGCAGGGGCAACGTCTGCTTCACGCCGAGGGCAATCGCCACCAGCGCACCCGCGACGGCTCCTGTCATGAACACGGGGATCAGGCGTGGGTTTTTCAGGATGAACGGGATAGCGCCTTCTGAAATACCGATAAAGCCCAGCAATAACGAAGTGCTGCCAACGGTTTTCTCTTCACGGCTGAACACATCCGGCAGGCCAAAACGCCCATTGAGGAACGCGGCGAGGCCTACCCCAATAGAAGGAATCACGATGGAGAGCTCGCGGGCGGTTAAATCAAATGTCTCGCTCATGCCGTTCAGGCCGAGCGCGACCGATCCTGCCGCCTTGTTGACCGGGCCGCCGAGATCGAACGCGGTACCCGCGGCGATCATGGCCGAATAGAAGCCGCGTCCGGTATCACCCGCCGAGGTAAAAAAGACCACCATCAGCTGGTTAAGCGAACCAAAAATCGGGTTGATCAGATATTCCATTACCATCACCAGCGTAATACCGGTGATCAGCGGAACGACCAGCATGGTTTTTAGGGTGGTAAGCTGCTGTCGGACGTGAATGGCATCATTCAGCCAGCGCACCAGATAGCCGACAAAAAAGCCAATGCCAATTGCGCCGAAAAAGCCGGAGGGCATAAAGCCTTCAATATCAAAGAAGCGTTTGTAGACCTCATCTGACATGATGCCGCCGATCAGTCCGGGGATCAGCGCCGGTTTACCGGCAATGGAAAAGGCCAGATACATCGCAAAGACCGGGTACATGAACTTGATGGTCATAAAGCCCATTTTATCCAGCACGCTGAACGGCGAATGCTCAATGTTTATAAACTGCCCGGTAATTTTGGCCGTCGCCATCATCAGGCCGCCCATTACCACGACCGGTAACATATAGCTGATGGCCGCCATGATATGGCCGATAAAAATCTGGTAAGCCGAACGCTGAATGGCGTCTTCGTCCGCCACAGTGGTGACGTTTTTCTGCATGGCCAGCGCCTGACGCAGGTAGCGGTCGGTATTTTTAATCAGCTCTTGCGTGCGGGTCTGAAGGTGAGGAACGTGTTCAAAACGTTCTGCATCCTGAATGGGAACGTCGGTTGCAAGAATAATGGCCGTGGCGGAGGCAATATCCTGTTTCGTTAATCTGTTTTTTACGCCGTCGCTGCCCTGCGTTTCGACCTTGACCTCAATATTATGCTCTTTTGCCCATGCAATAATTTTACTTGCCGCCATAAACGTGTGCGCGATCCCTGTAGGACAAGCCGTTACAGCGATAATTTTTTGATTCATCATTGTAATAATTCCCTGGGTGTGAAAATAGCGAAAGTATAAAGAGAACTTAAAACAGTGTTTAAGGTTTGCTAATACTAATTACGTATCGTCATACGCTATGTGGCAATATGTGAAGCGCCTTCCAGAGACTATTTCGCTATTCTGCTAATATCCTGTTAGGTTTTAACAGGACGTAATAAATGAATTCATTTCAGGGAAGTGAACGGTTGATATTTGAATACATTCAGCACCACGCACGCAATATTTCTGATATATCGGCAAAAGAGATTGCGCGTGATACTTTTACGACAACCACCTCGGTGAATCGTGTCTGTAAGAAAATGGGCTATAAGAGTTATACCGAGCTTCGCTATCGGTTTTTACGCGACCATTTTACGTCTGTCCCTGCCGAGCCTGCGATGGGGCCGCAGGCAGACGATATCGTGGTGGACGTCTCCCGGTTACTGACCCATTCCAGCCATATCTATTTATATGCACGCGGGGCGTCTCTCACCAGCCTCAACTACCTGTCGCGTTTTTTGTCACTGGCGAGCCTGCCGCACCTGATTCTGAATGATATGCACCAGTTGACCCGGGTATCGAAGGGCACGCTGGTGTTGATCAGTAAATCCGGGGAGACGCAGTCGCTGATTGAAATGGCGCGTAACGCGCTGCGTAAAGGGCTAAAGATTATTGCGATTACCCGTCAGGGTTCGACGCTGGCCGGGCTTTCTACGCTGTGCTGGCCGTTGTCGATTGATATAAATGCCGTCTCGTTATACCAGCGAGAGGGACAGCTGGACCTGTTAAGCGCCGTCGATCGTATCGGCTGCAGGCTTCTGCAGCACGATACGGAGTAGGTAGGCCGTCAGAGCTGTTTCACGATACCCAGACGAATGGCGTAATCATTTTCATGATTGCCATCCTGAGTAAGGTAGGTTTTATCCAGCGACACCAGTTCGACGTAAGGCGTCCAGCCGTCGTCGAGCTTGTAGTTGAACGCTACGGTGTGCTCCCAGTAGGTATCATCCCCGGTTCCCTGATCGACATTATCCTGCCAGCGGAAGCGCGGGTTATAGGACATGCCGAATTTCCCGATGTTGTACGCGAACCACAGGTCGAACTGGTGTGACTCGCGGCGGGTGTAGCCGCTGCCGTCCAGGCGTTTGTCGCTGTGCGCATCGTTAACGGTGTTATAGCGGTAGCGGGCAGACAGGTTCAGGCCGTTATCGAACGTTTTCCAGCCCTGGATGAAGGGGCGGTAATGCGTATTGCTGGCGGTAAAGACGGTCACCATCCCTGGCGCGATGGCGAACCCATTTCCCAGATCAAAACGCCAGCGCGTTTCGATTTCCTGTGCTGCCTCCGTTAACCCTTTTTCGTCCGGATTATATCGGTCGGTATCACCAAAGAACGTATCGTTATGGTTTTGCGCCGCTTCGACGGAGAAGTAAAAACCGTTATCAGCCTGATGCATCACTTTAATACGTGAATCATTTACGTCTGAGCGCGTATTATGACCAAAACGAAGATCGACGGAGGTATTTCCGCACCATCCCTGGGTACTTAATAATAATGCGCTAATACATGTTGCTTTAATAATTGTCTTTTTCATAATGTCCTGCCGAGGTTATTTAAATGGCAGGGCTATTCTTATTTTGGCACACCGTGAAGTAAAAGTTATCGTCGTACATTTAGCGTATCGCTAAACATAAAAAAAGAGATACAGCAGGCTGTATCTCTTGAGGGTTATTCCTGTATCCACCAGATGGCTTCAAACGGGCGCAATAGCAGGTTGTCGGGCTGAGGGGGAGCATCCGCATAGTTGCTCAGTGCGACCCGCCAGGCTCCCTGTACTGACGCGGGAACCCATTGCTGGCGCTCACGGCTCAGGTTTGCCACCACCATCAGCGTCTGGCCCTGTGACCGCCGGCGATAGCACCACAGGGAAGGGTGGTCAGGCAGCAGGTCTTCATAATCTCCCCACGTCAGCACCGGCAGGGTTTTGCGCAGGCGAATCAGCGTCTGGTAGGTGTAAAACACCGAATCAGTATCGTCCAGCGCCGCACGGGCATTGACCGTCTCGTAATTGTCGCAAACGCCAATCCACGGCTCACCCTCGGTAAAGCCCGCACTGTGTGTGGCATCCCACTGCATTGGCGTGCGGCCATTATCGCGGGATTTACTCGCCAGAATAGCCAGCAATTCTTCAGGGGCGCGACCGTTGGCCCGCAGTTCAGCGAACATATTAAGGCTTTCAACGTCGCGGTAATCGGTTATACGGCTGAAGTGCGGGTTGGTCATACCCAGCTCTTCGCCCTGGTAAATATACGGGGTGCCCTGCATTCCGTGCAGCACCATGCCGAGCATTTTCGCGGCGTGGGGACGGTACTCCCCTTCATCGCCAAAGCGCGACACAATGCGCGGCTGATCGTGGTTACACCAGAACAGCGCGTTCCAGGCTTTGTTGTGCATGCCCTGCTGCCAGTGGCGGAAGAGGGTTTTCAGCGCCACGAAGTCCGGCCTGGCCAGGGTCCACTTTTCGCCGCCGGGGTAATCCACTTTCAGGTGGTGGAAGTTGAAGGTCATCGACAGCTCGCGCCCGTCGAGAGAGGCGTATTGCTGACAGTTTTCCAGCGAGGTCGACGACATCTCGCCTACCGTCATCAGGTTTCGCGGGGTAAAGACGTCGCGGCTCATCTCCTGAAGATACTCATGAATGCGCGGTCCGTCGGTATAGAAGCGACGGCCATCGCCCACGGCGTCATCCGGGAAATCCTGGTCTTTGGAAATCAGGTTAATCACATCGAGGCGTAAACCGTCCACGCCACGGTCGGCCCAGAACTCGCATACCTTTTTCAGCTCAGCGCGCACCTGCGGGTTTTCCCAGTTGAGGTCCGCCTGCTCGGGGGCGAACAGGTGCAGATAGTACTGCTCGCTCTCGGCGTGCCAGCGCCAGGCGTTGCCGCCAAATTTGGAGCGCCAGTTATTGGGCAGTTGTTCCGGCGTACCGTCGCGCCAGATGTAGAACTGGCGATACGGGCTCTCTTTATTCAGCGATTCCCGGAACCAGGCGTGCTGCGTTGAGGTGTGATTGAACACCATATCCAGCACGATACGAATGCCGCGTTGATGGGCCTGCGCGACCAGCTCGTCAAAATCATCCAGCGTGCCGTAGGCCGGGTCGATGGCGGTGTAATTCGCCACGTCGTATCCGTTATCTACCTGCGGGGAAATATAAAACGGCGTCAGCCAGATGGCGTCGATGCCGAGGGTTTGCAGGTAGTCCAGCCGCTGCGTGACGCCGCGTAAATCGCCGGTACCGCTGCCCGTCGTGTCCTGAAAACTCTTTGGATAGATCTGGTAGATAACGCCGTTCTGCCACCAGTGAGGAAGGGTATTCATAATGCGTTCCTGCAAATGCGAAGGGGCGCAACTGCGCCCCGAAAGATGAAGTTAAACAATCTGCAGCGCGCCCTGACGGTACTTACGCTGGTAAACCACGGTGGTGAGAGCCATTGGAACGACAATCGCGATGACCATCGCCAGGGAAAACACCTGCCAGAAAGCGGGCTGGATGGAGAGAATACCAGGCAGACCGCCGACACCGATCCCGTTCGCCATCACACCGTACAGACCGCATACCAGGCCTGCCAGACCGGAGCCGATCATCGCGCACAGCATCGGGAAGCGGTATTTCAGGTTGATACCGTACATCGCCGGTTCGGTAACGCCGAGGTAGGCGGAGATGGCGGCCGGAACAGAAATCTCACGCTCGTTATGCTTGCGGCTGACCAGGATAATGCCTGTGACCGCCGAGGCCTGCGCAATGTTAGACAGCGCGATGATAGGCCAGACCGGCGTACCGCCCAGGCTCTGAATCATCTGCATATCAATCGCCAGCGTGGTCTGGTGCACGCCGGTGATCACCAGCGGGGCGTACAGGAAGCCAAACAGCATGGCACCAATCGGCGCGAAACTGCCGGTCATCAGGTGACGTACCGCGAAGGCAACGCCGTCGCCAATCATGCGGCCAAACGGACCGATAAACGCATGGGCGAGGAAGACGGCCAGAATAAGGGAGCAGACCGGCACCACCACCAGATAGAGGTAATCCGGTACGATGCGTTTCAGGCGCGTTTCAATAAAGCCCAGCGTCAGACCGGCCAGCAAGGCTGGGATCACCTGCGCCTGATAGCCCACTTTCGCGATGGTGAACAGACCGAAGTTCCACACCTCAGGCACCTGCTGACCAAGTAAGTAAGCGTTCATTAACTGCGGAGAGACCAGCGTGACGCCCAGCACGATACCCAGAATCGGCGTACCGCCCATTTTGCGCACCGCTGACCAGCAAATCCCGACCGGCAGATAGAAGAAGATCGCTTCGCCAATCAGCCACAGGAAGTCGTAAACGGTTTTCAGCGCCGGGTACATCTGCGCCAGGGTTTTGCCGTCGCTCATCGGCACATCACCGATAACGTTGCGGAAGCCCAGAATCAGACCGCCGCTGATCAGCGCCGGGAGCAGCGGGAAGAAAATCTCCGCGAAGTGGGAAATTAACTGCTCGTGCCATTTCATATTCTGGCGTGCAGCTTTCTTGGCTTGCTCTTTGTCGGCTGAACTGTGCCCGGTTGTTGCCAGCAGAGCCTGATAGTAATCGCCCACTTCGGTACCGATGACGACCTGGAACTGACCGGCGTTGGTGAAGCAGCCTTTGACCATGGAAAGCGCTTCAATGGCTTTCGGATCGGCTTTGGCCGGATCGTTCAGCACGAAGCGCAGGCGGGTAATGCAATGGCTGACGGTCGCGATGTTTTCACGGCCGCCTACCAGGACAATCAACTGGTCGATATCTTCTTGTTTGACTTTACTCATCATGAAACCTCATGACCGATGGTGAGGGGGGTAATGACCTGAGCGCAAGCCTACTCCTTCAGCGTGACGGCGAAAATGGGAACGTTCCCGAAATTGGGCGAAGATCACAATAAACTGATAAACGAGGGTTATGAAAGGTGGGCGGGAATTACGATCTGACGCGGCTCAGCACGTCCGTTAATTTGCTCGATCAGCTGTGCAGCGGCCTGCCTGCCTGACTCGGCGTAGCCCGGATCGACGGTGATAATCTCCGGGTGCAGAAACTTCATCAGCGGCGTACTGCCTACGCTCGCGATCTGCAGTCCCTCTATGCGTTGCTCCTGAAGATATTTACTCGCGCCCAGCGCCAGGGTATCAGTGGCGCACACCAGCGCCGTGGTCTGCGGGGTCAGCACGCTGGCGACCTGCTCGTAGCCCTGTTTCATTCCCAGACCCGGCAGAGACGCGACGGCGGAAAGGTTGTGCTGTTTACAGAAGGTCAGGTAGGCCTCGTGACGCCGCTTGCCGGTGGTAACGTCTGCATGCGGTACGCCGAGGTAGCTGATATGGCGATGGCCTTTATCGTACAGACGCTGCATCAGGGTAATAATCGCCCCCTCATCGTCGTAACAGACGGAGGCAAAACCGTGAGCATCGCGCGCCAGCATCACCATCGACGCCTGCCAGGGCTTCAGCATCTCCTCTTTGATGCCGGTAAAACCGAACAGCACCACGCCGTCAATGTTGCGCCGCTGGAGCATACCCAGATGCTCTTCAACCAGCTGCGTGGAGAACTGGCTCTCCATCATGATTGGGTCGTAGCCCTGCTCATAAAAGGCGGGCAGCATGGTCTGAACGGCGAGGTTCTCGGACAGGGAATCCAGACGCGAGACGATAATGGCAACCACTTTGTCACTTTGCCCGCGCATGGCGCGCGCAGAGCGGGAAGGGGAAAAACCGTGCTGATTCATTACCGCCTCGACGCGCTCGCGGGTGCGTTCACTGACACCGCTCTCATTGTTGAGCACGCGCGATACGGTGGATTTCCCCACGCCGCTTAAACGCGCGATGTCTTTTATCGTAAGGCGGTTCTGCATGCTGTATTCCCTGTAACAATGACAACGTGGTCAGTAGAGCCTAATGCTATAGCGTGTTTTCGCTATGGGCAAAGTCTGGTTTACGTTCGGTTTATTTGCGGGGGAATATAATACCGCCCGAATCGCCGCAAACGGTACGGTTAAATCCTTATACTGCGCGGCGGCACCCTACTTTTTTTACTTACCGGAGGTGACATGGATCCCGATCCCACGCTTCTCCTGAACGGGAGCGTTCTTTCTTTCCGGTAAGCCAGCCTTTGTGCTGTCTCACCGGTATGTGAGGCAGCAACGTCCTCCACGTTCCTGCTTAAAACATTAAGTGCCTGTCAGGTACGGCCTTGCCACGCCTGCAGGAAATACTGTGTCCGCGTTTGCGGGCGCGGGGGAATGACTATGTTTAAAAATATCACCCGGCAGCTGCAGGCGATGCTGAGCCGCCACCTGCCACATCGTCTTGTTCAGCGCGACCCGCTGCCAAATGCCAAAAATATGGCCTCTGCAGCGATCCCTGCTTCCCTGAGCCAACGCTGCCTGAACGTGGCGGCGATGGATGAAAACGAAGTCTGGCGTGCCTTTGGCGGGCATCCGGAGGGGCTGAACGCGGCGGAAGTGGAAAAAATCCGTGCCGTACATGGCGATAACCAAATTCCGGCGCAAAAACCGGCGCCGTGGTGGATGCATCTGTGGACCTGCTACCGTAACCCGTTCAACCTGCTGCTGACCGTGCTTGGCATTATCTCCTATGCCACCGAAGATCTGTTTGCCGCCGGGGTTATCGCCCTGATGGTGGGGATCTCCACGCTGCTGAACTTTATTCAGGAGGCCCGCTCTACCCGCGCGGCAGACGCCCTGAAAGCGATGGTAAGCAACACCGCAACCGTCTCGCGCGTCATTAACGATCTCGGGGAGAACGCCTGGGTTGAGCTGCCCATCGACCAGCTGGTGCCGGGCGATCTGGTGAAGCTGGCGGCTGGCGACATGATCCCGGCGGATTTACGTATTCTTCAGGCGCGGGATCTGTCCGTGGCGCAGGCCTCGCTGACCGGTGAATCTCTGCCGGTGGAAAAAGTGGCGCGCACCCGCGACCCGCAGCAGATGAACCCGCTCGAGTGTGACACCCTCTGCTTTATGGGCACTACGGTGGTCAGCGGCACGGCGCAGGCAATGGTCATCGCTACCGGCGGCAACACCTGGTTTGGACAGTTAGCCGGGCGCGTGAGCGAGCAGGAGAGCGAACCGAATGCCTTCCAGAAGGGGATTGGCCGCGTCAGCATGCTGCTGATCCGCTTTATGATGGTGATGACGCCGATTGTGCTGCTGATCAACGGCTATACCAAGGGCGACTGGTGGGAAGCGGCGCTGTTTGCGCTCTCCGTCGCCGTGGGGTTAACGCCTGAAATGCTGCCGATGATTGTTACCTCCACGCTGGCGCGCGGGGCGGTCAAACTGTCAAAACAGAAAGTGATCGTCAAACACCTGGATGCCATTCAAAACTTTGGCGCGATGGACATTCTCTGCACCGATAAAACCGGCACGCTGACCCAGGACAAAATTGTGCTGGAGAACCACACCGATATCGCCGGTAAAACCAGCGATCGCGTGCTGCACAGCGCCTGGTTGAACAGCCACTACCAGACCGGGCTGAAAAACCTGCTCGACGTCGCCGTGCTCGAAGGCGTGGATGAAGAATCTGCCCGCACGCTCTCCGGGCGCTGGCAGAAAGTGGATGAGATCCCGTTTGACTTCGAGCGCCGCCGCATGTCGGTGGTGGTGAGCGAGCATCCGGACGTGCATCAGTTGATCTGCAAAGGCGCATTGCAGGAGATCCTCAATGTCTCAACCCAGGTGCGCTATAACGGCGACATTGTGCCGCTGGATGAAACCATGCTGCGCCGTATCAAGCGCGTCACCGATAACCTGAACCGTCAGGGGCTGCGCGTGGTGGCGGTGGCGAGCAAATTCCTGCCTGCACGCGAAGGGGACTATCAGCGTATCGACGAATCCGATCTGATCCTCGAGGGTTATATCGCATTCCTCGATCCGCCGAAAGAGACCACCGCGCCTGCGCTGAAAGCGTTAAAGGCCAGCGGCATCACCGTGAAAATCCTTACCGGCGACAGCGAGCTGGTGGCCGCCAAAGTGTGTCATGAAGTGGGGCTGGATGCGGGTGACGTCGTTGTGGGAAGTGATATTGAGCACCTCTCCGATGATGCGCTGGCTACGCTTGCGCAGCGCACCACGCTGTTCGCCCGGCTGACACCCATGCACAAGGAGCGCATTGTTACCCTGCTGCGTCGCGAAGGGCATGTGGTGGGCTTTATGGGCGACGGCATTAACGATGCGCCCGCCCTGCGTGCGGCGGATATTGGTATCTCCGTAGACGGTGCGGTGGACATTGCCCGTGAAGCGGCGGATATCATTCTGCTGGAAAAGAGCTTGATGGTGCTGGAGGAGGGCGTTATCGAGGGACGTCGTACCTTCGCCAACATGCTGAAGTACATCAAGATGACCGCCAGTTCCAACTTCGGTAACGTTTTCAGCGTGCTGGTGGCGAGTGCGTTTCTGCCGTTCCTGCCGATGCTGCCGCTGCACCTGCTGATCCAGAACCTGATGTACGATGTCTCTCAGGTTGCCATCCCGTTTGATAACGTGGACGACGAGCAGATTCAGAAGCCGCAGCGCTGGAACCCGTCCGATCTGGGGCGCTTTATGCTGTTCTTTGGCCCGATCAGCTCCATCTTCGACATTCTGACCTTCTGCCTGATGTGGTTTGTGTTCCATGCCAACACGCCGGAACACCAGACGCTGTTCCAGTCCGGCTGGTTCGTGGTAGGGCTGCTGTCGCAAACGCTGATTGTGCATATGATCCGTACGCGTCGCATCCCGTTTATTCAGAGCCGGGCCGCGTGGCCGCTGATTGTCATGACCGGCATCGTAATGGCGCTCGGCATTGCACTGCCGTTCTCGCCGCTGGCCAGCTACCTCCAGCTGCAGGCGCTGCCGCTGAGCTACTTCCCGTGGCTGGTAGCGATCCTCGCGGGCTATATGGTGCTGACGCAGATGGTCAAAGGCTTCTATAGCCGTCGGTATGGGTGGCAGTGATTTCTCCCCTCTCCCGGCACGGGAGAGGGGTACGTTTCCTCCCAAATTCAACAACCTGTGATCTCCGTCAGCGCATTCGCTTGACGACAAAATGAGCGCATGTTAACTGAATGTTTTGCCTTTATTTGGCCCGTCAGATAAGGAACATTCATGTTACGGTACAGTCTCTTAACCGCCGGGCTGATGCTCGGCGCGTCAGCGTTTGCCGCTCCGGCAGGCGACCTTCCCCTGATGCCCTGGCCTGCGAAGGTTGAACGTCCCGCGACGCAGGGCGCACTGGTACTCAGCAACACCCTTTCCGTCAGCGTTACCGGAGACGACCTCGGCGACGCGGTCAACCGTCTGCGCCAGCGCATCGCCCTGCAAACCGGCTGGACGCTACAG
This sequence comes from Enterobacter sp. RCC_40, assembly GCF_041360735.1. Lineage (NCBI taxonomy): Bacteria > Pseudomonadati > Pseudomonadota > Gammaproteobacteria > Enterobacterales > Enterobacteriaceae > Enterobacter > Enterobacter sp. RCC_40. The sequence continues at coordinate 132,667 of NZ_JBFUPR010000003.1, forward strand.
CCGCAGGCCGTTAAACCGGACAAGCCCACTATCCGCATTGCCATTACCAAAAAAGTGAAGCCGCAGCCGCTGCCGGACAGCGATGAGCGCTATACGCTCACGGTCGATGCCAGTGGCGTGGATATCACCGCCAACACCCGTTTTGGCGCGCTGCGCGCCATGGAAACCCTGCTCCAGCTGATACAAAACGGGGCGGAAAACACCTCTCTGCCGTGGGTTACTATTGAGGATTCCCCCCGTTTCCCGTGGCGTGGGCTGCTGCTTGACTCGGCACGACACTTTATCCCGCTGCCGGATATCAAGCGGCAGATTGACGGTATGGCGGCGGCAAAACTCAACGTGCTGCACTGGCATTTGACCGACGATCAGGGCTGGCGCTTCAGCTCGACACGCTATCCAAAGCTCACGCAGCTCGCCAGCGACGGGCTGTTTTACACGCCGGAACAGATGCGCGACGTTGTGCGCTATGCTACCGAGCGCGGCATCCGCGTGGTGCCGGAGATCGACATGCCGGGCCACGCCTCGGCGATTGCCGTGGCCTACCCGGAACTGATGAGCGCCCCGGGACCGTATGTGATGGAACGCCACTGGGGCGTGCTGAAACCGGTCCTGGATCCGACAAAAGCGGCGACCTATCAGTTTGCGGAGGCGATGGTCAGTGAACTGGCGGCGATCTTCCCCGATCCGTATCTGCATATCGGCGGCGATGAAGTGGATGACAGCCAGTGGAAAGCGAACGCCGCCATTCAGCAGTTTATGCGCGACAACACACTGGCAGACAGCCACGCCCTGCAGGCCTATTTCAATCGCAAGCTGGAAAATATCCTCGAAAAACACCACCGGCAGATGGTGGGCTGGGATGAAATTGCTCATCCTGATCTGCCAAAAAGCATCTTGATCCAGTCCTGGCAGGGCCAGGACGCGCTGGGGCAGGTGGCGCAGAAGGGCTATAAAGGCATTCTCTCGACCGGCTTTTACCTCGATCAGCCCCAGTCCACCGCCTATCACTACCGCAATGAAATTGTGCCGCAGGGGTTAAACGGCGAGGATGTGATTGGCGACACCGACAGCGCCCAGAGCTGGTCATTCACCATGCCGCGTCTGAAAGGCAAGCCGGTGGAGGGGAGCTTCACCCTGGTGAAAGGGGATTCCGGCTGGCGTGGATTTATTGATTTCGCCGGGAAATCCCGTCGTGCGGTACAGGATATTGCGTGGCGCGACGACAATCAGGTGACGTTTACCGTCGATACCTGGATGGGTGAAACGCGCCCGGTGGTGTCGGTGGACAACGATAAGCTGAGCGGCTATTTCCTGGTGGGCAATGCCCGCTATCCCATTGACGGCAAACGGCTGGACGATATCCCCAAAGGCATCCCGCCGGTGGTACCGGACGCCGCTCATCAGGTGAACCTGCTCGGCGGGGAAGCCGCGCTGTGGGCGGAAAACGTGGTCGCACCGGTGCTGGATATCCGCCTGTGGCCGCGCACCTTTGCGGTGGCGGAGCGGTTATGGTCCGCGCAGGACGTTAACGATGTCGACAATATGTACACCCGCCTGCAGGCGATGGACAGCTGGTCGACGGTCTCGGTCGGGCTGCAGCAGCATACTCAGCAGCAGGTGCAGTTCACGCGTCTGGCGAATAACGCCGATACCCTTCCGCTGCAAATCCTCGCGCAGGCAATCGAGCCGGCGCAGTATTACACCCGTCAGCACCTTAAGTTCCAGGCCGGAAATTACCATCAGTTCGAACCGCTCAACCGGTTTGCTGATGCGCTCAACGCCGAAAGTGCCACGGTGCGCCAGATGAACAAATGGGCTGACCGCCTGGTCAGCGACGCGGAAGACACGGAAAGCGCCGACGCGCTGCGCCACGTCTTCAACCGCTGGCAAAGCAACACCAGCGATGCGCTGGCATTGAGTGAAAACAGCTACGCACTGAAGGCGATTAAACCGGTCATTCAGGAGGTGGATAAGCTGGCCTCGATTGGCCTGCGGCTGACGGATCTGGTGGCGCGTCAGGGGACGCTGGATGACAACGAGATTGCCTCTATTCAGGGCGAGCTGGATAACGCGGCGAAAATACAGGATGAAGTGGTGATTGCGGCGGTGTATCCGCTGGAGACGCTGCTACGGGCGACGCGGAATCAGTAGCAAAACGCCCGGTAGCGCGTTGCCTGCCGGGCGCAAAGGCAGCCTCGGCTGCCCCTGGCTGAAACTTAGCGACGTACGGCGATCGCTTCGATTTCAATTTTCACGTCTTTAGGCAGACGCGCAACTTCCACACAGGAGCGTGCAGGGAAAGTGGCGTTGTGCTCAGTGAAGAACGCTTCGTACGTGGCGTTAACGGTCGCGAAATCGTTCAGATCTTTCACGAACACGGTGGTTTTCACGATGTCGCCCACTTTCAGACCCGCAGACTCCACGATAGCCTGTACGTTTTCCAGCGACTGGCGCGCCTGCGCCGCCACGTCTTCTGGCACTTCACCCGTTTTTGGGTTCACCGGGATCTGGCCAGAGGTAATAATCATGCTACCCAGATCAACGCCCTGAACGTATGGGCCGATAGCCGCTGGTGCATTTTCCGTCGCGAGTACTTTGGTCATGATTTCTCCAGAATAACAGCTGATTAAATGTTCCCGGCCATTATAGGGAGGCCGGGATCCTTTACCAACCTCAATTAGTTGGCCAGCACCACATAATGAGAAAACTCTTTTTCGCAGTATTTGCATTTGAGTGCGATGTCATCGGCACGTTTTTTCACTGCAAAACTGGACGAAACCGGCTCAGCATGACTGATGCAGTTGCTGTTCGGGCAGACCAGCACATTTTCAATGCGATCCGGCAGATTGGGACGGGATTTACCGACCACTTCGTACTCATCGATGCGGTTCACGGTGGCATCCGGCGCGTACAGAGAAAGCTGGTTAACCTGCTCGTCGGTCAGGAAGGTGTTTTCAATCTTGATCAGGTCTTTGCGGCCCATTTCACCCGACGGCAGGTTCAGGCCGATGGTGATGCGCTGGTCGGTTTCGGTCAGCTTGAACAGCGTCAGCAGCTTAAAGCCGATCTGGGCAGGGATGTGGTCAATCACGGTGCCACGTTTGATGGCTTCAACCTGGAGTTTGTTATCGTGTGTCATTGTCGTTTCCCCTTACAGAGCCAATTCGCGATTCAGAACCAGTGCCAGTAACGCCTGGCGGGCGAAGATGCCGTTTCCGGCCTGCTGGAAGTACCAGGCGTGCGGCGTTTTATCCACGTCGGTGGTGATCTCATCGATACGCGGCAGCGGGTGCAGCACCTTCATATTCTCGCGTGCGCCGTCGAGGTCGCTGGCGCGCAGCACAAACTGTGCCTTCACGTTGGCGTATTCAGACGGATCCAGACGCTCTTTTTGTACGCGGGTCATATACAGAATATCGACGTTGCCCATCACCTCTTCGATGCTGGCATGCAGACTCCACGGGATCCCTTTTTCGTCCAGCATGTCGAGGATGTACTGCGGCATCGCCAGCGCGTCCGGCGCGATGAAGAAGAAGTGGTTGCCATTAAATTTCGCCAGCGCCTGGGTCAGCGAGTGAACGGTGCGGCCATATTTCAGGTCACCCACCATGGCGATGTTCAGGTTTTCCAGACGGCCCTGCGTTTCCTGAATGGTGAACAGATCCAGCAGGGTCTGTGTCGGATGCTGGTTGGCCCCGTCTCCGGCGTTCAGCACCGGAATACCGCCAGAAAATTCGGTCGCCAGACGCGCCGCGCCTTCCTGCGGGTGGCGCATCACAATCGCGTCAACGTAAGTACTGATAACTGAAATGGTATCCGCCAGCGTTTCGCCTTTTTTACCCAGCGAGGTGTTGCTGCTGTCTGAAAACCCCACCACGCTCGCGCCGAGGCGGTGCATGGAGGTTTCGAAGGAGAGGCGGGTGCGGGTCGACGCTTCGAAGAAGCAGCTCGCAATCACCTTGTGCTTCAGCAGTTCCGGTTGCGGATTTGCCTTCAGTTTTGCCGCGGTTTCCAGAACCAGTTCCAGCTCTTCGCGGCTGAGGTCGTTTATGGAAATGATGTGTTTTTGATAAAGCGGATTCATGTTTATCTCCTGACGCCGGGCAAAAAAAAGCCCCTCAAATGAGGGGCTCTGGGAATAGATTGTGCAACGGGAAGAAAAACGGCAGGCCAGCGTCTGATTTCAGACGCGGTAAGACGTTATGTCGTACACGCTTGACCATGCTTCCTCCCGGCAAATTGTCGGGCATTATACGCAGCTCGATTTTCGGATCAAGGGGTTTAATGCACACTTTACTCAATGCAAACGGTTCTTTATGAATATTAATTCGTTCTGAGTAAATAATTAATTTGTTTATGCACCAGCGCAGTACGCTTCACCACCCGGGGAGCGACCCAGACGATACTGCTTCCGGCAACCACACCTAAAATTTCCGGTAACTGGTGATAATCCAGAATTCGCGCCACCGCACGGCCATATCCGGCCACGGTATGAACAAGGATAAATTCGCTATTATGCTCCACGCTCACCACCATTTCGGAAACGGTACGCGCGGCATCGGGGGCAGGGCGCAACTGAGGATTCAACGAATAAATCTTTAGCCCTTTGGCATTTCGAATTTTTATGACACCGAGCAATTTCAGCAGACGCGAAACGGTCGACTGGCTGATGCTGTCAAACCCTCTCTCCTGCAAATCGCGGCGGATTTCTTCCTGGGAGAGATAACTCTTTTCGGCGATCAGCTGCTGGCACACCGTTAGCTGCAGTTGTTCTCTGGGAGAGCAGTCTTCGTAATCCATCATATTTCCCATATCAGTTCCCGACATAACCGGTGGCACCGCACCGGTCCGTAGGCCGGACAGGCGCAGTGCCAGCCGGCAAATTACAACAAGGCACCCAGGCTTAACGCCACCATAATCACCACCGTCAGGATCGCCAGCAGCGGCGCAACCCATTTCAGGTAACGCACGTAAGGCACACGGGCAATCGCCAGACCGCCCATCACAACCGCTGAGGTCGGCGTGACCAGGTTAACGATGCCGGAGGCCGACTGGTAAGCCGTAACCACCAGGTCGCGGTTGACGTTAGCGAAATCAGCAAGGGGTGCCATGATCGGCATCGTCAGAACGGCCAGGCCGGACGAAGAAGGCACAAGAAACGACAGCACGACCTCAAGCCAGTACATCACGTTGATAAACGCCACCGTGGACAACCCGCTGACCAGCCCTTCCGCGCTGTGCAAAATGGTGTGGGTAATCATGCCCTTATCCATAATGACTACGATACCGCGCGCAATGCCGATAATCAGCGCGACGCCCAGCAAATCTCGCGCGCCGTTGATAAACGTCGAGGTCAGCTCCTCTTCGCTCATGCGGGCAATCAGCCCGACGATAATGGCGCTGGCCAAAAATACCGCCGAGATCTCCGCCATCCACCAGCCCAGCACCGCTACGCCGTAGATCATCACCGCGAAGGCGAGGGCGAAGATCAGCAGAATGATTTTGCGCACCGGGGTAAATTCCAGCGACTGCTCGCCTTTATTGCCGAGGAAGTGGGCGAGGTTCTCTTCCTGCTTGTCTGCAACGATGGAGCATGACGGATCCAGCCGCACTTTACGGGCATAGCGCATCACCCATGCCACGCAAATGATCCAGCCGATCACCAGCAGCGCCACGCGCAGGGCGATACCGTTGGTAAACGGGATCCCGGCGGCGTTAGCGGCGATCACCGTGGCAAACGGGTTGATGGTGGAGCCGAGCGTGCCGATCCCCGCCCCGAGCAGCACGGTGGATGCGGCGACAACCGGATCGAAACGGGCGGCCAGCATTACCGGGACCAGCAGGGTATAGAAGGGCAGGGACTCTTCGGCCATGCCGTAAATGGTGCCGCCAGCCGCGAACAGCGCCATCAGGATCGGGATCATCCACTCTTCACGTCCGCGAAGGCGGGTGGTTACGCGCTCGATCCCGGCGTCGATCGCCCCGGTTTTGGTGACGATCCCGAGAAATCCCCCGATGATCAGGATAAACAGCGCGACGTCGATCGCCCCGGCCTGGCCGGAAACGGGATCGTACAGCCCGGCAATGGGGGCCATCAGTACGGAAACCAGCCCCTGCGGATGCGCCGCCACGTGCGCGTACGTTCCGGCAATCGGCACTTCTTTACCGAGGGTTTCATTCATTGCCATCTGATACTGACCGGCAGGCACGACCCAGCTCAGTGCCGCTACAACGGCAATCAGAAAAAAGAGAATGGTGTAAGCGGAGGGAAACTTGAACTTGCCCATGATGTTCTCCTGTACCCGGCGCACCCCGTGGCGCGCCGGGCGGTGATTAGTCGCCGAGTGTCGCCACCATGACCGCTTTAATGGTGTGCATGCGGTTCTCTGCTTCGTCAAAGACGATTGAGTTCGGTGATTCGAAGACCTCTTCCGTCACCTCCAGCCCTTTCAGGCCGTAGGCCATCTCGATTTCACGGCCGACTTTGGTGTGTTCGTTGTGGAATGCCGGCAGGCAGTGCATGAACTTGACGTTCGGGTTGCCGGTGGCTTTCATCACCTGGGCATTAATCTGGTAAGGCTTCATCAGGCTGACGCGCTCGGCCCATGCCTCTTTCGGCTCGCCCATCGAGACCCACACGTCGGTGTAGAGGAAATCGGCACCGTGTACGCCTTCTTCCACGTCGTCGGTGAGCGTGATGCGTGCGCCGGTCTCTTTGGCGATGGCGCGGCACTGCTCAACCAGCCCGGCTTCCGGCCAGAACGATTTCGGTGCGACGAGGCGGATATCCATCCCCATTTTGGCGGCACCGACCATCAGGGAGTTGCCCATGTTGTTCCGCGCGTCGCCAAGGTAGGCAAAGCTCAGATCCGGCAGGGTTTTGCCCGGAGCATGCTCCAGCATGGTCATCAGGTCGGCGAGGATCTGCGTGGGGTGAAACTCGTCGGTCAGGCCGTTCCACACCGGCACGCCCGCATACTCGCCCAGCTCTTCCACGATGGCCTGGCCGTAGCCGCGATACTCGATGCCGTCGTACATCCGCCCCAGCACGCGGGCGGTGTCTTTCATCGACTCCTTGTGGCCAATCTGCGAGCCGCTTGGGCCGAGGTAGGTCACCTGTGCGCCCTGGTCAAAGGCACCGACTTCAAAGGCGCAGCGGGTGCGCGTGGACGTTTTTTCAAAAATCAGGGCGATGTTTTTCCCGACCAGGGTTTGTTTTTCACGTCCGGCTTTTTTGGCGGCTTTGAGTTCGATGGCCAGGTCGATCAGGTACTGGATTTCTGCCGGGGTGTAGTCCAGCAGTTTGAGGAAATTACGGTTTTTCAGATTGATGGTCATTGGGTCGTCCCTTTTAAAATGGTGTTGTCTGGTGCCCTCACCCCGACCCTCGCCCACAGGGATAGAGGGAAGGTGAGGGGAAAATACGGTTCAGTGGCGAATCAACGTGCCTTTCTCGCCCGCCAGAATGTCTGCCCCGTCGGCCAGCGCGCCGATCCCGGCGATACCGTTGCAGGCCTCGACAAACTCGCGGCAGGCGGCCACTTTTGGCCCCATCGAACCGGCGTCAAACTGCATGCCCCTGAGCAGTTCCGGCGTGACCTGTGCCAGCGGACGCTGGGTTGGTTTGCCCCAGTCGAGGTACACCGCGTCGGCATCGGTCAGGATCAGCAGGGCATCGGCTTCAATCTGGCGCGCCAGCAGGGCGGCAGAGAGGTCTTTGTCGATCACCGCTTCAATGCCGTGATACCCATTGGCGTTTTCCACCACCGGCACGCCGCCGCCGCCGTTGCAGATCACCAGGTGATCGCGCTGTATCAGTGCCGTGATGGCGTCGCTCTCAACGATGCGTTTCGGCTGTGGAGAGGGAACCACCCGGCGGAAATAGCTGCCGTCGGCCTTGAATACCCAGCCTTTCTCCGCCTGCAGCGTTTTTGCCTGGGTTTCGCTGTAGACCGGGCCGATGTATTTGGTCGGGTTAGTAAATGCCGGATCGGCGGCGTCCACTTCCACCTGGGTGAGCAGGACGCTCACCTCACGCTGGGGCAGATTGTTTTTCAGCGCCTGCTGGAGCATGTAGCCAATCATTCCCTGACTTTCGGCGCCGAGGATGTCCAGCGGGTAGGGGGTGACTTTGTCGTACGCGCTGTTTTGCAGCGCCAGCAGCCCAACCTGCGGCCCGTTGCCGTGAACCAGTACCACGCGCCACTGTTCCGTCAGCCCGGCGATGGTGCGGGCCGCTAGCTCGATGTTCTGGCGCTGGATCTCCGCTTCCAGCGGCTCGCCGCGTTTCAGCAATGCGTTACCGCCAAGCGCCACAACCAGAGTGGGTTTTCGTTCCATGATGGCTCCTTTAAATTCCGTCGCGTTCCAGTGGGCAGCTCATGCAGCGCGCGCCGCCGCGGCCGCGTCCCAGTTCGTCACCCGGGATAGGCAGCACGGTGATACCCGCTTTGTCATATTTCTCGTTGGTCCAGACGTTACGCTCGTAGCCAATCACCACGCCCGGGCGGATGGTCAGCACGTTATTCGCGTCATTCCACTGTTCGCGTTCGGCTTCAAAGGCGTCGCCGCCGGTGGTGATCAGGCGTACCTGATTAATGCCGAGCGCTTTTTCAATGGCGTGCAGCAGATCCGTTTCCTGGGTGCGCAGCAGGCCACCGCGGCCGTCTGGGGTGAGCGTCCAGCACTGAGCGTCTTTGCGCACCACTTCCGGGTAGACGGAGAAGGTGTCCACGTCGATGTGGGTCATGACGGTATCGAGGTGCATGCAGGAGCGGTGTTTTGGCAGTTCCACAGCGATGACGCGCTCGGCCTGGCGGTGTTTGAACAGGCTATTGGCGAGGAACTCAACGCCCTGCGGCGTGGTGCGTTCAGACATGCCGATTAACACTGCGCCGCGGCCAATAACTAATACGTCGCCGCCCTCTAACGTGGCGTGGTCGTAATTAATGTTTTCATCGCCGAAATACTTAATAAAATCGCCATCGGCAAATGCAGGGTGCCAGCGATATATGGCCCGGAGATTATTGGTTTCACGCTGGCGGGCTGCTTTGGCCATCGGGTTAATTGACACGCCGTTATAAATCCAGCACGAGGTATCGCGGGTAAATAAATGGTTAGGCAGTGGCTTCATAATAAAATCATTTGCCGTGTGGGTATCCACCACCATATTTTTAAAGGCTGCCGGAATTTCACCGTAGGTTAATCCGCCGCTTAATCTGCGTGCCAGTTCGCGGTGTGGCATATCTGCCAGCCAGCCGCGCACGTCGCCGGCAAAGGTTGGCCCGAGGCGATAGTCAGAGATTTGCGTCTCCAGCAGCCAGGTTTTGGCCTCCGCAATATCAAGGCTTTGCGTGAGAAGGTCGGTCAACAGCAGGACTTCCACACCCTGTTCGCGCAGGGTGTTAGCGAAGATGTCATGCTCTTCACCCGCCCGCTCAACCGAGAGCACATCATCGAATAGCAGCTCCTGGCAGTTCGATGGCGTTAAACGTTTCAGACTTAAATTTGGGCGGTGCAGCATAACGCTACGCAATTGACCAATTTCAGAACCGACGTAATGCTTTTCCATAATTATTCCTTTAACTGTTTTTCAGAATAAAAAGGGCATGCGCCATGTGATGTCTTTATTTACATGGCGGCTAAGCTCAATTGATTTCGAGATTTATAGTAGGCGCTTAAATAATGAATATTGTGACGTCGCTCACGTGAAAATGGCTATTAAGGAGTTTGTTTTCATTTGCATGATTCGTATCAGATAATGATTAATTTGATTATATTTGCGGGTGAATAGCTAAGCAGGATCCGTTGGCATTATTTGGAGTTGTTATTATTTTGTAGAATTTAATGTTTTGACATATTTAGTTATGCTATTGATTTTGAAGATAATTAAATGGCGAGCAGAATGACTATGCACTATTATCCATTAACTATTTTTGACTTAAGAAAAATCAATAAATAATTATGAGATTTAATAGCAAATTACCAAAATGATAAAGTGTGAAGTCACAGAGAGTTTTGCTATGAAGCGTATACGATCAGTAAGTTAGCATCACGGCCTGAAAGCGGAGGGCTGAGGTTATGCATAAAGACTGCATAAATGCCTGTGAGCGATTAACAGTGGAGTAACACATTTCCCGATAAACATGCGCTCGCGCAAAACTCATCGAAAAAGCGGTGGTAGGACAGTCTGAATTCTCGTATAAAAGATTAAAATGAAACGCTGTTTTATATTGAGGGTTTATTTATGATCGCTGGCAACATCCATCATCTGCAGTCCTGGCTACCTGAAGAACTGCGTCAGGCTATCGAGTACGTCAAGGCGCACGTTACCGATGCTACCCCCTGTGGCAAACACGACATCGACGGCAACAGCCTGTTTTATCTGGTGTCTGAAGATATGACCCAGCCATTTGCCGAGCGCCGCGCTGAGTATCACGCCCGCTACCTGGATATTCAGATAATCATGAAAGGCCAGGAGGGGATGACCTTCAGTACCCTGCCGCACGGTACGCCGGACACCGACTGGCTGGCGGATAAAGACATCGCGTTTTTGCCCGAGGGCGGGCAGGAGAAAACGGTGGTGTTAAGTGAAGGTGATTTTGTGGTGTTCTATCCGGGTGAAGTGCACAAGCCGCTGTGCGCGGTGGGCGCGCCTGCGAAGGTGCGTAAAGTGGTGGTGAAAATGCTGGTGGGGTAAGCCCTGTTAGCGTAAGCGAAGGGTGAAACGTTCCCTCTTCCGGTGGGAGAGGGTGAAAGCATCAGGCCGCAGCCCGTCATTATGTGATCCAGCTTATATTTTCCGCACTCCCTCATCGCCTCCCATTTACCTGCGCTTTTTCTGCGTCATAGTATGATCGTTAAATTAATGAACGCTGTTCTATAATGTAGAACAAATAATTCAGCAAGGAGATCTCATGCCGCAGACCGCGTTGTTCACGGGAATCATTCCCCCTGTCTCCACCATCTTTACCGCCGATGGACAGCTTGATAAACACGGCACCGCCGCGTTGATCGACGACCTGATCGCCGCAGGCGTCGATGGCCTGTTCTTTTTGGGCAGCGGCGGCGAGTTCTCCCAGCTAAACGCCGAAGAGCGTAAAACCATTGCCCGGTTTGCTATCGATCATGTCGATCGCCGGGTGCCGGTGCTGATTGGCACCGGTGGCACCAATGCCCGGGAAACCCTTGAACTGAGCCAGCATGCGCAGCAGGCCGGTGCCGACGGGATCGTGGTGATCAACCCGTACTACTGGAAAGTGTCCGAAGCGAATCTGATCCGCTATTTCGAACAGGTGGCAGACAGCGTCACGCTGCCGGTAATGCTGTATAACTTCCCGGCGCTGACCGGGCAGGATCTGACTCCGGCGCTGGTCAAAACCCTGGCCGACTCGCGGAGTAATATTGTCGGCATCAAAGACACGATCGATTCCGTCGCCCATCTGCGCAGCATGATCCACACCGTCAAATCTGCCCATCCGCACTTCACGGTGCTGTGCGGCTATGACGATCATCTGTTTAATACGTTGCTGCTGGGGGGCGATGGCGCGATCTCGGCCAGCGGTAACTTTGCTCCGCAGGTGTCGGTGAATCTGCTGAAGGCCTGGCGTGACCAGGAGGTGGCGAAGGCGGCCGAATACCACCAGGTCCTGCTGCAAATACCGCAGATGTATCAGCTCGATACGCCGTTTGTGAACGTCATTAAAGAGGCGATTGTGCTGTGCGGCCGCCCGATCTCCACATACGTGCTGCCGCCCGCGTCGCCACTGGATGAACCGCGTAAGGCGCAGCTGAAAACCCTGTTGCAACAGCTCAAGCTCTGCTGAGCCGGAAGACGACGATGACCATTGAGAAAATTTTCACCCCACAGGACGATGCGTTTTATGCCGTCATCACCCATGCGGCCGGGCCGCAGGGGGCACTGCCGCTGACCCCGCAAATGCTGATGGAATCCCCCAGCGGTAACCTGTTTGGCATGACGCAAAACGCCGGTATGGGCTGGGACGCCAACAAGCTGACCGGCAAAGAGGTGCTGATTATCGGTACGCAGGGCGGTATTCGCGCCGGGGACGGGCGACCTGTTGCGCTGGGCTACCACACCGGGCACTGGGAGATTGGCATGCAGATGCAGGCGGCGGCGAAGGAGATCACCCGTAATGGTGGGATCCCGTTTGCGGCCTTCGTCAGCGATCCGTGCGACGGACGTTCTCAGGGCACCCACGGCATGTTCGACTCCCTGCCGTACCGTAATGACGCGGCGATCGTGTTTCGTCGTCTGATCCGCTCCCTGCCGACGCGGCGCGCGGTGATCGGCGTGGCAACCTGCGATAAAGGGCTGCCCGCGACCATGATTGCGCTGGCCTCCATGCATGATCTGCCGACCATTCTGGTGCCGGGTGGGGCGACGCTGCCGCCGACCGTGGGGGAAGATGCCGGAAAAGTGCAGACCATTGGTGCGCGTTTCGCTAACCATGAGCTGTCGCTGCAGGAGGCCGCCGAGCTGGGGTGTCGTGCCTGCGCATCACCCGGCGGCGGCTGTCAGTTTCTCGGCACCGCGGGAACGTCACAGGTGGTGGCCGAAGCGCTGGGTCTGGCGCTGCCGCACTCCGCGCTCGCCCCGTCCGGGCAGGCCGTATGGCTGGAGATTGCCCGTCAGTCTGCGCGGGCGGTGAGCGAGCTGGATAACCGTGGGATCACGACCCGCGATATCCTGACCGACAAAGCCATTGAAAACGCCATGGTGCTTCACGCGGCGTTTGGCGGCTCCACCAACCTGCTGCTGCACATCCCGGCGATTGCCCATGCGGCGGGCTGCACCATTCCGGATGTGGCGCACTGGACGCGCATCAACCGTAAGGTTCCGCGTCTGGTGAGTGTGCTGCCAAACGGCCCGGACTACCACCCGACGGTGCGTGCTTTCCTGGCGGGCGGCGTGCCGGAGGTGATGCTCCATCTGCGCAAGCTGGGGCTGCTGCATGAAGATGCCATGACCGTTACCGGCCAGACGGTCGGGGAGAACCTCGACTGGTGGGAAAACTCAGCGCGTCGGGCGCGTTTTCGTCAGTGCCTGCGCGAGCAGGACGGCGTCGATCCGGATGACGTGATCCTGCCGCCTGAACGCGCCCACGCGAAAGGCCTGACCTCGACGGTCTGCTTCCCGACCGGCAATATCGCGCCCGAAGGGTCGGTGATCAAAGCCACGGCCATCGACCCGTCTGTTGTGGATGACGATGGCGTTTACCGCCATACCGGCCGGGTGCGGGTGTTTGTCTCTGAAGCGCAGGCTATTAAGGCCATCAAGCAGGAAGCGATCCAGCAGGGCGATATTATGGTGGTGATTGGCGGAGGCCCGTCCGGCACCGGCATGGAAGAGACCTACCAGCTAACCTCCGCGCTGAAACATATCTCGTGGGGCAAGACGGTATCGCTGATCACCGATGCGCGCTTCTCGGGGGTATCAACCGGGGCGTGCTTCGGCCATGTGTCGCCGGAAGCGCTGGCAGGTGGCCCCATCGGCAAGCTGCGCGACAACGATATCATTGAGATCGGCGTCGACCGCCTGTCCTTAACGGGCAGCGTTAACTTTATCGGCACGGCGGAACAGCCGCTGACGCCGGAAGAGGGGGCGCGCGTGCTGGCGTCGCGTCCGGTGCATCCTGACCTGCACGCCCATGCATTTTTGCCGGACGATACCCGCCTGTGGGCGGCTCTGCAGTCGGTGAGCGGCGGCACCTGGAAAGGGTGTATTTATGACACCGATAAAATCATCGAGGTAATTAACGCCGGTAAAAAAGCACTCGGTCTTTAATTATATTTCTGGCTCTTGTCGTCTACGGAAAATATTCCGTGGACGGCTTTTGCATGTCTGTTTTTTATTATTGCGTAAATAATCTAATTGCATGAAAAGCAAGGTCTTTAAATGATATCAGGATGTCGAGTGGCGTCACAAAAGCAAAATATCATAATTCAGAAATAAGATATGACCATTGTCGGTTAATTGAACACTTAATTACACTCTATTAACACGATGTTGTGAATTCAGCACACGAAATAAGGGTGTATTCCTGATGATGCACCGGGCATTTATTTGCCTGAATCAGGACCCTGGCGTTTGCACTGTTCCACGTACTGCCGTTGGGGGTAATGATGCAATTAACCATGAAAGATAAAATTGGCTACGGGCTGGGTGACACCGCCTGCGGCTTTGTCTGGCAGGCCACCATGTTCCTGCTGGCCTATTTCTATACCGACGTGTTTGGCCTGTCGGCGGGCATTATGGGGACGCTGTTTTTAGTTTCCCGCGTGCTGGATGCCGTCACCGATCCGCTGATGGGGCTGCTGGTTGACCGCACCCGCACGCGTCACGGCCAGTTCCGTCCGTTCCTGCTGTGGGGCGCGATCCCGTTTGGGATTGTCTGCGTGTTGACCTTCTACACGCCGGACTTCTCCGCGCAGGGTAAAATCATCTACGCCTGCATAACCTACATTCTGCTGACCCTGGTCTACACCTTCGTTAACGTCCCTTACTGCGCCATGCCGGGTGTCATCACCGCTGACCCGAAAGAGCGCCACGCGCTGCAGTCCTGGCGCTTTTTCCTCGCGGCGGCGGGATCGCTGGCCATCAGTGGCATTGCGCTGCCGCTGGTGAGCATCATTGGTAAAGGCGATGAGCAGGTCGGCTATTTCGGCGCCATGTGCGTGCTGGGGCTGAGCGGCGTGGTGCTGCTCTACGTCTGCTTCTTCACCACCAAAGAGCGCTACACCTTTGAGGTGCAGCCGGGGTCGTCGGTGTCGAAAGACCTCAAGCTTCTGTTCGGCAATACCCAGTGGCGCATTATGTGTGCGTTCAAGATGATGGCGACCTGTTCCAACGTGGTCCGCGGCGGGGCGACGCTCTACTTCGTGAAATACGTCATGGATCACCCGGAGATGGCGACGCAGTTTCTGCTTTACGGCAGCCTCGCCACCATGTTTGGTTCGCTCTGCTCATCCCGCCTGCTGGGGCGCTTTGACCGGGTGACCGCCTTCAAGTGGATTATCGTGGCCTACTCCCTGATCAGCCTGCTGATTTTCTTCATCCCGGCCGAACATATCGCCCTGATTTTCGCCCTTAACATTCTGTTCCTGTTCGTCTTTAACACCACCACGCCTCTGCAGTGGCTGATGGCCTCTGACGTGGTGGATTACGAGGAGAGCCGCAGCGGTCGCCGTCTCGACGGGCTGGTGTTCTCCACCTACCTGTTCAGCCTGAAGATCGGTCTGGCGATTGGCGGCGCGGTGGTGGGCTGGATCCTGGCGTATGTGAACTACTCCGCCAGCAGCAGCGTGCAGCCGGTCGAAGTGCTGACCACCATTAAAATTCTGTTCTGCGTGGTGCCGGTGGTGCTCTACGTGGGCATGTTCATCATGCTGTCGTTCTACAAACTCACCGACGCCCGCGTGGCGGCCATCAGCCAGCAGCTGATTAAGCACCGTGCAACGCAGGGTGACGCCGTGCCCGACGCTGCGACAGCCGCATCCCATTAACAGGAGGCAACATGACAACGATAACAAACCCGATTCTCACCGGCTTTAACCCGGACCCGTCCCTGTGCCGTCAGGGGGAGGATTACTACATCGCCACCTCGACGTTTGAATGGTTTCCGGGCGTGCGCATCTACCACTCCCGCGACATGAAGAACTGGTCGCTGGTCAGCACGCCGCTGGACAGGGTGTCGATGCTGGACATGAAGGGCAACCCGGACTCCGGCGGCATCTGGGCGCCGTGCCTGAGCTACGCCGATGGCCAATTCTGGCTACTGTACACCGACGTGAAAATTGTCGATTCGCCGTGGAAAAATGGCCGTAACTTCCTCGTCACTGCGCCCTCCATCGAGGGGCCGTGGAGCGAACCGATCCCGATGGGCAACGGAGGGTTTGACCCGTCGCTGTTCCACGACGACGATGGCCGCAAATACTATCTCTACCGCCCGTGGGGGCCGCGCCATCACAGCAACCCGCATAACACCATCGTGATGCAGGAGTTTGACCCGCAGACCGGCACCCTTTCGCCCGAGCGCAAAACCCTGTTTACCGGCACGCCGCTCTGCTACACCGAAGGGGCGCACCTTTATCGTAAAGAGGGCTGGTACTACCTGATAGTCGCCGAAGGCGGCACCAGCTATGAACACGCGGTGGTGGTGCTGCGCTCAAAAACGCTCGACGGGCCGTACGAACTGCATCCGGACGTGACGATGATGACCAGCTGGCATCTGCCGGAGAACCCGCTGCAGAAGAGCGGCCACGGCTCGCTGCTGCAGACCCACACCGGGGAGTGGTATATGGCCTACCTCACCAGCCGACCGCTGCGCCTGCCGGGTATACCGCTGCTGGCCTCGGGCGGGCGCGGCTACTGCCCGCTGGGACGCGAGACCGGCATTGCGCGCATCGAATGGCGCGACGGCTGGCCGTACGTTGACGGCGGTAAACACGCGCAGCTGACCGTCCCCGGCCCGCAGATAGCGGAGCAGCCCGCCGCCTCCCGGGACAGCTGGCGGGAGGATTTCGACGGCAGCACGCTTGACCCGGAGCTGCAGACCCTGCGCATTCCGTTCGACGACAGCCTCGGCTCGCTGAGCGTGCGCCCGGGGTATTTGCGGCTTTACGGCAACGACTCGCTTAACTCGACCTTTACCCAGTCGACCGTGGCCCGCCGCTGGCAGCACTTCGCCTTCCGGGCAGAGACGCGCATGCAGTTCTTGCCGGTTCACTTCCAGCAGAGCGCCGGGCTGACCTGCTACTACAACAGTAAAAACTGGAGCTACTGCTTTGTGGACTACGAGGAGGGGCAGGGCAGAACGATCAAAGTGATCCAGCTTGACCACAACGTGCCGTCGTGGCCGCTGCATGAACAGCCGATCCCGGTACCGGACAGCGCAGAGAGCATCTGGTTACGGGTTGACGTCGACACCCTGGTTTACCGCTACAGCTACTCGTTTGACGGTGAGACGTGGCACACCGTGCCGGTGACGTATGAAGCGTGGAAACTGTCGGATGACTACATCGGCGGGCGCGGCTTCTTTACCGGCGCGTTTGTCGGCCTGCACTGCGAAGACATCAGCGGTGACGGCTGCCACGCAGACTTTGACTACTTCACCTACGAACCGGCCGCGAAATAGCGGATCAGGCCGGGTAACCCAGCGCGCGTGAGAGCTGGAGCCCGGCCTGCTGAAGTTGCTCGCGGAAGCTGGCCAGTTCGGCGTCATCCACCCGCGACGTCAGCGTCGACAGACTCAGGGCGGCAATCACGCGGGATTCATGGTTCCACACCGGTACCGCCACGCAGCGCACGCCCTGCTCGTTCTCTTCGCGGTCGAAGGCGTAACCCTGCTCGCGGGTCTTGGCGAGGGCCTCCAGCAACGCGTCGCGGGAGGCAAGGGTGGAAGGGGTATAGGTGGTGTACTGATAGCCCTCAAGCAGGGCGTTCAGCTCGGCCTCGCCAAGCCAGGCAATCAACACCTTGCCGATGGCGGTGGCGTGCACCGGCAGCCGACGACCAATGCGTGAATAGGCGATAGCCGCCAGCTTGCCTTCAATCTTCTCGATATAAACGCCTTCACGGCCGTCCAGGATCCCCAGATGGGTGGTCTGCCCGGTACGCTGCGACAGCTCCGTCAGCCAGCCTTTCGCCTTCTGACGAATATCGATTGAGCCCACCACAAAATGACCGCGCTCAACCAGCTTCATGCCGAGGCGATATTTACCGTTTTCCGGGTTCTGATCGATATAGCCGTGAAGCTGCAGGGTTTTCAGCAGCGAGTGGAGGGTACTTTTGCTCAGCCCCATCAGTTTGCTGATGTCGGTGATCTTAAGCTCGGTGGCCTGCTCGTTAAACAGGTCGAGGATCTGCAACGCACGTTCAACAGACTGAATAATCGGCATAATGCTGGTATGTCCACGCAGGAATTAAGGCGAAAACGTACCTTTTTCAGGCGGAAAAATCAATGAAGCGGCGCCGGTTTACGCCCTCACCCGGTGGAAGAGGGCCGGGGTGAGGGCACCAGACCGCAGAGGATCACTCCCCAAGCGTCGCCACCATCACCGCCTTAATGGTATGCATCCGGTTTTCCGCCTGGTCAAACACAATGCTCGCCGCCGATTCAAACACCTCGTCCGTCACTTCCATCCCGCCGTGCAGATCGAACTCTTTCGCCATCTGCTTACCCAGCGTGGTCTGGTCGTCATGGAATGCCGGCAGACAGTGCAGGAACTTCACGTCCGGGTTACCGGTCAGCGCCATCATCTGCGCGTTCACCTGATACCCGCGCAGCAGGGCAATCCGCTCGGCCCACTTCTCTTTGGCCTCGCCCATCGACACCCACACATCGGTATAGATGAAGTCCGCCCCTTTCACGCCGGCCGCTACCTCTTCCGTCAGGGTGATCTTCCCGCCATTCTTCTCCGCCAGCGCGCTGCACTCCGCCACCAGGCGCTCTTCCGGCCAGCAGGCTTTCGGTGCCACCAGACGCAGATCCAGCCCGGTTAACGCTGCCGCTTCCAGCATCGAGTTACCCATGTTGTTACGCGCATCACCCGCATAAACCAGCGTCATCTCGTTAAACGCTTTGCCCGGCAGATGCTCCTGCATGGTCAGCAGGTCCGCCAGCAATTGCGTCGGGTGGAACTCGTTGGTCAGCCCGTTCCACACCGGCACGCCCGCATACTGCGCCAGCGTTTCGACCACGTCCTGACCGTGACCGCGATACTGAATGCCATCGTACATCCGCCCGAGTACCCGCGCGGTGTCCTTAATTGATTCTTTATGCCCAATCTGGTTGCCGCTCGGCCCTAAATATGTGACGCGCGCGCCCTGGTCAAATGCGGCAACTTCGAAAGAGCATCGTGTACGGGTTGAGTCTTTTTCGAAGATGAGCGCGATGTTTTTGCCAGTAAGCTTTTGTACTTCCTTACCCTTTTTTTTATCGGCTTTGAGCTGAGCGGCAAGGGTCAGCAGGGAATTGAGCTGTGCAGGGGTAAAATCGAGCAATTTCAGAAAGTGTTTCTTGTACAGATCAGACATTTTATCCTCACATGGCAAACGCCACTTATTGAATTAAAATTCACTTTATATGTCTAATTATTCATTTGCAACCCCGTTTCACAAATCTTTCCAACAAAGGTGGAGGCAAACCCGTCCGTGTGTGAAAATAGAAGTATCTGCCGCACTTTAAAGAGGAATGAGCCATGGCAAACCCGGAACACCTGGAAGAGCAACGCGAAGAGACGCGCCTGATTATCGAAGAACTGCTGGAAGACGGTAGCGATCCGGACGCGCTGTACACCATCGAGCACCATTTCTCTGCTGACGATTTCGACGCGCTGGAAAAACTGGCGGTAGAAGCTTTCAAACTGGGTTACGAAGTGACCGAGCCGGAAGAGCTGGAAGTGGAAGAGGGCGACACCGTCATCTGCTGCGATATTCTGAGCGAAGGCGCACTGAAAGCTGAACTGATCGACGCTCAGGTCGAACAGCTGATGAACCTGGCCGAGAAGTTTGAAGTGGAATACGACGGCTGGGGAACCTACTTCGAAGATCCGAACGGTGAAGACGGCGAAGAAGGCGACGACGAAGATTTCATCGACGAAGACGACGACGGCGTGCGTCACTAAGCGTTTCAGGCGGTGGCGCGTGCCACCGCTTTTTCAAGGCAGAACCATGGATTACCCGCAGATACTCGCCCCCGTTCTTAACTTCCTCCAGTGCCCGACCCCACCAGCATGGATTGATCACGCCCGCGACCCGGCAAACCTGCCGCTGCTGCTCACCGACCACATGGTGTGCGAGCTCAAGGCCGCCCAGACCGCGCTGCTGCTGGTGCGTAAATACGTCGCCGATGAAAGCGGTGCCGACGCGCTGCTCGACTGGCTCAAACCCTACGAAGCGTTCACCTTCCGCGAAGGCCCGGAACCGGATTTTGTGGCCCTGCACAAGCAGATTGGCAAAAGCGTCATGCCCAAAACCGACGACCCCTGGGGCCAGGCGCTTATCGACAGCATGGTGCTGCTGATCAAAGAAGAGTTGCACCACTTCTGGCAGGTGCGCGAGGCGATGCTGGCGCGCGACATTCCGTACGTCAAAATCACCGCCAGCCGCTACGCCAAAGGGATGCTCAAAGCGGTGCGCACGCACGAACCGCTGACGCTTATCGACAAGCTCATCTGCGGGGCTTACATCGAAGCCCGCTCCTGCGAGCGTTTCGCCGCGCTGGCCCCGTTCCTCGACGACGACCTGCAGAAATTCTATCTCTCGCTGCTGCGCTCGGAAGCGCGCCACTATCAGGACTACCTGACGCTTGCCCAACAGGTGAGCGACGACGATATCTCACCGCGCATACAGCTTTTTGGCGAAATTGAAGCCACACTTATCTCGACACCGGACAATGAGTTTCGCTTTCACAGCGGCGTGCCGGTGTAAACCGGCATAGCGAAAAGAAAAGGATGCGAGATGAATAAAACGTGGATCCGTATAGTCGTGGTGACTCTCCTGGCCGCCGTCGTGGCGTTCTGGGTCTACTTCGACAAACAACGCCAGCACACTCCCGAACAGCAGCTTGATAGCACCCTCAACGCAATGCCCGCCTGGCAGGTGATTAAAGAGCAAGAGCCTGTGCTTCATCAGCGCATTCTTGACCAGATGGCGGCCCTGCAAAAAGCCGGCGAGCCGGAGCAGAAGATTATCGACACCATCCAGCCGCAGATCCTGCATCTGCAGATGTCGCGCCTGCAAAACGCGCCGGACGCTAACGTGGTGAACTATATGACGATCAACATGGAGCAGACCGCCGCCATCCAGAAGGTGAGCGACGACGCCTGTTTCCGCTTCCTCTACCCGGCGGTAAAAGGGGGCGTCAACCCGATGCGCATGTTGGATAAAGACCTGATGACGCGGCGCATGCAGGCCGACGCCGACATGATGCGCGCGGCCTACGGCAAAAACCGCCACACCGTGACCCCGGAAGAACGCGAAGCCGCGGTGACGGATGTCCGCCCGATTATGAAAACGCTGGCCGACAAGTACGGCGAGGACATCCAGCTGCTGCAGATGCCGGAGAAGGCGGTGGGCAAAGAGAAGCTCTCCTGCGACATGGTGCAGGAGATGTGGGCGAAGGTGCTGGCGCTGCCAGAGCAGAAGTCGGCAGGCGTGATTCGGCTGGCGGTTTCCGAGGTAGAATGACAGGGCGCTGGTTTTTTGGGCACTTAGCGTAGGTTTAGCGCGTCGCCGCTTGCATGGCGGCGCGCGACAGGTATAATCCACAACGTTTCCGCATCCCCTTCAGTGCCGAAGTGGCGAAATCGGTAGACGCAGTTGATTCAAAATCAACCGTAGAAATACGTGCCGGTTCGAGTCCGGCCTTCGGCACCATCGGAACATCAATAGACGTCAACAGACGTCTTTTTTTGTGTCTGAAATCCAGTATCCGCAAGGCTTTCCGCGATGTTCCTCTCAACTGAAGTCAATCTGAGTCAACCCACATCAAGTCGCTTGTGAGTATAGAACCGAGTATATATGCTGGTTCGATAATGGTTGTATACTCACGGCGGCACATGGAAGGAGAACTTTTATGGCTCTGACAGATATCAAAGTGCGTTCTGCAAAACCGCAGGAAAAGGAATACACCCTTGTCGATGGGGATGGCATGTTTTTGCTGATTCACCCTAACGGCTCAAAATACTGGCGGTTCCGTTTTCGCTTTGGTGGTAAGCAGCACCTGATGGCGTTTGGTGTTTATCCTGAAACGTCATTAGCTGATGCTCGTCAAAAGAGGGAAGAGGCCAGAAGGCTTGTTGCTGCTGGAATCGATCCTCGCGAACACAAACGTGCCGTGAAAGAAGAACAGGCGAAAGAAAATATTACCTTTGAGTCAGTTGCCCGAGAGTGGCATGCCGCAAATAAAAAATGGTCAGAAGAACATAGTCGACGGGTGCTGAAGAGCCTGGAAGATAATTTGTTCCCAGCAATTGGGAAGCGGAGTATTGATAGTTTTAGCACGCGCGATCTCCTTGTTCCTATCAAGGTTGTTGAGGCTACAGGGCGTCTTGAAGTGGCTTCGCGTCTTCAGCAGCGTACTAATGCGATTATGCGTTATGCTGTGCAAAGTGGTTTGATCGATTACAATCCTGCTCAGGAGATGGCTGGGGCAGTTGCTTCAAGTAATCGTGTCCATCGACCAGCGCTTGAACTGAAACGCTTACCTGAGCTACTTCACCGAATTGATGGTTATACGGGACGGCCTTTGACCCGCATGGCCGTTGAACTCACCTTATTGATCTTCATTCGTTCCAGTGAATTGCGCTTTGCGCGTTGGTCTGAAATCGATTTTGAAACGGCAATGTGGACGATACCGGCTGAACGAGAAGCTATCGAAGGTGTGAAGCATTCTCAACGTGGTTCTAAAATGCGCACACCTCACCTGGTACCGTTATCTCGGCAGGCAATGGACATCCTGAAACAGGTTCATAAGCTCAGTGGCAATCGTGATTTTGTTTTCGTTGGAGATCACAATACTCGTAAACCGATGAGTGAAAACACGGTGAACAAAGCTCTGCGGGTGATGGGATACGATACGAAGGTTGATGTTTGCGGACATGGCTTCAGAACGATGGCGTGTAGCTCGCTAATTGAATCTGGATTGTGGTCAAGAGATGCAGTAGAACGGCAAATGAGCCATATGGAACGTAACTCAGTACGTGCGGCTTACATCCATAAGGCTGAGCACTTGGATGAGCGTCGTTTGATGTTACAGTGGTGGGCAGATTTTCTTGATGTGAATCGGGAGAAGGGGGTTAGTCCGTTTGATTTCGGTAAGAATACTTAAACCTAGTGCAGCCGGATATCTTTAAGCGGTTCTTCGAGAGCCGATTTTGGGCCCGCATTGATTGCTTTATGTACTTTTCTATGATCAAATCTTCCTGAAAGGAGTGAGCATAAATGTTACATAAGCGACTATCTCTAAGATTTATAGAGAACTTACTGTTTTTGCAACATAAAAACAGGAGGTTGCGATCGATGCTAAGGCCCGACTGGTTGAAGGTTATTGTGTGATTAGTGCCCACATTTACCGTATGTAATGCTTATCCCAATCTACAACAACGCAGGTTGTTGTAAGAGAAAAAAATTGAAAGAGCGGAGAATCAAGAAGTGACAACGCCAAACAAGCCAAATCTTACATGCATCGATCTTTTCGCAGGATGCGGTGGCCTGAGTCTCGGGCTAAAAGAGGCTGGCTGGGCCGGTATTTTTGCAATCGAGCGCGATCCGATGGCGTTTGAAACCCTATCTAATAACTTCTTGGTACAAAATGCACCATACGCAAGTTTTGACAAATGGCCAAGTTGGCTGTCAAAAACTAACCATGACATAGTGGAGCTTCTAAGAAATGAGTCTAATAGGGCTCATCTTCTCTCATTACGTGGCTCTGTAACTATGATGGCCGGAGGACCCCCTTGCCAAGGTTTCAGTGTTGGAGGGCGGCGCGATGGTGCTGATGAACGGAATGATCTTGTATATCAAATGCTTGATATGGTTGACTTAGTTCGGCCACGCATTGTATTAATTGAAAATGTCGAAGGGATAGCTCGTCGCTTTGTAGCTCGCCCTGGCGAAGAGCGTACCTCAGTTGCTGACTCTGTAATTAAGCAACTCGCTGAGTTGGGTTATACGAGTATTTTAAATGTAGTAGATGCCAGTCGTTTTGGGGTGCCGCAATCGAGACGACGGGTGGTTATACTAGGTATTCAAAATTGTACAATATCTTCGCAAGAACTAAATATTGCATTTAATGATAATCTAAATGAAGCAGCTCTGGCAGTTCGTGAGCATTGGGGATTACATAAAAGTAAAAATATCACAGCAAAGGAAGCAATAGACGATCTCACTGGAGGTTTGCGAGTTATTTGCCCCGATTCTGAGAAATTTGAATCATCAACCTATACTAAAGCTGTTTCTGCATATGCGCGTGCTTTAAGGAGAGGGCAAAAGACAGGGAATATTCCTAACTCTCATCGGTACTCAAAACATGGGGAGCGAATTCTTGATTTATACAACCTCGCTCATCAAACGCAGCCGCCAGGGAGACTGTCCAAAGCTTTCTTATTAGAAAACGGAACTAAAAAGGACAAAAAGGTCCTGATTGATTCTTCAGAGGCAGTATCAACTATTACGACGCATCCTGACGAATTTATCCATTATGCAGAGCCTAGGAACATTACTGTCCGTGAAATGGCTAGATTTCAGTCTTTTCCTGATGACTTCCATTTTTACGGCCGATATACCATCAATGGACCACGTCGGAAGTTTGATGTGGCTAGGTGCTCGCAAGTAGGAAATGCGGTTCCGCCTTTGATGGCTGAAGGTATAGGCTTGGCAGTACGAAACTTGCTTTTATTATTAGGAGATAAAGGTGTTTCTGAGTTAGCTATACCGACCTCAGAAATTGAGGAAGATATTTCTGTCAAATTGAAAAATTGTGGTTAATAAAATGTTAGTGAAGTTATCGTCAAGGCTATAAATATTTGTAGGGACATTTAAACTATAATCTCAGATTGCAGTTTGAATGTCCCCAATACTAACATCAAAATCATAAACTGTCTTGTTAGGGGTGATTTTTCATATGATGACTAGAAATGATCTGTTACAGTATTTACAATTACGAACTATGTTTAACGCTGCATTCTAGTAATCACTTAGCAGCTTTTTTCAAGGAATAAGAAATGGCACTTCTTGATCTTTTGAGTACAAATAGTGAAGAAAAATGCATTTTAGAGAAAGCTAGCTCTGTAGCGGAACTACATGAGGTGTTTCCGGAGTCCGAATGGGGGATAGATACAGATTTCAACTTTTATACTCAAGCTAATATTGATAATATTTGGAATAATGAGCTACGTCGTGGAATTAGAAATAAAATTAAAATAGCTGGTCTTAGCGAAGATGACTATAAGTCTTGGTTAGGAGATGTGCATTTTCTTAATATTAGCATTTATCGTAAAAGCCTATTTGAGCGTTACAGAAGCAATGCAGGTTGGCGTTTAATCGTTATGGCGTTGCCGCGAGCAGGGGCAATTTTGCTTGGGGTTGCTTCACATTATCAAAATGCTCAAAACCACAACAAACTTTCGGAAGTTTCGAATCTCCTTTTTGATATTGCTTCAGATGCAGTAAAAAGAGAGGGACAATCCCATATGTTTGGTCGAAAAATATCAAGTATTGATTGGGACCAAAATGGATTATTTCCGTCTCCATTATCAACTGTTGCTGGTGTTTCTATTTCTCCTGATGTTGTATTTCTTAAGGATATAAGAACAACAACTTTAAAGAAAATATTGGCATCATTTATTACTGTAAAAGTGTTACCAAATTCAGTAAGTAAGGCTGAATTATATAATGATTTATCCCAATTAGCAAAAACCGCAAAATTTCTTTCCTCAAATGTTTATCCGTTTGGCAGTTTGGAGGAGTTTGAAGCCCTCCGTGCACTAGCATTACAAGATCTCGCTGCTGCTGGAACTCGATTACTTTTGCGGAAAAAAAGCTCAACCAGATCAATCGTTCGCATCTATTATGGTCCTCCAGGAACAGGGAAAACTTTGTCTGCAGTTCGTGAAGCAGTTAAATTGATAGAACCTGGGTTCGATGATAAAGGCGAATTATCTTACTCTTTTGAAAGATTCAATGATTATCGGGAACAGTGCGCCTTTGTAACTTTTCATCCCTCCTTACAATATGAAGATTTGGTCGAGTCAATTCGACCAGTAATAGTTAATGAAGATGATGTTGATGAATCAATTGAAAATAATAATATTGATTTAAAAAATGGACAACTGAGATATCGACTTCATGAAGGATTATTACTCAGAATGATTAGACGTGCAATCCAATCACCTGAAAAAGAGTTCGTTATTGTTATTGATGAAATAAATCGAGGTGATGTAAGTAGGATTTTAGGCCCACTAATCTCTTCTCTGGATGCTGATAAGCGAGTTGGTGCGGAATTCCCTATCGGAATCGAGTTGCAATACCCTCGGGCTGAAGAGTTAGAGTCGCGGCTTTTCATGCCATCAAATTTGCATATAATAGGGACGATGAACTCTGCGGATAGAAATATTGCACTTGTCGATCATGCACTTAGACGTCGATTTGATTTTGTTAATATTCCACCAGATTCATCCCTATTACGTGACACCATTGATAGTCCATCTATTAATTGCGGACAGCTTTTACGGACAATAAATTCAAGGATAGAACATCTATTAGATGCAGATCATTGTATTGGACATGGTTACCTGGTAGGTTGTGATACGAACTCAAAAGTTATTGAACGGTTAGCAACTAGAGTTATTCCTCTACTGCGCGAATATTTTTATGGTAATGAAGGCTTGATACAGCTTGTCTTGGGAGACTCCGCGTCAAAAAATGCAAACTTCTTTAAAATAAATCCAGTGGAAAAACAGTTTGAAGTTTTATTCGGATTAGATCAGGATACTGCTGCTTCATTTGGTTATAGGGCACATTCTGTAACTAAAAACTTAGAGTTAGATCCACGGTTTTGGAATCCAAAAAAAGTTATTCCGGGGCCAGACAATGAAGACTATGCTATCCATTGTGTTCTAAAAATATGTCAACCTGTTCTCATTGACACCAATGTATTTAATTGAGAGCTTGAGAGGGGTCAGTGAAGCGTATACTGAAATGTGAGGAATGGGCCAAGCTAAGAATTGGCGAAGGCCTTGAGTTAAGCAGCTTTGACGAACTCACATCAATTCTCCATGCATGGAAAAAAAGCACAGGGAAAAATACAGATGCTTATTTCGATATTTATGCAGGAGCATTGGTGCCAAAATTTTGGACAGGAACCCTGGAAACCTCCAAGCTAATTCTAGAGGTTGTTCCAATAGGTGCTAATTTGCTGGATCAGAAAAACAGAACCCTATTGGATAATAATTTATCTAGAATGCTTGAGAATGCTATCTCATCTAGTTTCATTACCGCTGGATTAGCCCCTCTAAGTACTGATGGAAATAAATTCGATTCATTGTTGGGAATATTTTGTGATGAGTTACAGTTGGCACGCCGTCGCCAAGTCATTCGACGATATATATCTTCATCAGATAGCCTTTCCTCCCCTAGAGGTCGAATAACCTTTCCTGAGCAATGTTACGAAAATATTCGTAGGCCAGGGCGTTTTGCATCATCATGGGTTGCATTGACTGAAGATGTTCCGGAGAATAGAATTTTTAAAGAAGTTTTACTGCGCTACCGATCGAGATGTTCTGCCAATATAAGAGGAATTATTGATCTATGTTTATCCGATATGGATTCAGTCAATATCTCGCCAGATTATAGATTAGAATGGCCAAAGGTGCGTACTGACCGTTTATCCGCAACCTATCATTCCCTTCTTCGCCAAAGCCAATCACTCTTGGAAGAAAGGGGTATTGGAATATTTGTTGGTGATGAACTAGCTACATCAGAGATTATATTTACCTATCGTTTATTTGAGGCATTTATTGCAAAGGAATTGAATTGGATTGCTATATCCGAAGGTTTAATAGCGAAAACACAGGCAAGAGGGACTTTTGCGTGTTCTAGTAATGATGGTGAAGGTGTATTTGAGCTAATTCCTGATGTAAGGTTGATTAATAATGAAGGGGCTACTGAACTCATAATTGATACAAAGTGGAAGTTTCTTCACATGAATAAACGTAATTTAGGTATCTCACGTGAAGATATCTATCAAATGTTGACGTATGGCATGCGTTTCAATTGTATGGACATCGTGCTTTTATATCCAGATGTGACCAGTGAGACTGGAAATAAAGGGGTTTACCATAGATTTGATACTTTTCAAGAACAGGGTAAATATTCTTTACATGTAGTAAAAATTCCGATGCTCGCTAACTCTTTATTGGCAATTAGAGACGTGTTGAAAAAAGTGGTTATGATCAGCCGATCAAAAAATAAATAAACTACTGTTAGGTTAAGCATGTAAGACAGCGGGCGGTTATAGACCCTCCACTGTCTTTTTTGATATTAAGAAGCAAGACCAATTGAATTTCTTGTCACAGTTGCTTTGACGCCTGTGCGAGGATTCCCCTCTAAATAAATTGTGTTAAGTAAGTGCTCATCCGGAAGGCTTGAGAATTTTTGCGCAAGATGTCGAGCCAAGCTGTCACTTGCAGTTGTCAGGATCAAGTTCATGTTCGGCATTGAGGTTGCCACAAGTCTGAAAATATCCAGCATGGCCACTCGATTTAGATCATCTAAATGAGCGATAGGTTCATCCAATAGGAAGCTTCCACCGGTATTCTTTGCCCTTGCAAGGTAGAGTGATAGTGCTAAATCTTGTCGCTGTCCTTGGCTTAGCTTCTCTTCTGCTTCTAATGGTATCTCATGACCTTCAGCAAGTACCATCCAATTCAAATCATCGCCAGAAACACTTAATTGGTGATATACCTCGTTCGCATGCATGCGAGAGAATAATTCAGTCGCCGGTTCTAGGAGAGGAGCAAGGCTAGAAACGGTTGCATTACGAACATGAATACCATATTGAGTAATTGCATTGTCTGCGACAAGTATGTGGCTTTGTCCCTTTTGAAGCTTCTCAGTAATCATCGCTCTCTCACTACGAAGCTTGAGCAACTGTTGAGTATCCATGTCGATACTCAGAGATGTTTGACAAACGCGAAGCTCCTCTTCATACCCTTCAGCTTTTTGAAGGTCCAGATCGACTGTTGCTAGGGCGCTAGTGTGAATATCTTTGGAAACAGGAATAGTACCAAATACCTCATTCCATTGGCTTTGGAAGCTATTTATCACTTGTGAAACTGTTGCAATGCTGGCGCTTATTTGATGCGACTCACGAGTTTTGGCCTGAATACCCTCAAGTTTCTCTTTAACTAATTGGGCGAGACTTGGTCGTTTAGCATTTGCTGAGTTTAGTTGTTGTTGGAAGTACTGCGTGTATCGCTCTAGTACCTGAAGTGCCTCGGTAACGCCAGTATTTATGGACGTTGAGGATGGCAGCTCAAAGAACTCATTAACCTGCGACAATGCTTCAGCAATACCCCTTATCCTGATTGCGGATTTGATACGGGCCAATAAGAGTGGGAAATCTATAATATCAGAATGTGAAAATTCAGATTTACCCATGGTTCGCAGATAACTGGTGATTTCCTCAATAACCTTCAGCTTATCATCTACGGATTTAACCCGTGCCACATAATCTTCAAAAGAAGATTGCTGCAACTGGGCGCTTTGTTGTGCTGTAATACATTTCTGTTCATTGGACTGAGCAATCATTAACTTGTGACTTGCCGCCTGAAGCTCAGGCGATAAGTTGACATCGGAAAGCTGCTTTCGCAAAATATCAATAGATTGCCAGTTATGGTCACAAAGAGGGCAGTGCCCACTTGAAAGCGAATGTGAAGCTTCGTACCCTAATGCCTTCAGGCGATTTATGACATTTGAAAGTGCATCAAACTCTCCCTGAGCAGTAATTCGTGTTTGTTTAGCTTTATCAGCAAGATTTGATAGCTCCACTAAGTTGGCCGGAGGTTGGACTGGATTGTTGGATAGATCTCGTTTGACATTAAGTTGATCTAACAATACCTTCTCATTGCGGATCAAATACTCAATTGAATTCAACCAATGCTGTTGCTTGTCACTTTCCCAACTATATTCAACAAAGTTTTGTTCTAAGAATTGGAAGCTGGGATCCGTTTTATAAAAGAGCTGAGCGAAATCTCGGTCAGAGGAGATAGCTGACCAACCATTGAGGACATCAGTGTTCTTTTTCGCCCATTCAATAGCCAATTTCCCTTGTGAGATCTGGGTTTCGGCTTCAGAGAGTTGCTCAGCTACTTGACGATGAGTTTCAGTCAAAGCAGTATTGGTCTGGGTGATGTCTGCGAGCGTACTTCGGTTTTTTTCGAGCTGTTGTAGGCTGGACTCATAGCCCGACCATCCCTCCAGCAATTGATTAAGAAGGTTTTTTTTACGCTGAGTTGTCTGTAGTAATTTAGCGACTTCCAGTTGCGCTTTTTTGAAGTCATCCAGCAGATTTCCCGTTACCTGAATGTCAGGGAATTTTTCTAATATTGATTTTAATTTGATCGCTATTTGTTCTTTTCCCGTTTGGTTGGCAACGAGTTTTTCTTCCAGCAGCTGAATTTCAGTAACCAGATATTGCAGTTTTTTTTCCAACCCTTGAACTCTGGGAAGATCACCTCGGTACTCCTTCAAATTATTGAGCATGCTTGCGAGGTGACCGAGTCCTAATATGTCTGCAAAAATTTGCTGTCTTAGTTCTGATTTGCTGTTATCAACAAGCAGGGCTAATGAGTTCGCATATAACCACCGGCAATTGCGGAGCCACTCGCGACGGGCTTTTGTCGTCGCTTGAGTACTACTCCCCCTTACTGAGAGCGGGGTGAGCATCTCGAGTAGGGCTGCATCTTTGATTTTCCTTTTGCTAGTCTCCCCATTTTTCTTTATTGAAGCTTTTCCGTTGACTCGTTCAAGATAATAAATCTCGCCATTTATCTCGCATTCGGCACTTACGGACGTATTACCGGTGCCCCACTGACAAGAAAAATCAGAAGTGGTTGGCAGATCATAAACTTTGTTAGTGAGTAGCCATTCTAAAGCATAGCAAATGGTGCTTTTACCCGTACCATTTGCTGCATGAATGATTGTTAATGGTGCATTGAGCGGGATATGCAGAATATCAGGAACTCCGCGAAAATTACGAATCTCCACCGAAATAAATTTGATAGGAAGATTATTCATTGAGATCCCACTCCTTTCCGTGATAACGAGCCAGGTCCTTACCTTTCATTTTCCCAAGGGATACCAAAAGCTCTGCCATTTGTTCATTTTCAGGTACAAATGTAGAAAATTCGTTCTGAATGGATATGCCTCTTAGTCCCAGAGGGGTAATGCGTTGGCAGCGCTGCCAGCCATCATCATTATGAAATACAACATGTTTACGCACAAAACGCGTATCCTTTTCCACATCATTAATATACTGCCGAAAGTCGTTAGTGAACTGAGTCAGTGCCAGGACCAGATAACCATCAACAACAGCCCTCTTTCGTTCAAGTTGCAAGAGCGCTGCATCCAAGAAAGCCTCAGCGACTCTCGTCTGTTTCCAAGCCTCCTCAGGTGTCTGACAATCGATTTGTACAAGCAGAACTGATGCAAATTTAGTCGACCAGTACTTCACTTGAGTACCCAAGGGCGGTCCAGGCCAGTGGGGTGAATCACTAAACGTCAAGATGCCGTTTTCCGGGGAAGTGAAACCTGCTTCGGCTGCACGCTCATCAAGAAGATTAATCAAATCATTGAGCATCAAGTTTTTTCCTGCGAGTGGAAATATCATCCATGAAGTCTTCTACTGATAAAGTATCAGAATCGTCGTACATCGATTCAATCTCATTAAGAGCAAAAAAGTAGACTTTATTTACCATAGAAATATCAGTGATGGAGTCTTTCACATTTGGCCCCGTTGAAATATCAAAGCGTTCGCTATTGTGAACGTTGAGTTCGCTGAACTTACTGGGCATTTCATCTTTAACTTTCCCGATACCATTACCGAACACAACTAGTTGTGGATGATTGGCTGTATCTCTTGCCCATCGATAGAGATCGTTTGACATGTACCTTATGCGATACTCGTCATTTGCCCACGCCAGTACGTTGTAATCCCCTTTATCAGGGTCTGCGAACCGTAGATGACCCTTTATACCTGGTTCAGTAATCCAAGCCGAGTCCTTATGGGATTTTAGGTAGCTTAAAGCTTGTACCGCTTTCATCACATCTTTACCAGAGTTGGTCAATTCCTCCAGAGTGAATTTTTGTTCAGATTTCACTCCATATTTGGTCTGATAAGCAAAGCTATGAACGTCCTTGATTCCTCCAGACTGGACAAAGTCATCCAGTTGCGCAAATTCGTTCTTAACTGTTTCAGCGTAATCAGGGTCAGGAGGATATCGGTGGAAAAGCTCGTGAAACTCCAGTGCTGCAGGAGTCAGATCTTCTATGACTGCCCCACCTTGCAACCGGAGCCCTTTAGCACGCAACAATGTGAGACTCGCATCCCATGTCAATGTAAGAGTCATCCCTCCGCTTGTACTCCTACGCATTACACGGCTAGGAGGCTGCATCGCAGGTGGGCTCGCTCGAGTATTGTGCTCGCTGTCAGCGGCGGGGAAAACTCCAGTTGCGCTATAAAGTTGCACCTGACATTTCTGCAGATATCCACTATTAGCAGCCACAACTGCCATCGGGGAAACCATTCGGCGTGCGTGATAATCCAAAAGTGATTTGACGACCTCCGTAAGCTCAGAGATGTGCTGAGAGGCCATAATCAGATTTGGACGTTTGCGCTTATCTTCAATTTGGCTGGCAATAATTCTTCGTAACTGAGAGTTGTTACGGTGTATAGAGTTTGTAAAGTCATTGCCCAAAGTTGGCCAAACGATGACATCTTTAAATGCTAATCTGAGCGAAACAGTCCCACGATCAAAACCTGCATCCTTTGGCTCATTTTCAACTAAAATGTAACAATTGATAATGTCGTTGGCCGGGTCCGTGACCCAACACCATCCTGCTTTAAATTTTGGTGCTGAAGCTGGGTGCCATGAAGGATCTATCCAAGACATTTCGTCGGTTTTTATCCAACTGATGAGGGTAGAGCCGCTAACCTCTCCACATCCAACCGTGAAGACAAGGGGATAAGGATAGGCTTTAACCAGATCATTTATTTCGTCCCACTGTGTAGGAGTGGCTGCATTTGCTCCAGCAGTGAGTACTACTGGGCGGTTACCGAAATTCTGCTCAAAAATCCCTCCCCCCTTAGCAAGCATGCCCTCTAAGAACGGAATGAGCTCTGTGCCTTGAATTAAACCGATATTGAGCCGATCTCCCTCAAAGAACGATAAATTGACGTGCTCTGTGCGGATTTTCTGAAGATAGGTTTCATCATCTTCGGAAAATACACCACCCTGGGATGTCAGATACTGTTTGATGACTTCAATGATGGCAGTCGCATCTGTATCCAGTTTGAAATAAGTGTTCCTAACATTTGGGTACTTAGCCACCAAGCTCGATAAACTATCTTTCTTAAGAATTTTAGTATCTAAAAGGGCTGTCCACTGCCACACTATTTCACGCAGTTGTTTAGGAGATAAATCTTTGAGCTTTGCATTTTTATGGAGCGTTTTTGATTTTTTGAGAATTCTCCCGCACTCATCTTCAAATGACGAAATATTGTCGTCGAAACGTTTTTGCCCCGACGCTTGTAGGAATTCGAAAGCTTCGGTGGTGACACCATCGGCGACGGCAAAGTAATATTTAAAGGATGTTCCAGGATGTGGGGCGAGCTGAGGTCTGATGTGTGCATACAGGAAGAATTTGCAGATCTCGTAGATAACGGTTCCCAAATCAAGGTTTTTCTTGAGGCGTTTGCACTGTATCACCCCTGTTGGTATGCCATCGTTGTACATGACAACGTCGCGACCTTGGTCGGCACCGTCGTTTAAGCGACTTACAGTGTCATACCAGTTTTGAGCGTTACTTTCATATTCAGCTCGGTAGACGTCTGCCACTAGAAGCTCAAATTGAGCGTCACCCATGCGTTCAAATGGAAGTTGTCCGCAGTCAAAGGTGAATAGCTCGGGAGCATTTGTCTTGTCTCCTCTAATCACAGATTCTTCTTCAGGCGAGATGAAAGCCACTTCTTCTATTACAGCCAATTTTCGCTCCTAGCGTTGAGAGACTGGTATTTTGGGTACTGTGCTCTATGGATATGCCACACGCCTTGGTAAAGAGATCGCGAAGAGCGGACTCAAAATTAATGCTGCTTCAAAAGACTTTGTAGCATTTACGCCTTTATCAGTTTTACGAGATCTATACCAAGCGATCTTAATCATAATCCGAGTAGTGCGGAGTATCGAGGAGTTGTTTGCGGCAATGAGGGATCTGCCGCCTTTATTAATGAGCTTGTCCGGGTAGAAAGATGCTCAGCACAAATCGGAACTGATATCAGTAGCCGGTAAATAGCAGATATTCATCCATCATTTGCGTGAGGGATATGTTTTCCTCCTGCCGTCCAATCAGCCACAAGCCTAGATCTTTAGGTGCCTTACGTTTCAGATTATCCAGCCAGTCTTCCAGCGTCGCCCCCATCATCAGATCGTACCAACATAGCCAGACCAGTTTGTGGCGATGCTCCGGTGAGCTGAATTGTTGTAACAGGCTAATCAGCCTATTTGCCAGTGGGCGTTGTTTCAGGCGGATACATTCACTCAGCAATATCCCTTCCAGCATTGGGTGGTGCAGTAAAGTTTTTTGCCTTGTCTCAAGGCTGATTTGCATATCAGTCACTACCGACACTGGCTCTGGATGCTGACTTCCGTAAATCAGTCGGTAAAGGCATTGAGGTACCACGGCAGTCATCTGCCCCGCGCCGGGAAAGTACAGACTGCCCACCATCAGATGGTGGCTGGCCTGGATATTGGGATGACACATGCCATTTATGATGGCCAGTTTTGTGAACCCGTTTAGCCAACGTTGATAGCTGTCCAGCAAGCTCTCACATCGCGTCTTTGTCTCTTTCATGGTGAATTATCTCTGAATACTGAACGACAGGCAGCCGCAACACCCCGCCATGAGCGGATAAAGAGTCTGCCAGTCAGGAAAGTTATATGTAAGGAAAGGTATCTAGCTGCGTGATTCGTTGACTCTCGCCTGTAGCCAGGCTTCTACTTCACTTCTCCGCCAGCGAGAACTGCGGCCAAATTTGGTCGGTTTTGGAAATTTACCGTCTTTAATCAGTTTGTAAAACCATTTGTCGGTCAACTGAGTGAGTTGCGTAATGAATGCCATATCGATGAATTGGTCTTCGAGCAGGGAAATTTGAATAGTCATGATTTGATTCTCCGGTATCTGAATGGAAACCGGAGAAGGTCTTATTCTTGTTACTTCCCGCCCCGGCATAGGTACCGGTGGTGCCGTAAAAAATAGTATTAGCCGGGTATATATTTTCTGGGTCTTCCCTGTCGTGCAGGTGGTGGAACCTCATTGCATCCCCAGATCAGGAAGCCATATTTCTGGTCTTCTTTTGTCAGATAACTCACTATGCGTCTCAAGCTGCTTACGGCATCGTTGTTTTGGTATCGGACAACATTGTTAATGTTGTCCTGATGATATTTTTTTGGCTTGCATCGCTGGTATTTCCCCTCTCCATGAGTAATCTGATGCCATAGTTCTCCTGCCTGTAAAATAAATGGGAATGATTTCTGATGTTCCTGACCATTAAGATAAAAAATGGCATGAGCATGAACAGCCCCTTCAGATGTCCATTCCAGTACCCAAAAAACGCCGATAACTCCGGGAAGAGTGATCATTGCCTGCGTCAGTTCTCTAAGGTCATCCTGTATTTCGATGGAAGAGTTACGAATAAATCGGTTAGTGCCTCGCTGGTAATCAAAATCCATTCGAAAGGCCAGTACCTTGGAGTGACATGCCAGGACCTGATTAAGATGGTGATTAATCAAATTCAGCAGGAAATCATTAGGGATGACTTTCTTTAAATGTGGGTAATATCTTTGCATTGCGTTGTTCCTTTGTATGAATTCAAAGGAACTAGTGCATATGTTTTTTTGTCACTGACAGGATGCTTGCAAAGTAGGTTTTAATCACTTTTGACGGATATGTATCATCCCAAGTGGGGATGTTAGATGGCTATCAATTGAGAACTACTATCTATAATACCAAATAACCTTAATGAATTTTAACCTGATAGCACTCATAGGTATCCGTACTTTTTATATTCACATTACCTTTCTGCCAGTGACAGTCATTGGTGGCACAGAGTTAATTTTAGTGTTTTCAGAATACGTATCTACATGATGTACGTCAACGTTTCTAACGAGCCAATAAAAACAAGGCATGTGGTGCGGTTGGAGAGGTTTATGGCAATAAAAATGGAACGTAGTATACTACGTAGAGTGATACGTTTTTTTCTACGATTGTTTTTACGTTTGAGGTTGTGATGAGTGCAGGAAAACGAGTGACCAGTCTCTGGACGAAAAGAGTAAATTTATGGCTTTACTGGGATATCTTTCGCTCAGCATTAATGCATGCTGATGAGTCTCGTGAATTAGTGGAAAGAATAGGTGATACCACTCTTTTCAAAGAGTCTTGCATTAAATATATGAATAAAAAAGAAATGGTTAAGTATTGGAGTGCGGAAGATTTCTTTGAAAAGAGTAGGCGAGAGGTTGAAGGTAAGTTAATACCTTTTAGTGAACTTGAGTGGATTGATTGTGAGCGTTCGTTGTCATTTGTTGCTAATTATATTCATGCCGAATATAAGCTATATACAAATAATAATACCCCATCTCTTCTTGATATCACCTTACCTGAATGGAGCCTTGGTTCTGATAAGGGTGGCGTAAATTATGATGGGGTAATTCTTTTGATAGACTATCAATGTCGTGTATCAAGCCTTAATAATATCAGTTCCACCTTAGAACGTTTGAAGAGGTCATGGCTCCGTATCCAGAAAAAATTTGGCAATCCGTTTTGGTTCTCATCAGCCAGATATGATGCTAAATATTTGGCAGATTATCAGTGGGTGATGTCTTACTTCGATAAGAATAAAATGATTAATGGTAATGTGGATTTTTGGTTTGAAAAAAATTTGAATCTGAAAGTTCATTCAATCTTTGATCAATGGGTTGAGGATAAATCCGATGCTGAAGGTGAATTGTTTATTATAAAAACAAAAAAAGCATGGGGTCAGAAAAAATTCAGAGATAGTGTTGCAAACAAAAAAGTTCTCAATACCTATATTAGCAAAGATAGTAAGAGACAACTTGATTATCTGGCAAGCCAAAATGAAATGAAAATCAATGAATTGATTGAGATGCTGATCAATGATGCATACGCAAAAGCTAAACTGAAAAGTTGGGAAAATTAAAAAAGATCACAGATATATATCATCACTCTGAACATATCCCATTAACGGCAGAACCTCTTAGTTCTGCCGTTTTTGTATACTTTTTTCGGAGGAGCAGTAATGAAACAATTTGACGGTCTGCAGTCACTGCAGCAACCGCTTTCCGGCCTGCCCCAGTGGGTCTCTGAACGCATTCTGCAGCAGATAAATCAGTTAACCCACTACGAGCCTGTAATAGGCATTATGGGGAAAACCGGAGCAGGCAAGAGCAGCCTGTGTAATGCCCTGTTTGCTGGGGATATATCACCGGTCAGTGATGTGGCGGCATGTACTCGAAAACCACTGCAGTTTCGCCTACAGCTCGGCAAACGCTTTATGACAATTATGGACCTACCCGGTGTAGGAGAGTCCGAACTCCGGGATGCTGAATATGCCGCACTCTACCGTGAACAACTTCCCCGGCTCGACCTGGTGCTGTGGTTGATTAAGGCCGATGATCGAGCACTAGCGGTGGATGAACATTTTTACCGGCAGGTGATTGGTGAAGCATACCGGCATAAGGTGTTGTTTGTCATCAGTCAGTCCGACAAGGTTGAACCCACCAGCGGTGGTGAAAAGCTGTCTTCAGAGCAGAAACAAAATATCAGCCGCAAAATCTGTCTACTGCATGAGTTGTTCCAACCTGTAAACCCTGTCTGTGCGGTGTCGGTACGTTTGCAATGGGGGCTGCGGGTAATGGCTGAACGGATGATTCATTGCCTGCCGCGGGAGGCCAGTAGTCCGGTGGCGGTACAGCTTAGTGATCCACTTCGTACCGATGCCATTAATAAAAAAGCCCTTGACGATTTTGGTGAAACGGTCGGCTCGGTGTTGGACACAGTAAGTTCCATGCCCCTGATACCGTCCCCGGTTCGGACTGTCATCCAGTCTGTACGCGACATCGTGGTATCGGTCGCTCGTGCAGTCTGGAACTTCTTCTTCTGAACATTAACCCTTCTAACCCGTAGTTTCCTGAGCCCTGCCGCGATTGAGCGGTAGGGCTTTTCTGTCTTTATTTTCCCATCATGAGGAGTCTGCTTATGACCCGTCTGGCTTCGCGCTTTGGTGCATCAAATCTTATCCGTCGTGACCGTCCGTTAACACGCGAAGAGCTATTTCGTGTAGTGCCCAGTGTTTTCAGCGAGGACAAACACGAATCTCGCAGTGAACGGTACACATATATACCCACGATTTCTCTCCTCGACAGTCTGCAGCGCGAAGGCTTTCAGCCCTTCTTTGCCTGTCAGACCAGAGTGCGTGACCCAGGTCGCCGCGAGCACACAAAGCACATGCTGCGCCTGCGTCGGGAGGGGCAAATTACCGGCAAGCAAGTCCCGGAAATCATTCTGCTCAACTCTCATGACGGCACCAGCTCGTATCAGATGCTGCCGGGATTATTCCGCGCGGTATGCCAGAACGGGCTTGTCTGCGGTGAATCGTTTGGCGAGGTGCGGGTGCCGCACAAAGGAGATGTCGTGAGTCAGGTGATTGAGGGGGCGTATGAAGTACTGGGTATTTTTGACCGTGTGGAAGAGAAGCGGGATGCCATGCAGTCGCTGAGGCTGCCGCCACCTGCACAACAGGCTCTGGCACAGGCTGCACTGACGTACCGTTTCGGTGAGGACCACCAGCCGGTGACAGCACCTCAGATACTCTCCCCACGCCGCTGGCAGGATGAGAGCAATGATCTGTGGACCACATATCAGCGTATTCAGGAGAACCTGATTAAGGGTGGGCTCAGTGGTCGGAGTGCGAAAGGCGGGCGAACGCATACCCGCGCCGTGCGTGGTATCGACGGAGATGTGAAGCTCAACCGGGCTCTCTGGGTGATGGCTGAAGCGATGCTGAGTGGGTTTCAGTCCTGAGCTTGTTATCAGCATGTTAGGAAAGGACACTCCCTGTCCGTTTTACCTCCACTGAATTGAGTGTTTTTTCACCGTATTTCACGATATGCCGCGGCGGGCCTGCTTCCGGTGGCAGATAAAAAATAGTTCATTCCATGTCCATACCCTGTCCGCCCCCCTCTTTAGAATCATTTCATATTCAGTCAGTTAACTATTACGGAGATTTAAGATGACACAGGCAGAGCGCCGTCATGATCGGCTGGCTGTCAGGCTGTCACTGATAATCAGCCGCCTGGTTGCAGGTGAAACGCTGAACATGGCGCGGCTGGCTGCAGAGTTTGGTGTGTCAGTCCGTACCCTGCGACGGGATTTTCGCGAACGGCTGATGTACCTCGACCTTGAGTATCGACGGGGGCAATGCCGCCTGCGCAGTACCGGTGGAGGCGTACAGGGCGAGCTGGATGCGCTGACCTTTGCTCACCGGGCAGGACTGGCCGATATTTTTCCGGGGCTGGACCGGCGTCTGGCGGGCATGCTGCTCACTGCAGGAGGGATGCCCTGCCTGGTGTGGCAACCCCCACAGTCAGTGTCACCGGCCAGCTCGCTGGTGTTTTACCGCCTCGTCAGTGCCATTACCGCATGCCAGCGGGTACTGCTGCTGGCCGAGGGAGAGCGCTGTGACGGGCTGGCCCCGTACCGACTGATTTCATTCGACGGCTGCTGGTACCTCACCGGTGAACTTAACGGGTATATCACCGTGCATCCTCTGGCGACCATCCATGCGGTGACAGTACTCAACACCACGTTCACCCCGCTAAAACGTCTCAGCCAGTTAACCACACAGGCGGGCTTTATCCGGGCCCTTCCGCACTTCAGCTGTATCCGCGAAGTCCTGTCTCCTGGGCCCTCTGAGGAGGAGCCGGGCAACACACTGATTTAATTACCTCTGTTAAGAAGGAAAAACAATGACCTGGCATTACGAGAAAAATGGCATACGTCACGACAATGTGACTGAAGACGACATCACCGGCCTGATTATGCGCGGTGAACTGACAGTATCCACTTTGGTATGGCGACAGGGCATGACGGAGTGGCAGCCAATCTCCGCTACCCCGCTGGCTTCGGCGCTGCTCCACAGCACTACACCACCGGCACTGCCAGGAAACCGCATTCCGGGCGGAGTGGTATGGACGCTGGCATTTGCTCCCTTCATTGGTTATGCGCTCGAGCTGTGGACGGCAGGGCTGAACGGAATGTCTTTTGACGAGGCATATGAGGCCGTCTCGGGTGGGCAGTACTGGTTCATCACGCTGCTGCTCAATATCGCACTGGGGTATCTCGATGAACGACGCCTGCGTAAGGCCGGAGTGGATACCACCACGTTCGGCAAACTTGCCTGGCTGGTGCCGTTCTATTTGTGGCGGCGGGCGAAAACCCTTGGTCAGAAACCGGCTTACTTTTGGGTATGGCTGGTGATGCTGGGCCTGACTATCTGGGCCTGAATCGTCGCTACCTGATACTTTCTCTGTTAAGGACCAACGTAATGAAAACGCTGATTAAAATACTTGGCATTACTGGCAGCCTTCTGCTCTGTACAGAAGTTCAGGCCCAGCCTTATAACCGGACGCTGCCTGCTGTCGTCAATGACAACAACGGGAATATTTTCTGGTGTGATGCGCATCGTCAGGTTACCGGAAAATGTGAAGCCATGTCTGTTGACCGCCTGGGTGGGATGGTAACAGTTCGTTCAGCACCCTTTAAGGACTGCGAAGGTGGCCTGTGGGGCTGGATAACTATCATGCGCAACGATGTGTCGAAGGGATTCACCATTACTCCGGACAAGAAATTCGGTCTCACCGTAAAAGACCTGTGTCGTCCGGGCACGGTAGTGACCTTTAAGCCCAACCAGAAGAAGCCGGAATATGACGACCTGGTGGCGTTGTACCAGGGCAAAGAGCTGTTCCGCTACCGGCGTTTCTGATAACACCCGATATCAATTTCTCTCATTTTGCCCGACAGCGGGCTGGATTAATTCAGGAAGAAAACCATGCTGAAAATGATGACCTCTGCTGTACCCGCCCTCATTCTGTCACTTGCTGCATTCAGTGCCGGTGCCGCTCAACTTCCGGCAAGCCTGATGGATAAAGACAATCCCGGACAGGAGTACTGGTGCCAGGGAAACGACATCAACACCTCCATGTGTTCACTGACCGGTGTCAGCGACGACCATAAATTTGCTCTGATTCAGGATTTGCCCGGTCCAGCCTGTGAAGATTTAAGTTTCGGGATTATTGACCTGGTATTTAACACCGGACTTAACATCCCTTATGACGGTGGTGACTGCAAGGGAGATGTAAAGGCCGGGTTTGTTCGTGGCACAAAAGATAATGCCCTGTATGTGAAGATTGTCCGGGGCAGCAAAACTTTGCGCCTGTATAAGGTGCAGACGGGTTTCTGATAATCACCCCACACCTGCATACTCCCATAGCCCCTGACGCATCTGCGTCAGGGGCTTTTGCTTTTAAGGTACACCCAATGTCTGAATCTCATATGCTGCCACCGGGACCTTTCACCCGACAGCAGGCCGACGCTATTACCAGCCGGTATCAAAACGTCGCTATAGAAGATGACCAGTGCAGTCACTTCCGCCTGGTAGTTCGTGACTCTGAAGGTCGAATGGTCTGGCGGGCGTGGAGCTTTGAAACGGATGCCGGTGAAGGACTTAACCGCTATATCCGGCAATACGGCATCCTCAGAGCATCCTCCTCCTGACCACACCCATTCATCATCCCTGCATGTCCTTTATTTCCCATACGCCAGCCATCGTCGCTGGCGTTTTTAATGACGGAGAATATCCATGACGACACAAACGCAATACGAATTGATGTCCGCTAATGAACCTCAATTTGACCTCACTGCAACACCCGTACCTGACGAGCAGCGTCTCGATTTCTGGCCGCTGTACTTTGGCGCTATCCCGCAATGGATAACGCTGGAACCCCGTATTTTCGCCTGGATGGAGAGCTTTTGTGATGAGTACAGCGGTGGTATCTGGTCCTTTTACACGCTCAGCAATGGCGGCGCGTTTATGGCTCCTGATGCTGAAGGTGAGGATAAATGGCATCTGTTCAACGGCATGAACGGCAATGATGCGGAAATGAGCGCTGAAGCCGCAGGTATCGCTGTCTGCCTGATTGAATACAGTCATCACGCCTGTCGCAACGAATGCGATGCCATGACGGAGCACTATTACCGCCTGCGGGATTACGCCCTGCAGCACCCTGAATCCAGCGCCATTCTGCGCATTATTGATTAAGGATACTCATGATGGAACAGTCACTTATCCCACTGACTCCGGCACTACCACTAACCGCACAACGTACGGTAAAACGTGCCTTAACGCTGCTTGACCGACACCTGCGCGAAACAGGCGTGGCATTCACTTCCACTCAGGCTGCCCGTGACTGGCTGAAACTGAAAATGGCGGGACTGGAACGCGAAGAGTTTATGGTGCTGTATCTGAACCAGCAGAACCAGTTGATTGCCCATGAAACCCTGTTTGCCGGTTCCATTAGCAGCACCGAGGTACATCCCCGTGAGGTGGTCAAACGCGCCCTGTTTTTCAATGCAGCAGCAGTGATACTGGCGCATAACCACCCTTCCGGCGACACCACGCCCAGCCTGGCAGATAAGACCATCACGCAGCGTCTGGTGCAGGCGCTTCAGCTCGTTGATATCCGTGTGCCTGACCATCTCATCGTCGGTGGCGCGCAGATATTGTCGTTTGCTGAACACGGTCTGCTTTGAGGTATGACATGAAAATTATCAGTAAACGCCGGGCGATGACGATTTACCGTCAGCATCCAGCCTCCCGCATTTTTCGATACTCCACCGGTAAGTAC
The DNA here is from genome assembly GCF_041360735.1 of Enterobacter sp. RCC_40. NCBI lineage: Bacteria > Pseudomonadati > Pseudomonadota > Gammaproteobacteria > Enterobacterales > Enterobacteriaceae > Enterobacter > Enterobacter sp. RCC_40. The sequence continues at coordinate 175,447 of NZ_JBFUPR010000003.1, forward strand.
CAGTGGCACGGCAGTGTCTGTCATTACAGCGGTAAGGTCGTTCCTGCCATTCCCGGCGTGCTGGCGGTATACGCCGAACGCCGCCAGGACCGCAACGGGCTTTATGCCTGTCTGATGAGTATCTCTCTGAACTGACAATAAAGGAGAAGCCCGATGAGAAGTCATGTTACATGGGGCCTGCAGCGGGATATCACGCCACGCCTGGGAGCTCGTCTGGTGCAGGAGGGCAACCGACTGCACTACCTGACTGACCGGGCCAGCATTACCGGTCAGTTCAGTGATGCCGAATGTCTTAAGCTGGATGTGGCATTTCCGCATTTTACCAGCCAGATGGAATCCATGCTGACCACTAGTGAAATGAATCCCCGCCATGCCCACTGTGTCACCCTGTACCACAACGGTTTCACCTGCGAAGCCGATACCCTTGGTAGTTGCGGCTACGTATACATCGCCATTTATCCCACTCAACGCTAACAAATTTCACGAGAGCAAACATGAAAAATCTACCTGCTACAATTTCGCGGGCGGCGAAGCCCTGTCTTTCGCCCGTGGCTGTCTGGCAAATGTTACTGACACGCCTGCTTGAGCAGCACTATGGCCTGGCACTGAACGACACTCCATTTAGTGATGAAACTGTGATTCAGGAACACATTGATGCCGGTATCACGCTGTCTGATGCCGTTAACTTTCTGGTGGATAAGTACGAGCTGGTTCGTATCGATCGCAGAGGGTTTAGTTGGCAAGAACAATCACCTTATCTTCGGGCCGTTGATATTCTGCGAGCACGACAGGCAACTGGCTTGTTACGATGAAGTCTTAATGATGCTGTATTGTGAGAGCCCCGAGCAGTCTTCCTGACTTAAATCACCAGTCTTCACCAAAATTATATAACATACATCGCACCTGCCACTATTGGCAGGTGCGATTGTATTTACAAAGTATAGCTAGTTTTAAGGATATTTATTATTAATGATTGAACTGAAATCCTCTTTATCGGTTTCAGCATCAATGACTGGTGGAACGTATGTGTTCAGTTTTTTACTGATGCCGAATATCTTGAGAGTACAGGATAACATCCAGAACCATGGAATAAGAGTAGCTAAGGTGATAGTTAGGTAGAAAATAAACTGACTGACATCTTCACGTGAATAGTTTTTAATTATCTCTGAACCCATAATGGTCAGTATAAAAATAAGCATGAGTGGTAGAGACCACTTCAAATGACTATGGGGGTATATCTTGCCATCGTTGATATCATATAATCCCGGCCAATGTAATACCGCTTTGAGTGATTGAATATAGGTTTGAGAGTGGCTGGAATGAAAAGCCACAAGCCTGTAGGATAAATCTCTGTCCCTATGTAGACCTAAAGATAGAAGGCGGAATTGTTGTTCAGCCACATCTAGTGGGTCTGAAGATGGTGGTTTTGAGTGCCTTAACCATTTAACAGCTTCGATCTGCTCTAAAGGAGAACGAGAAAAGAAATCCCGTCGGCTGAAGTGGAAATAGTTTTTCGCAATTGCGGCGAGAATGGCAAGGGTGACGCTTGTGATAACTGGAATATTGAGCAAATCTTTTACCAATGTGAACATCATCTTTCCCTTCTTAATCTTAAATGAGCTGAAAATAACAGATTGATTTGTTTGCAGGAGTTTTTTTTCCAGAGTGAGGTAAGAAGCATTAGTATTGCTATGTAAGTGCTAGTTGTTGGATCTTTCTAGGAAAGAGAAATATTCCCAGCTGAAATTATTCAGGATGGTATGATTACTGTGTCATCGTTTAGATGATTCAGGCGTTATGTTACTACGCTGATTTTCGAGGGGAAACAGTTGAGTATACATGTAAGTATATAACATCAATTATCCAGATGTTAATCACTTAAAATTCAGTTGATTAATGTTGAAATTCGAGTCCGGCCTTCGCACTCACCCCCTCACCCCCTATACACCTCCCTCCGATGCCATTCCACAAACCCTTCCCCTGGATAATTCCCTTTCACCATCGGCAGTGCTATCTGCTTCCCGGCGAAATCCCAGAACAGTCTTCCTACAATCCCATGCCCGTTACCATTTACCGCCTCAGACACCATAACCCGCAAACTGTCATCCAGCCCAATCGATCCCTTATCAAACGCCTTATGATGAATTGCACACAGCGCCAGCCCGTTCGGGATTTCACACGGCCCGCCAAACTGTTTCCACTTGATATGCGCGGCCTCGAGTGCAACGGAGGTGTTATCATGTCGCATGTTGAATCCGCAGATTGCACATTCATAGTTATAGGCGCGAAGCACCTGCTGACGAAACAACGGATCGCGAACCTTACGGATCTGTTGAATATCAAAACCCATCTCATCTGCGATCTCTTCCTGGATGCTTTCCGGGAAATGCGCCTCAAGGATCTTCTGTGCCAGCGAGCCGATCAGCTTCTTGTTCTTTCTCAGTAGCGCATAGTGTTCTTCATCAAAACCGCCAGCGACCTTATGTTCAACAAGCTCTTTTACCGGTGGTTGTTTGCTGCCAGTGGTGGAACAGAGTTCACTGTTCTCAAGATCCCAGAATCCATCCCCTTTGAGCCGCCAGAAGGGCATGTTCGGATAATGTTCTTTCCTGTCTGGACCAAAGCGTTCTAACAGGCTTAGCAGTTGAGCGTGTACCTCGGTACCGTAGTCAAACAGACGTGCATGCCCCTGCTGATAGTTTGCCAGCACGTACAGAAGCAATAAGGGTTTATGCGGCGCACGCTGTTCGCCCTTGCGCCAGATGGTGATGTTGGCAATTGCCTGTTCGAATGTTTTGCTGGAAGCCATCGCGTTACGGAAGAAGGTAAATAATTGCGATGATGCTCGCAAAACCCAGACCAATCAACCCACAACGAACAAAAACATGGCTTTAGTGCACACAACACTATTTCCTGAATCCCCCTCGCAAATTCCAAATTTACCCCACACCAAACCGCTGTATTTATATTCAGCCTGGTATAATACGCATCAGAAATAACGCCGAACGGCAGAGTGAGTTTCACAGGAATTATTTACAACGAGACGCGATATGAAGGTGCTGCAACACCCCCATACCGCTAACCACAACAACTACTGAGGAGTTGAAAATGGCTGCGCCGAATTTTATGCCAGAGTTTACGGTTTGCAAAACAGAATCAGACGCTTTCACCGGCATGATTGAAAACCGCGAGCTGGTACGCAAAAACAGCACCCGCCGACTTCACGGCAACCAGACCACTGCAGCGCCCGTCCATCCCCGCGCAGAAACGCCAGAAGCAAGCTCCGCCTGCTGCGAACTCTATGCCCGGATAGATAATAAATATCTTCCGCTGGGGGGAGACTGGTTAACCCGGGCAGGGTTTATCAGCGGTATGCCGGTTAAAATCCGGGTGATGAAAGACTGTATTGTGATCACGCCGCAGCATACAAGAGAATTATGGGGATGCCTGGAAGGGATGAGTGTGGTGAATATCAATAAACAAAAAGTCGCTCAGTGGTTAAAAACATTCCCAGGGGCGTTAAATGATACGGGCGATATCCCGGTGATTAAGCGCGGGTAAACGTGACGGAATCCGAGTTCATATTATTCTGTGCCGCCTTAATACCTGATGCGTGAAGGCGGTATAGTCGTTAAGGCTATACCGCCAGTTTCAGGCTATCGGGCAATCAACGCAAACACCCCCCAGCCAAAGTACTCTCGTGTGTAGGTGACGTGGCGTTTGGGCGCAATTGTCAGCTCCGCGCGAACTTCTTGTGCAAAGTCATCGTCAGGGTTTTCCGCCAGCCAGTGACGCAGGGTCATCCATTTCGCCGCTTCGTATCTGTCCCAGCCTTCCTGGTCTGCCAGAACCATTTCCACCAGGTCATAGCCCTGTGCGTCGAACGAGGCGACCAGGTCGGGCAGGGTGAGAAAGTCTGCGATGGACGAGACGCCGCAGGCCTGGGCTATCTCATCGCTCGCAGGAACCTGACGCCAGTAGGGTTCACCGATGAGTATCATTCCGCCAGACCGGAGGCTTTTTGCCAGCAGCGCCATTGTTCCGGCGACGCCGCCGGCAATCCAGGTGGCGCCCACGCAGGCCGCCACATCACATTTTTCATCTGCAATGTATCCGGCCGCGTCGTCATGAATAAAGCGCACGTGATCGCTGACGCCGAGTTCGTCAGCACGGCGCCTTGCCTGTTCGGTGAAAAGTCGGCTCATGTCGATGCCGGTGCCGGTAATGCCATGATCGCGCGCCCAGGTGCAGAGCATCTCCCCCGAGCCGCTGCCGAGATCGAGAATGCGCGTGCCTGGCTTCATGCGTAACACGCGGCCCAGCGTGGCGTACTTTTCCGGGGTGAACGGGTTATGAATGCGGTGTTCGCTTTCGCTGACGGTAAAAATACGTGGGATATCCATCATCCTCTCCTTAACGATTATCTGGCTGGGCACGAACGCTGTTCAGCCCGGTCGTGTTAATGCGGTAGGGCTGACCGTTGACGGATTTGATCAGCTTTTTGGTTTTGAGTTTTTTGAAGACGGCGAGCGTGCAGTCGGCGAGCAACAGCCCTTCGCGGCTGTAGCATTCAACGGCGGTGACGCGGCCTGAGCTATCGCGGACGTGCGCAATACGTCCACCTTTGGCGAGAACGTGTAAGGTACGTTGTTCCTGACGGGATAAATTCATACTGGAAAACCTGTTTAATCATCATGTGCAAAACGTGCAAACACACCGCGGTGTCCGCATTCGATTTCGGCGCATTGATAATCAGTCCGGCCTGAAAGGTCGGGGAGCTGATTATCGGATGATGACATTCTCCAGCATCAAAGCCTCGGGTTGAGTTGAGAGGTATTTACGGGGTGAATAATATCACCTGTTTATTTTAAGGGAATGGTCGGGTGGGAAAAGTGTGATCCAGGTGGAAGCTCAGGCAGCGCCATCAACGGATCGTGGAACCGGATGGCGCAATGTAAATCAGCTGAGATCGTGCAGCGCTTTATCCATGGCCGGAGCGAGACTGAAATCACTAAACTCGACGGCTAAGCCGCTGCGTTCAGGCGTGCAGCACATGACACCGACTTTCACTGGCCCCGACGGGAAATGGCATAAACGCAGCAAAGGCCACGACAGCCCGTCTGCTGAGTACTGTAACCGCAACGCGTCTCCCTTGCGGGTCAGGCGAAGCCAGAACTCCCGGGGGTTACCCGGGAAGATACCGGTTGCCCAGTCGGAGGCCTGTAACGTCAGTACGCTGCCAATGGCCGGCGCGCCATCATTGTATTCAATCCCAGCCTTGAGCCAGTGTTGCTCGTCCGACATCAGCATGATCCCCGCCTGGTCATAGAGCGTGCTGAAATCAGCGCGGATGTTAGTCTGAAACGTGAAATCACCCGCCGAGTCAGTCGCGTAGATGTGGCCCGAGAAACGCTCGAATCCGTACCACGTATGGCGCCAGAAATCGGTGTGGTCGTCTGTCACGACCGATAACGTGTTGTTCTCGCTATGCCATTCGGCAGGTTCGTTTATCCAGTAAAATTCGTTTTGCATAATGTCCCCAGGTGACTGTCAAAAGGTCGTCGGTATGCGGCCTCTCTTGCTCAACAGGATTCGCGCCTGAGCCAGGGGCTCTCGACCAGCACCTTATCCCGGTGGGTGTCGCCATTGATAATGTGCAGGGTACTTAAGCGCCCAATCTCATAATGCGGCAGCTGGACCGTGGATAGCGGGGGTAAAAACAAATTTCCGATGCCGACAAGATTATCGTAGCCAAGAACGGCAATATCCTGTGGGATTCGGATCCCCTGCGTTAACAGCGTCTGATACACCATGAAGGCAATACGGTCGTTACCACAGATGACTGAATCAAATTGCGGTTTCCCCTGAACGATATGCGCCAGCAGCATCTCCGGAATATCCCGGTAGTGCTCATCGCCAAATTGCATATAGCAGTGCTCAAGCGTATCAGGATCGATACCGGCTTCACGGCAGGCGCGATCCAGTCCCTGACGGCGGCGACGCGTCGCCAGATGGTTGACAGGTAAATGCAGGCAGAGAGGGCGGCTGTATCCCGCCGCCAGCAAGGCCTGTACGGCCGTATACTGGCCTTGTTCATCGTCAGGTATATAGCTGGCAACCGGTTCTCCCGTGTTCTCGCAGTTGGCCAGAACGCAAGGGTGCTCCAGTAGCCGGGGCGGGATGCTCACTTCACGCAGCCCCATGGTGGTGAAAATGATCCCCCCGGGCCGGTGGGCGAGCAGCAGGTCGACAATATCGTCAGGGTTATCATCGGTAAACATATTCACCACGAAGCTGTTCCAGCCATACGCCCGCGCGGTTTCTTCGATAGACAGCGTGATTTCTACCGAAAAAGGGGTGGTGACGGTATCCAGCGCCAGTACGCCGATGGTTTTGTTGCGGGAGCCGACACGACGAACCTGTCGGGCTGAGAGGTCAGGCACGTAATTTAACTGCAGGATCGCCTCCTGCACCCGGGCCAGGGTTTCAGGCTTTACGCGTTTCGGGTCATTGAGCACCCGGGAAACCGTCATGAGCGATACATTGGCCAGTTTGGCCACATCTTTTAAAGACGCCATAGCTTTCCATTATCTGAATGCATTCGACCCGGTAAGGTGTTGTGAGCCAATGCGAATGTCCTATTCTAGGCACCGACGCCCAGGGTTACGCAAGTCACACTCAAAAGTTTGAGCGCGATCTCAACACATTAATGTTAACGTTAACTTTTGTGATTAACATCGAGTATCACATCAAAATCGAGTGTACGCCTGAAATGTTAACGTTACCATCTTAGTATATCCTTCTTGCGAGATTACGTAGATGAAAAAACGGCCTACTCGAAGTTACATGCTGCTCAGCGCTCTGCTGTTCTTTTTCTTTGTGACCTGGTCCTCATCAAGTTCACTTCTCTCAATCTGGCTTCACCAGGAAGTGGGGCTAAAGGCATCGGAAACCGGCATTATTTTTTCCGTATTATCCGTCTCCGCGCTCTTCGCGCAGGTCTGTTATGGCTTTATCCAGGACCGACTCGGTCTGCGCAAACATTTGTTATGGTTTATCACCGCGTTGTTGATCCTCTCCGGCCCGGCTTATCTGCTTTTTAGCTACCTGCTGAGCGTTAATATTCTGCTGGGCAGCGTATTCGGGGGCTTATTTATCGGGCTGACGTTTAATGGCGGTATCGGCGTTCTGGAGTCCTATACCGAGCGCGTTGCGCGTCAGAGTACCTTTGAGTTTGGGCGGGCACGCATGTGGGGGTCTCTGGGCTGGGCGGTTGCCACGTTTTTTGCCGGGTTATTGTTTAATATCAACCCTGACCTTAACTTCCTGGTGGCGTCATGCTCAGGGTTAATCTTCTTCTGTCTGCTGGCCCGCTTAAAGGTGGCCGCGCCGGCAAGCATGGAGAAACTCGAAATTGGCGCTAAAAAAGTTTCTCTGGAAGACGCCCTGCGTCTGCTGACTCTGCCGCGCTTCTGGGCGCTGATATTCTTCGTGGTCGGAACCTGCATTTACGGCGTATACGATCAGCAATTCCCGGTCTATTTCTCGTCACAGTTCCCGACATTACGAGAAGGGAACGAGATGTTTGGCTATTTAAACTCTTTCCAGGTCTTTCTCGAGGCCGCGGGTATGTTTTGTGCGCCGTGGCTGGTTAATCGCATTGGCGCTAAAAATGGCCTGATATTCGCAGGTATGGTGATGGCGCTGCGCATGATTGCTTCCGGGCTGGTGGAAGGCCCCTTGCTTATCTCCATTACCAAACTGCTTCACGCGGTCGAACTGCCAATATTGTTAGTCGCCATATTTAAATACAACAGCCTGAATTTCGACAAACGTCTCTCCTCCACCATTTATCTGGTGGGATTTGCCTGCACCAGCTCCGTCATTGGCACCGTCTTGTCCCCGCTGGCAGGCTTTAGCTATGAGAGATTTGGCTTCGCCCAATCCTATCTGATCATGGGCATCATGGTGTTCAGCACCACGTTTATTTCCATTTTCCTTTTGCGCTCAACTAAATCCTCATCTGAGCCATCTTTTCTGCAGCAAAACGCTGTGTAATGTACTGAGAGTAAAGACGATGACATCCTTATTAGAACAGGCTGAACAGGTGCTTGAAAAAGCACAATCCGGGATTAATCCGCGCTGGTATCCGCGCTATCACCTCGCCCCTCGCGCAGGCTGGATGAATGATCCTAATGGCCTGGTATGGTTTGACGGCTGGTATCACGCCTTTTATCAACACCATCCCTATTCCCCGAAATGGGGTCCGATGCACTGGGGGCATGCCCGAAGCAAAGATCTGGTGCATTGGGAACATCTGCCCGTCGCGCTAGCGCCGGAAGGCCCGGCGGACAAAGACGGCTGTTTCTCCGGCTCCGCCGTGGTGGACGGCGATACGCTGGCGCTCATCTACACCGGACATAAATTTCACGGCCCGTCGGACACAGACGACAACCTCTACCAGGTGCAGTGTCTGGCGACCAGTCGTGACGGCATTCATTTTGAACGGCACGGCAGGGTGATTGATACACCGCCCGGACTGCATCACTTTCGTGATCCGAAGGTGTGGCGCGAAGGTGAGTTCTGGTACATGGTTGTCGGCTCCCGCGTGGAAAATACCGGCCAGGTGCGCCTGTACCGTTCCACCGATCTCCGCGAATGGCATGACGAAGGTATTTTCGCCGAGGCTGATGAAGGCAAGGGCTTTATGTGGGAATGCCCGGATTTCTTCACCCTGGGAGAGAAGCGTGTCCTGATGTTCTCGCCGCAGGGCATGGCGGCGGAAGGGTATCACTATCGCAACCTGTTCCAGAGTGGCTATTTACTTGGGGACTGGCAGCCAGGTCAACCGTTCACCCACAGCGGACAATTTACTGAGCTGGACCACGGCCACGACTTTTATGCCCCGCAGAGTTTCGTGACCCCGGATGGCCGACGCATTGTCATCGGGTGGCTCGATATGTGGGAATCACCGATGCCCGAACAGCAGGATGGCTGGGCCGGAATGCTCTCGCTTCCGCGCGAATTAAGCCTTGTTGATGGCCGTGTGAGAATGAAACCGGCTGCCGAAGTGACCGCGCTGCGTGGCAGCTATTATCCCACGCCCGTCCGCTGTCTGAACAATCAGAACGTCCTTGTCGCGGCAGATGCCGACGCGGTCGAAGTTCAGCTGGCATGGGATTTGAGCGCATCGACGGCTGAACAGTTTGGTATCGCATTGGGCGACGGGCTGAGAATTTACGTCGACGATCAGGCCGGGCGTCTGGTGGTGGAGCGTCGCTATCCGGAATATTCGCTGGAAGGCACGCGCAGTATTCCGCTGCCAGCAGACAGCGTTCTGTCACTGCGAATTTTTATTGACCGCTCATCGGTGGAAGTTTTTGTTAACGATGGTGACGCTTGCTTAAGCAGTCGTATTTATCCGCAGCCGGGCAAGCGCGATATTTCATTGTTTGCAAATCAGGGGAAGGCCTCATTATACGATGCGGGATACTGGTCTTTAGATAAATAATTCTCCGTTCCGACCTGTTTCTTGCAGGGTGAGTTTTTATTTCTGCCAGTCTCTGGCTGGCATGTTATTGTCTGGAATAATGAGAGAGCAAAATGGATGAAAGCGTAATACCTCAAAATTGCATTACCGCGAAAGATAAAAACATATTTGTTCCAGGAAAACAGACGCTGGCATTAATGGTGACATTAGCGGCATTTCCTGCCATTGCTGAAGACGTTACAGGAAACTATCAAAGCTATTTTCAGGATGAATCAGACACCAACGGTACGAGTGTATCATCAGCCAATAACGGCAATGAACAATCGTCCCTTCGTGCTTCGTCTTCTCCGGTTGCTGCAGGTCAAAAACCTGAACTCACGACCTCGTCAAAGCCCGTGACGTTATCGGCGCAAGCGGAGAATAAAAAAACTGAAGTGAAAAAGCGTCCTAAAGGGGATAACCCCGAAGACGTCAGTCTGTTGCGTTTAAGGCAGGAAGATCCACCGGTTCACTGGAACAGTATCGGTCGTAACATGGAAGTGGGTGGCCTGCATGGAAACATCGGGTCTCAGATAGAAATTGACGATGTTCGCTGGAGCAATAATAAGAAAAACAGCGGCAAGTTTAAACTCGCCACCATTCAGGCTTTTTTAAGGCACGATGAATTGCCTAACTGGTATTTCGGTTTCTGGAATGCCAGAGAAGACAGTTATAAAGGACAGTTCAGTAATCAGGACTATCAAGGCACCAATACTATCAATGAATTTTTTGTGGGCCATATTTTCGAAACCTGGCGAGGTAATATCGGTACGGAAGTTATGGTCGGCTCCGAAACGGCAACGAAACGCTGGAAAAACCGGTTCAAGGTCTGGCAGGACCTGCGACTGTCCAACAAATGGAGCCTGGCCGGATACGCATATGGCGAATACCAGCCTCAGGGGAACGAACCGGGGAATGGCGATCTGGAACAGTACATTTTCGAAATTGAGCCAGCCATTCAATACCGCGTGAATCCGGATCTCGGGCTCTATTTGCGACCCTATTATTATCATAACCGCCAGGAGCGTCAGAGCTGGGGCGATATTGTCGAAGAAGAATGGAAAGTCACGGCCGGACTCTGGCGAAACTGGTATCCATTATTAACCTCCCTGTATGTTGGATTTGGCCAGGACAAAATAGATAACGCCAGCAATGCCAGCGAAGTTTTCTATGACGGTCGGTATAAGTTTATCGGTGGCACGCTGAGTTATCCGGTATTTGGTGAAGTGCGATTATACGGTGAATTCAAAGCACAATTTACGAAAGAAACCGGGCTTTGGACATCGACCGGTCACTCATGGAACCCGTTTACCGTGGTTGGCGTGAATTATAACTTCTGACATTCAGGTGTAGCATGAAAAAATTAATAGTTGCGGCATCTGTCGCGCTGCTTGCGCTTTCGCTCGGCAATAATCCTGCCTGGTCGCAGCCTTCGAAAGAAACATTACAGAATAAAAGTATCACCCATATTAATGGCTTTTTCCCGCGGGTTGATGGTTCATTTGTGGGCGACCCCATGCCCGTTTTTAACGATGGCAAATTTGATATTTATTATCTTAATGATGTCCGCGGCGGCAGCGATTTGGGGGTACATGCTTTTCATCTCTTGTCGAGTGCCAACTTGTATGATTATCAGAACCATTCCGAAGTGATCCCCTACGTTAACGACGTTGACGATCCTGAACTGTTATTAGGAACCGGTTCGATTATTAAAGTCGGTGATACCTGGCATGCCTGGTACACCGCACACAATGAAAATGTGTTCCCGGTTGAGTCTATTATGCACGCGACCAGTAAGGACCGCCTTCACTGGGTGAAACACCCGCAGGACACCATTTTACCCGGCGGTAACTATCGGGGTAATGATTTCCGGGACCCTCACGTCGTTTGGGTTGAGGAAAAGAAAGAATACTGGATGTTAATTACTACGCGCAGTAACGGTCGTGGGGTTATTGCCCGGTACAGTTCAACGGATTTAACGCACTGGGAAGATCGCGGCGTATTTTTTGATAACGACACCATCACCAGCAATGCCAACCTCGAATGCCCGACACTGGTTTACTTCAACGGACGCTGGTATCTCAGCTTTAGCGACCAATGGCCGTTACGCCTGACACAATACCGGGTTGCGGATAATCCGGAGGGGCCGTGGCGGAAACTGGGCAATTATGTGGTCGACGGCTCGGGTTTTTACGCGGGGAAACTGGTACTCAAAAACGATCGGCTGTTTGTTTTCGGCTGGATCCCGACGAAAGCCGGTAACCGTGACAGCGGCAACATTGACTGGGCAGGGAATCTGGTTGCTCATGAGCTCACCGCAGATGACCAGGGCCAGCTCAACAGCATCCTGCCCCAGGAGCTTCAGAAGGTCATCAGTGAGAATCCTGGTCCGGTGACCACCTTAACGAGCACTAAAACGCTTAAAACGGCCACGTCGTTCGGCCCCTTACAGTCGGCGCTGTACCCGGCCTTGCCTGAACGTGGTGAGTTGAGCGCAACCATTGATGTTCCTTCTGCCGGAATGGTGATGAGCTTTGGTCTGACCGACGACAGAGTCAGTGATGCGATGCTGAACGTTGTGTTCAATAAGAGCAAAGGAAAAGTCTATTTTTTCAACGCGCCGCTCGCGTCGATTCATCAGGCTAACGCGGAATCCTGGGTGGATGTTCCGATCGGGGAAAAAATTGAGTTACGCGTTCTCATTCAAAACTCAATTGCTGTTTTTTATATAAACAATAAAGCGGCATTCAGTACCCGGATGTATTCCATGCAGGAGAAGCCGTGGAGTATTAGCCTGCCTCAAAACGACCATTTTCACGCGACGTTGAAAATAAAAGAAATGATTTAACGGGATATTATTATGAAAAACTATCATGCCCTGTCTGTTATTTTTGCTCTTCTGTTTCCCGCGCTGGCGAATGCGAGCATGAGCATCATGAAGGACCCCTCGGGAAAGGTTGTTGCCGTGGACCCGTGGTCCTATCTGGATGAAGAGGTTATGTGGACCTCAGCCCGCTCCTCCAATCCTGCCGGTGGCCGCGTTCATGGCCAACTGAAGATGAAATATGCCATTGAGGACAATAACTGGCGTAACAGCCATTTCCACAACGGGAATGATTCACTGACGTTTGTACAAGGCGTGATGCGACACGATGCGTTACCCGGTTGGTATCTGGCTTTTTCTGAGGGCAGAACCACCCACTATAACGGGACGTGGGAGGATCAGTCTTACCTCAGCCAAAACCAGTGGACTCAGTTGATCATCGGCCATGAATATTTTTACAAACGTCTGCGCTATGGCTGGGATGTTATGGGTGGAAGCGCCTCAATCGAGGACCGCTGGCAAGGCCGCGTTAAGTTCTTTACCGATCTTCGGGTTACGGACAATTTCTCATTCTTTAACTATTTGTATCAGCAGATCGATCACCGCCGCAGCGGTGGATCGCAAAATGACCGCGACGTGCGTTCATTTCAGATTGAGCCTGGCGTGCAATATATTATTAATAACACCACCGGCGTCTGGTTCCGCCAGCAATTTGCCTCTGCCATTTTAGACAGGGCGCAGTGGGGCGATATTGACGAAAAAAGCTGGACCACGTCAGTCGGGGTCTGGCGCAACTGGGGGAAATTATCCACAACGCTCAGCGGCGGGTATGGCCATTATAAGAAATACAATGCGCAGCCTGAAGATGGCGAAGTCTTCCAGAATACCCGCAACCGCTTCCTGAAGGTATCGGCGAATTATCCTTTGACCTCTCGTTTTACCGTGTCCGGAGAAGTTACTGGCTCGTTGATAAAACAGGACGGAAGCTGGGTGACCCACGGTGAGGCTATTACCACCGAATATAAGCTGATGCTGGATTATAACTTTTAAACCGTATGCCTGGATAATCCATGGCACCTGTTGACGCTTAAGCGCTATTAAAAAACTGACCTTCCCGCAGGTCGCATTTAAAAAGTTAATTATTATTGAGGAAATGTCATGAATATCTGGACTCTTGGCGATGCAGTGGTGGATCTTCTACCGCTTTCAGACATGCAATATCAGGCCTGCGCAGGAGGTGCCCCGTTCAATGTGGCAATTGGCGCTGCGCGTCTGGGCTGCCAGAGTGGTTTTATTGGCCGGGTCGGTGAGGATGACTTTGGTTATTTTCTGAAGAAAACGTTGTCTGACGCAGGCGTTTCAACCGAAAGTCTGCAGTGGGATAATCAGCACAGAACCAGCACGGTATTGGTCTCTCTGGGCCGCGCTGGCGAGCGTGGATTTACGTTTTTAACCAACCCCTCCGTGGATCAATTTTTAACACCCGATGCGCTGCCCGACTTTAGCGAAGATATTCTGCACTTCTGCTCTCTGGCCCTGGTCGCCGAAACGTGTCGTCATACGCTCGTCACCGCCATCAGCCATGTAAAACAGCGTGGGGGATTACTGAGTTTCGACGTGAATTTACGGGAGCAAATGTGGCCCGATAAGCATGAAATGCTCGAGACGGTGCGTCATTTCGCCGCCCAGGCCGACATTCTTAAACTCTCGGAAGAAGAATGGCACTGGATGACAGGCTCTCACGATTTTTCCCATGCGCTTAATGCTCTCAATGCTCTGCCCGCGCAACTCAAAGTCGTGACCTACGGTGAGCAAGGTGCCATGGTGCTGTGGCGCGACAGCGTTATTCATTTCGACGGTTATACCGTCAACAGTATTGATACAACCGGGGCTGGCGACGCGTTTGTCGCAGGGTTGCTGGCCTGGATTGCACATCGCGGGATGCCGCAGAATGTTGAACAACTCCACCAGTCCATTGCTCAGGCCAGCGCCTGCGGTGCCCTCGCGACAACGCGCAAAGGGGCGCTGACCGCGCTACCTGATACCAACGCGCTCAATACCTTTATCACTCGATTCTTGCTACCGGATTACGAGGTGAAAAAGGGCTAAACAGGGTGAGAACATGTTTGGCTGGCGCGCGCATTTTCGTGCAGACGTGTACTCAGGTCATTTCAAACTTAGCAGGGAAGATGACAATGGCCGAACACGGGGGGCAAACAGGTCGCTGCAAAACTTCAGCTCCCCGCTTGCTGGTTCAGCCATGCGGAGAATCCCTGCTTCGTGTTTACACCAGGTTCGCTTCGGGCATACCTCTCCCTGAGAAAAGAAAGCATTTCACAGGGAGCCACGATGATGCCGCAGACGGTGCCGCTGTATGATCTTACTGAACTTTCACGGCTTTTCCGTCTACCCAGACACGGCTGATGTTATTTCGCCTGGCGTTAAAGATGATTTTTTGCAGTTTATCTTCAGGCTGGTCTTCAGCAGGATGAATATAAATATCGCTTCCTGCAGCCCGGGTATCGATAACGATGGCATCGAACTGGTATCCGACCTCCAGCTTTCCTACAGGCAGCTCAAGCACGCCACCCGCACCGGCTGTCGCCAACCAGAATGCTTCCTTGAAGCTGACTGCCGAGCCTGGTCTGCCGCGGTGTTCCGGTTTAATACGGGCATCGACGCCATCATTCAGGGCTTTACTGGCGGTGATGGCATGGCGGCAGGCATCAAATACCGAGGGGCTATGGCCACCGGCAATATCGGTGCCTAACCCGACGTTCAGTCCACGGTCCAGCATTGCTCGCAGAGGGAATACTGCATTGGCAAAATAGAAATTTGAAAGGGGGCAGTGCGCGACGCCAGCCCCCGTTTTCTTAATCAGGTCAGCATCGTCATCTTCAATGTGGTTTGAATGCGCGAGGATGGTTTTTTGGGTCAACAGGCCAAAATCACGCAGCGCCACGGTGTCCGTTTTCCCCAGGCGTTCTTTAACGTAACCATGTTCCCAGTCACTTTCTGAGCAATGGGTTTGCACGTGGCAGCCTGTTTCTCTCGCCACTGTGCCCAGTCTTTTCAGCAGGTCGTCCGTGCAGGAGGGAATAAACCGCGGGGTGATAACCGGGAGCACACGTTTTGCCGTATTACCGGGTAACTCTGCGACAGCGCGAATAAATGCACGCGTTTCCGCCTCGGCCGATGCCGCCGTTTCGTCCCGATAATAGTCAGGGCACTGGGAGGGATCGTCCATCGCGACGCGGCCCACCAGGGCGCGCTGCCCCTGGGCCAGACATATGCGGGCCAACTCGACGCTGCTTTCAGTGTGCAGGGTGGCGAAGTAGACGGCGGTTGTTGTGCCGTTCGCCAACAACGCGCTGACCAGTTCTGTATAATTTCGGCGGGCAAAATCGACGTCGGCGTATCGGGCTTCCAGCGGGAACGTGTAGTCATTCAGCCACTTCTCAAGCGGTTTATCCAGCGCCTTGCCCATCTGAGGCCACTGCGGGGCGTGGACATGCAAATCGATCAGGCCGGGCAGAAGATACTGGTCAGAAGAAAGTTCAGTGAGCTTACCCGCTTTACGGGCGGCGTCACGTACGTGCCGGAACGCGCCATCGTTATGTTGAATAATATCCACAATGGTACCGCTACCGTCGATACAGAACAGCGTGTCGGTGAAGTGAATCACATTTTCCTTTGATTCCGCCGTATAGCCCTGCGCGCTAACAACCCGTTGCCAGGGGAATGCGTGGTAGGTGTTCATCTGTTTGTCCTTTTTCACGATTATGCTTAAGGGAAAATGTCCCGGATGGCAGTAGGTTTTTTCAGGTCGCAGGATCCTGAACTATCCAGACCCCCGTGTTCTGCCTGATATCCGGTTTAATGGCGCCCTGGCGCTGGTTGTAGACAAAGGTGCCGGTCCTGTCGCTAAGGCAGACGAGCGTGAGGGTAAACAGCGTCGTCTGGCCCTGAAAATCCTCCTCTGCTTCCAGAATGCCTACACTGTGTGCCAGGCCTGTTTGGCTTTTAAAAACTTCATAACGGTATTTCCCTTGCACCTTATTGCCTGTGCGCAAGATATGGCTGGTATACGTATCGTCAGTGAACTCCAGCCGGAGCAGGCTATCGGCATTGGGGTTTTGCACAGACCATAGCGGATCAGTTTTATTAATAAAGATTTTGCCGGAGAGCGTCTCCGGTACGTTGCAGGTCGCCTGAGCAAATAGCGGAAGCGCCAGCAGTACTGAAAGTAATGTTATCCTGAGTTTCATCTTATTTGTCCATATCTTTGCCGGAGGAGAGGTAGGGCATCTTCCGTGCATTCATTTTTATTCGTTAAAAATCCTGGCACAAAAATGAAATACATCAATAAATCGAAAGGTTAATAAGATGGCCAAAGTTGAGGCTATTAAAGAGATAGCAATGATTTATTCCGCTGGACATGCTTTATAATCCGAAGGATGAATGCGGTAGTGTGTCTGGCAGCGCATGATTAAGCAAAATGGCGAAATGACTGTTGTCTTATTGTCGGTTTGAATAGCTTTTTTATCGCGGCATTTTTCATATACTTCGTGTTGTGGTGAATCCCCCTGTGCGGTGGGGCATAATTTATAGGTTAACGTCATTATGCGGGCTTTGCTCACCGGGAGGCACCCGGCACCACACTGTTCTATTAAATGTTTATAAAAGAAGGTAGATATAACATCGCCACGACCCATATGAATAAGCCAGGAATTTTCAAAGGCCACGGCTCAAGGATAGCTATGCAAGCAAATACACCTACCACGAGCACAGGGCCTGATAACACGTTCAGGATCCCACCTAAAGTAAGTATCTTTCCTGGCAGTAATCTATTGAGTACTAATGAAATAATGTAAGCACTCATAGTAATGATGGAAAAGGCGATTGTTTTATCATGCCATGTGTCGAATTCAATCCAGCAAAGACTATAGGCAAAAATTAAATATGAGCAAAAAAGCAGGTTTATAATTGGGATGGTAAACTTACTCATATGACCCTGCCGTAGTGTTTGTTTTTGGTTTTTCTATTGTTATTTTCTCAGTCTTGCGTGTATATCGTGTGTCCGTGTCAACGAGACCATAAACCCGATATCCATAATCTAACGGTACAGATAGCCCTCCATTTATAAGTCCAGTCACGGTATCAGGCGAGGAGATTATATTGCATAATCTCCTCGCTATATCTTCTACGTCAGCCATAGTATCTCTTTAAATCTGTTTTAAAGAGTAATATCGATGTAATATTAATGCAATTAAAGCAATTTATATAATCTACACGAAAAATTAAGAATTATTAAGGGCATTAATATTATCTTAAATGAGACAATAAGCGGTTTCATGCCAATCCCACGCACTCCACCGCTCAAACTAACTTAACTAAACATCGGCACCCCCAGCCCAACCTTCACCTCCCTCAGCGTCCCCTGCGTCACCGCCTGCGCCCGTTCCGTGCCGCGCTTCAGCATCGCCATCAATTCCCCCCTGTCACGGATATACATCGCTCTGCGTTCCCGCATCGGTGCAATCAGCTCCTGCAGGCACGCCTCCAGCTCGTTCTTGCATGCCCGGTCACCCAGTCCGCCCACCTGATAATGCGCCTTCATCGCTGCCACTTTCGCTTTGTCCGGATGAAACGCGTCGAGGTAGGTAAACACCACGTTTCCCTCAATCTGCCCCGGGTCGCTCACCTTCAGGTGGTTCGGATCGGTGTACATGGCGCTGACCGCACGGTGAATCGTCTCTTCACTGGCAGAAAGGTGCAGGGTGTTGCCCAGCGATTTCGACATCTTGGCGCTGCCGTCGATGCCGGGCAGGCGGCCGGTGTCGCTGAGCATCGCTTTGCAGTGGCGCAGCACCGGGGCAGGCAACAGGCTGTTCATCTTGTGCACAATCTCATTGGTCTGTTCAATCATCGGCAGTTGGTCGTCGCCGACGGGGACGCACTCGGCTTTGAACGCAGTGATGTCCGCCGCCTGGCTGATGGGATAGGCCATAAAACCGACCGGCAGCGAGCGGGCAAAGCCTTTCTGCGCGATCTCGTTTTTCACCGTCGGGTTACGCTCGACGCGGGCGACGGTGACGATATTCATATACAACATTGTCAGCTCGGCGAGAGCGGGCAGGGCGGACTGCAGGCAGAGTGTCGTCAGGTTCGGGTCGATGCCGGCGGCGAGGTAGTCGGCGAGCACTT
This sequence comes from Enterobacter sp. RCC_40, assembly GCF_041360735.1. Classification (NCBI taxonomy): domain Bacteria; kingdom Pseudomonadati; phylum Pseudomonadota; class Gammaproteobacteria; order Enterobacterales; family Enterobacteriaceae; genus Enterobacter; species Enterobacter sp. RCC_40. The sequence goes on from NZ_JBFUPR010000003.1 coordinate 194,007, forward strand.
CAGGGATGTTGTCGCGGATTTTTTGCGGGTTGCTGCCGTTGTCGGTCAGCCCCTGCAGGTCGGCAATCAAGACATACTGGTTATGCGTCTGCTGTAGCGCCACGCGCTGGCGCAGCGAACCGACGAAATGGCCCAGGTGCAGCGGGCCGGTTGGGCGGTCGCCGGTGAGGATGGTTTGAACGTTCATAAAGACTCCTTAATGTGCAATTGCCGAAAGGGGTCTTAGAAATGTGAAAGCCGCCTTTCGGCGGCTATCTGAAAATGGGGAAAACTACTCCGTGCCGCCTTTAAGAAGGCAGCCACCAGCGGTTTACGGTGAGCACGGCGTGGTTTATGTTCATGAAGTTACCGTACCACGTCTGGCGCAAAAAACAAAAGGGCACGTCATGCTGCAATCACTCAACCATCTGACCCTCGCGGTCAGCGACCTGCAAAAAAGCGTTACCTTCTGGCACGAGCTGCTGGGGCTGACGTTGCACGCCCGCTGGAATACCGGGGCCTATCTTACCTGCGGCGATCTGTGGGTCTGCCTGTCGTACGACGAGGCGCGCCAGTATGTGCCGCCGCAGGAGAGCGACTATACCCATTACGCGTTTACCGTTGCGGCGGAAGATTTTGAACCGTTCTCACACAAGCTGGAGCAGGCGGGCGTTACCGTCTGGAAGCAGAACAAAAGCGAGGGGGCATCGTTCTATTTTCTCGACCCGGACGGGCACAAGCTGGAGCTGCACGTAGGCAACCTCGGCGCGCGGCTGGCGGCGTGCCGGGAGAAACCCTATGCCGGAATGGTCTTCACCTCAGACGAGGCTTGATGTCCGTACCTTCAGCCTGCCCGCCAGCGTCACATGGGTGGCGGCATCTTCCTGATTGCACAGGTACTCCACCGCCAGCCGTCCGAGTTCGCTGTAGGGGAGCTGGATACTGGTCAGCGGTGGGGTGAGTTGCTCGGAGATCTTCTGGTCGTCGTAGCCCGCCAGCAGCATATCCTGCGGGATGCGCACGCCGTTTACCGCCAGCGCCTGATAGCAGCCGATCGCCAGCCAGTCGCTGGCGCAGAAGATGGCGTCCGGGCGTTCGTCCAGCGCCAGCAGAGAGGTGGTGGCGGTAAAGGATTCGCTGAACTGCCAGTTGGTCTGGCGCACCAGACTCTCGTCACAGGCTAAACCGGCCTGCTGTAAGGCGGCCTGATAGCCGGCCAGCCGCTGGCGGGAGGCCTCCATCCAGCTCTCGCCGGTGATGTGGGCGATACGCGTTGCGCCGCAGGCGATCAGGTGTTTGGTCACCTGGAAGGCGTTGGCGTAGTCGTCCGGAATAAACGACGGCAGCAGCGGCGAGCCGGGGTCGCGCTGATTGAGCAGCACCAGTGGAATGCGGGTGCAGTCCTGAAAAGCGGTCATGTCGACAAGCGTGGTAACGGGGGAGGCGAGGATAATCCCCACGCAGTTGCGCTTCTCCAGCTGGCGGATAATGTTCAGCGCCAGCTCTACGTCATCACCGTAGTCGTACACCGTCAGCAGCGCTTCGTTGCGCCATGCGGCTTCCCGCGCCTGACTGATGGCATCGATAAAGGGATCAAAGCTTTGCAGGGAACTTACCAGCAGGGCGATTTCCTCCTGGTTGCGCGGGGCGTGAATGGCAGGCAGGCGGTCATAACCGAGCTCGGTCGCCACGCCGATCACCCGCTGGCGGGTCTCGTCGCTGAGCTTGATGTTACGGGACTGGTTGAGCACCAGCGATACCGTCGCCTGCGACACCCCCGCCGTCCGCGCAATATCGTTCATCGTGACTTTTGTTTTTCGCTTCATCCGTCCTCTCCCTCTCGCGACACCGCATCATACCCTAACTGTTCGCTTACGCGCCGTCGATCACGTTTCTTATTCGCGCCTGCATGAACTTTGTGAAGGCTGTCGCTTTTCGGAGCGTCATGAATTGCGCATTTATCCCGCAACTAATATTTATTAGCTAAATATTATCAGTAAGAGGACGCGTAATGAAAGAGCAGTGGAGCAGGGAGCAGGCGCAGGCGTGGTATCAGCAAAAAGGCTGGCTGTGTGGGTTTAACTATTTACCGTCAACGGCGGTGAACTGGACCGATATCTGGCAGGAAGAGACCTTCGATGCCGATACCATTGACCGCGAACTGGGCTGGGCGGCGGAGGTGGGCTACAACACCCTGCGCATCAACCTGCCGTTTATTGTCTGGGAACACGACCGCGACGGCCTGATGGCGCGCATCGACGCGTTTCTGGCGATGGCCGACAGCCACGGGTTCAGCACCATGCTGACCCTGATGGACGACTGCGGTTTCTCCGGCGACGAGCCGTATCTGGGGCCGCAAAAGCCGCCGGTGCCGGGCAAGCACAACAGCCAGGCGGCAGCGAGCCCGGGGCGCGATAAAGTCTGCAATCCCGACTGCTGGCCGCAGATTGAGCGCTATATCCGCGACGTTATCCGCCAGTTCCGCGACGATGAGCGCGTACTGCTGTGGGATCTGTATAACGAGCCGGGCAACCGCGGCATTTTTGCGACCGGTACGCAGGAGGTGCAGTACGACGCGAAGCTGGAGACCTGCGCGCATGAGCTGATGAAGCTGGCGTTCCGGTGGGTGCGTGAAGAGGATCCCACTCAGCCGCTCACCGTCTGCGCGTGGCGTCTGCCGGCGGAAGAGGAGGACGAGACGTTTTATCAGCATCCGCTGGATCAAACCGCGCTGGCGCTATCCGACGTGGTGAGCTTCCACGCTTACACCAACACCGGACGCATGACCGCGATTATCCAGCAGCTGCAGGCGCTTGGGCGGCCAATCTTCTGCACCGAATGGCTGGCCCGCCACGTGGGCAGCACCCTCGAGGAGCAGCTCCCGTTGATGTACACGGCGAAGGTCGCGCCGTATCAGTGGGGGCTGGTGCGCGGTAAAACCCAGACGTGGCTGCCGTGGCCGGTGGTGATGAAGGAGTCTACGGACTACTGCCGCCTCTGGTTCCACGACGTCTTTGAGGAGAACGGTATCCCGTTCTCGCGCAGTGAAATGGCCTTAATGAAGAAGCTCCGTAAGATCGCCCCGAAAGCGCAGGGCTAATAATATCGACCCGGCGGCCTGCCGCCGGGCAACCAGGTACGCACTATGGCAATGACAATGAAAATACCGTCTCGCGAGTTGTGGTCTTATTTTGGTTATGGATTAGGTCAGTGTTTTAGCTTTGGTTTAGTGGGTTCGTTTATTAACTATTTTTACACCGACGTGCTCGGGATTTCGGCGCTGGCGGCGAGTACCATCTTCCTGATTGCCCGCGCGTGGGATGCGGTTCACGACCCGCTATTTGCCAGCATAATGGACACCATTAACACCCGGTTCGGCAAGTTTCGCCACTTTTTGCTGATCGCCCCGTTACTCATTACCGGCGTCACGCTGCTGTCGTTCTATAAAATCGAAGCGGACATGACCACCAAAATTCTCTACGCCGGGGTGACGTACATTCTGTGGGGAACGCTGTACGCCATCTCTGATATCCCGTTCTGGTCGATGTCGTCGGTGATGACTAACGACTCCGGGCAGCGCACCCGCGCGGTGACGGCGGCCATGCTGGGGGTTAATGCCGGGATTGCCTGCGCCAACATTTTCTTTCCGAAACTGGCGGCGTTCTTTACCCAGTACAGCAACGACAAAGGCTATTTTATGGCGGCGCTGGTGATGATGCTGGTCGGCCTGCCGCTGATGCTCAACGGCTTTATGCAGATTAAGGAGCGTGTGCCGCCGAGTCCGGAAAAGGTGACGATACGTGACACCTTCTATAACCTGCGCCAGAACAAGCCGCTGTTTATCGTTCTGCTGTCGTTCTTCTTCTGCGTGTTCCATAACGTGGCCGGCGGTCTCTACATCTACTTCTTTATCAACAATATGGGTGACGGCAGCCTGCAGATGGCGATCGGCGTGATGGGGATTATGGCGGCGGTGGTGTGTCTCGTCGCCCCGATGCTGACGCGCAGGATGCAGAAGCGGAAGCTGTTTATGATCCTCTGCGGACTGGATGTCGCGGTACGCGTGGTGATGTGGTTTGTGGGTTATCAGCAGACGGCGATGCTGTTTATCCTGCTTGGCCTGAGTACGCTGTTTGTGATGATGTCCAACATTCTCACCTCGTCGATGATTGCCGACACCATCGAGTATGCGGAGTACCACACCCACAAGCGCTGTGCGGCGATCACCTTCTCCGGACAGACCTTTACCGGCAAGATGTCGGTGGCGGTCGGCGGTGGGTTAATCGGCGTGTTTCTGACGATGATCGGCTATGTCCCGCAGGCGCAAACCCAGAGTGACGGCGTGCTGTCGGGGCTGTTCTTTGGTATCTGTCTGCTGCCCGCCATCGGCTCGCTGATCCGGCTTGGGTTTATGTCGCGCTTTACCTTTACCGAGGAGAAGCATGCGGAGATTTGCCGGTTGCTGGCGGAGCGTCAGCACGAGAAAGCGCAGCAACGTGAGGGCGAGGAAAATCTGGCGCGCCCGGCCACGGTGAATTAAACATTAACGCCTGCATGGCAGGCGTTATGTCTTTTACTCTCCTGTGAGCTCAATCCGGTTGCCGTCCGGGTCCGCAATCACTGCCTCATAAAACCCATCCCCGGTCATGCGGGGGGCGCTGAGCAGGGTGCCGTTTGACTGCGCCTGCGCCGCCATACGGTCCACATCAGCCTGGCTGCCGACGTGAATGGCGATATGCGCCCAGCCAATAAACTCCGGATGAGCCGGGGCGTCGGGCAGGTCCGGCACCGTCATCAGTTCAAGGGTTGGCCCGCCATCCAGGGTAATAAAATGTGACGCAAAGCCCGGGCGATTTTTGCTGAGGTAGCGTTCATTACGGCGTCCGCCAAAAACCGTTTCCCAGAACTGTACCTGTGCATCAAGGTGTCGGGTCCAGAGTGCAACATGGGCAATGTTCATTGTTATCCTCGCGGTGAGTGCTGATTGACAGAGCACGCGCAGTGCAACATTATGCGCTTTGATGCTCGGTTTTGTTATTTTATAGGACTTATAATGCTCGATTATGCTGCTTTTCCGGAGCAACGACAAGCGCTGATCCGTCAGATCCTTCAGGAGAGCGGAAGGGTGGTGTGCACCGAACTGGCGACACAAATGAAGGTCTCCGAGCACACCATTCGCCGTGATTTACATGAGCTTAGCAAAGAGGGCTTCTGTAAAAAGGTCTACGGTGGCGCGGTACTTCAGCTGCCGGATGCGGGGACATTTAGCCGCCGCGAGCAGGAAAACAGTGCACAAAAAGCCACAATCGCGCAGAAAGCGGCAACGCTGATCAAGGCAGGTGGCTGTATCTTTATGGATACGGGCACCACCAATCTGGCGCTGGCGAAAGCCCTTCCTGCCGAACTCAGCGTGACGGTGGTGACCAACTCCCCGGCCATCGCGACCGCGCTGCTGCAACATCCGCTGTGCGAGGTGATCATCACCGGCGGGCAGATCCAGCGGGCGTCCGGCGCGACGGTGGGTACCACGGCTGCAAGCCAGCTTGAGGGGATTATCTTTGATCAGGCCTTTATCGGTGGCTGTGCGATGGATCCTGAGATGGGGCTGACCGGCTTTGATTTTGCCGACTGTGCGTTCAAAAAAGCAGTGATCGCCCAGAGCAACCAGACCATCGTGGCGTTGACTGCTGACAAGCTTCCCGGCGTGGCGCGCTTTGTCGTGGCAAAGAGCCGGGACATTGATGTGCTGGTGGTGGACGCGAATATTAAACAGGACGTTATCGACGCGTTTGCGGCGCAGGATGTTCGCATTGTGTGCGCCTGAGGACTTTGACCGGTAAAACAGGCTACACTCTGGTTTTGAGCGCTAAATGCTGAGGACATAACAATGCACTACACACTGAAAGAAGGCGATAAGGATAAAGCGGAAGGGTCAAACGGCGCGGGCGCGCTGCAGCAAAAACTGCTCGAGTCCCGCTCGATTGTTATCTCCGGTGAGATCAACCAGGAACTGGCGCAAAAAGTCATTACCCAACTGATCCTGCTGCAAAGCGTGAGCAACGATCCGATCAAGCTGTACATCAACAGCCAGGGTGGCCACGTGGAAGCGGGTGATACCATCCATGACTTCATCAAGTTCATCCGTCCGGACGTACACATCATCGGCACCGGCTGGGTGGCGAGCGCCGGGATCACCATCTTCCTGGCGGCGAAAAAAGAACATCGCTACTCTCTGCCCAACACCCGCTTTATGATCCACCAGCCGCTGGGTGGCGTGCGTGGTCAGGCGACGGATATTGAGATTGAAGCGCGCGAGATCATCCGCATGCTGGATCGCGTGAACAAGCTGATTGCTGACGCCACCGGCCAGCCGCTGGAAAAAGTGAAAAAAGACACCGACCGCAACTTCTGGATGTCTCCGGCAGAAGCGCTGGACTACGGCATTGTGGGTAAACTGATTACGCATTATGACGATCTGAAGCTGGATTGATCCCTCAGGGCCGGACGTTTGCGCCGGCCTTCTCCTCTCGTTTGACCCATGACAAGTTCCCCCTTGACCGTCTCCCCTATAATCGCGCCTGTTTACCCTCTCACTGGTGCTACCCATGGCGTATCAACTGAACCTGAACTGGCCGGAATTTCTTGAAAAATACTGGCAGAAACAACCCGTAGTGCTGAAAAATGCCTTCCCCAATTTTGTTGACCCGATTACCCCAGACGAACTGGCAGGGCTGGCGATGGAGCCTGAAGTCGATAGCCGTCTGGTCAGCCATTCCAACGGTAAATGGCAGGCCAGCAATGGTCCGTTTGAGCACTTCGATGGCCTGGGCGAAACCGGCTGGTCGCTGCTGGCGCAGGCGGTAAACCACTGGCACATGCCTGCAGCGGAGCTGGTGCGCCCGTTCCGCGTCTTGCCAGACTGGCGTCTGGATGACCTGATGATCTCCTTCTCTGTCCCTGGCGGCGGCGTGGGCCCGCATATCGATCAGTACGATGTGTTTATCATTCAGGGGATGGGAAGCCGCCGCTGGCGCGTGGGTGACAAGCTGCCAATGCGCCAGTTCTGCCCGCATCCGGCTCTGCTGCACGTTGATCCGTTTGAGCCGATCATCGACGAAGATCTGGCCCCGGGCGATATCCTTTACATTCCACCAGGCTTCCCGCACGACGGCTTTACCCACGAAACGGCGCTCAACTACTCCGTCGGTTTCCGCGGGCCGAACGGCCGTGATCTGATCAGCAGCTTTGCCGATTACGCGCTGGAAAACGATCTGGGCGGCGAGCACTACAGCGATCCGGATCTGACCTGCCGCGAACACCCTGGACGCGTGGAACAGTACGAGCTGGATCGTATTCGCCAGATGATGATCGACATGATCAGCAAACCTGATGATTTCACAAAATGGTTCGGTAGCTTTGTCTCGACGCCGCGCCATGAGCTGGATATTGCCACCGCAGAACCGCCGTACACGGCAGAAGAAGTGCGTGATGCATTGCAGGGTGGCGAAACGCTGTCTCGCCTGAGCGGTCTGCGCGTGTTGAATATCAACGGCAGCGTCTTCATCAACAGCGAACTGCTGGAAACGGTAGATGCAAAGGCTGCGGACGTGCTGTGTCGCTACACGGAACTCGGCCAGGCGGAGCTGGGCGAGGCGCTGAACAATCCGGCGTTTATTGACGAACTGACCGGACTGATTAACCAGGGCTACTGGTTCTTCGACGAGTAACGGCTGGCGGCGTTTAGCCAGGCTAAACGCCGCCTCGTTCAGACCAGCATATTACAGGCTTTCCAGTAATTCAGGAGCCGCTCATCGTCGCGCTCCTTCTCTGCTTTTGTTTTCATCGCCTGCGCCAGATTTTCACGCGACAGCTCGTGGCCTTTTTGCACAATGTCTAAAACCGCTTCACCAAGAGCCAGTGAAATTTCTGTACGATTATTACGAATATTATGAATCGTCATTAATGCCTCCTCGTTGGTTGCGATAATATAATTATGAAATAAAAAATAAACATCGATAATAATTCATCTTATTCTTATTTTTTCATTATGCTTCGCTATGCCTCGCGGTAGTCATAATATCCTGTTGTGTCAATGATGTTTCAAAATGCTAATAAGCGCCCGTAAGCCAAATTTATGCGCTACAGTTAATTCCGTGCAACGGCCAAATAACCAAAACGGGAGAATTATTATGGTAGATAAAAACGCAATTATGGATCACGCTCAGGTTGTCGCCAGCTGCGGAACACACGTCGGTGTTGTGGACCATCTGGATGGCGAGCGTATAAAGCTTGCGAAAAGCGATCCGGAATCCTGTGGTAAGCACCACTTTATACCGCTCGGCTGGGTGGACAAAGTGGATGATAATAAAGTTGTCCTGACCAAAAACCATAAAGAGGTTTTTGCTGAATGGCAGCAAGCATAAATATATCTCTTTAACTGAAATATATTTCTTCGCTCCGGCTCAGACCGGAGCGTAATACGTTTTATGCCCAGTGATTGCTGCCACCACCAATGAATGGTACTGTTTCGTTTGTCCTTTCCCCGATGCAGGCACCGTCATATGCTCCAGCGTGAAAATAGATCAGCGAAACGCCTGTTTTTTGTTGAGGATTTTCAGATATTCGGTGAGCGCTACGGCATCGACTACCGGTTCCCGCAGTTAAAAGATGCGCAGGTCAACAACCGCGCTGTGCTGCAGGGGAATGTGGAAGAGATGACGCTTTCATCCGGAATTTCACTGACCCACTCCAACGTTCGCGTTTTACAACCTTACGAAACCACCTCTCGCCATAGCAGCCCACTCTATATGCTGGTGGTGCTGGAAGGGGGCGTCACGATCGCGCTTAATGGCGTTGAATATGTCGTACGATCCGGCATGGCCTTCAGCTCCCGCCTGAGTGAAGAGCAGATAATGTGCGCGCGTCACGATGCCGACAGCACGCTGAAAACGCTCTCGTTTGGTCTATTCCCACACGATGCCAGGCGTGAGGCCCTGCTTGAGTCACTGCTCCAGGAATGGCAAAGCCTGAATGCGCCCACTCTGGTCTGGCACGTTCCTGAGTTTGTCCTTGCGGGGATCCAGCATGCTCAGCAGCAGGGTCTAAGCGCGTTATCCCGTCAGCTGTTGCTGGAAGGGCTGATGTATCAGCTTCTGGGCCAGGGTTTGGCGCAGCGCCAGCAATCCTTCCCGTGCCGGCCTGAGCATGCGCGTCTTGAACGCGTGCGCAGCAGGCTGGAACAGTCTCCGGAGCAGGATCATACTCTTGCGCAGCTGGCCGCCCTCGCCGCCATGAGCCCGAGCAGCCTGCGCAGCAAGTTTCGTCAACGCTACGGCTGTACCCTTTTCGATTACCTGCGCGAATGTCGGCTCGCGCAGGCGCGTCGCTATCTGCTTGAAGGCTACAGCGTGCAGCAGGCGGCGTGGATGTGTGGCTATCAGCACGCCACCAATTTCGCTACCGCGTTTCGTCGCCATTACGGTATTGCACCGGGCGACGTGCGCAAACGCCGCTAACCTACTTTTTCTCTTCACGCGAACGCAACCCGTGCGGTTTAGCACCGCGCATACGTATCCTGGCGGCGCGCATAGCTGTTTGCCCTCTCAAAAAGGTAATAATTCTTATTAACAATAAGAAATACCTTTGGAGAGGGTTATGTTTGCTAAGTCACGTCTGGCACTGCTGGTGGGATGGGTTACCGGTAGCGTCGCTTTTCCTTTACTGGCGCAGGATGCCCAAAAAACGGACACCGTTGTGGTCACGTCGCAGATGCAATCTGCTGCCACCAAGCTTGAAACGCCGGATATAGAGACTCCGCAGTCGGTCTCTATCGTTACCCGTGAGCAGTTTGAAGAGCAGGGCGCGACCAGCGTGCGCCAGGCGGTGAGTTACACGCCGGGGGTTTACAGCAACCAGATTGGCGCGTCAAACCGCTTCGACTACATGGTGCTGCGCGGTTTCTCCGACGGCAGTCTGGATAACGTCTACCTCGACGGCCTGAAGATGATGGGAGACACCAACTCTCACAGCTCGCTGGTGGTGGATCCCTGGTTCCTCGACAATATCGAGGTGGTGCGTGGCCCGGCCTCCGTGCTGTACGGCCGTTCATCGCCGGGCGGTATCGTGGCGCTGACCTCCCGCAAGCCGTCGTTCGATCCGGGTGGGGAGATTAAGCTATTTGCCGGGAACAATAACCAGCGCGGGGCGATGTTCGACGTCACCGGCCCGGTTGATGATAACGACCGCGTGGCGGTGCGCCTCAGCGGGATGACCCGCTATGCCGATTCCCAGTTTGATCCGCTGAAGGAAGAGCGCTACGCGCTGATGCCGAGCCTGACCTGGCGCATCACTGATAACACGCGTCTGGATCTGATGGCCTATCTGCACCGCGATCCGGAAGGGGGGAGCCACTCCGGCCTGCCTTATGACGGCACCGTGGTGCCGCATAACGGTAAGAAAATCACCAACACCTTCTTTGAAGGTGAGGATGATTACGACAAGTACGATCGTCGGGAAAACATGGTGGGCTACAACATTGAGCACATGTTCGACAGCGGCTGGACGGTGCGCCAGAAGCTGCGCTATCTGCACACCAAAGTGGAGCTGAATCAGGTATATGCCGCGGGCTGGCTGAACGATACCGAACTCAACCGCGGCTATTCCGGTTCTGACGAGAAGATGAATGCCATCACGCTGGATAACCAGGTCGACGGCAGTTTCGATACCGGGGCAGTTAACCACCGCGTGCTGATCGGCCTGGATTATCAGGACCGTACCAATAACGTGACCGGCTACTACGGCGGTTTCCCGCCCATCGACGCGTTCCACCCGGTTTACGGTGCGAAACCGGATTACATCACCCAGTACAGCAAGGAAAAACATAAGCTGCGCCAGACCGGGTACTACCTGCAGGATCAGATGTCCATTGACCGCTGGCGCCTGACGCTGGGCGGGCGCTATGACCAGGTAAGCGTGTCGAACGTTGATAACGTTAACCATACCCGCAGCGACCTGGATAAGAACAACGTCAGCAGCCGCGCGGCGTTGCTGTATCTGTTTGATAACGGTGTCGCGCCGTACGTCAGCTACTCCACGGCCTTTACGCCGACCAGCTTCGCCGATGAGCAGGGCAACATTCTGGACCCGATGAAAGGCAAGCAGTGGGAAGCGGGCGTGAAGTATGAACCCGAGGGGATGAACAGCCAGTTCAGCGCCTCGGTGTTCCGCATCAACCAGAAGAATATCGCCACCAAAGAGGAGCCGACCGATCCGTACCGTTCCATCGGTGAAATCGAGTCCGAGGGCGTTGAGCTGGAAGCGGTGGGTCAACTGACCGACAGCCTGCGCATGCAGGCGGCGTACACCTATACCGACATTCGCTACAAGAAGAGCAGCCCGGAAGAGGAGGGCAAGCGCGCCGTCTATGCGCCGCGGAATATGGCCAGTGCCTGGCTCAGCTACGACGTGAAAACGGGCCCGCTGGACGGCCTGACCGTCGGCTCCGGCGTTCGTTACGTCAACGGCATTACCAGCGATCGCCAGAACACCCATACGCTGCCGTCGTATACGCTGGTGGATATGGTGGTGGGGTATGACCTGTCGAAGGTGGGGCTCACGGGCATGAGCGCGCAGCTGAACGTCAATAATCTGACCGATAAACGCTATGTGGCGGCGTGTAACTCGCTCTCCTACTGCTATTTCGGCGCGGAACGCAGTATCGTTGGCAGCGTTTCATGGACGTTTTGAGTCGGTGACAGTGCCGGGCGGCGGTGACGCCTTGCCCGGCCTGGTGGAGGAGGGCATCAGGCCGCACTACGCCTCCATCGCAATCACAATTGCCTCACCCATCTTCTTCAGCGCCTCGCGATGCTTCTCCGTTGGCGGTAACGCAACGTTGATCCGCAGGCAGTTGCGGTACTTGCCGGACGCAGAGAACAGCGACCCGGCTGCCGCCTGGATCTTCAGCCGGCACAGCTGCTTGCTGACGCACACCATGTCGACGTTTTCCGGTAACTCCACCCACAGTAAAAAACTGCCCTGCGGGCGCGTCACGCAGATCTCCGCCGGGAAATACTGCCGCACCCAGCAGGTATAGGTTTCCATATTCTGCTGATAAATCTGGCGCATACGGCGAACGTGACGATGATAATGGCCGTCGCGAATAAACGCCGCCACCGCCATCTGCGTTCCCGGCACGTTAAAGCCGCCTGCAGCGTATTTCATGTGCATCACCCGGTCGTAATAGCGCCCCGGCACAATCCAGCCGACGCGCAGGCCCGGTGCCACGGTCTTGGTAAACGAGCTGCACAGGAGTACGCGGCCATCAATGTCCATGGAGTGAATGGTGCGCGGGCGCGGGTATTCCGCCGCCAGCTCGCCGTAAATATCATCCTCCACGATCACGATATCGTGCCGCTGGGCGAGAGCCAGCACCTGCTTCTTCCGCGCTTCCGGCATGATAAAACCCAGCGGGTTATTGCAGTTGGGCACCAGGATCACCGCTTTAATGGGCCACTGCTCCAGCGCCAGCTCTAACGCTTCAATGCTGATCCCGGTTTCGGGATCGGTGGGAATTTCGATGGCTTTGATGTTGAACCCGCGCAGCATCTGCATGGTGCCGTGAAACGACGGGGATTCCACGGCCACAATATCGCCCGGTTTGCATATCGAGAGCAGGGCAATCGACAGCGCGCCGTGGCAGCCATTGGTGATGACAATCTCATTCGCGGCCACGGTAGAGCCGCCGTCCAGCATCAGCCGTGCGATCTGCTCGCGCAGCTCGAGCCGACCGTCGAGCACGTCATAGCTCAGCATCTCGCCCGGGTTGTGCTGCGCGATGCGGCTCATTTCACGCCATAGCGGTTTCAGGCTCGGTTGATTGACGTCCGGCGAGCCGCCGCCAAAGGAGATCATCTCTTTGTCGGCACGGGCATCCAGCAGCATCATCACTTCATCCCACTGGGTGACGTCTACCGGACGCTGCACCGGACGCGTCATTGCCGGTACGGGCGGCATGGCCTTACGTTGCGAGACAAAATAGCCGGAGCGTGGCTGAGGCGTGATCAGCTGCAGATTTTCGAGGATCTGGTAGGCCTGCTGTATGGTGCTGATGCTAACGCCATGCTCCTGGCTCAGCGCGCGCACCGACGGCAGACGTTCACCGCTGCGATACAGCCCTTGTTGAATGCGTTCCGCCAGAAGGTTGGCGAGATGTTGGTAGCGCGTCATGCTGTATCCTTTGTTTTCACCATACAGATTGTAAACCAGTACAGATTGCCGCAAAAAACGGCATGCAGATACACTTTTAGCGGATCTGTATGTTAAACAAAAGATGTTTTTGAATCTGTATTGTACGCCCTGAATTCCACGATGATAACGCTACTGGCACAGTGAGGAGAGCATCATGGAATTTTACGAGAACCGTTCAAAACGTCCGTTTATTGTTTTTGTCTGGATCGGCAAAACGCTACGCAACTGGTACCGTATTCACCGCACCCGTCGCATCCTGAGCAAGATGAGTGACGAGCAGCTTAAGGATGTCGGGTTGTCGCGCTATGATGTGTAAGCGGGCAGGGTCGGCGCTGGCCGGGTAAGGAGAAACCCCTACCCGGCGCAACGGAGAGATTATTCGACTGATTTCACCGCGGTGTTTTCAGCGATGCGGCGCAGATATTCGTTATTCTTAAACGCGACCATGATCAGTTCGAACGTCACGCGACAGCCGATCAGGCTGAAAATCATCCCGATAAATCCGGTGATCAGATGGTCGGTAAACATGGAATACACGCCGGCAATCAAAATCACCAGCATGACGATCCAGTAGAAGAAGACCAGCACGCGTGGCGTTAATAAGTAGTCAAATCCCAGAATGGCTTTCATTTTCTTTTCCTTAGAAATATAAAAAAGGCTCAAGATTGTATCTTTATCACGTTCTTTTATGGCGTGGATAGCTATCTGATTTCAGAGTAGTAATTCCAGCGTTTCTTGTTTTGGCCTTTCAAGTAGTGCCACCGCCTCCTGATACGTGCGCACGTTGTTATAGCCCATCACCAGTCCGTAACGCTTGCCGGAGCCGCGATACCACTCCGAGAGCGCGTTAACCTGCAGCTGCTGCGCTTGCCAGCAGTGCGCGATTTCCCGGTCACAACTCCCCTTCGAAAGGAATGCCACGATGTGCATCCCACCGTCGTTTTGCTCGGTGAAAAACAGGTCGCCATACACCTCCTGTAAAGCCTTAATCATCCACTCCCGCCGGGTCTGATACAGGGCCCGCATCTTCTTAAGATGTCGGAAAAAATGGCCTTCGTTGAGAAAGGCGGTGAGGATCTTTTGCGTCAGCACCGGCTGGCCGCTGGTGACGATGTCCGCGCAGTCGGTAAAGGCCCCGAGGGTGCTGGCGGGCATCACCACGTAGCCCATGCGCAGCGACGGCATAATGGTTTTGCTGAAGGTGCCCATAAAAATGACCCGGTCGTGCCGGTCGAGGCTTTTTAGCGACGGCAGCACCTTGCGGGTGTAGTGAAATTCCCCGTCGTAGTCATCCTCAATAATCCAGGCCTCGTTCTGACTCGCCCAGTCGAGAAGCTGTTGTTTACGCGGCAGAGAAAGGGTGACCGCCAGCGGGCTCTGGTGCGACGGGGTGACGATGGCGAAGCGGGCATCGCGATGGTGGCGCAGCAGGTATTCCGTATCGATCCCGGCGCGATCGACCGGCACGGTGTGCAGGCGCGGCACGATCCGCTTGAGCAACTGCTGGCCCATAAAGTAGCCCGGATCTTCAAACACCACCTTGTCGCTGCGGCTGGCCAGCGTATCGAGGATCAGGCGCAGGCTACCGCTGTAGCCGCTGGTGATCAGCACCTGCTCGGCGGTGCAGGCGAGCCCGCGTGAAATATTAAGGTAGCTGGCAATCGCCTGGCGCAGTGGATACCAGCCCAGCACGGGCGGATTCAGCATCTCTTCCTGGCGCATGGCGCGCGTCGCCTGGCCTGAAAGCAGCAGCCATTTTTTATAGGGAAAGCTGTCGAGGGAGGGAATGCCGGGGCGCAGAAAACCTGCCCGTTCGCGCTGGCCGATTAGCGAGGCCGGAAGCGTGCCGGTGGTCTGCTCCGCAGGGGCGTTCTGCGCGGGCAGTAACAGGTCCGGGTTGACCCGCGTGCCGCGTGCCCCCTGGCTTACCAGATACCCTTCGCCCGTCAGGATGGCGTAAGCGGTTTCAACGGTTTTGCGCGCCACCTTCAGCTCTTCCGCCAGCACGCGAATGGCGGGGACTTTGTCGCCAGGCTTTAGCACGCCACGCGTGATGTTGTCGCGATAGCGGGTATAAATAGCGTGATAGCCCGGTTTCATGTCCTACCTAATTTGACGGTTTTTGTATCTTTTTACTATGTCATTATCCGCGTAGATTGTCCTCATCGCATGACATATGCCGCACAAAAAAGAGGAAAGACAATGAGCACCCGCGTAAACCACCATAAGATCACACCTGCCCTCGCCAACGCGCTGTCCAACCTGAGCATGGAAGTGGCGAAAACTTCTCTCGACCCGGCGCTGAAGCACCTGATCGACATTCGTGTCTCACAGCTGAACGGCTGTACCTTCTGCCTGGATATGCATTCGAAAGAGGCCAAAATCGCCGGAGAACGCGAGCTGCGCCTGTACCATCTGGCGGCATGGCGCGAGTCCCCGCTGTTCAGCGCCCGTGAGAAAGCGGCGCTGGCCTTCGCCGAAGCGCTGACGCAAATTAGCGTGCATGGCGTGAGCGATGCGCTCTACCGCAGCGTGGCGGAGCACTTCTCGGACGTGGAGATTTCAGAGCTGAACTTTGCCATTGTGGCGATCAACGCCTGGAACCGTCTGGGGATCACGTCCCGCATGGAGCCGGGCTCGCTGGACGCGGCTTACGGGCTGAACAAAGCTAACCTCGAATAACCCCGCGCTCACGGATCATCGCCACCAGCGCCCGTAACCCTGGCGGGACGTGGCGATGCCCCGGATAGTACAAACGCAGCCCGGCAAACGGCTGCGTCCAGTCGTTTAACACGCTCACCAGTTCCCCGCTTTCAAGCTCTTCCCGGATATACAGTTCCGGTAAAAACCCTATCCCTAATCCCGCCTTCACGGCCCGGATCGAGGCGAAAAGATCGGACGTGGCAAAGCGCGGCGGTACCGCCAGGGCGTACTGTTCCCCGTGACGCGCCAGCTCCCAGCGGTAGATCCCACCGTGCGCCATGCGCATACCGATCCCCTGATGTAAGAGCAGATCCTCCGGCGTGTGCGGCGTGCCGTGGCGGGCAAAGTAATCCGGCGTGGCGGTGACAAGCTGGCGGATTTCACCGGTCAGCGGCACGGCGATCATGTCCTGTGGCACGGATTCTTCAAGACGGATCCCGGCGTCGTAACCTTCTGCGACGATGTCGATCATCCGTGCTTCGCTTAGCGTCTCGACGCGCATTTTCGGGTAGCGGATCATAAAGTCGATCAGCAATTGATCCAGAAAGAGCGCACCGATATGGTTCGGTACGTTTAAGCGCAGGGTGCCGGCAGGTTCGCCGGTATCACTGTGGATCTCTTCGCTGGCCTGGCGTATCGCCTGCAGGGCCGGGCCAATACGCGCCACGTAGCGCTGCCCGGCGTCGGTAAGCGCCACGCTGCGGGTCGTGCGGTTAAACAGGCGCGTCTCCAGGCGGCTCTCCAGCCCGGCGATAGCGTTACTTACCGCCGTGGCGGACATGCCCAGCTCCTGTGCCGCACCGCGAAAACTGCCGCGCCGCACCACCGCCATGACCACTTCCAGCTCTGTCAGACCCGAACGATGCATAGATTATCCTGAAAATCGAAACAACCCTTGCAGCATAGCGTGGATTATCGCAACGGAGAAGCCGTGCCAGACTGTGTCCATACAGCCTGAGGAGGTTTATATGCACAACATCGAACAGATCTTTATCAACGGCGAATTTGTTACCCCGCACGGCACCGAACGTTTTGATTTATACAATCCGGCGACGGCGCGGGTGATTGGCCAGGTTCGCCTGGCTGATGAGGTAGACGCTGAGCATGCCATCGCGGCCGCGAAAGCGGCGTTTCCGACATGGTCGCAAACCCCCCGACAGGAACGCATTGCCGCGCTGAAACGCATGCATGCCGCCGTGGCCGCCCGTCATGATGCGCTGCTGGACGCGGTGATTGAAGAGTACGGCGCGCCAGCCTCGCGCTCGGCGTGGATGGCCCGCTACCCGGCAGATGTCATTGCCCAGGCCATCGAGGCGCTGGAAGCCTTTGAGTTTGTGACCACGGCGGGGGCGGCAACGGTGCAGATGACGCCGCTTGGTGTCGCCGGGCTTATTACCCCGTGGAACAGCGACGCGGGGTTTATCTGCGGCAAACTGGCGGCTGCGCTCGCGGCGGGCTGCACGGCGGTGATTAAACCGAGCGAGATGAGCGCGCTGCAAACCCGCATTGTCACCGAGGCGCTGCGCGATGCCGGGTTACCGCCGGGCGTGTTTAACATTGTCACCGGACGGGGCGATACGGTCGGTGAGACCCTCAGCCGCCATCCGGACGTGGCGAAAATTTCGTTTACCGGTTCGACCGTTACCGGCAAAGCGATACTGCGCAACGCGGCGGAGAGTGTTAAGCGGGTGACGCTGGAGTTAGGCGGTAAATCGCCGACGATCCTGCTCGATGATGTCGATTTGGCGCAGGCTATCCCGCTGGTGGTGCAGGCCGGGTTTATGAACAGCGGGCAGGCGTGCGTGGCCGGAACGCGCATTCTGGTACCGCAGTCGCGTAAGGCGGAAATCGAAACTGCTCTGGCGCAGGCCGTCGCGGCCGTGAAATCTGGCGATCCGCGGGATAACGCGACAGAAATTGGCCCGATGGTCAGTGAAAAACAGTGGCTGCGGGTGCAGGGCTATATCCGTAAAGGCCTCGACGAGGGGGCAAACCTGCTGGTGGGGGGGGAAGGGCGTCCAGAAGGCACGCAGGACGGCTGGTTTGTGCGCCCGACGCTGTTTGCTGACGTCACTAACCAGATGGCGATTGCCCGGGAAGAGATCTTCGGCCCGGTACTGTGTGTGCTCCCTTATCAGGACGAGGCCGAAGCCGTCGCCATTGCCAACGACACCGAGTATGGCCTGAGTGCGATGGTGCTGGGCAGGGATGTCGAACGTGCGCGTCGCGTGGCGCAGCAGATTGTCGCGGGCCGCGTGCTGGTGAACACGCTGGCCCATGAGCCTAAAGCGCCGTTTGGCGGGTTCAGGCACTCCGGCGTGGGGCGTGAGATGGGCGAGTGGGGGATCCGCGCGTTTATGGAGCCGAAGTCGATTCTGGGATAACCGTTTGTCGCCCTCCCGGGAAGCGGGCGACAATACTTCGCCCTTCACCGAAGCATCCGCATTTTCTTTCCTGCATGCTCTCCGCACCCTCACAACGGAGAGACAACCATGATTGCAGTCCTTTTCGAAGCCCAGGCCGCGCCTGCCCACCAGGCGCGTTACCTGCAGCTCGCAGCCGAACTCAAGCCCCTGCTGGCGGATATCGACGGGTTTATTGATATCGAGCGTTTCCAGAGCCTGACCACCGACGGCAAAATTCTCTCCCTCTCCTGGTGGCGGGACGAAGACGCGGTCCGTCGCTGGAAGCAGAACGTCTTTCATCAGGCGGCGCAGAGGGAGGGGCGGGAGGCCATCTTTACCTACTACCGCATTCGGGTGGCGCAGGTGGTGCGGGAATACGCCTCAGAAACCGGAGGGCATGCGGATGTATGACGTTCATGTGATTTTCGACGCTACGCCAGGGGAACTGGCGCGATTTGGCCAGCTGTTGGGGCGCAATGGTGTGGGGCTGGAGGGCGGCGGCGTGTTTGGTACCGAAGCCCATTTCCTGGTGGAAGAGGGCGAAAAAGCCCGTCGCGTGCTGCTTGAGGGCGGGTTTAACGTCCGATCAGTCCGTAAACCGCTGATCAGAAAACTGCAGCAGGCGCGCCCCGGTGAGCTGGGCGAGATTGCCGCGGCGTTAGCGGCTCACGGTGTGTCTGTACTGACCCAGTACAGCGACCATGCGAATCACCTCATTCTGCTGACGGATAATGATAAGCTGGCGGCAGAGATCACCAGACCATGGGCAGTCAATGCTTAAGACCCGTTTACCCCCTGACAACAGCGCGCTGCTGGAGCAGGCCATGGCGGCAGTGGCCGCCGCCATGGCGGATCCGTCGCGTGTGAAAATGCTCTGTGCGCTGATGGATGGCAGGGCATGGACCGCCACCGAGCTGAGCGCGGCGGCAGATGTCGCCCCCTCCACTGCCAGCGGGCACCTGACCCGTCTGCTGGACGGAAAGCTGATTACCTGCCTGTCACAGGGGCGGCATCGCTATTACCGCCTGGCAGGACACGACGTGGCGGAACTGGTCGAGCAGATGATGGGGCTGTCGTGGAGCCACATCACCCCGCCGGAAACCACCGCCCCGAAAGCCCTGCGTGAAGCCCGCACCTGTTACGACCATCTGGCAGGGACGGTGGCCGTTCAAATCTACGATTTTATGCAGGCGCAGGGCTGGCTGGAGACGGATGGGTCAGCCCTGACCGTGTATGGACGCGAACAGTTCCTGACGCTCGGTATTTCATTAAGCGCCAATCCGCGCCGTAAGGCCTGCTGTGCCTGTCTTGACTGGAGCGAGCGGCGGTTTCATCTGGGGGGCGAGGCGGGCGCGGCGCTCCTCGCGTACCTGGACAGCAACGGCTGGATCCAGCGGGTGGCGGGATATCGGGACGTGGTGGTCACCGCGTCGGGAAACGTTGCCATTAAAAAACGTTTTAGCCGCTAAATTCTCCGCGGTTTGATGCCCTTTCCCACCGGGAGAGGGCATTCGTCTTTCGCAATTCCTGCTCTTTTGTCTCTCGTTTCTTGATACTTACCCTGGTAACTATTATCTTGACCGCGTGTTACGAGAGGATATCCCATGCGTGAAGAAGAACTGTTTAGCCGCAGACCGATGGGGATGCGGATGGCCATGATCGTGCGTCAGTGGCGCGCCGTGATTGACGACGCCATTCTCGAGACCGGGTTAACCCAGTCGAGCTGGACGGTAATGATGCAGCTTCAACAGCTTGGGGATAACGTCTCGGTGAGTGAACTGGCGGAGGTGCAGGGTATTGAACTGCCGCCGCTGATGCGCACGCTGACACAGCTGGAAAAACAGGGTTACCTGTTACGCACCGTATCGCCTTATGACAAGCGTATCCGGCTACTTACGCTGACGCCGGAGGGGAACGCCGTACTCAGGATGCTCTCCCGGGTGATCGAGACATTTCAGGCGCGCGTATCGCAAAACATCGCGCCGGAGCATCTCGATATTTTCAGCGCCACGTTGAATCAAATCGCCTGCAATTTGCGGAAAATCCGCGAAGAAGATAACAAGACCGAAAAATAATGACTCCTGAACAAAAGTTTGCCCGCTGGGTAAGGGTAAGTATTGCCTCTTTCCTGCTGATGTTTGTCTACTTTGTCGTCGCGGACATCTGGATCCCGCTGACGCCGGACTCCACCGTCATGCGCGTGGTGACACCGGTTTCTCCGCGCGTTTCCGGCTACGTGGCGGCTGTCCATGTACACAACAACAGCCAGGTGAAGCGAGGCGACCTGCTGTTTGAGCTGGATGACACGCCGTTTCGCAATAAAGTGGAAGCAGCGCAAATCGCGCTGGAGCAGGCGCGACTTTCTAACGAACAGCTGGATGCGCAGATCGCGGCCGCACAGGCCAGCCTGAAAACCGCCGTGCTGACCGCGCGTAACGACAAGGTGACCTACGATCGTTATCAGAAACTCAGCACGCTGCAGAACGTGTCGCAGGCGGATCTGGATAAAGTCCGGACCACCTGGCAGAGCAGCGAGCAGTCCGTCAGTTCGCTGCAGGCGAACATCCGTAACCTGCGCATTCAGCGCGGTGAGCGGGAAGAACACCGCAACGTCACCCTGCAGAAATACCGCAACGCGCTGGATGAAGCGGAACTGAATCTTGGCTGGACGAAGGTTTACGCCCAGGCGGACGGCACGGTCAGTAACCTGCAGCTCAGCCCTGGCTATTACGCCTCCTCCGGCTCGGCCGCGCTGGCGCTGGTGAATAATCAGGCCGATATCGTGGCCGACTTCCGCGAGAAGAGCCTGCGCCATACCCATCAGGGAACCGATGCCGCCGTGGTGTTTGACGCCTTCCCGGGACACGTCTTCCGTGCGCATGTGACCAGCAGCGATGCGGGGATCCTCGCCGGACAGGAAGCAGTGAACGGCGAGCTGTCCGAGCCAGAAACCTCCAACCGGTGGGTTCGTGATGCCCAGCGTATGCGTATCCACGTGGCGCTGGACGAGGCGCTGCCGAAGCAACTTCCGACCGGTGCGCGTGCCACCGTGCAGCTCTATAACAGCGAAGGGCCGTTTGCGCGCTTCTTCTCCGGGATGCAGATCCACCTGGTGAGCCTGCTGCACTATGTCTATTAACACTCTGGCGCGGGTGTTTACCCCGCACGGCAACATCGTCTATACGGCAAACGACTTTCGCCAGACCCTGCGCATCGTCTTTGCCGGCATGATTGCGCTGAGCATTTCGAGTTTTTACAACACTCACTACGGCGTGTTTTTCGTGGTCTACCCCATCATGCTGCTGTCACTGGTACCGGTCTTTAACCGCCACGTGGCGAAGCAATTTATCTTTAGCGCCTCGCTTAACTGCGTTGAAATGGTCATTATCATCGGCTATCTGTCGCAATGGCCGGTGATCATGACGTTAGTCGTGTTCGCCCTGTACGTCATGCGTTTTCGCTTTATGAGTAAGGGACCGCTGTTTCTGTTTGGTTCGATGGGCGTGGTCTGCCAGAGCGTGATGCTCAACTTTATGAGCTATCCCACCACCGACTGGCATACGTTGCTGTTTTCCAATATCGAAGCGAGCGTTATGGCGGTGTGCCTGAGCGCGCTGATGAATTACCTGCTGCCGGACGTGGAGCCGCGCAAGCCGCCGCCGCTGATTGAAAAAGATGACGCCCGTGTGCGCCACGAGTCGCTGCTTTCCGGGACCGTTGCCACCCTGATTTTCGTCATCTTCCAGATAAGCGACCTGAGCGACTCACTTTCCGCGCTGATGGCCGGGGTATTGATTCTGTTTCCCATGCACTATCGCGGCGCGGTGATGAGTTCCCTCTGGCGCGTGGTCGGCGTGGTGCTGGGCTGCCTCTACATTCTGGTCGTCCAGCTTATCCTTTACGATCACAGCAGCCATATGCTGCTGATGATGCCGCTTATCGGCCTTGGGCTGGCATTTGGCGCGCGGCTGCACGTGATGGAGAAGGTTGGCGCCGGGGTCGGGTTTTCCAGCATCACCACCATCGGCATTATGTTCGGGCAGAACATGCACCCGGACAGCGACCTGGTGTTCAGCGATCTCTATCGCATTACCTCGGTGACCTTTGCGCTGGTGGCGACCCTGACAATGGTCTTTCTGGTGCATTTGATCCTCAATCGCTTTGCCCCTACGCGCTATGTGATCGCGCCGCCTGAGGCGAATTAATGCGCGAGCACGGCAGGCAATTGCGAGAGTAAAAACAGGATCAGGCCAATGGTCCCGCCCACCAGCGTGCCGTTCACACGGATGAACTGCAGGTCTTTGCCGATGTTAAGCTCAATCTGGCGCGACATGTCTTTGGCATCCCAGCTCTTGACCGTGTCGCTGATATGCCGCGTGAGGAACGCGGCAAAATCCGGTGCTACGCGGTGCGCCGCCAGCTCCAGATGCTCGTTCAGCGATGCCTGCAGGCTGGCATCGTTCGACAGCGTTTCACCAAACCACAGTCCGGCGTTGGCGATGCGCTGCCTGACGCGCGAGTCCTCGCTTTGCATATCCGCTTTCAGCCACTGACGCAGGTCGGCCCACATCTCGCCCAGATAACGGTTAAACGCCTCGTCGTTCTTCAGATAGTGCTTGATGTTATCGGCTTTGGCGGCCATTTCCGGATCGTTTTTCAGGTTGTCGATAAACTTCAGCGTGGCGCGGTCAAACGCCTGGCGGATCTGGTGCGTGCGGTCGTGGCTGATATCATCCAGCAGCGTATTCACCGCATTCGACACCATCTCCGCACTCTGATCGCCGAGCCACTCGGTAGGCAGCACCATGGCCTTGCGTGGATGCTCGGTCTTCAGCCAGTGCACAATCTGGTCGGCGATAAAGTCCCGCGTGCTGTCACGCTGGATAAGCGCGATCAGGCGGTTGATGATGGCGTCCAGCAGCACCTGATGGCGATTGTTCCGGGTCATGCTCTCCAGCATCACCGCGCTGGTTTCGGTGAAATCGACCTTGTCGATGGCCTTGTGCACCGCCCGTTTGAGCAGCCGCTGAATGCGTCCGTCGTCGGTCAGTTCAAGAAAACCGCTCATTACCTGAATCAGATGCAGCCCGACGCGCCGGGCGTTGTCGGGCTGGCTGAACCAGGTGCCAATCATCTGTGCCGGTTCATAGCGGCGGATCAATGCCACCAGCGACTGGGTATCGAGAAACTTTTCCTGCACGAACTGACCCAGATTGTCGCCAATGCGGTCTTTGTTGCGCGGAATGATCGCCGTATGGCGTGAGATAAACGGGATAGGCACCCGGCGAAACAGCGCGACGACGGCAAACCAGTCCGCCAGTGCGCCGACCATCGCCGCCTCGGCAATGGCCTTTACGCCGCGCACCCAGAAGGTTTGCGGCAGGAACAGGGTGGTGATAAACGCCGCGGCGGCAATCAGCAGCAGCGACAGCGCCAGCAGCTTGGCGCGTTTAAGTTCAGCTATTTTTTCCATGGCTTAAGAATAGAGGGAGGCGGGAAGAAAATGCAAAAAACGCCACACGACCCACCCACCAAACGCCATCAGCACCACGCCAGCGGTTCGCTCAATCAGCCAGAGTGAACGGCTGAGCGTCCGCTGAACCACGGGCAAGCCCATCAGCGACACCAGCGCTAAATCCCAGACCAGCACCACCATTACCATCCAGACACCGCAGGTTGACTGCTGAAGCAGCGTGACACCCGGCCCTAACAGCGCCGTCATGAGCGCCAGATAAAAAAGCGCATTCTTCGGGTTTAACAGTGCCGAACCGAGCCCCAGCAGGATTTGCTTACGCAATGAGGGGCACCGCTGATGAGTCTCATTGAGCGCAAGCGTCTGCGGGCGGCTGCGCGCCAGCCGCGATCCAATCCAGAGCAGGTAGAGCGCGCCGGATAATTCGATAAGGGTGAACAGCCACGAAAACGTGCGCAGGGCACTCCAGCCGATAATCACCAGCACAATATAGAGCGCGTTACCCGCGGCGATACCGAGGCACAACCCGGCACTGCCGCGCAGCCGGTAACGCGCGGCGTAACCGACCAGCAAAAAGAAATCCGGACCGGGGCTTAACAGGGCTACAAAATGCGCCAGCGCCAGGGCGAGAAAAGCGGAAGGGAAGAACAGTTCCATCGTGACCTCCAGAGCAAAAACGGAGATCACCTTACGGCGTTACGTATCCTGATTATTGTCTGATATTGATCGACCCGTCGCGTACTGGCGAGGCGTGGCGGCCGTGTAGCTGACGAAGGTTTTATGGAAATGGCTCTGGTCGGCAAACCCGCTCTGGTAACCGACATCGGCGATATCATCCCCCGCACGCAGTCGCGCTTTGGCGTATTCCACGCGAGAGATGCTGAGAAAGCGTCCTGGCGTCAGGCCGGTGTCCTGTTTAAAGGTGCGGATTAACGTCTCTTTGCGCAGTGAAAATCGCCGGGCAAGGTCGTCAAGGGAAGGCGGAGCGGTGAGGTTCGACAGAAACGCCTCTTGCACCTGCTGACTCAGTGAATGGGGCTTATCTGTGCGGCCTGCAGAGGGAGGAAGGGCGCAAAGCAGTGCGTTCAGGGAGGCCGCGGTCATGTTCTCAACCACGTCAAGATAATGATTAAACAGCGCTTGATCGCGAATGACCTGCAGTGCCAGCGAAAGGTCAGTGTCGATATACAGCATATGGTAGCTGCGTGGCTGCCCCGCCACCGGGTTGCAGCTGTGGGGCGCATGCGCCGGGATGACGATGATGTCGCCAGGGGTCAGGATATACTCCCTGTCATGGACTGTGCAGCACGTCTGGCCTTCCAGGATCGCGCCAATAGAGAGCTGTGGGTGACAATGACGTTTATACGCCTGGGTGCTCTGCCACGTGCTGCGCAGCTCGTGGCCGCAGGCGCGATGAAAGGTCTGGCGGATGTGTCGGGTCTCGGTCATGGGGGACTCCTGTCAGGAACGTTTTTTATACCATGCCCGCGCGACATGTTGCAGTACCACGCTAAGAACCTTCCGGATATACCCAACTTTACGTCCATCGCCAGTCATATTGTCTACTCTTAATACCCTAAGCGGTAAAACAAGGAGATTCGACATGGCTTACCAGACAGTAAATCCTGCCACAAACCAGCTCATCAAAGAATATCCCTCCCATACCGACGCGGATGTTGAAGCGGCGCTGAAGGCGGCCGATGCGCTTTACCATTCGGACTGGGCAAAAGGCGACATTAACCAGCGCCTGCCGGTACTGCGTAAACTTGCGGACCTCATCGACGAACGTACGGAGGATCTGGCCAAAATTGCCAGCAAGGAGATGGGTAAGCTCATTGAGCAGAGCCGCGGTGAAGTGAAACTGTGCGCGCAAATCGCCCGCTACTACGCGGATAATGCCCAACGGTTCCTCGCCCCGGTGAAGTACAACTCCGAACTCGGGGAAGCGTGGGTCGAGCACCACCCTATTGGCGTGCTGATGGCCGTTGAGCCGTGGAACTTCCCTTATTACCAGCTGATGCGTGTCCTCGCCCCGAACCTGGCGGCCGGTAACCCGGTGATCGCCAAACACGCCAGCATCGTGCCGCACTGTGCAGAGACGTTTGCACATCTGGTGCGTGAGGCCGGTGCACCGGAAGGGGCGTGGACCAACCTGTTTATTTCGTCGGATCAGGTGGCGAACATCATCGCCGACGATCGTGTACAGGGTGCCGCGCTGACCGGTTCCGAAAAAGCGGGTAGCGTGGTCGCGGCGCAGGCGGCGAAGCACATCAAAAAATCGACCCTGGAGCTGGGCGGTAATGACGTCTTTGTGGTGCTGGATGATGCCGATCTGGAGAAGGCCGTGAAGACGGGCGTGAATGCCCGACTCAATAACGCCGGCCAGGTCTGTACGGCGGCGAAGCGTTTCATCCTGCATGAGAAGATTGCGGATGCCTTCCTCGCGAAATTCACCGAGGCATTTAAGCAGGTGAAGATTGGCGATCCGCTGGACGAGAGCACCACCCTGGGGCCGCTGTCCTCTCAGGATGCGCTGGACACGTTGACCAGACAGGTCAACGAGGCGGTGAAAAACGGCGCGACGCTGCATTACGGTGGCAAACCGGTGCAGCGTGACGGGTGCTTCTTTGAGCCGACGATCCTGACGCATATCTCGCGCGACAACCCGGCCTACTTTGAGGAGTTCTTCGGCCCGGTGGCGCAGATCTATGTGGTGAAAAATGATGACGAAGCGGTCGCACTGGCGAACGATTCCCACTATGGTCTGGGCGGCGCGGTGTTCAGCAAGGATATCGAGCGGGCGAAGAAAATGGCGTCGCGTATTGAGACCGGCATGGTGTATATCAACTGGCTCACCGATACCGCGCCAGAGCTGCCGTTTGGCGGCGTGAAGCGATCCGGTTACGGACGCGAACTGTCGGACCTGGGGATCAAAGAGTTTGTGAACCAGAAGCTGGTGGTGGTGCGTAAGTAACTCCGCGAATAAAAAACCTGCCATTCGGCAGGTTTTTTTTTTGGGTTATTGCACTTCAATCTTGTCCCAGCCGCTTTTGAACATGCAGCTGTCGACTAAGGTATCCCGGCGATATTCATTCGCGTCTTCAACCGTGTAGCTCGTGGAAATATCCTTTTTCTTTTTCGATTTGTCCATTTTTTCCGAGCTCGAACCGGTCACAACATTGTCCGGGGGCAGATCAATCAGGGCCTGTGCTTCGCATTCCGTGAGCTTTTTATTCATCTCAGCGTCACTGACTCCCAGTTTCACCCATTTATACTGGACGCAACCGGTGAGCAGAAGCGTGATGCTCAGAACGCAAAGCGCGGTAATGCGGTGTTTCATCAGAAGGTGACTCCACCGCCTACATATGCGCCGTCGATCAGCGTGTGGCCAGGACGACCGTCTTTGCCGTCAACGCTTACGTGACGATAACCCACTTTCAGCGTCACAGGCGTGATTGGCGTCCAGCTCACACCGCCGTTGGCTTCCACGTAGTTTTTCACGCTGTTGTTCAGACCTTCTGGTGCGGCATACCCTTCGCCAAACACGTGGATGCTGTCCGTCAGCGCAACGTTAATACCGCCACCGATGGGGAATGCCACGCCGTTATCGCCTTTTTTCGGGCCAAGGTAGATTGCTTTAGCGCCGGCATTCAGCATTACCGGGCCCACTTCCAGGTTGTAACCGGCGCCAACGCCACCTGTTTGCGTGCCGTCGTCGGTGTTTTTGAGCCAGTTGCTTTCAAGGTACACACCGGATGAGGATTTACCCATTTCCAGATTAAGGTTAGTAAAGTTTTTACCTTGCTCAATCGTGCCGCCCATAGCCAGTGCGGAACCCGACAGGACGGTCAGAGCAGAAAGAAGAAGAACATTCAGTTTTTTCATGTTTTATGCCTCGTCATTAATTTCATCTGAGGCCACCTTAACAAGCGATGTTTATGACTGCAAATGTGATTAAGGTCGTGTTTTTATGCTGTTTTTGTTAATGGCTGGCTTTTGAAATGTTGCTTTCATGTTTAGTTATCGCCGGGTCAATATGTATTGCCTGGACGTTTAGGACAGGTTTAGTTTTTTGACTAAATAGACACTGAACGAGACAGAGGATAACCGTTTGACATGAATTAATTGGCTTTCTAATAATTTCCAGAAACATTTCAAATTTTACACTTTGTGGTTTAGTTTTACATTTCTGGCTGTTCACGCGCCTTCAATTGCCTGCCCGCGTATCTCTGCGGTGTCATTTTCCTGACACGTTTGTTCTTTACGTTGTTGGCTTCACTTTCTGGATACTAACAATATGAAAAGAAAAATTATTCCTGTGCTTATCGGTTGTGCGCTCTCTTTCTCTGGCCTGGCGGCGCAGCCCACGGCCGAGCACTATGTTGTCAGCTTCCCCGAAGGCACGCGCGTGAGCTACAGCGGCGCGTTTGCCGGTGCGTTCCCGAAGGGACTCCCGGTCGGGATTGGCTCTGGCCTGCTGTTTACCGGTAAACAGGGCGATACCCTGACGTTTGCGACCGTGACCGATCGCGGTCCGAATGCGGATTCGCCGAAAGTGGGGAAAGACGAAGCCAAAATCTTTGTCACGCCCGATTTCGCTCCGCTGCTGATGACGATTCGCGTACAAAATGGCAAAGCGGAGGCCGTCGATGCGCGCCCTCTGCATGACGATAAAGGCGAGATCAACGGTCTGCCGCTGCAAAGCGGCGTGATTGGCTCGACCAATGAAGTGGCGTTCAGTGACACGTTAAAGGTGCTGAAGGGCGACAATCGCGGGCTGGATACGGAAGGTATCACGCCGGACGGTAAAGGCGGTTACTGGCTGTGCGACGAGTACGGTCCGTTCCTGATTAACGTCGACAGCAAAGGCAAGATCCTGGCGATTCACGGTCCGCAGGCGGCGGAAGGCGAGAAATCCATCGCGGGCGGCTTGCCGAATATTATTAAATGGCGTCAACCAAACCGGGGCTTTGAAGGCCTGACCCGTATGCCGGACGGGCGTATCATTGCCGCGGTGCAAAGCACGCTGGATATCGACGGCAAAAGCAAAAAACAGGCGCTGTTTACCCGCCTGGTGAGCTTCGACCCGGCGACCGGGAAAACCGCGATGTACGGTTATCCCATCGACAGCGAAGCCTACAGCAAAAACAATGACGCCAAAATCGGTGACATTGTGGCGCTTGATAACCAGCAGCTGCTGCTGATTGAGCAGGGCAGCGATAAAAACGATGGCATGCGCAACCTCATCTACAAGGTGGACCTCAGCAAGGCGAGCGATCTGACACGCTTCGATAAGCCGGGCGAATACCCGGAGTTTGATGACGAGAAGACGCTGGCCCAGCGCGGCATTACGCTGGCGGCTAAAACCCAGGTCGTGGATTTGCGCGCGCTTGGCTGGCAGCAGGAAAAGGCCGAAGGGTTAGCGCTGATTGACAACAAAACGCTGGCGGTCGCGAACGATAACGACTTTGGCGTGAAGGTGGCGATGGAAAATCCGGTCGAGGGCAAGAAGCTCAAGGATTATCGGGTGAATTCGCAAGGTGCACTCACGATTGATGATAAACCGGTTGCGACCACCCTCGCCGTGAAGCCGCTGGCGAAGCCGGCGTCAGAAAGCGAACTGTGGATTGTGACGCTGCCCGACGCGCTGAAATAATCTCACAGCCCTCTCCTCAACTGCGGAGAGGGCTGCGTTCGTACGGTTATTTGCGCAGTGCTGCAAACGCTGTCCGGATCTCGTCTTCCGGCAGCTGTAGCCCAATAAACACCATGACGCTTCGCGGCGTTTCATCTCCCCACGGTCTGTCCCAGTCCGCGCTGTACAGCCGCTGTACGCCCTGGAACAGCAGGCGGTTCGGTTCGCCATCAATCCACAGCATCCCTTTGTAGCGCAACAGCCTGTCGGCAAAAGAGAGCAACAGGTTTTCCATGACGCGGGAGACGTCGCTGATATCCACCGGGTAATCCAGCTCGACCACAATCGACGAGACGTCGTTTTGCTTATCTGCCATAAAGTGGAAGCGCGGCGTTGAGGTGACATGCTCTTCCAGCATAAAGCCGTTGGTGTTGAACAGCTGCGAGAGGTCGATATCACCGTGCGTCGCGATGTAAATCGGCGCCCGCGAGTTGATACGCGTCAGGCGCTCGCGCAGTTTTTCGCTGTCGCCCGCCACGTCGGTTTTGGTCAGCAGGATGCGATCGGCGTAGCCCACCTGCGACTGGGCGAGGGTGAACTGGTTCATCTGTTCGTCGGCATGAACCGCATCGACCAGCGCAATGACGCCGTCCAGCAGGTAGCGCTGGCAGAGGATCTCATGGGCGAAAAAGGTCTGAATAATCGGGCCGGGGTCGGCCATACCGGTGCATTCAATCACCAGGCGGTCAAAATCGATTTCACCGCGATCGCGGCTGTCGAGCAGATCCAGCAGGGCATCTTCTAATTCATTCGAGCGGGTGCAGCAGATGCAGCCGTTAGTCAGGGTTTTGATCTGCGTGGCGCGATCGCCAATCAGCTGATCGTCGACCGAGACTTCGCCGAATTCGTTTTCGATCACGGCGATTTTGAAGCCGTGCTGCGCGTTCAGAATGTGGCGCAGCAGGGTGGTTTTACCGGCGCCAAGGAAACCGGTCAGCAGGGTGACGGCAATCGGGGTCATGGTCTCTCCTTTAGCAGCAGCGTACGCCGCCTTCTCCACTCCCGCCGTAGCGCGCTTCCTGACGCTCGCGGAAGAATTCGGTATAGGTCATGTACGGTTTATCCGGATGGTTGGTCTTCATATGCTCAACGTAGTTGTCATAGTCCGGAATGCCAATCAGCATTTTCGCCGCCTGACCGAGGTATTTTTTCGCTTCGCCTAAGTTACCAAACATTGTGCCTTCCAGATAGAAAAAGCCCGGCAGGGGCTGCCGGGCGTTGTTTCCCTTCACCCTAACCCTCTCCCGCAGGGAGAGGGATACGAGGGCGGATTAGTGGTGTGAAGAGGTCTTCACGCCGCCTTCCGGTACCGGGACATACGGGGTTTCTTTATCCGTACGACCCTCGGCGTTACGCACGTTCAGCCAGGTTTTGATGCCGTAGAAGATGATGCTGTACACCACCACCAGGAACAGAATGCTCAGACCTGCGTTGGTGTAGTTGTTCACCACGATGTGGTTCATGTTGGCAATCTGCTGGGCAGTGAGGTCCGCGCCGCCTGCGGCAATTTTCTCTTTGTACTGGTTAGCCATGAAGAAGAAGCCTTCCAGCTGCGGATTGGCGCTGAACAGTTTCAGACCAAGCGCCCAGGTGGTGCAGAGCAGCAGCCACAGCGCAGGGATCACGGTGACCCAGATGTATTTGGTGCGTTTCATCTTCACCAGTACAACGGTGCCAAGAACCAGGGCGACAGCGGCCAGCATCTGGTTAGAGATACCGAACAGCGGCCACAGGCTCTTCACGCCGCCCAGCGGGTCGACAACGCCCTGATACAGCAGGTAACCCCACAGACCCACGCAGCCCGCGGTTCCCAGAATACCCGCCACCAGAGAGTCGGTTTTCTTCAGGAACGGCACGAAGTTACCCAGCAGGTCCTGCAGCATAAAGCGTCCCGCACGGGTACCGGCGTCCAGCGCGGTGAGGATGAACAACGCTTCAAAGAGAATACCGAAGTGGTACCAGAAGCCCATGTCCGCCCACGGCAGCACTTTGTGGAACACGTGTGCGATACCCACTGCCAGCGTCGGTGCGCCACCGGCGCGGTTCAGGACTGACGGTTCGCCAATGTCTTTCGCGGTCTGCATGATCTGCTCAGGCGAAATCACGAAGCCCCAGGAGCTGACGGTTGCGGCAGCATGTGCGCTCGCATCTTTCAGCTGCGCCATGATCAGCGCCGCGTTATCACCACCCATCTCATGCAGGTTTGGCATGGTAATGCCCAGGCCTGCCGGAGGGGTGTTCATCGCGAAGTAGAGACCCGGTTCGATGATGGACGCGGCAACCAGCGCCATGATCGCCACGAAAGACTCCATCAGCATTGCGCCGTAGCCAATCAGACGCGCGTCTTTTTCGTTAGCCAGCAGCTTCGGTGTGGTACCGGAAGCAATCAGGGCGTGGAAGCCAGAGACCGCACCGCAGGCGATGGTGATAAACAGGAACGGGAACAGCGCACCTTTCCACAGAGGACCGGTACCGTCGATGTACTGGGTCACTGCCGGCATTTTCAGATCCGGGTTAATTACCAGGATGCCGATCGCCAGACCGACAATAACGCCGATTTTCAGGAAGGTCGCCAGGTAGTCACGCGGTGCCAGGATCAGCCAGACCGGCAGCAGAGCGGAGACAAACGCATACCCAATCAGCGCGAAGGTGATGGTGGTGTCCTTGAAGGTCAGCGCCGGGCCCCAGTACGGGTCGTGCGCAATCACGCCACCGAAGTAGATGGATGCAACCAGCAGTACAATACCAATCACCGACACTTCACCCACGCGACCCGGGCGGATAAAGCGCATGTAGATACCCATGAACAGCGCAATCGGCACGGTAGAGCAGACGGTGAAGACCCCCCACGGACTTTCGGCCAGCGCTTTCACCACGATTAACGCCAGCACCGCGAGGATGATGATCATAATCAGGAAGCAGCCGAACAGCGCGATGGTCCCCGGCACGCGGCCCATCTCCTCTTTGACCATCTCACCCAGAGAGGCGCCGTTACGGCGAGAAGAGATAAACAGCACCATAAAGTCCTGCACCGCCCCGGCCAGCACTACGCCCGCGAGCAGCCACAGGGTACCAGGCAGGTAGCCCATCTGCGCGGCCAGAACCGGGCCGACCAGCGGACCCGCACCGGCGATAGCGGCAAAGTGGTGACCAAACAACACGTAGCGGTTGGTGGGCACGTAGTTGAGGCCGTCATTATTAATGACCGCCGGAGTGGCACGCGTCGGGTCGAGTTTCATGACCTTCTGCGCGATGTATAAGCTGTAGTAGCGATAAGCAACAAGATAGACGGAGACAGACGCAACGACGATCCACAGGGCGCTTACGTGTTCGCCCCGGCGTAGTGCGACAACCGCCAGACAAAAAGCGCCGAGGATCCCGAGTAACGCCCAGGGCACGTGCTTCAGTAGTTTTTTCGTATCCATAGTAAGACCTGGTTTTTTATGTAATGAAAAAGGGTCAGGGTTCGTTATGAGGAGGTATTGATTAATGCTGGAGCGATCGTGCCAGAACCACGCGCGTGTAAAGACAGGTAAATGAATGAGCGGTTGAAAGGGCCAGGTGAGCGGTCAAAGAGGGCGGCGAGTGGTTCCGTCTCGCCGCCGCCGGGAGAAATTATGTGATTGAGATCACGTGGTTATCTGCTGTGCGCTCTACCGCCAGATAATTTTCCAGCGTTTTAAGCAGCTTCTCTTTTAGCCAGTTGGGCTCCAGGATTTGAATGTTCGGCAGCCAGTAGAACAGCAGCGGCAGGATCTGGTTCTCGTGTGCCGCCTGACAGCGCAGCGTGACGCCGTTGTGCTGCTCACCGACAAGCTCTTGTTCTGGCAGCAGGTCGCGGCGCATAAAGTAATGTGAAATAGTATCTTTAATGAATATTTTCACTTCGAAAGTGTCTTCCGACACCCACGGATCAAGGCTTTTTTCCAGCAGCCCGAGCGCATTTTCTTCCGGCGTGAAGGTTTTTTGTTGAATATCAAACCAGCTAATCTGACTCAACGAGAAGGATTTTAGCCGGCTATTCTCGGTGGCTTGTAAATACCATATATTTTTATTGTTAATGAGTTTATAGGGATTAATCAGGCGGGTTTTACCCTTATAAACGATCTGGCATACATTACGATTCTTAATCGATTTCTCGATTTTCGATAAATAGCGACGAATATCACGTTCTACCGTGTGCTCTGCGTCGTTGCCAAGAATAAGAATATGATTTTCGTCAACGCGTGTTTCAAGTTTCTGCCAGAATTCCGTATTTCTTTCCGGGAAAAAGCTATCGGCATTCAGGAAGTTAGCAATCGTGTGATGTAATCCTTGTCCACCGGGAGATTGTGCGGAGTGGATCAGGCGATACAGTCCGTTACCGGTATGTTCCACAATAGGTGAAAGCGCATTTAAATCCCGGTAGACAGTGCGCTCGGTAATTTTAAATTTTTCCATGAGCGCACTGCGGTTTACCACACCATTTAAATGTAACTCAACCAGAATATCGACCAGACGTTCAGCCGAGCGGCTCCGCGTCGATTTAGCCATAAGGTCTTCCTGTATATTAGGGTATGCGCTGAATGATGCGGGTAGCACTGACATGTATTGTCAGTATTCAGACACAGAAAATTTCTCTTATGGCTATATAACGGCGTGATTAAGCGGAAACCTTAGGAATTTTTGTGGAAATTGGCGCTGGCCGGGAAACGGCCAGCGCAGGAGGGGGTCACACTGCGGCTTCAGCCTCCATCATGACGGGGTGGAAACGGCGTTTAAAATAGATCAGGCCGTGTCCCGCTTCGCTCAGAATGATGTTTTTAATTTCAACGAGATAAACCAGATGGGTGCCGATGGTTTGCACCTGGCTAATCTCGCCTTCAAGGCTTGCCAGCGCGCCCTTCAGCACCGGTTGCCCCTGCGGACCTTTCTGCCAGCAGGAGAGGGCAAAGCGATCGTCCATTGCCATGCCGGTCATCCCGGCGAAGTGGCGGGCCATGATCTCCTGCTCATGGTTCAGCACGTTAACGCACAGCTTACCGTTACCCTGGAAAACCGGGTTCATGGCGCTGTTGGCATTGATGCAGACCATCAGCGATGGCGGGGTGTCCGTGACCGAACAGACGGCGGTGGCGGTAATGCCGCAGCGTCCTGCATCGCCCTCGGTGGTGACAACATTAACCGCCGCCGACAGGCTGGCCATCGCATCGCGAAAATGCAGGCGTTGTTCTGTATGCATTGAAACCTCCCGCTGCGTTATTTCAGCAGCTTATCCAGCATGTTGATATCGGAATTATTGTGCAGGTGCGGCACCGTCCAGCCATGCTGGTCGTACTCGGACATGCAGCGGTCGACCATTGCCATCATTTTGTCCATGTTGCCAGAGCTCTGTGCCTGACGCAGACACTGCAGACGGATTTCGTCCTGGCTGCCGGAGTAGTTGATCTCATACAGTTCGTGACGACCACCAAACTCGCTGCCGATGGCATCCCACATCAGTTTCAAAATCTTAATACGTTCCACGTGATCCATGCCGTTGGAGCCGCGCACGTATTTCGCCAGATACTGGTCGATCTGCGGATTGTTCAGGTCTCGCGCGCTGGACGGCAGATAGATCAGGCCGCTGGTGACGTTACGCTCGATGATGTTCTTGATCTTCGCATAGGCCATCGGGGCCATGACGCGGTAGGTCTGCAGCGCCGCGTGATCCGGCAGGTACGCACCATTCACCCACGGCGTGGCTTCAGAACACATGGAGTCGCTCAGCGCCCAGAACATGTTGCGCCAGGCCACCACTTCCCCGAGATCCGCCTGCACGCCGCGGAACTCCAGGGTGCCGGTACACTCCAGCGATTTCTTCAGCAGCGCGGTAATGAAATCGAGCTTCACCGCCAGACGTACGCAGGCCTGCAGCGGGTACATGCGGGCAAAACCGCCTTCCATGGTCCAGCGACGGCAGCGATCGAAATCGCGGTAGATCAGCACGTTTTCCCAGGGGATCAGCACATGATCCATCACCAGGATCGCGTCGTTTTCGTCGAAACGGCTGGAGAGCGGGTAGTCGTACGGAGAGCCGGTCGCGCCTGCCACCATTTCGTAAGAGG
The DNA here is from genome assembly GCF_041360735.1 of Enterobacter sp. RCC_40. Lineage (NCBI taxonomy): Bacteria > Pseudomonadati > Pseudomonadota > Gammaproteobacteria > Enterobacterales > Enterobacteriaceae > Enterobacter > Enterobacter sp. RCC_40. The sequence continues at coordinate 229,596 of NZ_JBFUPR010000003.1, forward strand.
CGCGAGAGATCAGCTTCACGCCTTCGGCGTCCATTGGCGCAACGAACATCAGCGCGAAGTCCGGGTTTTCGCCCATGACCTGCGCGGAGCCAAAACCGATCATGTTGTAGTGAGTCAGCGCCGAGTTGGTTGCCACCACTTTTGCGCCGCTAACGATGATCCCGGCGTCGGTCTCTTTTTCCAGCTTGATGTAGACGTCTTTTACTTCGTCCGCCGGTTTGTGACGGTCGATGGGGGGGTTAACGATGGCGTGGTTGAAGTAAAGCCCGGTTTCCTGAATACGGGTGTACCAGTTGCGGGCGTTCTGTTCGAACTGACCGTAGAACGCCGGATTGGCACCGAGCGCGCAGCCAAACGCCGCCTTGTAGTCCGGGGTGCGGCCCATCCAGCCGTAACTCAGGCGCGACCACTCGGCGATGGCGTCACGCTGCTGACGCAGGTCGTCGGCGCTTTTCGCCACGCGGAAAAACTTATGGGTGTAGCCGCCGCTGCCGGTATCGGTGCCCCAGCACAGCGTGTCCTGCATGTCAGGCTTGTGCAGCGCATCGTACATCTGCGCGATGGAGGCTGCCGCATTGCGAAACGCCGGATGAGTGGTCACGTCTTTAACGTGCTCGCCGTAGATATAAATCTCACGGCCATCCTGCAGGCTTTTTAAATACTCTTCACCGGTTAACGGACGTTTGGCATCCGCGCGGAAATCTTCAGGCTTCATAGGGACCTCGTATCGGAATAGTGATGTTAAATTTATGTTTTGTTTTTGTTGTTTAATTGAAGCCTGAGCGGGGGTGAACGTGAAGGGACGATTGGGACAACGGCTGGTACTTTTCGCATATGATCGCAGAGTGTGATTTCCCTCACCCTGAACCCGGGAGAGGGTCAGGGCTGGGGTGGGGTAACAGACGACACCGGTACTTTTTGTGCCCGATACGCGCTCGGCGAACACCCCACTAACCGATTAAAAAACCGGGCAAAATAGGCCGGGTCTTTAAACCCCAGCTGCCAGGCGATTTCGCTGACCGCGCTGTCGGAGAAGAGCAGCATCCGCCTCGCTTCACGCAGCTGACGGTCAAAAATCAGCCGCTTCGGCGGGCGGTTGGCGAAGCGCCGGCAGATATCGGTCAGACGCGATTCGGTCAGGTGCAGTTCGCTGGCATATTCCGGTACCGTCCAGTGCTCATGAAAATGGACGTCAATCAACTGGGTAAAGCGCTGGAACAGTTTCAGCTCGCCGCGCATGCCGCTGGCGGCGTGATCGTCGAGCTTCGCGTTGCGCAGCAGCAGGGTGAACACCGCCTGGGCTAACAGAACCAGCGTGTGTTCGCGCCCGGGCAGTTGTTCCGTCGATTCCCGGGCAATCAGCGGCCAGTAGTGCTTCAGCGCCGCCAGTTCGTCCGGCTTATCGGCCAGCGACAGGCAGATCCCCGGCAGGCCAAAGGCTTCCCGCGTGCCGGGGTAGAGCACTTCCAGCAGCGGCCAGATCAGATCCTCGCGCACCGTCAGAACGTGCCCGTCGCTGTCGGATTCGGTAATAAACGCGTGCGGCACTGACGGAGGTGTGAGCACAAACAGCGGAGCCTGCACCGAGTAGCGGTGATCGTCGAGCTGCAGTTCGATCTGTCCGGTATCCAGAAAGTGCATCTGAAAATACTGGTCGTGACGGTGAGCCTGCATGTCGCGGCCAAAAAAGGCCGCCATGCGGGCGAACGACTGATAGTGAACATCATCCGTTCCCAGACTTTCGTCGTACTCTTTGCTGATGTCGATATTCGCGATCGGGCTCTGGCACATAGCCGCTCCTTACGGGATTTTCTGCGCCGCCATACCCGGCTCGTGCTCAAGGCTTTCCCGCTGCGTCATCGGGATACGTGTCAGCACCAGCGCGCCGACCACCAGCAAGCCGGCAACAAACCACAACCCGGAGCTGAAGCTGCCGGTGCTGTCACGCAGAATGCCGATCAACAGCGGGCTGACGGCGGATCCGACGTTACCGATGGCATTGATCACCGCCAGTGCGACCGCCCGCGACTGCAGGCTAATAACCCGATCCGGCGTGGTCCAGAAGATCGCCATGGCGGTAAACGATCCGGTTGAGGCCATGATGATGCCAAGCAGCTGGATCAGGCTGTGGTGGGTCGCCGAGGCCAGTAACCATCCTGCCGCCGCAAAGAGATACGGCAGAATGGTGTGCTTTTTTCGCTCTTTCAGCCTGTCGGAGCGGCGGCTCCACCAGATCATCCCGAGGATGGTGCAAAACTGCGGGATCGCCGCCAGCAGGCCAATCACAATGTTGCTGCTGCCGGTGTTGAAGCTCTGCAGGATCTGCGGCGTCCAGATATTTATCGCGCTCAGGGTGTTCGTGAGGCAGAAATAGGCCAGGGTATAGAGCAGCACGGCCGGGGTAAACACTTCGCGCAGCGTCGAACGCGGCGTGACGGGACGGGCGATGGCCGACTCCTGCTCGCGGGCGATCATTGTTTTAAGCGCCTGCTTTTCGTCGTCATCCAGCCAGCTGGCCTGATCCGGCGTGTCGTTCAGGTAGAACCACGTCACTACGCCGAGCACCACGGACGGTAGCCCCTCCAGCAGGAACAACCACTGCCAGCCTTTCAGGTTCCACAGCCCGTCCATGGCCAGAATATAACCGGAGAGGATCGAGCCAAGCATCATGGTCACCGGCATGGCGATCATAAACAACGCATTGGCGCGGGCGCGGTGGTAGGCAGGGAACCACCAGGTGAGATAGACGAGGATCCCCGGCAGGAATCCGGCCTCGGCAATGCCCACCAGCATGCGCAGCACATAGAGCGTTTGCGGGCTGGTGGCGAACATGGTGCAGGTGGAAGCGATGCCCCACACCACCATGATCCCGGCGATCCAGCGCCGGGCGCCGACCTTCGCCAGCATGATATTGCTGGGGATCCCACATATCACGTAGGTGACGTAAAACAGGGTGGCGGCCAGGCCAAACATGGTCGAGGTGAGGCCCAGATCTTTGCCCATCGTCAGCCCGGCAAAGCCGATATTAATGCGGTCAAGAAACGAGAAGACAAACAGGATAAAGAGAAACACGATCAAACGACGAAACAGCTTCTGAATAACGCGGTGTTCTACAGCTTTATTATCATGGGTTTGCAGGGTAGAGGTCGTCATGTTGCGCTCCACATCGTACGTTTAGTAGACGGATTTATTGTTATTTACTGACGTAACCGGGATATCGATAAAACGTGCCGCCAGCGCCTCGGCGCTGCGTGCAAGCAGGGTGGTGTCGACCCCGACGGCGACAAACAGCGCGCCATGCTCGAGGTAGCGTTTTGCCAGCGGCTCGTTAGCCATCAGGATGCCGGGCGCTTTGCCTGCCGCACGGATCTGCGCAATGGCCTTCTCGATGGCGGCCTGGACTTCCGGGTGTTGCGGATTTCCGGCAAAGCCCATGTCGGCGCTCAAATCCGCCGGGCCAATAAACACCCCGTCCACGCCTTCCACGTCGAGGATGTGCGGCAGATTTTTCAGCGCCTCGCGCGTTTCAATCTGCACCAGCACGCACATGGCATCGTTAGCGCGCTGCAGGTAATCAGGCGTGCGGTTCCAGCGCGAGGCGCGAGCCAGCGCGCTGCCCACGCCGCGGATCCCCGCCGGTGGATAACGCGTGGCGCGCACCGCCAGCCGGGCTTCATCGGCGTTTTGTACCATCGGCACCAGCAGGGTTTGCGCCCCGACGTCTAGCAGCTGTTTGATCTGGACCGGATCGTTCCACGACGGGCGTACCACCGGCTGGCTGGCGTAAGGCGCGATCGCTTGCAGCTGGGTCAGGACGGTTTGCACGTTATTGGGCGCGTGCTCTGCGTCGATCAGCAGCCAGTCGAAACCCGCACCGGCCAGCAGCTCGGCGCTGTAACTGCTGGTCAGCCCCAGCCAGAGGCCGATTTGCGGTTTTCCGGCGCTGAGCGCCGCTTTGAATCTGTTTTCCATGGTGGTCTCCTAAACAAAACGGCAGCTGATGGAGCCCATCTTGCCGTAGTCCACGTGGAAGGTATCGCCCTTGCTGGCCGGCACCGGGCGGGTAAACGAACCGCCGAGGATGATTTGGCCAGGCTCCAGCTGAACGTCGTACGGCGCGAGTTTATTGGCAAGCCATGCCACACCGTTGGCCGGGTGGTTGAGCACGCCCGCGGCGACCCCGGTCTCTTCAATGACGCCGTTGCGGTAGAGCAGCGCGGAGATCCAGCGCAGATCCAGCTCGTCGGGTTTAATCGGGCGACCGCCAAGGATCACACCTGCGTTGGCGGCGTTATCGGAGATGGTATCGAACACCTTGCGTGGACGCTGGGTCTCGGGATCGATGTTGTGGCAGCGGGCGTCGATCAGCTCCAGCGCGGGGATGACGTAATCCGTGGCGTTGTAGACATCGAACAGGGTGCAGTTTGGGCCGCGCAGGGGTTTTGCCAGCACGAAGGCCAGCTCCACTTCGATGCGCGGGACGATAAAGCGGTCGGCAGGGATATCGCCGCCGTCGTGGAAGAACATGTCGTCGAGCAGAGCGCCGTAGTCCGGCTCGCTAATCTGCGAGCTGGCCTGCATCGCTTTGGAGGTGAGGCCAATCTTGTGGCCTTTCAGCACGCGACCTTCGGCGATTTTCAGGCTCACCCATTCGCGCTGTACGGCGTAGGCGTCATCAAGGGTGATCGTCGGGTAGTCGAGCGAGATCTGGCGGATCTGCTCCCGGGACTGCTCCGCCTGATGCAGACGATGGGCGATCAGGGTATGGGTGTGTTTATCGAGCATGGCGATTTCCTGTTGTTGCCGGGTGGCGTGCTGCTCACCCGGCTTGCGTTCAAAGCCGTTGTCGGCCCGGTAAGGGCGCTACTTAAACAAAGCGTGCACGTTGTTTTGTTTGTAATTGAGCGTCGGGTGCAGCTCGTCTATTTCAAAAGAGAGCGCCAGATAGCGCGATGCCATCAGGTCGGCGAAGTGGGTTTTAATCAGCTCAAACAGTGCCTTTCCCACCGCCTCCCGGCTCTCCAGACTGCGCCCGGCGCCAATCTTCAGCGTCATATGCACAAAGGCGTAATCGTGCTTACCGTCGGCCATCTGCCAGGTGTCCAGCCAGTGCGCGCGGCTACGGATACCGCCGAGTGGGAAGATTCCCGTGGCGGCAAGCGCGTCGTTCACTTTGGCGAACAGTGCTGGCAGGTCCGCCTGCTCGCGGATGTTGTCAGTGCATTCAGCAATAAAGTGCGGCATGCTGGCTCCTTACGCGGACGCGGGCAGGGGGAAAACGGCGTTAACCTGGCCGGTGCCGGAGCTGGGGAACAGCTCGGTGAGGAACTCCACCTTGCCGTCGTATGTGTCCCAGCCGAGCATCCCCAGCAGCATCACCGTGTCGTGCATATTGCCCTCGCCGTAGCAGTAGTGGGCATACTCCGGCAGCATGCTGCAGAACTCCCTGAACTTGCCTTCACGCCACAGCTTCACCACGCGTTCGTCCATCTGACGGTCGAACTCGCGGGTGTAGCTGTTCATTCCCTCTTCGGCGCGCTGGTCGTCGATAAAACGGTGCGACAGCGAACCGCTGGCGAGCACCGCCACGGTGCCGTCGTATTTCTGAATCGCGCTGACGATGGCCTCGCCCAGCCTGCGGCTGTCGGCGAAGTCGTGGACGGTGCAGAACGCGGCGATAGAGATCACTTTGAAGTGCTTATCGCTGTTCATGTAGCGCATCGGTACCAGCGTGCCGTACTCCAGCTTGAGGCTCGGGATGTTGTGCGCTTTGGCACGTACGCCGAGTTTCACCGCTTCGTCGGCGATAAGCTGGCCGAGCGGCGGGTTGCCGTCGTAGTCGTAGGTCATGTCGCGGATAAAATGCGGCAGCTCGTTGCTGGTGTAGATGCCGGAGAAATGATCCGCGCAGTTGATGTGGTAGGCGCTGTTCACCAGCCAGTGGGTATCGAACACAATAATGGTATCGACGCCCAGCTCCCGACAACGCTTGCTGATTTCTTTATGTCCGTCGATGGCGGACTGGCGGCAGCCGTGGTTTTTTCCCGGCAACTCAGAGAGGTACATTGACGGAACGTGGGTAATTTTTGCCGCTAACGCTAACTTGCCCATACTCAGATCCCCCATTTTGGAATCGGATGGTCGCCCATGGAGATGCAGACGTTTTTCATTTCAGCGAACACCTCGAAGCTGTATTCGCCCCCTTCGCGCCCGGTACCGGAAGCCTTCACGCCGCCAAACGGCTGACGCAGGTCGCGCACGTTCTGGGTGTTTACAAACACCATTCCGGCTTCGATATTGCGCGCCAGGCGCAGCACTTTGCTGACGTCCTGGGTCCAGATGTATGACGCCAGGCCGTACTCCACGTCGTTAGCCAGACGCAACCCTTCGGCTTCGTCCTTAAACGGCAGCAGGCAGGCAACCGGCCCGAAGATCTCTTCCTGGGCCACGCGCATCCGGTTGTCGACGTCTGCCAGCACGGTCGGGCGCAGGAAGTTGCCGTTTTTCAGGTGAGCAGGGAGATCGGTGGGTTTGTCAGGGCCGCCCGCCAGCAGGGTCGCACCCTCTTCAATGCCAAGACGGATATAGCCGGAGACTTTTTCCCAGTGCTGCTGGCTGATCAGCGCGCCAACCTGAGTGTTCGGATCGGTCGGGTCACCCACGCGCAGACGGTTCGCGCGCTCGGCAAAGCGCCTGACGAATTCCGGGTAGATGCTCTGCTGAATGAAAATGCGTGAGCCAGCGGTGCAACGCTCGCCGTTGATGGAGAAGATGGTGAACAGGGCGGCATCCAGCGCGCGTTCGATATCCGCATCTTCAAAAATCAGCACCGGAGATTTCCCTCCCAGCTCCATGGAGTATTTCTTCAGTCCGGCGTTTTTCATGATGTTGCGCCCGGTGGCGGTGCCGCCGGTAAAGGAGACGGCGCGCACGTCGTGGTGACGTACCAGCGCATCGCCCGCCGTTGCGCCATAGCCCTGCACCACGTTCAGCACGCCCGCCGGAATACCGGCCTCCAGCGCCAGCTCGCCCAGACGGTCGGCGGTCAGCGGGGAGAGCTCAGACATCTTCAGCACTGCGGTGTTGCCCAGCGCCAGGCACGGCGCAACCTTCCAGGTGGCGGTCATAAACGGCACGTTCCACGGCGACACCAGCGCGCAGACCCCCACCGGCTGCACCAGGGTGTAGTTGAGCATCTTGTCGTCGACCGGGTAGGTTTTACCGTTCATCTGCTGGCACACTTCGGCGAAGAACGCGAAGTTGTGCGACGCGCGTGGAATAAGCACGTTTTTGGTCTGGTGGATCGGCAGGCCGGTGTCGGCGGTCTCGAGGGCCGCAATCTCCGGAACGTGTTGATCGATAAGATCCCCGAGGCGACGCATCAGGCGTGCGCGCTCTTTCATCGGCAGGTTAGCCCACCTCGGGAATGCCTCTTTGGCCGCCGCCACGGCCTGATGAATTTCAGCTTCACCGCCGGACGCGACCTCCGCCAGCACCTCTCCGGTGGCCGGGTTAGTGGTGTGGAAGTAATCACTTCCTGCGACGTTCTTGCCGTTAATCCAATGGTTTATTTTTTTCATTTTGCAGTCTCCTCACTGACAATGCGGTTCACCAGGCGGCCCACGCCCTCCACTTCCACGACCACTTCGTCGCCTGGCTGTACGTCAGACAGACCCTTTGGCGTGCCGGTGGCAATCATGTCGCCGGGCTGCAGGGTCATAAACTCGCTGAGATAGGCAATCAGGAACGGGATGCTGAAGATCAGATCGGCAGTGGTCCCTTGCTGGCGCAATTCACCGTTCACGAAGGTGCGCAGGGTTAAGTTATGCGGGTCGGGAATGGCCTCTTTCGGCACGATATGCGGGCTGAGGGGGGTCAACCCGTCGCGGCTTTTCACCCGCAGGTTCGGGCGGTAGTAGTTCTCCAGGTAATCACGGATGGCGTAATCGTTGCAGACGGTATAGCCCGCGACATAGTCCATCGCCTCGCGTTCACTGACCTTGTGCGCCGTTTTGCCGATGACCACCACCAGCTCCGCCTCGTAGTGCATGTACTCAATGTTGTTCGGGCGGACCGAGGTCTGGTTATCGCCGGTCACGGTGTTGGGGGCTTTGATAAACACCAGCGGTTCCGTTGGCGGCGTAAACGCCAGCTCACTGGCGTGATCGGCGTAGTTCAGACCAAGCGCGAACAGCGTGGCGTGCGGATGTGGGCCTTGCGCATGGGCGACCTCGCGTTCATCAACCACCGGGTTTTCCAGGGACGGGAAGCCTTTCGCCAGAATGCGTACGCGATCGCCCGGCTGCAGCGGGACGCGCGAGTGTGGGGTGCCGAGCAGAATGGCATCGCCCGGACTGAGGGTGGCGAACTCGCTCAGGGCGCTCAGCAATTCGGCGGCATTGCGCTGCAGGTCAGCGGTGTTCCAGTGGTCCGCTTCCCGGCCGTTAATTTCGGTGACGATGGTCAGGTTATCAACGTGGTCGACGGCAGCCAGCTCTCCCAGCGGACAAAAGCCGTCGCGGCATTTGGCCTTGATCGCCGGGCGATAAAAACTCTCTTCCGGCAGGCTCACTTCGTTGGCAAGCGCGTAACCGGCGATGTACTCCGCCGCCTCGTCCACGGGAACGTTACGCGCCGTTTTGCCCACAACCAGCGCTACCGTGGCACCGCTTAACACGGTTTCTCCCTGCGGGAAGGGAATGGGGTCGCCCGTGCGGATCACGGTGTTATGCGGTTTGATAAACCACACGGCGGTTTTTGGTGGCGTGTTGTAGGGGGCTTTTTCAAACGCGTCGCGCCAGGCATCGCGCTGGCTCTGGTGGTTCAGCGCTACGGCAAAAACAGTACCTTTCATTCACTTACTCCTCAGGCCGGACGTCCGGCCTGTGATTTCATTAATATGTTAATGATCTGGTTGTATGCCTTTGCTGTTTATTTCGCAACCAGAAGTGAATAATTTGTGATATGAATAACAATAAATTTACATAAAGAGATTAAAGGCTATATTTATCATTGCGTTAATAAATCAAGCTTGTTTCTGTTAGACTTTTTGTCGTAAAACGCGTTGTGTGTAAAACCAGCAGAACTGAATTGTTCATGTGTTAATGATTACCGGGAGAGGCTATGCATGATTCATTAACTATCGCCCTGTTACAGGCGCGGGAAGCGGCGATGTCTTACTTCCGCCCGATTGTGAAACGGCATAACCTGACCGAGCAGCAGTGGCGCATCGTGCGCGTGCTGGCCGAACATCCGTCGATGGATTTTCACGATCTGGCGTTTCGCACCTGTATCTTGCGTCCCAGCCTGACGGGCATTCTGACGCGCATGGAGCGTGACGGTCTGGTGCTGCGCCTTAAGCCCGTAAACGATCAGCGAAAGCTGTACGTGTCGCTGACCAAAGAGGGGAACAGGCTATACGAGCGTGCCCAGGCGCAGGTGGAAGAGGCGTATCAGCAAATCGAGGCCGAATATACGCCGGCGAAGATGCAACAGCTGACAGCGCTGCTGGAAGAGTTTATTGAACTGGGGAACCGGCATATCACAGCGCGCGAAGAAGAGTAAAAACCACAAATTTAAGGATGATTTTCGTAAAGTTTTCCCTTTCCAGGCCGAAAATCCTGTTATCTGTCTGATGGAAAGCGAAAACATGTTAAACCGTATCAAGATTGTCACCAGCTTAATGCTGGTATTAGCGATATTTGGCCTTTTACAACTCACATCCGGTGGTCTTTTCTTCAATGCCCTCAAGCATGACAAAGAGAATTTCACCGTCCTGCAAACCATTCGCCAGCAACAGTCCACGCTGAACGCCAGCTGGGTTGCCCTGCTGCAAACCCGTAATACCCTGAACCGTGCGGGTATTCGCTACATGATGGATCAGAGCAATATCGGCAGCGGCGCGACCGTGAACGATCTGATGCAAATTGCGGCGGCTTCTCTGAAACAGGCAGAAAAAAACTGGGCTGAATACGAAGCCCTGCCACGCGATCCGCGTCAAAACGACGCCGACGCGACGGAGATCAAACGTAACTACGATATCTACCACGGTGCACTGGCGGAGCTGATCCAGCTGCTGGGCGCGGGCAAAATCAACGCCTTCTTCGATCAACCTACCCAGAGCTATCAGGATGGTTTTGAGAAGCAGTACGTGAACTATCTGCAGCAGAACGACAAGCTGTATCAGATGGCGGTGGAAAACAGCAATAGCTCCTACAGCCAGGCAATCTGGGTGCTGATTAGCGTACTGATTGCGGTGCTGGTGGTGATCGTGGCCGTGTGGCTGGGTATCAAGCAGGCGCTGATTTCGCCACTTACCCGTCTTATCGACAATATTCGTCATATCGCCAGCGGCGATCTGGTGAAGCGCATCGAGGTGCAGGGCGCTAACGAGATGGGTGAACTGGCCGACTCGCTGCGTCATATGCAGGGCGAGCTGGTCCGTACCGTTGGCGATGTGCGTAACGGTGCTAATGCCATCTACAGCGGCGCGAGCGAAATCGCGATGGGTAACAACGATCTCTCTTCCCGTACGGAACAGCAGGCCGCATCCCTGGAAGAGACCGCTGCCAGCATGGAGCAGCTGACGGCGACCGTTAAGCAGAACGCCGAGAACGCCCGTCAGGCGAGCAACCTGGCGTTGAGCGCGTCTGAAACCGCGCAGAAGGGCGGTAAAGTGGTGGATAACGTGGTGCAAACCATGCGTGACATCGCGGGCAGTTCGCAGAAAATTGCCGACATTATCAGCGTGATCGACGGCATCGCGTTCCAGACCAACATCCTGGCACTGAACGCTGCAGTAGAAGCGGCACGTGCGGGCGAGCAGGGCCGCGGATTTGCCGTTGTTGCGGGTGAAGTCCGTAACCTGGCACAGCGCAGCGCCCAGGCAGCACGTGAGATCAAGAGCCTGATTGAAGACTCTGTTGGCCGCGTGGAAGTCGGGTCTACCCTGGTAGAAAGCGCCGGCGAAACCATGGGTGAAATCGTTAATGCGGTAACCCGCGTGACGGACATCATGGGCGAAATCGCCTCTGCGTCTGATGAGCAGAGCCGCGGTATCGATCAGGTGGGTCTGGCGGTGGCTGAGATGGATCGCGTGACCCAGCAGAACGCCTCGCTGGTGGAAGAGTCTGCCGCGGCGGCAGCGGCACTGGAAGAGCAGGCGAGCCGTCTGACTCAGGCCGTGGCCGTGTTCCGCATTCAGCAGGAGCAGATGAAAGCCCGCGAGCAGGCCTCAGCGAAAACCGCTGCAGCCCCTATGATGGCGCGTAAAGCCGCGACTACCGATGCGGGCGAAAACTGGGAAACGTTTTAATCCTGCCACAGTGCCGGGGGGGCGGCTACGCCTGACCCGGCCTGTAATGGGGCGTTTTGCAGGCCGATATCACAGAGGCAGGCGCATGGCACAGCGGGAGTCATACGCGAAACCGTGCGCCGCTTCTTCCTCTCTTTTCTGACGCAGTTCAGGCGTTAGCATCGTCACCGTTTCAAACCCGAGTCGCGCATAAAACGGCGCATTCCACGGCACCTCGCAAAAGGTGGTCAGCGTCAGCGATGTCAGCCCCAGCGTGCGGGCATGGTCTGCGGCGCAGGCGATAAGTCGCCGACCTATTCCTCTTCCCTGCCACTCCCGATGAACCGAGAGTTCGACAATAAACAGCGATGACGGATGGGCTTCTGCAAGAATAAACCCGACGGGCAGGTCGTTTGCCAGCGCCAGCCAGCTTAACCCGCGTTTCGCGTAATCAAGATGATGTTCCGCGCAAATGACGTCGGCGTCAGCAAGCCAGGCCAGTTCGGGGACGTCCCGAAAACGCTCGCCTGCCGCGCGCTCGATGGCGGGCAGGGCAGCAACATCTTTGGGCGTCGTCGATCGAAAGAGAATGTTCATGGCGGAAAGTATACCCTGACCAGCCGTGCCTATTCTGAACAAATCAGGACCGGCGCATAGAAATTGCTGATCACCAGCGCGTCTTCCGGCGTGCGTTCAATCTTCAGAAGTCTTTTGTTCCCCGGCGTCAGGCCGGCGACGTACTTTTCAAAGACCCCCGGTGGCAGGGTGTCATGGCTAAAGCGCGCCACGCTTTGTATGAATATTTCATAGAGTGAGCCCTCAACGTGCCGCCACGTGAACATCTCCTGGCGGGAAACATCCCAGTGATGTGGCTCGTTAACCACGTCGCCGTTAAGCGTAAGGTACCCTGTGTTGTCGGGCTGAAAGCGCAGCGTAACCTCCCCTTCAAAGGAGAAATCATGATCGTCATGTCGGGCTGAAAATGTCAGGTTTCCTGCACAGGTTCCGGACAGCGGAGGCGTGTAGACGTACCACGCCAGCGTCACGCCAATCAGCAACAGATTGAGCGCCAGAATAAGCCACACTTTTTTTTGTTTCATATCACCACTCGTAAAAGTAAAGCGTTCGGCAGGCGCTGGCTTTACCGTCCGTGAGAGAACACTGGGAAAGGACCAGCCGCCCTTCGTGGCCATAGAAAAGTGTTCTCTGGATGTGCATATAGAAAATAGAGTTTTTCAGGCAGGGCAGATTACCTTCGCGCTGAAGCGTCTGCGCCAGCGCCATGGCCTTAGAGTGAAACACATCTGCCAGCGGGGCGAAGGTGTAGACCGGACAGGTGCCAATGTGGGTGAGCAGATGAGTGTCACTGTACTGGTGCGCCTGTTTCGTCAAACAGGCGCCGATGCACAGCGCCACGACCATCAGCGTAAGTACACCGCAGAATAGCCATTCTGGCTGAATGCGTCGTGAGGCCGGGACCGCCTCCTCGACGGGAAAATCGTCCTCCAGGGGCGTTACCGCGATATCAGCACTGAGCATAAAGCCCGTTTTCGGTACGGTGACGATAAACAGGGTGTCGGGCAGCAGGCTCGACAGCATTTTGCGCACAATACTGATGTATTGATTTAACGAATTGTTGGACCCCTGGAGCCCACGTTGATCCCAGACATCACTCAGAAAGGTGTCACGTTCGACGACGTTGCCGTGATGCTGAACCAGCAGCTTCATGATGGCGTTGGCGGTACAGGTGAGGATTTGTCTGTCCAGATCGGGTGCATTGATAAGAGAAACAGAACCGTCTTCGTCGTTATAGACGATGGCGTCAGCAAGCAGGTATTTCATAAGTTATTGTAATACAGAAAAAATAACAAAAAAGAAGATAAGGCTGTGCCTTGTCGGACATAACACGCTGGCTATTTTAGCGCCATTGTTACCGATAACATTGATCCAGACAAGATTTAAAGCAATTTACTCGTGCAGTCGGATTACCACGTCATCCCAACGTGGCGGGAAGGGCATAGCGAGACAGCAGCGCCAGCATCAACAGCCAGAGAATGAGACAGGGAAGATGACGCCGCATGATCTTATTTCCCGACGTGATTAGCCGTGCAGTGACAAACACGATGCCGGGTAGTCGAGCAGGAAGAGTTTGCGATGGAATTCCGCCAGGTTCTGGCAGTGAAATTTGTTCATCGCGTTACGCTTGTGGGTGTAGATCGTTTTCGGGGATTTATTCAGGATCTGCGCGATGCGAACCGGGCTGAACCCGTTGCGGAACAGCATGCAAACCCGAAGCTCCTGGCAGGTGAGCGTGGCGTTTTTTACGCTTGCGAACGGCGTGTTCTGAAAACAGCGGCTGAGCTGCGCGAGTGACAGGTTTCCCGCCACCACGTGGACACGCTCACCCCCCAGAATGATTTTAATATCGTTGACGCGGGACGCATCGGTGAATACCAGCCACCCTTTTTTGACGCGGATATTCAACATCAGTTGCCGCAGGGGCAGGATCCCCTCAGGGCTCACGTCGTTAATCCAGAAAATTTCAGGGCAGGGGTCCACACTCTGCGAGATGAACGTCTTCAGGCCCAGCCACAAGAAGGCATTGCCGCTTAAAACGATGACCTTATAGTCGGCATTCAGTGTCTGCGGCATCAGGGTTTTTTCCCCTGGTAGCGCTGGTCGTACTCCGCTGCGCTGTGCCAGGGTGGATTCGAACGTATTGCCGGTTAGCATGATAAAAAGTGGGTAACTCTCTCAGGGTGTAAGGAGTTACACATTCTGAGATATGATTTCTTTCTGGTGAATTTATAAATAGAAATGATGGATATATGGTGTCTCTGTCTTATTTTTAATGGTTTTATAGGATTATATATTTACATAAAGCGCCCGGCAGAACGCCGGGCGCAGAAGGGATCAGCTCTCTTTACTGACAATTTTTATCTCTACCATCCCGATGCCGAGCTCGCGCGGTGAATGGCCAAGAATATTTCCCTCATTCGTCGGCTGCGGGTCCGGCGGAACAATCACCAGCGTATTGCTGCGGGAAGGATTATCAAAATGCAGCGTGGTGGTGGTGACGTCATTTCCCAGCGTCAGCGTTTGCTCTTTATCGCCCACACGCACCGGGATGGGACGGTTCGCGTTTGGACCATAGGCCCGGGCGGTGATCACCAGGTCGAATTTTTCCGGCAGAGGATGCGCGTACTCAATCTTCACTTCACTGCCCAGCTGCGCATTAGACCAGCGCCCCCAGGATTCCGGACGCGAGATGCCGCTGAACTGTTTGACCTCTTCCGGTGCCCCGGCCACGTTGAAGATAAAGCTGTCTGCTTTATAGCGAATATCGTTATCCACGATTTTCAGCATGTCGACATTTCGCTGATAGCGCGCGGTATCGATGACCGTATCGTTGAATGCGGTTTTGCCTTTCCACTGCGCTTTATCGACATGCTGCACGGTTTGCTCCCCGCCAAGCTGTCCCTGAGAAACGCACCAGTCGGTTGAGAGCGCCAGTGGCTGGGACCAGAGCTGGCCCATTTTGTAGCACCTGTCGACCCAGACAAAATTATCGCGCGGGGCGAAGTCGGCCAGCTGGAAACGCAGCGGCGCAGAGTATTCGCTTTCCGGCAGCGGTTCGACGCGCGTATCCGACACGCGCAGCAGCAGCGGCAGACGGAAATGGCTGCCGGAGAAGGCAATCGTGTTTTTATCCTGATCGATGGTGAAGTCTTTCATCTCTTTCGGGAAGTTCCACAGGCGGATGATGTCCGGCTTCCACGCAAGGATTTTCTCCTTCATGTTGAGGAACACTTCCGACAGTGACTGCCCCGAGAGCGTACTGCGGCCAAGGCCAATAAAGTTATCCCCGCCCAGAATGTCCAGCACGGTTGCGCCGTTATCCATGGAGTTGCGTTTGGTGGCGATCACATCCTGTTGCGGCTGGTCGCCGCGCAGAATGAAGAACAGATTGCTGCGATCCTGTTTGCTGAGCTGATCCCAGGCGCTGTTTTTCATCGCCAGATGGTCAGATGAGACGACGATGACCGTGTTTTTAAAATACGGCGAGGCTTTGATTTTCTCGACCAGGGCGGCGATATGCTCCTGACTGCAGGTTACCGCGCTGAACGACGTGTTGTTTTTGCCGTCAATCTCATAGCGTTTTCGCTTACAGGTGCGCGAGACAAACCCGTCCGGATGGTGGGTATCTACCGTCAGGGCAAAGAGGGAGAAACGCTTGCCGGCGCGGGACAGTTCCTCGAACTTTTTCCAGGTTTCGTCCAGTACCGTGTCATCGTAAAAGCCCCAGTCGTTGCGGTAATGCGGATCGGCAACGGTCGTTTTTAACTCTTCTGAGCCATACAGATGGTCAAAACCGTGGGATTTCAGGAACACGTCTTTTCCGGCAAAGCGCAGGTTGGCACCCTGCACGAAGTAGTTTTCGTAGCCGGAGTTTTTCAGGATATCGCCGAGGCAAACGTTCTGCGGGAAGAAGCTCGACATTGAGGCCGAGGCATTACCCTCAAAGGGGGCGAAGAGCGGGATACCGCACTGCGAGGCAACCATCCCGGCGATGGTGTAATCCGTACCGGGCAGCTGCGCGGTATGGCTGAAATCAAGGCTTTCGTTTTTCACCGCGCCCAGCTCCGGCGTCAGGTTCGGGAAAGCATTGTTATCAAACCAGGTGCGTTCCAGACTCTCGCCGTAGATATATACCAGGTTAAGCTTCGGGTTGGCTATTTTTTTGGACGGCTCTTTATACCAGGCCATGAAATCCGGGTCGCCGTCGCGCGACTGTGACTTTACCAGCTCGGTTATCTGATGAAATGCCGGGCTGGCATCCACGGACGCCAGCGCCAGACAGAGTGCCAGCAGGCTGTAGCCGCCATGATGCGGAAGATGTCGACGGCGGCGCAGCACCCAGGCCAGGGCACCAAAAATAATCACCAGCGCCGCAATTAGGCCAAGCCCGGGAAGAATGTATTTACCCACGCCCGCGCCCGTCAGGCTATTCGTCAGCGTGTAGAGCACCGCATCGTTAATGCCGTCACCGGTAAAGTAATCGCTGGCGTATAAGGTAATGTTTAAAATAATAAAAATGCCGAGCACCACCAGCGTGGCGATAAACCACCAGGTGTTACGGCCCGCTTTGCAGGCGTAAACGCCGACAGAGGCCAGAAAAAGGACAAGGGACATTAACTCTGACAACAGTCTATCCTCATGACGCCAGGCGCTTAGCTGGCTAACTGATTATTTTTTGGGTTATACAATGTAATTGCGTTGTCGTGTAGCTGCAATTTTAGTGTCACGAAAGTGTGCTGTTGTTAGGATTTGGTTTAGAAAATCGTTTTTTTGAAGGGGGTCGCATCCTGACATACGGACGCTCAGACGGTGGCAGGCAGGAAAAAGACGGCTTTAACGCCGCGTTAAAAGAGTAACGTCTTAAACGCGGCGTGTAATGGCAATACAGGCGGGGATCAGGAGATGAAATTAACGCCTTGTTTCAGCACCAGATCGCAGGCTTTGGTTTTCACCTGTTTCGCCAGCGAGGAGTTGCCGATGGTGCTCAGGTTGAGCTGTTGACCGTTTTGCGCATTCAGCAGGCCCTGAATACCATCCATATAGTTGGTGTCCTGTTTCTGCTCCTGTGTATCCAGACCGAGTTTGCCCAGCACCTGATTTTTCACGTTTTGCGCGTCGGTCACGGAGGCCAGTTTTTGCTTCGCGCAATATTCCAGAATCCCCGCGGCGTTGTTCATTGTGCCTGCGCTCAGGCTCTGGGTGCTGTTACCCAGCAGGCCGGTAAGGGAAGAGGCTGACAGCCCGCCCTGGGTGCTGCTGCTCTCTTTGGTCAGTTCGCTCGCTGCGCTGGACAGCGAATCCTGCCAGGATGCGGCCTGTGCCGCGCCGGTAACCAGCAGGGCGCCTAATACAGTGCTGAAAAGAAACTGTTTTTTCATAATGGCTTACTCAAAAAAGGTCCGTTTTGGGGCGAAAGTGGAGTCAGTATATACCTCCGGGCCACCGGTCTTTCCTGGAAATATCTTAATACTCTTTACCGGTGACACGGCTGCGGTAACTTTCCCAGTCGAAGATGACATACAGACTGTTCCCGAGCTTCATGCGATCCATGACGCGTTCGCCCAGCAAGCGGGTCATTTCGTCGATGTTGTGGTTAGTCAGCATGCCGGTGGGGCGTTTGGAGGAAGAGCGGCGATCGACAATCTGGTTAATGATCACTTTTTCATAGCGGGATTCGGTCTGGACGCCAATCTCATCAATAACCAGTAAATCGACATTACTCAGGTCGTTAAGCAGTTGCTCTTCGCTGGTTTCGCGGTTGCTGAAGGTGTCTTTCATGGCGGACATGATATCGGCCACGGTGATGATCAGCACCGATTTCCCGCGCAGCAGCAGCTCGTTACAGATAGCGGCCGCCAGGTGGTTTTTCCCCGTGCCAGGCTTGCCGCTAAAAATGAAGCTGGCGATATTGCCGTCGAATTCATCCACGTACTGACGCGCGGCAGCGAGTGCATTCATCTGCCCGTTGGTCTCAATTTTATAGTTATCAAATGAGCAGTTCTGGTGCAGGGGGCGAATACCGGAACGGTTAAAGGTGCGCTGCATTTTCATCGCCCGGTTTTCGCGGGCCAGCGCGGCGGCGCGGATCTTACCCTGTTCTTTTTGCCACGCCAGGAGTTCTTCACCCGTCGTGAAGGCGGGCTTCACGTTGGCTGGCATCATCTTTTGCAGACGTTTCATCAGGTCGCCGACGTTCTTCATTTCGCACCTCGGAATCCATTAGGGATCTGTTTATCCGGTTCGGAAAACGCGTTGATATCACGTTTTGGCTGGCCGTTATTGCTGGCGCGATTAATTTGCAGATGACGCGCGAGCTTCTGTTGCCACTGAATATGGGTGAATACTTTGCCTTCCGCCTGCCACCAGGCGGTAAACGCGGCCAGCTCTTCGGGGGTAGCCGGTTGCGTTAACGCTATGCCCCACAATGCCGCCTGCCGTTGAAAATCAGCATCAGGTTGCCAGCCCGCATACAGGGCAAATTTTCCCATGGGAACGGCCATGGGGACGTTAACCGGCTCGTCAAAGAACTGGTTATCGAGGGTTACGTCGCTCGCCGGGCGGGACAACTGCGCTTCAATCTCCAGAAGCTGTGCCAGACGTTCCGGTGTGATGGCATAAAACGCCGGAGCGTTGTCAGCAAATACCGCAACCGTGCCGCCTTCGGCGTGGGTCAGCACACCGCGGGGATCGCGCATAAAGGCATCAATACCAGCAATGCTGGTGGTCAGAATTCTGGAGGACATAACGCTTACTCTACTGATAACTACGGGCGTGATATGGGCTTATGGTAGCACAGAGAGCGGGAAGGGAAGGAGGGGTTTTCCCCGGCGGCGCGATGCCTGCCGGGGCGTCAACGGCTGGCCTGATAAGCGTAACGCCATCAGGCAGTTATCAGGCGATAATGTTCAGCGTTACGTCGATGTTACCGCGGGTCGCGTTAGAGTACGGACACACAATGTGTGCTGCATCGACCAGTTTTTTGGCTTCAGCAGGATCCATACCTTCAACGTGGATGTTCAGTTTTGCTTCGATACCAAAACCGGTTGGCAGCGGCCCAATCCCCACTTCGCCTTCAATAAAGGCCTCTTTCGGCAGGGTAAATTTGTCGCGAGCGGCTACAAACTTCATGGCACCCAGGAAGCAGGCAGAGTAGCCGGCAGCAAACAGCTGCTCAGGGTTGGTGACGTCACCGCCCATGCCGCCCATCTCTTTTGGCACGCCGAGTTTAACGTCCAGTACGCCGTCGGAAGAGGTCGCACGGCCATCACGGCCTCCGGTTGCTTTTGCTTTGGCAGTGTAGACAACTTTTTCTAAAGACATGGCAGATTCCTCATCTTACATTAATGTGCGCTATTAAATAGCGTGCGATATATATGGGTAAATAAATACGCGTAAAGTATAGCCTTACGCGCGTTGGATCTGTTGTCGCAAACGTTCCAGCTGCTGCTTAAGTGACAGCATGGTCTCAGTATCACACTGGGCGGCGCATCCCACTGCATGGGGGATCCCGGAAGCCTGCAGCTGGAGATGACGTCCCGCATCGCTCAGGGTGACGGCAACCTGACGCTCGTCTTTACGTGAGCGGTGGCGGTTTATCAGCCCCGCGCTTTCCAGACGCTTCAACAGCGGCGTCAGCGTGGCAGAGTCAAGGAACAACCGTTCACCGATGTCCGACACCGTAATGTCATCCTGCTCCCACAGCACCAGCATCACCAGGTATTGCGGGTAAGTCAGGTTCAGCGGTGCCAGCAGTTGCCGGTACAGCTTGTTCAGCGCCAGATTTGCTGAATAGAGAGCAAAGCAGAGCTGGTTATCCAGCAGGAGCGCAGCGGTCGTGTCGTTCGTTTTCGCGTTCATGAGATGAATATAGATAGTGTGCGATTTAATTGCAAGCTATTTTATGGACAAGTATAACGGAGCGCCACCTGAACGGCCATTTTGCGGTAGTGCTGGCGCTGTGCCTGTTCGTCCGCACCTTCTTCAAACAGCAGGGTGAAGGTGTAGCTGTTGGCAACGTAGTGGAAGCTGAAACTGCTGATCAAACGATGCAGATCGCGGGCTTCAACCGTCTGATTGAACAACTGCTTTTCTTTCCCGCGACGGAGGATCGCTTCCAGCAGATCAAGTGCGCTGCGGTTGACCTGGCGGAGGTCGCTGGACTGCTGCATAAAACGGCCACGCTGCATGTTTTCCATGCAGATAATGCGGATGTAATCCGGGTGGTCGGCATGGTAGTCAAAGGTGGCTTCAACCAGATGAACCAGCGCTTCGACAGGGGGCATTCCCGCCAGGCTGAGCGCCTGTTCACTGGCGCGGATCTGGGTGTAAACATACTCCAGTACGAGAAGATACAGGTTCTCTTTGTTTTTGAAGTGGTAAACAACCATGCGTTTGGTGGTGCCGGCTTTCTCCGCAATTTGTTCCATGCGGGCACCGTTCAACCCGTATTCGGCAAACAGTGTGATAGCGCTCTGAAAGATTTTCTCTTTCAGGCTGGATTCTTCATTGTGCTCGGGGAGTTCGCTGCCTGGGTTAGCCACATCCTTTCCTTATCGTCACCAAACGGATGGGAGTGATTATCCTCACGGCAGCGTAATAACACAAATCTCAAACCCGTGGACGTTTGCGGTACAGCCACAGTCCGGGGATCGACAGTCCGATAGAGAGCGCACCGACAATGGACGAAGCCTTAAGAAAGTTGCTCAGAAGGAGGATCATTTGCGGTTCGGTGTAGCCGAAATGGCTGATTTTCACCGCGGAAATCATGGCCGTATAGGCAGATATGCCGGGGAACATCGGGATAACGGCGGCGACGGTGAATACCTTTGGATGCGCCAGATACCAGCGCGACCACTGAATGCCGATGCTACCGACCAGCATTGAGGCCATAAATGTTGACCATTCAATGTTGAATCCCGCCGTCATCATCACCATTCGCGAGCCATGACCAATAGCACCCAATAGCGCGCACCACGGTAACGCGCGTTGCGGAACGTTAAAGACCATCGCAAAACCGACGGCAGGGATCGCGGCCAGCAGCATATCCTGCGCCAGCGCCAGCAGAAAATCGATCACGCCCATCCGCGTAACCCCCAGAGTGTCATGGCCATTACCACACCAATGCAGGTTGCAAGCGTCAGCAGGCTGGCAATCGCCCAGCGTGCCAGACCGGTATTGATGTGCCCCTTAAACATATCGGCTACGGCGTTAATCAACGGGAAGCCGGGCACCAGCAGAAGCACGCTGGCCGCCATGGCAATCGTCGGCGTGTTGGCAAACTGCGGCAGACGAAGCAGCAGGCCAGAAACCGTGGTGGCGACAAAAGCGGTAATGCAGAAATTAATTTGCGGGTGGAGTTGGCGGTGCGTCAGGAGCTGGCGCACGTACATGGCGATGCTGCTGGCGAAAAAGGTGATGACCGCGCCGTCCCAGCCGCCTTTGTTGAGCTTACAAAAACAGGCGCAGGACAGCCC
Organism: Enterobacter sp. RCC_40; assembly: GCF_041360735.1. NCBI lineage: Bacteria > Pseudomonadati > Pseudomonadota > Gammaproteobacteria > Enterobacterales > Enterobacteriaceae > Enterobacter > Enterobacter sp. RCC_40. The sequence continues at coordinate 250,941 of NZ_JBFUPR010000003.1, forward strand.
GACCATTAACACCACCAGCCAGCGGGGATAACGTAAGGGCTTAATCTGGTTGAACCGTTTTTCAATGTCGTGCAGGTCGAGAAGCTTATGCTCAGCAAGAATGACGATATGCTGAACCTCGGTTACAACGTGCATATTGATGCCGCGGTCGTGGTTTTTGCGGGTGGAGGTCAGGCACTGACCGTCTTTTATGGTGGTCAACACGATAGCATTGGATGAAATGGCGCTCTCAACGCTATCCATACCCAGCGCCAGCCCCAACCGGGTGGAGAGTTCCTCGACCAGCGCGCTTTCCGCCCCGTGCTGGAGCAGAAAAAGACCGCACTGAATACAGAGCCGCGTGATGGCACGCTGCGTTGATCGATCTGCCTGCATGTCATGTCCTGAAGAGAAGGTGAATAGCTTGCCTGATGGCCCGTCATGCTTACTTTTAGCACAAACTGCAGTGCCTCTAGCTGTGGGTCAGATCAAGATTTATGCAAACAGTTGCGGGCTGTCTGGCGGCGGGATGCGGTTTTGGGCCATAAATATGATGAATTATTAATTGAGAAATATAAGATATTTATATTTAGTTTTACTAAGTTTATATTTTAATTATTTTAATGCCTTTATAATTAAATTTATCTGTGCTTTGTGAGATATTACCGCTGTTTTAGGCATTTCTTAAATGAAGCACACATCTCATCTTCTGCTTGTATTAATCAGTTTTACACTCAGGGACGAATACACTTATACCTTGATGCGTTTTAACGTTACTCATCATATGAAAATGGACACGGAGGGTCTATGTCGTCATTGAATGGTAAACATGGCGTCGTCATTAGCAGAATACCCGTAATGCAAAACGGGTTGGGGGGCGTGATGACACGCCATTTTGCCGATTTTGATTTAACGTTTTGCCGTTCGCTGCAGGAATTAACCCTGCTGCAGTTACGGCGTGCAGACGTCATTATCGCTGATATTTCAGGTGAATACAGGAATCCCCGGGGCACGCTCGAAGAATATTACGGTTTATTAAATCAATATCGGGATATTCACTGGATTTTTTTAGTCTCCCGGCCGCTTTACCCTATTGCCGTTGAGCTGCTGATGCGTCCGGAAAGCACGTTGCTTTCTGATATGGAGCCGATAGAAGGCGTAATTAACGCCATCCGTGCAGGCAGTGAACGGGCAGAGCGGATAAGCCAGACGTTATTAACGCCCGAGCCTGCCTGTAACGATGATGAAGACGACCGCGTCATTGCGCTCACCCACTCTGAACGCAAGGTATTGCGTCTGTTAGGCAAGGGCTGGGGGATTAACCAAATTGCCACCTTGCTCAAGAAGAGCAATAAAACGATCAGTGCACAGAAAAACAGTGCGATGCGACGGTTGTCATTACGGAGTAATGCCGATCTGTACGCCTGGATCAACAGTACTCAGGGATTGAGAGAGCTGAGTTTAATGTCAGCCTATGGAGAGTTCGAGGAATGGATAAAACCGGTTCAACAAGACATATTGCCGTCATCGAAAATTGCGCGATGAGTGCCGTCGGGCTGGAGCACCTGTTTGCACTGCCCACGCTCAGCCATTATCAACTGCACATGTTCAGTGAATTTGACAGCTTTAAGAAGGCGCTTCCTCATGTCTCTTTTTTCTCGCTGATCTATTCACTTTCTGATGCGCGAGAAGAGCGTCGAAACTGCCTGGCATCCCTGCGGGATCTCGCGTTTACGCATAATCATATTCAGCGCATCATCCTGGCGGCAGATGAAATGGAAGCGCGGTTAATCAGCCATCTTTCCCCTTCACGCCTTCACGGTGTCGTCAGTAAATCGGTGTCGCTCGACCGCCTGCAGGAGGAACTGCTGGTGTTACTGAGTGAAACGCTGCACATCAATGACAATATGCTCAACCACTGGTACAAGAGTCAAAACAGGATGTTAAGCCCAACGGAGCGGGCGATTTTGCGGTATATGTCCTGCGGGTTTTCTATTCCTGAAATCGCCGCGCAGCTTGAGCGCAATATTAAGACCATCCGGGCGCACAAGTTTAATGCGATGGTGAAGCTTGGGGTCAATTCTGACGTGGGGCTGCTTGATGCGGCAGATATTCTGACTCATCTCCCGGCCCGGGATCCGCGAACATCTGTATTAAGCCAGCCGACATTTTTATAAACTGATATCTGTGCGCCAGACAGGCTCTGGCGCCTCATTCAGATGCACACATCCACCCATTTTGCGGACGTCAGTTCTGCCATTCTGTCTGGTGAAATACGCACGGCACTGTGAATTGCACCCGCGGCCGGCAGCACTTCAGCATACTGTTTCAGTGAAATATCGCAATAAACCGCGAGCGGATTTTCCAGCCCAAACGGGCACACGCCGCCAACAGGATGACCCGTGATGGTGACCACTTCATCACAACTGAGCATGCGTGCTTTTGCGCCAAACGTGTCTTTCAGTTTTTTATTATCCAGACGCGCATCACCTTTCGCGACCACCAGAATGACGTCATTTTTAACCTTCAACGACAGCGTTTTGGCGATTTGTCCCGGCTCAACACGATGGGCGGCAGCAGCCAACGCAACGGTTGCGGTACTCTGGCTAAGTTCAATAACCTCTATATCCGGAGCGTTGTCGGCAAAAAACTGCTGTACAGACTGCAAACTCATTGTTTCCTCCTGACAAATATCCCGCGTAATCTGTCATAAGAATTTATGCTCTGTAAATATCTCTTCAGTAACAAATATCCCACACGGCCGATTTCTGGATCGCCTTCACATTCACGGAAACCGGTTACAGTAACCGGTTGCAGACCGTGAGTGAGAGATTAATACTGACTATGTAACGTCCCCTGTATCCAATAATAAGAGCTAAATATGAAACCATTCCGTCTGAGCAGTACCGCTGGTAAACGCGCCGGCAAGGTTGTGAAGGTGATGTATGGACCAACGTATGGCGTACATGCGCCCGTCATAAACGTCTGAAAGGAGATCTGCTATGTCTGCCAACCATGCTGCGTTTAATCTGATATTTCGTTTTGTAGAAAATTACGTCAGCCCGATTGCCGGGCGGATCTCCTCCCAGCGTCATGTTATGGCTATTCGTGATGGCTTTATCTCCGCGATGCCGTTCATGATTGTGGGTTCATTTTTACTCGTCTTCGCGTATCCACCGTTTTCGCCTGATACCACCTGGGGTTTCGCGCGCGCCTGGCTGGACATGGCGAAGCAATTTGAAGGTCAGATCCTCACGCCGTTTGATATGACGATGGGCGTTATGTCCCTGTATATCTGCGCGGCCATTGCCTATAACCTTGGCAAACACTATGTCAAATCGCATCAGTTAGACCCGTTTATGTGCGCCATGCTGTCGCTGATGGCGTTTCTGCTGGTTGCGGCGCCGAAAACCAAAGGCACGCTTCCGGTCGACAGCCTCGGCGGGACTGGCATTTTTACCGCGATTCTGGTGGCTATCTACTGCGTTGAGATGATGCGTTTTCTCAAAGCGCATAACATCGGGATCCGTCTGCCGGACCAGGTTCCGCCGATGATCAAAAACTCCTTTGACCTGTTGATCCCGGTGCTGGTGGTGGTGTTGACGCTTTACCCGCTGAGTCTGGTGATTCAGTCTGAGTTTGGCATGCTGATCCCGCAGGCGATTATGTCTGTCTTCAAACCGCTGGTTTCCGCCGCAGACTCCCTGCCGGCAATCCTGCTGGCGGTGTTGATTGGGCATTTGCTGTGGTTCGCCGGGATCCACGGCGCCGCGATTGTCTCCGGGATGTTGCAGATGTTCTGGCTGACCAACCTGGGCGCTAACCAGACCGCGCTGGCCGCCAGCCAGCCGCTGCCGCATATTTTTATGGAAGCGTTCTGGACATTCTTTATCGTCATCGGGGGGTCAGGTGCCACGATGGGGCTGGTGTTCTGCTACCTGCGCAGCCGCTCCGCTCATCTGCGTTCTATCGGCCGTCTGAGCGTGGTGCCAAGCCTCTTTAACATCAACGAACCCGTTATTTTCGGTACGCCGATTGTCATGAACCCGGTGTTCTTTATTCCGTTCCTGCTGGCACCCATGGTTAACGCCGTGCTGGCCTGGTCGGCGATGAAGTTCGATCTGATTGGCCGCGTGATCTCCGTTGTGCCGTGGACGGCACCTGCACCGGTAGGTGCCGCATGGGCGCTGGGCTGGGATTTCCGTGCAGCCATTCTGGTGGTGGTCCTGGCGTGCGTATCGGCCATCATCTACTTCCCGTTCTTTAAAGTGTACGAGAAGCAACTGCTGGAGCAGGAAGCGGAAGAAGCGCAACGTAATGCGGAAGAGGAAAATCAGCAGGTAGCGTGAGAAACGGATGCCGGGTCAGCGTTAATGCGGCCCGGCAACACCTGACCTTACTTGAGCGTACAATCTCCACACTGCTGAACGTCCGGCAGGCGATAACGCTGGCAGCAGGTGCGACGAACCAGAAGCCCGTCACGAAGGACCACGGTGCGGAATAACGGGTTATCGCGACCATCGGAAAGCTGTTTTGCAAAGAAACAGGACTGGCGCAGGGCCTCGACCTTCTCATCACCGAGCAGAGGTTTCATTTCCGTCAAATACCAGTGGATTAAATACCCGGTATTGCTCCAGATAAGCTTCCCGTTGATTTCCCCCGTCTCTTCCAGCGCATCCACCACCGGGATCAGGGCGCGAGTTATGAGCTGCTCCATACGTTCCTGAGCAGAGAGGTGCTCCGCGTTCTGGTCTTCGTGGAGATCAATCCAGAAACAGGCCGCACGGCCGGTCTCGTGGAACTCGACATGAAAATATTCCGGGGAGAGTTCCAGCATGCCCTCTTGAGTGAGCAGCGCCAGCATGAGTGGGGGCACCATCAGCCCGATATACCACTGCGCCCAGAGGGAGAGCAGGGGTTTGTTTTCCCGCGTAAGGGTCGGTTGATTGCGATAGATATGGTCGGAATAGGTTGCCAGCAACGACTGCAGTGTCGACGGCTGTCGCCACTCTTCCAGCGTCATGGCGTGGTGCGGGTGCGCTTCATCCAGCCTGATAAAGTCCAGCAGGTGGGCGCGGGTTTTAGCGATCTTATCCCTGATGGCATCCGCAAGCGAAACATTCCCGGTGGGGAGGCGGGCTCTCCAGAGAAGTGGTTCAACGATTTGTGCGGTATGAGTGGCCATAGTATAGATACAAATCTAAATGATAATGATTGCCAATCCTAACTATTGCTCATACCGATGGCAAGACTTTTGTCCTCGTTATATGACGCCGCGCTTACGCGGTCTGAAGCTCTTCGCTCAGCAGGATGTTATTGCGCCCCATATGCTTTGCTTCGTAGAGGGCTTTGTCCGCTTTCTCCAGTGCGCCTTCGGCATCTTCATCCTCAAAAATGGCAATCCCAATGCTGATGGTGACGTTTGTCGCCACGCTTTCATTGAACATATGCGGGATTTTTAAATCGTAGACTTTCTGGCGGATCCGCTCTGCCGTCTGGCGGGCATGCTCGAGAGAAATATTGGTCAGCAGAACCATAAATTCTTCCCCGCCGAAGCGCGCCACAATATCGCGTGAACGCACGGCATCACGGATGGCAGCAGAGACCCGGATCAGCGCCTGGTCGCCCATCATATGGCCGTAGTGGTCGTTGTAGGCCTTAAAGTGGTCGATATCCATCAGCAGGACAAAGTGCTCGCCGTTCTCCACTGCCGGAAGATTCTCCAGCCGGCTTTGCAGTCCGCGACGGTTATAAAGGCCGGTAAGCGGGTCCATCATGCTCAGATCGGTGAGGGTCTCACGCTCCTCCAGCAAACGGGAAAGCAGTTCCTGCGCGAAGCGATCGTTACGTCTTTGCAAAATGTTATGAATCGCAATTGCTACCACAGGAAGTGCGAAAGAATAGGTCATTCTCAGCCATATATCATGATTACTTAACCACAGGCAGACAATAAAGGTGGGGAAGGAGTGCAGCGTAAATGCTTTGATATTACTGGCGAAGGCCAGCGTACCAATAAACAGTACCGTTAATAATGCCATGATCAAATAGGTCGCCTGATCGTGGGTAATTAACGAAAATTTCGAGGCCACCTGCCACGCCCATAAAATACCGAAGATCGCTGAAACGGCAGGAATATTTACCTTGCGGGTTCTCTTTTTCCAGTGCCAGACGAGTAGCCCGATGCTGATAACAAAAATAGAAATCAGAGGGACTGATAACAGGCGAATAGAATAGAGCGGGTTTGTTACCGAGAACACAGCTGAGGTCGCGTTCAAAAATAAAAATAAACGTAACGATAATTGATATTTACTGTGGACCAAAGACCGCCAGGATTGTGATGTCATAGTAGTGCGTTTTTATTAATATTTAATTAAAACAGGTAAATAGGTGTTGTTTCGCAATGAAAGATGCAAAAAACTCAAAGAGTAATTATCAGAAAAACTTTAGGTCTAGTTAACAGGTGAGCAATTTATCACCTTAGGCATTTCCTGTCATTACAGGAAAGGTAAAGGGGGAGAGTTTTTGATTAATCGTACTGACAAATGATAATTGATATCATATGATATTGGTTATCATTATCAATGTGAAAGGTCGAACCATGTTGAACAGGGCGCTGGGAAGTGGTTGGGGAGTGTTACTGCCGGGGGCGATTCTTGGCGGTCTGATGTTTGCCGATCTCTCCATTGATGTCTGGAAAGCGCTCATTGTGTCAGGACTGTTAGTGACGTCAGGGATGATCTGGCATAAACAGCTGCGCCACTTTGTGTTACTGCCGTCATGCGTAGCACTGGTCAGTGGAATTCTGGTGATACTGATGAGTTTGAAATAAGCGGAAAGTGAGAAGAACGTCAGAAAGGATGTAAGATAATTGGTGCGAGGGGGGGGACTTGAACCCCCACGTCCGTAAGGACACTAACACCTGAAGCTAGCGCGTCTACCAATTCCGCCACCTTCGCACAGTCATCTTACTTTTTTGATATCGCCTCGTTGGTGCGAGGGGGGGGACTTGAACCCCCACGTCCGTAAGAACACTAACACCTGAAGCTAGCGCGTCTACCAATTCCGCCACCTTCGCCCAGTGCGAGCAATATCAACGTGATTTATGGTGCGAGGGGGGGGACTTGAACCCCCACGTCCGTAAGGACACTAACACCTGAAGCTAGCGCGTCTACCAATTCCGCCACCTTCGCATACCATCGACACTGTAAAAGTATCGTAACCACGGAGGCGCATTCTAGATGTTTTCAGCTTTACGTCAACAGAAAAATGCGCACGCTGTTTTGATTGCTGCAAAAATGGCCGATGGTAGCGCCCGGTTTTGCCGGATAGCGGTTACGCGTATCCGGCCTGCCAGATAAGGGGATTACTTCTTAGCCTGACGCGTCATCACGGTGCGGTAAACCTTAAAGCGACCCGTCTGGGCGATGACTTCATGGAAGCCAAAGGTTTCATCCAGCACTTTCGGGTACGGTAAGAAGGCGTTAGCCACGATACGCAGTTCACCCCCGCTGTTCAGATGACGTACTGCACCACGGATCAGCGTTTGCGCCGCTTCAAGGCTGGTTTCCATGCCATCGTGGAACGGCGGGTTGGAGATGATCATGTCGAAACGGCCATTCACGTCAGAGAAGACGTTGCTGGCAAACACGTCGCCTTCCAGGCCGTTTGCAGCAAGCGTTGCGCGGCTTGCTTCAACCGCCGGGGCGCTCACATCGCACAGGGTTAAGCGCACTTTTGGCGAATGGCTCGCCAGTACGGTCGCCAGTACACCCGCGCCACAGCCGACATCCAGCACTTTGCCTTTCGTATGTGGCGTCAGGGTGGAGAGCAGCAGCTGGCTGCCCACGTCCAGACCGTCGCGGCTGAAGACGCCAGGCAGAGTTTTAATGGTCAGACCGTCAAGCTGATACTCATCCCAGAATTTCTCAGCATCAAAGGTCGCCTGTTTTTCCAGACGGCCGTGATACAGGCCACAGCGACGGGCGCTGTCGATTTTATTCAGCTGCGCATAGCCTTCCAGCATCTGTTCTGCGCTACGAACGCCGCTGCGGTTCTCACCGACCACGAAAATATCGCAGCCAACGGGCAGCAGAGAAAGCAGGTTCATCAGCTGGAACTGGGCTTCTGGCTTGTTCTTCGGCCAGTAGTAGATGAGCGTGTCGCAGTCGGCGATGTCGCTCTGTTCAGCGACCAGGCTAAAGCGCGCGCGGTCGTCCATCTGGCGGCTCAGTACCTGCCAGTGGTGGTAGTATTGGGTGTGGGCACGGCTTTCAGCACAGTCGAAACGTGCGGGCAGGTCATCCTGCATATCTCCGGCAAACAGAATACGGCTTTCTTCGAAATCATCACTGTGACGCAGCAAGACTTCACTTGCCGGGGTAAATGCAGACATGAATTGTTCCTCAATTAACTCAGGCGGGGATTATAGTAGGTAGATGGCGCAGTTTCGACACATTTGCTATATTTGCGCGCCTGAGAGACAGGAGTTTTCCCTATGACATCCCGACGAGACTGGCAGTTGCAGCAACTGGGCATCACCCAGTGGGCCTTGCGTCGCCCGACGGCGTTGCAGGGCGAAATCGCCATCTCCATCCCTGCGCACGTCCGGCTGGTGATGGTGGCGGAGGAACTGCCTGCCCTGAATGAACCCCTTATTGGTGATGTCCTTCGTAGCCTGGAGCTGACCACTGAACAGGTTTTACAGCTTACGCCAGATAGGGTCACCATGCTGCCATCCGACAGCCGCTGCAACAGCTGGCGTATGGGAGACATCGATGAGGTCTCCCTGGAAGGGAGCCAGATCTGCTCGCCAGCGCTGGACGAACTGAAAGCCAACCCAAAAGCGCGCAGCGCGCTATGGCAACAAATCTGCGAATATGAACACGATTTCTTCCCTCACGACGCCTGATCTGACCGCGGCGTACGCGATTGAAACGCGCGCCCATGCTTTTCCATGGAGCGAAAAAAACCTCGCCAGCAATCAGGGCGAGCGGTATCTGAATTACCGTCTGGACGTCGACGGCACGATGGCCGCTTTTGCCATCACGCAGGTCGTTCTGGACGAAGCGACGCTGTTTAATATCGCGGTTGATCCCGCGTATCAGCGCCGGGGGCTGGGAAGAGAACTGCTTGAGTATCTCATTCGCGAGCTCGAAACCCGTGACGTTTTCACCCTGTGGCTGGAGGTGCGCGCGTCGAATGTCGCCGCCATCGCACTCTATGAAAGCTTAGGCTTTAACGAGGCGACTATCCGCCGTAACTACTACCCCACCGCAGAGGGACGTGAAGACGCCATCATAATGGCTCTGCCGCTTGGATAACTAAAATAAGGTTGTAACGATGAAATGGGACTGGATTTTCTTTGATGCCGACGAAACGCTGTTTACGTTTGACTCGTTTGGCGGCCTACAGCGGATGTTTCTCGATTATAGCGTTACCTTCACCGCTGAAGACTTTCAGGACTATCAGGCGGTAAACAAACCGCTGTGGGTGGATTACCAGAACGGTGCCATCACCGCGTTACAGCTGCAGCACCAGCGCTTTGATGTCTGGGCCGAGCGGTTAAACGTCAGCCCGGGTGCGCTTAACGATGCCTTCCTTAATGCCATGGCGGATATCTGCGCGCCGTTGCCGGGCGCGGTTTCCCTGCTGGACGCCCTGAAGGGCAAGGCGAAGCTGGGCATTATTACCAACGGGTTTACCGCCCTGCAGCAGATCCGCCTTGAGCGTACGGGCCTGCGCGATCATTTTGACGCGCTGGTGATCTCTGAAGAGGTGGGCGTACCTAAGCCGGATCCGCGTATTTTTGATTATGCGCTGGAACAAGCGGGCAATCCCGATCGTGAACGTGTGCTGATGGTCGGGGACACCGCGGAGTCGGATATTCGTGGCGGGATGAACGCCGGCCTGTCGACCGTCTGGCTGAATGCACACGGTCGCACGTTGCCGGAAGGTATCCAGCCGACCTGGACCGTCACGTCATTGAACGAACTGGAGCAGCTCCTGTGTAAACAATGATTGCCTGCCCCCCATTGATGGGTAAAATAGCCGCATTTTTCGTATCCCATGATGCGCGGCCTGACGCCGCGCTTATATAGAAGATTTCATTATGACGTTGTCTCCTTATCTGCAAGAGGTGGCCAGGCGCCGTACTTTTGCCATTATCTCTCACCCGGATGCCGGTAAAACGACCATCACCGAGAAGGTGTTGCTGTTCGGACAGGCGATTCAGACTGCGGGTACCGTAAAAGGCCGTGGTTCCAACCAGCATGCAAAATCTGACTGGATGGAGATGGAAAAGCAGCGTGGTATTTCCATTACCACCTCCGTGATGCAGTTCCCGTATCATGATTGCCTGGTCAACCTGCTGGATACCCCAGGGCACGAAGACTTCTCGGAAGATACCTACCGTACGCTGACGGCGGTGGACTGCTGTCTGATGGTCATCGACGCCGCGAAAGGGGTTGAAGATCGTACCCGTAAGCTGATGGAAGTTACCCGTCTGCGCGATACGCCGATCCTCACCTTTATGAACAAACTCGACCGTGACATCCGCGACCCGATGGAGCTGATGGATGAAGTGGAAAACGAGCTGAAAATTGCCTGTGCGCCTATCACCTGGCCCATTGGCTGCGGCAAGCTGTTCAAGGGTGTCTATCACCTTTATAAAGACGAAACCTATCTTTACCAGACCGGTAAAGGCCATACCATTCAGGAAGTCCGTATCGTAAAAGGTCTGGATAACCCGGAGCTGGATGCGGCTGTGGGTGAAGAGCTGGCCGCGCAGCTGCGTGACGAGCTGGAGCTGGTTCAAGGTGCATCTCACGAATTCGACAGAGAGCTGTTCCTGAGCGGTGAAATCACCCCGGTCTTCTTTGGTACCGCGCTGGGTAACTTCGGCGTTGACCATATGCTTGACGGCCTGGTGGAGTGGGCGCCACAACCGATGTCACGTAAAACTGACACCCGTGAAGTGGAAGCGAAAGAAGAGAAGTTCACCGGTTTCGTCTTTAAAATTCAGGCCAACATGGACCCGAAACACCGTGACCGCGTCGCCTTTATGCGCGTGGTGTCCGGTAAGTATGAAAAGGGCATGAAGCTGCGTCAGGTACGTATCGGTAAAGATGTGGTGATCTCCGATGCGCTGACCTTTATGGCGGGCGACCGTTCGCACGTTGAAGAAGCCTATCCGGGCGACATCATCGGTCTGCACAACCACGGTACGATTCAGATCGGCGATACCTTCACCCAGGGTGAAATGATGAAGTTCACCGGTATTCCGAACTTCGCACCGGAACTGTTCCGTCGTATTCGCCTGCGCGATCCGCTGAAGCAGAAACAGCTGCTGAAAGGGCTGGTTCAGCTTTCCGAAGAGGGCGCTGTCCAGGTGTTCCGCCCTATCGCTAACAACGATCTGATCGTGGGCGCTGTCGGTGTGCTGCAGTTCGACGTGGTCGTTGCGCGTCTGAAGAGTGAGTACAACGTGGAAGCGATCTATGAATCGGTTAACGTGGCGACCGCGCGCTGGGTAGAGTGTTCTGACGTGAAGAAATTCGAAGAATTTAAACGTAAGAACGAAGTGCAGCTGGCGCTGGATGGTGGTGATAACCTGACGTATATCGCTCCAACCATGGTCAATCTTAACCTGACGCAGGAACGTTATCCTGATGTCCAGTTCCGCAAAACGCGCGAACACTGATCCCCTCTCAGAGCACGGCAATCGCCGTGCTCTTCTTTATTTCCTGTCTTATTAATCTCTTGCGGAATGTTCTTAATTCAACATTATTTCGCGTCTTTTGCTCGTTTTTTACCCAAATCTGAAAGCGGCACTGTGAGAGTGATCTATATTTAACTCAGTGTTTAACACCGGGTGTGGATGAATTAACTGTTCAATGCATGACTTTGGGTTCTCCATTTTGCCCGTGTGTTTATTCGCAATATATAAAACTAGCAATTAGGGAAGTATGTCGCCCGAATGACGGGTATACACAGGAATACATCGATGAATATGACAAGACTGAAGATTTCTAAAACTCTGCTGGCTGTGACACTGGGTAGCATCCTGGTAAGTGGTTCTGCTCTGGCTGAAACCAGCACTATGGATAAAGCGCAGTCCACCGCCGATACCGCAGGGCAAAAAATCGATAGCTCTATGAATAAAGTCGGTAATTTCATGGATGACAGCTCAATCACAGCAAAAGTGAAAGCCGCACTGGTGGATGATGAAGCTATCAAGAGCACCGATATTTCCGTTAAAACTGACAAGAAAGTTGTCACCCTGAGTGGTTTTGTAGAAAGCCAGGCCCAGGCCGAACAGGCGGTAAAAGTGGCGAAGGGTGTTGAAGGTGTAGCGTCCGTGAGCGACAAACTGCACGTTCGGGACAGCAAAAACGCGTCGGTGAAAGGGTATGCCGGAGATGCAGCCACCACCAGCGAAATCAAAGCTAAACTTTTAGCAGATGACATCGTGCCATCTCGTAAAGTGAAAGTGGAAACCACCGATGGTGTGGTTCAGCTTTCCGGTACGGTCGATTCTCAGGCGCAAAGTGAGCGCGCCGAGTCCATCGCGAAAGCGATCGATGGTGTTAAAAGCGTTAAAAACGATCTGAAAACGAAGTAAATCTGCACCATTCGCCCGTCTGGCTAACGTCAGCGGGCGAAATAAAAATGACTCTGGAAAATCGCCGGTGAGTGACCTGAGCGCGCTCACATTTAGCGGCCGACATTAACTATGGTAAAGGAGAAGCTTATGTTTCGTTGGGGCATTATATTTCTGGTTATCGCGTTAATTGCCGCCGCATTGGGCTTTGGTGGTCTGGCAGGTACAGCGGCATGGGCAGCAAAAATTGTCTTCGTCGTGGGTATTATTCTGTTCCTGGTCAGCCTGTTTACGGGTCGTCGACGTCCGTAGCAAACGCAATATTCCTTCAACAAAAAAAAGCCAGTCCTCGTGACTGGCTTTTTCTTGTTTCAGTCGCTGGTCGGGTGCGCTACTGTGTCATAACAGAAAAATGAAAACAGGAAAGCAGAGGTGGGGCAACGAATTCCCGTTACGCTCGGCAATATTGCGCCGCTGGCGTTAAAGCCGTTTCGCGCAGGCCCGCTTGCGCTGGTGTGTGAAGGTGGCGGACAGCGCGGCATTTTTACGGCCGGTGTGCTGGACGAGTTTATGCGCGCGCAATTCAACCCGTTTGACCTGTACTTCGGGACCTCTGCCGGGGCGCAAAACCTCTCTGCTTATGTCTGTAACCAGCCCGGCTACGCGCGAAAAGTGATCATGCGCTACACCACGGCGAAAGAATTTTTCAACCCGGTGCGCTTTGTGCGTGGCGGGAACCTGATTGACCTTGACTGGCTGCTGGATTCGACCTCAAGCCAGATGCCGCTGGCAATGGATACGGCGGCGCGCCTGTTCGACAGCGGAAAAGAGTTCTGGATGTGCGCCAGCCGTGGTGATGACTACACGCCGGGATATTTCTCTCCTCAAAAAGAGAACTGGCTGGATATCATTCGCGCCTCCAGCGCCATTCCCGGTTTCTATCGTTCCGGCGCGCTGCTGGACGGCATCAGCTATCTGGACGGCGGCATCAGTGACGCGGTGCCGGTACAGGAAGCTGCGCGACGCGGGGCAAAAACCATTGTGGTGATCCGCACCGTCCCGTCGCAAATGTACTATACCCCGCAATGGTTTAAACGCATGGAGCGCTGGTTAGGCGACAGCAGCCTGCAACATCTGGTCAATATCGCGAAGCAGCATGAAACGACCTACGGCGCCATGCAGCGCTTTATTGAAAAACCGCCGGGTAAGCTGCGTATATTTGAAATTTATCCGCCTAAACCGCTGGTCAGCATGGCGCTGGGCAGCCGCGTTCCTGCGCTGCGTACCGATTACAAAACGGGGCGTCTGTGCGGGCGTTACTTCCTGGCGACAATAGGCAAACTGCTGGCTGAACAACCGCCTATACATCGTCATAAAGCCATTATTACCCCACCGGCAGTGGTGGCGAATGATGCGCTGGCGATGCCGCTGGTGGATGCTCCGCAGGCGAATGACGCATTGTTAGATAATGAGGATCTGGCGTGACGTACCGGTTTATCGATACCCACTGTCATTTTGATTTTCCACCGTTTACGGGGGATGAAGAGCAAAGCATCACGCGAGCTGCACAAGCCGGCGTAGAGGCGATAATTGTGCCGGCGGTTGAAGCGGCATACTTTGAGCGAGTACTGGATCTCTCAAGGCGGCACCAGGCGCTGTATGCCGCGCTCGGCCTGCATCCCATTGTGATTGAACACCATCTTGATGAGCATATCGACGCGCTGGACGCCATTGTGCAGACGGCTGGCGACAAACTTGTCGCCATCGGTGAGATCGGCCTCGATCTCTATCGCGACGATCCGCAGTTTGCGCGCCAGCAGACGATCCTTGATGCGCAGCTGCGGCTGGCGAAGCGCCACGATCTGCCGGTGATCCTTCACTCCCGCCGAACCCATGACAAACTGGCAATGCATCTGAAGCGTATCGATCTTCCGCGAAGGGGCGTTGTGCACGGTTTTTCAGGGAGCCTGCAGCAGGCGCAGCGCTTTATTGCGCTGGGCTATAAAATTGGCGTCGGGGGTACCATCACCTATCCACGCGCCAGTAAAACCCGCGATGTGATGGCGCAGCTGCCGCTCGAAGCATTATTACTGGAAACCGACGCACCGGATATGCCGCTCAGCGGTTTTCAGGGGCAGCCAAATCGCCCGGAGCAGGCCGCTCGGGTCTTTGACACGCTCTGTGAGCTGCGCGAGGAGCCGGAAGAGGTGATTGCGCATGCCCTGCTGGAGAATACCCGCGCGGTATTTGGTATTACGTTATAGATAAAGCGCCGGTCGGATCACCACGATCTGCTGTTGTTCCAGTGCCCGCGCCAGCGGCTCAATATCTTCTGGCGTGGCGCTGCGCCAGGACGCCGCTTCACCGTAAACGCCGTGAGCATGAAAGGCGTTAATGCGTACCGGGACATTGCCCAACGCGTGGATAAACGCCGTCAGCGCTTTGAGATGCTCCAGATAATCACACTGCTCCGGGATCACCAGTAATCGCAGTTCCGCCAGCCGCTGGTGGTGTGCCAGCCAGCGGATACTGTGCTTAATCTGCGGATTTTCGCGTCCGGTCAGGAAGCGATGGTGTTCGTTCCCCCAGGCCTTCAAATCCACCATTGCCCCGTCGAATACCGGCAGCAGTTTTTGCCAGCCGGTTTCCCCTAACAGACCGTTGCTGTCCACCAGGCACGTCAGGTGTTGCAGGGCGGGATCGGCTTTGATCGCCGTGAAGAGCGCTACCAGGAACGGTAGCTGCGTTGTCGCTTCACCGCCGCTCACGGTAATACCTTCAATAAAGGGCGCGGATTTAGAGAGCTGAATGAGGATCTCGTCGACGCTAAAACGGTGTGCCATTGGTGTTGCCTGCTGCTGGCACAACTGCAGGCAGGTATCACACTGCTGACACTGACTCTCCTGCCACCAGACCCGCCCGGCCTGTATGTTCAGCGCATCGTGCGGGCAGTGGGGTACGCAGTCGCCACAGTCATTGCAGCGTCCGATGGTCCACGGATTGTGGCAGGTTTTGCAGCGCAGGTTGCAGCCCTGGAGAAACAGAGCCAGGCGGCTGCCCGGCCCGTCCACGCAGGAGAAGGGGATCACCTGACTAACTAAAGCGCATCTGCTGTTCATGGCTTATCACGCGTGGCTGGCGCTCCAGGATGCGGGTATGTCGGGCGGCTTCTTCTCCAAGCCAGGTGGTGTTAGTGCGTGACCCTGCTTCACGGTATTTCTCCAGGTCGGACAACCGCACCATATATCCGGTCACGCGTACCAGATCGTTACCGGCCACGTTGGCGGTGAACTCCCGCATTCCGGCATTGAACGCACCCAGACACAGTTGCACCACGGCCTGCGGGTTGCGTTTGACCGTCTCGTCCAGCGTCAGGATGTCGCTAATCCCGGCGTGATAGTGCTTGTGGTGAGGCGCCACGCTCAGCAGGTGGCTAATCGGGTCCGGCTCCTCCCCGTAAGGCAACCGCGCGCCCGGCGTCGTACCGATATCAGAGCTTATTCCGGACTGGGCATGCAGCATCGCACGCTGTTTCCAGCCGTATTTCACCGGTGTGCTTTCAACAAACGCCGCGAGCTGCTCGCTGATGCGATACCCCAGCGCGTTGGCCTGGTCGTCTTTACCGTAACGGCCCGGTGACCCCGCTTTCTCGCACAGCACGTTCACCGCTTCGGCCAGGCCGTACATGCCGAACATCGGCACAAAGCGGTCGGGATCAATCAGCCCCTCTTTGACGAGGAAGCTATTCTCAAAGAAGCCGGATTTTTGATACAGGAACTCGCAGCGGGCATTGATGACGGCCAGTTGCTGCTGGCAGTAGTGGGGCAACGTACGGGTAAAAAAGTCTTCGGGCGAGTCGCTGTGTTCGGCAATGGCCTTCAGGTTAAGGCGCACCAGCGTGCTGCCACCGCCTGCCAGCGGCAGGGAGTTGTAACAACTCACGATACCATAACGGCCTTTTGTGAAAATTTTATCATTCACTGGGCCGTTAGAAATATGGGGTTTGCTGCATTCACAGAGATTTTCGGCCACCCTGAGCAGCAGCGAATCTGGCGTGATATCGGGATCATAAATAAAGGTCAGATTCGGTGCGACCTGCTTCAGCTCTGCATCAGCGCGTAAAATCGCGCGGGTAACGGGCGTGTCCGCCGGACCAATATTGGCATGCATAAACGCATCCGGAAGCGTTCTGTCGAGATAGCGCCAGAAACGTTTTATTCGGCTATCGATTTCTTCTTGTGTTAGAATATTAACATACGGTTGCAGTAATGCATCAAGATGACCGAGGAAGACCGGCATCGATGTGACAGAAGGAACATGGTGGTACAGGATGGTCAGCAGTGAGAGCGCGTCATCCAGATCCTTTGCCCCTTCCAGTTCCAGCCATGCCGAGCCGTTGGCGAGGAATCTGGCGTAATCAGGCAGAACATAGCGCGGTTTATAAGGCGCATGGCCTTCGAACATGTCGCAGATAAATCCCTCTTCCAGCGCGGTGCGAGCGGCCTGAGGCAGCGCGGGGTAGGGAAGATGGTTCTCCGCCTCCAGCGCCAGAAAATGACGTTTTTGCTCGGGGGTCAATACCGGGCTTGTCACAATTTGCTGGCAACGTTGTTGCAGTGCGTGAGGGCTGGCGTGGGACATATTCGCTTCCTTTATGGTTCTGCGGATGATGACCGAATTGTAGGAAGTCATCCCGGGGGGACTTTTGATCCCACACCGGGTATCGCTGCTTTAATCAGCAGCGACAGCAGTAAAATTTGAAGTTCATCTCATTACAGTAATGCAAATTTGTACGCAGTTTTCATTAACTGTGATGAATGTCGAAGTGTAAGTGCGGCTGGATGTTAGAATAGTCACAGACCGCAAGGTGAAATTTATACGGCGATGCCGTTGGAGAATGTTATGACCGATTTAACTGCAAGCAGCCTGCGCGCGTTGAAACTGATGGACCTGACCACCCTGAATGATGACGACACCAATGAGAAAGTCATCGCCCTGTGCCATCAGGCGAAAACGCCCGTCGGGAACACTGCAGCCGTCTGTATCTACCCGCGCTTTATCCCCATTGCCCGTAAGACGCTGAAAGAGCAGGGCACGTCGGATGTACGCATTGCAACCGTGACTAACTTCCCGCACGGCAATGACGACATCGAGATTGCGCTGGCTGAAACCCGCGCGGCCATCGCGTACGGCGCTGACGAAGTGGACGTGGTATTCCCGTACCGTGCGCTGATCGCCGGTAACGAGCAGGTTGGTTTTGACCTGGTGAAAGCGTGTAAAGACGCTTGTGCTGCGGCAAACGTGCTGCTGAAAGTGATCATCGAAACCGGTGAGCTGAAAGAAGAAGCGCTGATCCGTAAAGCGTCTGAAATCTCCATCAACGCGGGTGCAGATTTCATCAAAACCTCTACCGGTAAAGTGCCGGTGAACGCAACGCCGGAAAGCGCGCGCATCATGATGGAAGTGATCCGTGATATGGGCGTGGAAAAAACCGTAGGCTTCAAACCTGCGGGCGGCGTGCGCACGGCTGAAGATGCGCAGCAGTTCCTGGCGATTGCCGACGAATTGTTCGGCCCGGCGTGGGCGGATTCCCGTCACTATCGCTTTGGTGCATCCAGCCTGCTGGCGAGCCTGCTGAAAGCGCTGGGTCACGGCGACGGTAAGAGCGCAAGCAGCTACTGATTTTTATCCTGCGGCGGGCCATCCGCCGCATTTAACCTGTTTTCTCGGGGGTTACCGTGTTTCTCGCACAAGAAATTATTCGTAAAAAACGTGATGGTCATGCATTAAGCGACGAAGAGATCCGCTTCTTTATCAATGGCATTCGTGATAACACCATCTCTGAAGGGCAGATTGCTGCTCTGGCGATGACCATTTTCTTCCACGATATGTCGATGCCTGAGCGTGTATCGCTGACCATGGCGATGCGAGATTCAGGAACCGTTCTGGACTGGAAAAGCCTGAACCTAAACGGCCCGATTGTGGATAAACACTCAACCGGCGGTGTAGGTGACGTGACGTCACTGATGCTGGGCCCAATGGTGGCGGCCTGTGGTGGTTATATCCCCATGATCTCCGGGCGTGGCCTGGGACATACCGGCGGTACGCTCGACAAACTGGAAGCCATCCCGGGCTTCGATATCTTCCCGGATGACCATCGCTTCCGCGACATTATTAAAGACGTTGGTGTGGCGATTATCGGCCAGACCAGCTCTCTTGCTCCTGCAGACAAGCGCTTCTACGCGACCCGCGATATCACCGCGACCGTTGACTCTATTCCCCTGATTACCGCCTCTATCCTCGCCAAGAAACTGGCGGAAGGCCTGGATGCGCTGGTCATGGATGTGAAAGTGGGCAGCGGCGCCTTTATGCCGACCTATGAGCTTTCCGCGGCGCTGGCAGAAGCCATTGTGGGCGTCTCCAACGGTGCGGGCGTGCGTACTACCGCCCTGCTGACGGACATGAACCAGGTGCTGGCGTCCAGCGCAGGCAACGCCGTGGAAGTGCGTGAAGCCGTGCAGTTCCTCACCGGTGAATACCGGAACCCTCGTCTGCTCGATGTCACCATGGCCCTGTGCGTGGAGATGCTGATCTCCGGCAAGCTCGCCAGCGATGATGCCGATGCACGCGCCAAACTTCAGGCGGTGCTGGATAACGGCAAAGCGGCAGAGATCTTCGGCCGCATGGTAGCGGCGCAGAAAGGCCCGACCGACTTCGTGGAACACTACGCGAAATACCTGCCAACGGCGACGCTCAGCAAAGCGGTCTACGCCGATACCGAAGGCTTTGTCTCGGCGATGGATACGCGCGCGCTCGGCATGGCGGTCGTGTCGATGGGCGGCGGTCGTCGTCAGGCCTCGGACACCATTGATTACAGCGTCGGCTTTACCGATATGGCGCGTCTGGGTGACAGCGTCGATGGTCAACGTCCGCTGGCCGTGATCCACGCGAAAGATGAAGCCAGCTGGCAGGAAGCAGCGAAGGCGGTGAAAGCGGCCATTACGCTTGATGATAAAGCACCGCAAAGCACACCGACTGTCTATCGCCGTATCACCGAATAGCGGTATACTGATCTGATCGATAATTTTTGAAGCACTACGTACGGAGAACAATTATGAAACGTGCATTTATTATGGTGCTGGACTCATTCGGCATCGGCGCAACCGAAGATGCAGAACGTTTTGGTGACGTGGGTTCCGATACCATGGGTCACATCGCTGAAGCCTGTGCGAAAGGCGAAGCGGACAACGGTCGTAAAGGCCCTCTGACTCTGCCAAACCTGACCCGTCTGGGTCTGGTAAAAGCCCATGAAGGTTCTACCGGTAAAATTGCAGCCGGTATGGACGGCAATGCGGAAGTGGTAGGCGCGTACGCCTGGGCGCACGAGCTCTCTTCCGGTAAAGATACCCCGTCTGGCCACTGGGAAATCGCCGGCGTGCCGGTTCTCTTCGACTGGGGTTACTTCTCCGATCACGAGAACAGCTTCCCGCAGGAGCTGCTGGACAAGCTGGTTAAGCGTGCCAATCTGCCGGGCTACCTCGGTAACTGTCACTCTTCCGGTACCGTGATTCTGGACGAACTCGGTGAAGAGCACATGAAAACCGGCAAGCCGATTTTCTACACCTCTGCCGACTCCGTGTTCCAGATTGCCTGCCACGAAGAGACCTTTGGCCTGGATAAGCTTTACGAGCTGTGCGAAATCGCACGTGAAGAGCTGACCGAAGGCGGCTATAACATCGGGCGCGTGATTGCACGTCCGTTTATCGGTGATAAAGCGGGTAACTTCCAGCGTACCGGTAACCGTCATGACCTGGCCGTTGAGCCACCGGCACCGACCGTACTGCAGAAGCTGGTTGACGAGAAAGACGGCCACGTGGTGTCCGTGGGGAAAATTGCAGACATCTATGCCAACTGCGGTATCACCAAAAAAGTGAAAGCCACCGGTCTGGATGCGCTGTTTGACGCCACCATCAAAGAGATGAAAGAAGCGGGTGACAAGACTATCGTCTTCACCAACTTCGTGGACTTCGACTCCTCCTGGGGCCACCGTCGTGACGTGGCCGGTTATGCCGCGGGACTGGAACTGTTTGACCGCCGTCTGCCGGAGCTGATGGAGCTGGTGGGTGAAGATGACATTCTGATCCTGACCGCCGACCACGGCTGCGACCCAACCTGGACCGGTACCGACCACACACGCGAGCACATTCCTGTGCTGGTGTACGGCCCGAAAGTGAAACCTGGCTCACTGGGCCACCGTGAAACCTTCGCCGATATCGGTCAGACTATTGCGAAATACTTTGGTACGTCCGACATGGAATATGGCAAGGCCATGTTCTAAACACATCCGGGCGTATCCCCTCTCCCTTCGGGAGAGGGAGAACACCATGCAGGCCGGGCAGGCGCCGCCGCCACCCGGCAAAAACACGATAAAAGGAACTGAAGATGGCAACTCCTCACATTAATGCCGAAATGGGTGATTTCGCTGACGTCGTATTGATGCCGGGTGACCCGCTGCGCGCGAAGCACATTGCAGAAACTTTCCTCGAAGACGTGCGTGAAGTGAACAACGTTCGCGGCATGCTGGGCTTCACCGGTACGTACAAAGGCCGCAAAATCTCCGTGATGGGTCACGGTATGGGTATCCCATCCTGCTCTATCTACACTAAAGAGCTGATCACCGATTTTGGCGTGAAGAAAATCATTCGCGTAGGCTCCTGCGGTGCAGTACGTATGGACGTTAAGCTGCGTGATGTGGTTATCGGCATGGGCGCGTGCACGGACTCTAAAGTTAACCGTATGCGTTTCAAAGACCATGACTTTGCCGCCATCGCTGACTTCGGCATGGTGCGTAACGCGGTTGACGCCGCAAAAGCGCTGGGCGTAGACGCACGCGTGGGTAACCTGTTCTCAGCTGACCTGTTCTATGCACCAGACGGCGGCGAGATGTTCGACGTGATGGAAAAGTACGGCATCCTGGGTGTGGAAATGGAAGCGGCAGGGATCTACGGTGTCGCGGCTGAGTTTGGCGCGAAAGCACTGACCATCTGCACCGTGTCTGACCATATCCGTACGCACGAGCAGACGACCGCTGCTGAGCGTCAGACCACCTTCAACGACATGATCAAAATCGCGCTGGAATCCGTTCTGCTGGGCGACAAAGAGTAATGTTGTACTGCCGGGCGGCGTTCGCTGCCCGGCATGCTCTTCCCGGTTACAAATACACCACGCTGATGGTCGCCTGACCGTCAAACTCCGTATCTTCTGTTAAAGACAGATTCTTCAGATTCTCGACCGCCAGCGACACGTTCAGCGGGAAAGAGACGCTGGTGACCGCCATCGGGTCGTTTTTGCCCGCCGGTGCAACGCTCATCAGACCCAAATCCTTATTGGCGATGGTACCACCGTTGGCTTTCTGCCAGCGGCTCACGCCCGCTCCCGCGGTCACGGCCGTACGGATAGGCTCAGCGTTATTGCCGTTCGCCGTCACATCGCCTGGCGTGGTGTAAATGGAGTACGCGCCGATGTTTTTACCATCGTGCGTTTTGCCCAGCCCAAAGGTGCTCATCGCACCGCGAAGTTCACCGCCGTTAGCATTGGCGTTTTTCACCTTCAGGTTACTGCTGCTGCCCGTGCTGGCGTTGGAATCGGTACGGTTATCCGCAATGCTCCAGCCCACCTTTGTTGGCGTTGGGCAGTTGATCGTCAGCATCACCCCTTTTTCGCCCAGCTGCGTAGCCTGGGTTTGCGACAAATCGCCAATATGAATCCTGCCAAAATCGATCACGCCATTATTGCTCAGCTCCGGTACACACGAGGCACCGGCAAGCGAGGCTTTGACTTTCAGCACGGCGGTATCGCCCGCGTGTGCGGATGTGGCCGCCAGGGCCAGCGCGACAACGAGTAAACATTTTTTCATTGTTAATCCTTAACATAAATAAAAAGCATGACATTGCGGGGTATTAACCCGTCAGTATTTGTAACGGTAGTACTTTTCTACGCTTCACGCAGGCAGGTACCTGACGCGTGAATGGGGTTATTCCTGTGTTAATAATTCCCAGGCCATATTGCTCTCAAGAAGGGTATTGTCAGCAACATGACGAAGCTGGTTGTTATTAATGACGGGAACAATCTTAAGGGTGAAGCTCATGTGTTTACCCCGCACCGGCACGGCATTTTGCCGGGCAACGAGACCTTCATTATTTTTGATAAACGCGCGTTGCGTCGGGCTGGAGGAGGGCGTAAAACCGATACGGTCCGTCGTTTTCGCCAGCGTGCAGGCATGCCCGTCAACCACCATATTGTCGGCAATAATGGCCAGTCGCCCGTCCTGACCAAAGAGAACCCCCCCATTGACGCCCGCAGTGGACTGCAGAAACAGCGCCATCACTCTCGGCTCCGGGCAGAAGACGTTGGCTGTGATTTCTTTGGCCGGCATCCGGTTCCAGTTCTTCTGCGAGGCGGCGATATCCGACGGTTTGAGTTTTCCAAACGAGACAACAGGCTGCGAAAACGTAACCTGACACTCTTCACTGGACGCGCGTGCGGAGAAGAGCAAAATCATGCTGGCAAACGCCGCGAATAAAAGGGAATAACAGGTTTTCACTGGCACATTCCTTCTGCTTTTTCGTAATAGGACTCGGTATTTTTTTCTTCGCTGAGCGAATACGTGATGTGGCAAATTTTTGCCATGTTGTCGTCCACCACATACAGGGCGGGCGCATCCGTGGCGTCGGGAATAAACACGCTGCCGTTATCCATTACGCTCACGATATAACGACTGTCTTTATCCACCACGCTAAGCCCTCTGGCGAGCCATGACCCGTCAGGGCGTTTCACGCTAAGCATTAGACGACGCGTGTTCAGCACGTGGAAATCCACCTGCGCGAATGAGCCGTAAGCTGCGGAAACGGTCTGTATCCCGTTCGATAAATCCATTCCCTGTGGCAGGGAGCTGGCATCAATGACAATCTGAGAGGTTTGCCACTCGCGCAGACCCGGCACCACGGCTTGTCCCCACGCATCGGTCCAGACGGTTCCATCAGGCGTGGCGATTTGAATACCGCTTTCCGGCTCGCTTAATCGCGCAATGCCAAAGGTGTCTTTAATCGGGTAGGGTGCAAACGTAATGCCATGACCATGCAGGGCGATGCCGCCACTGAGGGAGGTGCTGTAATTATGCTGGTTCCCGTCGTTCAGCCCTGCGGCCATGCCCAACTGTGTGTAGTGCAGGTTGGTGCTGACATTGCCGTTAAACGACGGGGTCTTGTCCTGATTGTCGCGATCGACCGAGAGGTTGTAATTGGTGTTTTGACCCCACGATCCGCTGTCCTGAATACCGAGGTTTTGTTTTTCACCCTGGCTGCGCATATAGGTACTGATGCGCTCAGTACCAAACGGAATGACCAGATTAAGATAGAGCAGGTCGCCATCACTTGTGCCGCCCTTCTCCGTCTCACTGCTGCTGAGGGCGTGCTGCCAGTTCACTGAGAGCGACGTGTGCCCCAGACTCTTGCCCCAGGAGACCATCAGGTAGCGGGAGCTACTGCTCTCTTCATCGCCAGCATTCTCGCTGTACTGGAAAGAAAGCGAGCCAACCCATGCGTTGTTCCAGTTGAGGCTGGTATTCCAGGCGCTTTGATAGCGCTGGGATTCAGCGTCCATCGCCTCGTTTAACTCCCGGTAGCCGGTGCTGTAGGTTGATGCGCTGACCCCAAGCGTGAGTTGCTCGGGCAGGGAAAGGTGACTTTGCAATTCTATCTTGCGGCCATTTTGTTGACCGTAGAACTGCGCGCGGCTCATCTGAACGCTGGGAGAAAGGAGCCAGTACTCGGCTGGCGACCATTCCAGCATCGCCCCGAGGGCCTGATACTGCTCTGCCAGCACGCCCGCCGTGACGCCGGTGAGCTGGGGCGTAAACCGGGTTCCGTCAGAAAAATTAAATACCCAGGGCGACCCTTGTTCATCCCCGGTATCGCGAACTTTACCCAACGAGACGCTGAGCCCTTCGGTGCGCGTCATCCCGCTCACGTTCAGTGAGGAGGAGGGAACCGTAAACGTCGTGGTGGAACCGTCGGTTTCGACCACGCTGATGTCCAAATCCACGTTGCCACGCACCACCGGGACATCGGTCAGAGTAAACGGACCGGCATTCACCAGCGAGGAATAGATAACCTGCCCGGACTGACGAACGTCAACGCGCGCCTGGTTGGTGCGGGCGATGCCGGAAATGGTCGTCGCCGGAATATTCGGTTGCAGGCCCGTTTCCGGCAGGAACTGAACGCCATTAATTTGTGCGCCACTGAACAGCGCCGAGTTGACGTTAATCTGCCCCGCCTGAATGCGAAGTTTCCGTTCTTCGAAGACGTGTTCCGCGTAGGTATAGAGATTCTCTGTGCTGCGGGTTCCGTTATCGTCGGTCAGGATAAAGTTGCTGCGCAGCGTCCAGTTCGCCACGTTGAGACCGGCGCCAATATTGCCCTGGGAAAAGGTACTGTTTCCACCGCTGCCGTACTCGTTGTAGTTGCTGAACGCACTGTAATTGATAAGACCCGCCGCACCGCCGTGCGCGTAGTATTTCGCGGCATAGAAACCATTGTCCATCGCCTCTGCGGGAACATAAATCTCAAGCGACTCCGCGTTGGGTAGCAGAGTGACGGTGGCCGTCGGGTAATCTTGCAGAAGACTATGGCAGGGCTCTTTTGCATCGATATTCAGCGGAAGAAGACCTGCCGCACGGGTAAAGTCATCATCCAGACACAGTTGCCCTTCCTCTCCCACGCGGATCGCAAGCGTACCTTTATCGACGCCGTTAATTTTTACCTGCACGGCATGCGGCCCCGGCAGGTATCGCTGGGCCTGGGAGAAGTAGTGGGCGAGGTTGGTGCTGATACCGCGGGTCGCCAGAATATCGGTATTAAAATCCATACCGGCCGCCAATACCGACTGGGCGGGCAACGTCAAAGCCCCCAGTATGGCGGCGCGAAGCGTCTGATTACGCAAAGAGAACTCAATCACCAAAACATCCCTGTCTTACTGGCGCGTCAGGGAAGCGGTAAAGCTCTCAACTTCAATCCCGTAACGGCTGGCCGGATTGAACTCAATGGCGTTATCGGTGCCATTAACCGGGGTGTCGGTCTGCACCGTCATGGTCTCTCCCGGCAGGATAAACGTCTTGTTGACCAGACCTTCCGTATGCGAAGGCAGTAAGGTGACAGAGGTGGAGAAACGGACCACGTAGGCGGACGGATTCTGCACCTTGACCTCTTTCCCGGTGACTGACCAGGTCAGTAATTTCCAGGCGTCGGTGACCACCGGCAGATCTTTGGGATGGATCAGGACCGGTAAATCCTGACGCAGGTTGATCCCGACCTTCACGTTTTTATCCGTGCTCTTGGGCGGAATACCTTCGAACACCACGCGTTTGTACTGTTCAACGCTAAGCGGTTTGTCGGTTTCAAGAATAAAGCGAACCTGTTGCTCCTGGCCTGGCTCGAGGCGCACCACCGGTTGGGTGACGTTGAGTTTTACCCCCTGGTCGCCCCCGATATCCCGGATGGAGGTGTAAAGCAGGGTGGGAATGCTGTCGGTGTTTTTCACGCTCATGACACCGCCGTGGTTCGCTTCGTCAATCAGCAGCAGGGTGGTTTCAGGCACCATTCCGGCGGCAAAAAGCGAAGCCGGAAGGGCGAGGCACAGTGAGCAGATCAAACGTGTTGATGTGTGGATCGTAGACATAGTGGGTTTCATTCGCTGGTCAGGAAAAAAACTCCCCATGTAACTGGAGAGTTTTGCGTCAGGGGGCTGGATTAGAGGTAAACTAGGGTGATCGTTGACTGGCCTTCAAGCTCGGTTTTGTCGGTCAGGGTCAGCTTGTCGCTTGGGGCTACGGCCAGCGCAATCTTCAGCGGGAATGCCGCGCTCATGAAGGCTAAAGGCGCACGCTGGCCGCTTTTGGAAACGGTCATGACGTCGGTGCCATCGTTGGAGAGGATGCCGCTGGTCCACATGTTCATCCAGCTTCTGCTGCTGATCGTGCCGCCGGTATAGAGGGTAGCCGCGATAGGCTGTACCGCCGCGCCGTCTGCGGTAACGGAGGTCAGGTAGGTAGAAATGGCATACGCACCAATGTTCTCGCCGGCGCTGGTTTTACCTACGCCGTTCAGTTGACTGGAGCCAGATGCCTGGCCACCGTTTGCGGTAGCGTTATCCACGTGGAACTGGTTGGCTGGCAGGCTGGCACCGGCGTTGGAGTCCGCACGATCGTCGTGAAGCGTCCAGCCCACGCGTGTGGCGGACTGGCACTTGATGGTCAGGGTGACATCTTTATGACCTGCCTGATATGGCACGCTGGAGGAGAGGGAGTCCAGACCGATTTCACCGAAGTTGGCCAGACCCCCGTTGCTGATTTCCGGCACGCAGCCTGCGCTGGTCAGTGAGCCCTGTACTTTGAGCATGGCGGTCGGTTCTGCGCAAACGGCTGTTGCCGCCATGGATAGCACGGTGGCAAGAAGAAGCTTTTTCATTGTTATTCCTTAACCTGAAAGAGAGTGACTAAAAAAGATATTTTTAGTCCGCAAAGTGCTTGCATGAATACACGTGTTAAATAACAAGCGCCGCTGATTCTATTAATGATTCACAGAATGCAATAATTAGATTTTCTAACGAGCACATTGAGATTTTATTAAGTCATTACAATCATATATGAATGGATTTATATTCTGCTTTAAAACGGCGGAATATCCCGCCGGAGAAAAGAAAACATGACCTTAACGTATCAGAGATAAACCAGCGTAATGGTGGTTTCGCCGCTCAGCTGAGCTTCATCGGTCGTGGTCAGGCGATCGGTATTCACAATGGCCATCGAGACTTTAAACGGGAAGACGACGTTGGTAATCGCCAGCGGAGAAGATTTGCCTGGGGTGGTCGCCGTCATAATTTCTGCGTTACCGTTGGCAATAATACCGGTACTCAGGTTACGCCACATGTATTCGCCATTGCTGTTGACGTACGCCGGGGCATAAATAGCCTGAGCCGGAAGACCATTGGCGGTAACTTCATTCACGCGCGTTGCGATGGCATACGCCCCAATCTTTTCGCCCGCCGCCGTGGTGCCAACGCCATAGGTCGTACCAGCGCCCCAGGCATCACCCCCGTTATCCGCCGCATCGCGGATGTAGAACTGGCTGGACGTCAGGTCATTTGCCGCATTGGTATCTTCTTTATTGTCCGCGATGCTCCAGGCCACTTTGGTCGCTGAAGGGCAGGTAATGGTTAACGACATGTCCTTTTGACCCATCTGATTCGTCTGGGTAGGAGAAAGTTGATCCAGGGCGATGGTGCCAAAATCGATAGAACCGCCATTGCTTAATTCAGGCGTACAGGACGCATTATTCATTTTGCCTTTCACCTTCATCACAACGGTAGAGTCGGCGAGCGCAGCGTGAGAAGCCACGGCAATCAGAGTGGCGAGAAGAAGTTTTTTCACTGTTATTCCTTAACCAAAAAGTGGACATTTTCTTGTGTGCGTGTAATTAACGTATTGATTCACAAGCGCGGGAATTCTATTAATGGGCAGAGTTATTTGTGAAATGAGAAATTCTACACTCGGTTGTGAGTTTAATTAAGGGATGTAAATACAATCATGTATGTATTTACGTCTTGCGAATAATATGATGGATGCAGTATGAATAAAGGAATAAAAAACGGCGAATTAAATTCGCCGTCAGAGATACGTTATCGCCTGAGCGATAATTTAATTAGAGATATTTCAGCGTAATGGTCGCCTGACCATCCAGTTCGGTATCTTCGGTAATGCTCAGTCTGTCGGTATTTCTGATTGCCATGGAGACTTTCATTGGGAATACGGCCTGGGTAAAGGCCATCGGCACGAGTTCACCTGGTTTGGCGACGGACATGGTTTCGTAGTCATCCAGAACAAGACGACCCGTCGTATTTTTTTTCCATTTAGTCAGATTAGTGCCTCCCGCGGTAATCGCATCAGCAGGTGCGCCGTCTACCGTGACATATGGCAGGTTGGTATACACTGACCATCCGCCAATCTTCTGACCTTCTTTGGTAAAACCTAAACCGCTTGTGTACTGAGGGCTGAATGTCGAGCTGCCATCAACGGCAGAATCATCGACTTCAATATAATGGCCGTCAGCCAGACTGTCTTTGCGGTTGTCGTACATTGTCCAGCCGACTTTGGTCGCAGAATTACAGGTAATTGTCATGGTGATATCACGCTGGCCGAGCTGGTTATCCTCAGTCGCGCTCAGTGAGCCCATTGATATTTTGCCATAATCTACTGCACCGCCGTTGCTCATTGTAGGAGTACATGACGCGTTGGTCAGTTTGCCTTGCACTTTCATGACGGCGGTGTTAGCCGCATGGGCTGCGGTCATGGACGTTGCCGCAGCGATGGCCGCGACAAGAAGAATTTTTTTCATTGTTGTTCCTTAACGAAGAGAAATTATAGAGCTGTCGACTAGTAATGTAATCAATAGGTTTTATATATGGGTGTAACCACGGGCGGTAGTATATTGTGGCTGCTCTAAATGGTGTATTTAGAATTTCTAAACGGGCAGTAATGAAAATATAAAAGCATAGATGGTGTGAATATTTTCACGCATTTTACGGGCATATTTCCGCTTTTATTGTTCAATTTATTATTGAAAGTTATTAGCGGTTTTCGTAAGGCCGGGAAGCATTCAATGCCCTTCCCGACGATAATATAATATTTTTTAATAAGATGGGGCAGGCTGGATCCCTGAAGCCTGCTTAAAAAATAAGAATAAGAGGTTATCGCGTAAACAGGTTACATCACTCACCCGGCGAAGCACGCCGGGCAACATAGTTTAGCGTACGGCCTGCGAAAGCCAGGCAGAAAGCTCGCCCAGCTCAATTGCCTGATCGGGGAACTCGCCACGTAACGCCTCACATGTCAGCTGCACCGTGTCGGCACGATACAGGCAGCCCTGTAAGCGGCTGGCCAGCGCCTCCAGCGGCGCAGGGTTCAGGCTGTCCGTAAAGACCTGTGCCCGGGTAATGTGGCCTTTTTCCACGTCAAAATGAAGCTCCACGCCGCCCCAGGTGAAGCGCTCGTCCAGCAGGTGCGAGAAGGCCGGCGCCTGACCAAAGTTCCACTCCCAGCTGCTCTGACGGGCAAAGGTTTCCGCAAAGTTTGGCAGGTCAGGGGTGTTATCCGGGGAGATCACTTCGGCTTCGATCCGCTCACCGTAGTGATCGAAAAACGCTTCGCGGATAGCATCGCAGATCTGTTCGTGGGTGATGCCCGGCAGTAATTCGATCAGGTTGGCGACGCGGCCTCGCACGGAGGTGATACCTTTGGCCTGCAGCTTTTTCTTATCGGGATTAAGGTAATTCGCAAGACGGCTGAGGTCGGCATTCAGCAACAATGTACCGTGATGGAACCCCCGGTCCAGGGTTTCACGGTAGGCGGAGCCGGAGACTTTGCGATCCCCGTCGGGGGTTTTGACGACCAGATCGTTGCGGCCTGACGCTTCGGCAGTCACGCCCAGCGATGTCAGGGCGTTAAGCACAATCGCGGTGGAAATGGTTTTATCGTATTCAGGTTTGCCCGCCATAAAGGTAAAGCAGGTATTGCCGAGGTCGTGAAATACCGCGCCGCCGCCGCTGCTGCGTCGCGCCAGGCGGACGTTATCCTCTTCCATACGCCGGGTATTACACTCTTTCCACGGATTCTGCGCACGGCCAATCACCACCGTATCGGCGTTGCGCCATAAAAATAACACCCGTTGAGTGGCTGGCATCTGACGGAAGATGCACTCTTCTACCGCGAGATTGAACCAGGGATCGTGAGAGTCAGAGATAAGCAGGCGTAACGTCGTCATGGCAAAGTTCCTTTTCCGAATCGTAAGCCTACTTTATCACTATTCTTTCTTATCGCCCTCGTCCTCTTCGGGCACCGATTTACTGGCGGTCAGGAGGAAAGGCGATTGCTGCCAGCGGGTGCGTTTACCCTGCAGCAGCGTGCGTGCCAGCACCACACCGATGGCCAACGAGAGCAGCAGCATCAGGCGCAAAATATTGGTGGTATTGTCCACCTGTTTTGCTTCGGTGGGCAGGGTGTGGGTGTCGAGCGTCAGGCGCAAATACCCGAGCGGACCATTTTTCCCCTGCACGGGTTCGACGATCTGCTGATTGAAATAGCCGCCGGCTTTTTTGCCGTCCAGCGCCAGCCTGTCACGGACGTCAACGTGCTCACCGGCACGGGCGATCAAGTCGCCCTGTTCGTCGTAGACACCGGCATCAAGAATGCGGCTGTTTTCGGTTAACTGGCGTAATATCTGACCTATGCGCTTCTCGTCCGGCGTTTCGGTGCGCATCGCCGGGGCGATGTTGAGCGTGACCTGACGCGCCAGAGTACGCGCCAGTTCCTCAAACTGCGGGTTACGTTGCCGCTGGTGATTCTGGCTGAACCACGATGCTCCTTGCATCAGCGCGACCAAGAGTGCGAGACATATCAGGACAATCACGGCACGATGAAGTCGGAATTTCAGTTTTGCGCGAGCCATATTCCACCTGCTGAAAATTTACGGCTTAATGTTGCCAGAAGTGATGGTTACAAGGTAGCCTCATGCGTTATTTTCCCTCTGGAACCTTCCGGCGCGAACGAATTCACAGGAGCTTCAATGCCGAACATTACCTGGTGCGACCTGCCTACGGATGTCTCTTTATGGCCAGGATTGCCGCTCTCTTTAAGTGGTGATGAGGTGATGCCTCTGGATTACCACGCTGGCCGTAGCGGCTGGCTGCTGTACGGACGCGGCCTGGACAAGCAACGCCTGACCCAATATCAAACCAAACTGGGTGCAGCGATGGTCATCGTGGCGGCCTGGTGCGTAGAGGATTATCAGGTCATCCGCCTGGCAGGTTCCCTGACGCAGCGCGCGACCCGCCTGGCGCATGATGCCGGCCTGGACGTGGCGCCTCTCGGCAAAATTCCACACCTGAAAACGCCGGGTCTGCTGGTGATGGACATGGATTCCACCGCCATCCAGATCGAGTGCATCGACGAGATCGCCAGGCTTGCCGGCAGCGGCGAGCTGGTGGCCGATGTGACCGAACGGGCAATGCGCGGCGAGCTGGATTTCACCGCCAGTCTGAGACAGCGCGTGGCGACCCTGAAAGGGGCGGATGCGAACATCCTGCGCCAGGTGCGTGATGAGCTGCCGTTAATGCCGGGGCTGACGCAGTTGGTGCTGAAGTTAGAAACGCTGGGCTGGAAAGTGGCTATCGCCTCGGGCGGGTTCACCTTCTTCGCCGACTACCTTCGCGACACGTTGCGCCTGACCACCGTGGTGGCAAATGAGCTGGAAATCATGGACGGCAAGCTGACCGGCCAGGTGATCGGCGATATCGTGGATGCCCAGTACAAAGCCAATACCCTGACCCGTCTGGCGGAAAAATATGAAATTCCTGTCGTCCAGACCGTTGCCATCGGTGATGGCGCGAACGACCTGCCGATGATCAAAGCGGCAGGCCTTGGCATTGCCTACCATGCCAAGCCTAAAGTGAATGAAAAGACGGAAGTCACCATCCGTCATGCTGACCTGATGGGGGTGTTTTGCATTCTCTCCGGCAGCGTGAATCAGAAATAACGAGGTAAACCGTGGCGAAAGCTCCAAAACGCGCATTTGTCTGTAATGAATGTGGTGCGGATTATCCGCGCTGGCAGGGGCAATGTAGCGCCTGTCATGCCTGGAACACCATCACCGAAGTGCGTGGTGTGGCGGCTTCGCCGAGCGTGGCCCGCAATGAACGCCTGAGCGGTTATGCCGGCAACGCCGGTGTCGCGAAAGTGCAAAAGCTCTCGGATATTAGCCTCGAAGAGCTGCCGCGTTTCTCGACCGGATTCAAAGAGTTTGACCGTGTGCTCGGCGGGGGAGTGGTGCCGGGCAGTGCGATCCTGATCGGCGGTAACCCGGGAGCGGGTAAATCAACACTGCTGTTGCAAACGCTCTGCAAGCTCGCCGAACAGATGAAAACCCTGTACGTCACCGGTGAAGAGTCCCTGCAGCAGGTGGCGATGCGTGCGCACCGTCTTGGCCTGCCAACCGGCAACCTCAACATGCTTTCGGAAACCAGCATCGAGCAAATCTGCATGATTGCCGAAGAAGAGCAGCCGAAGCTGATGGTTATCGACTCCATTCAGGTGATGCACATGGCGGATATCCAGTCTTCACCGGGGAGCGTGGCGCAGGTGCGTGAAACCGCCGCCTATCTCACGCGCTTTGCCAAAACGCGCGGTGTGGCGATTGTGATGGTCGGCCACGTCACGAAAGATGGCTCGCTGGCGGGGCCGAAAGTGCTGGAGCACTGTATCGACTGCTCCGTCATGCTCGACGGCGATGCCGATTCCCGTTTCCGTACGTTGCGCAGCCACAAAAACCGTTTTGGTGCGGTGAACGAGTTGGGCGTGTTTGCCATGACCGAGCAGGGGCTGCGTGAAGTCAGCAACCCGTCTGCCATCTTCCTCAGCCGGGGCGATGAAGTGACCTCCGGTAGCTCGGTGATGGTGCTCTGGGAAGGGACGCGTCCGCTGCTCGTGGAAATTCAGGCGCTGGTGGATCACTCAATGATGGGTAACCCACGGCGTGTGGCCGTTGGCCTGGAACAAAACCGCCTGGCGATCCTGTTGGCCGT
Source organism: Enterobacter sp. RCC_40 (assembly GCF_041360735.1). NCBI lineage: Bacteria > Pseudomonadati > Pseudomonadota > Gammaproteobacteria > Enterobacterales > Enterobacteriaceae > Enterobacter > Enterobacter sp. RCC_40. The sequence continues at coordinate 284,206 of NZ_JBFUPR010000003.1, forward strand.
ACTGCACCGCCACGGCGGCCTGCAGATGGCGGATCAGGACGTGTTCGTCAACGTGGTCGGCGGGGTCAAAGTCACTGAGACCAGTGCGGATCTGGCGCTGCTGCTGGCAATGGTCTCCAGCCTGCGTGACAGACCGCTGCCGCAGGACCTGGTGGTGTTTGGTGAAGTGGGTCTGGCCGGGGAGATCCGCCCGGTGCCAAGCGGCCAGGAGCGCATCTCCGAGGCGGCGAAGCACGGCTTTCGCCGCGCCATTGTGCCCGCCGCCAACGTGCCGAAAAAAATCCCCGAAGGGATGCAGGTCTTTGGCGTGAAGAAACTCGCAGATGCGTTAAATGTCTTTGACGACTTATAATTACGTATTCGATTTTGCAGGAGGCACCGTAATTTATGTCATCATTTGACTACATCAAGACCGCAATCCGCCAGAAAGGCTGCACGCTGCAGCAGGTGGCGGATGCCAGCGGCATGACCAAAGGCTACCTGAGCCAACTGCTGAACGCCAAAATCAAAAGCCCCAGCGCACAAAAGCTGGAAGCGTTGCACCGCTTTCTGGGGCTTGAATTCCCGCGTATGCAAAAGAACGTCGGCGTGGTATTTGGTAAGTTTTACCCGCTGCATACCGGGCACATCTATCTGATCCAGCGTGCCTGTAGCCAGGTGGACGAGCTGCATATCATCATGGGTTACGATGAAACCCGCGACCGTCAGCTGTTCGAGGACAGCGCCATGTCGCAGCAGCCAACCGTGCCGGATCGCCTGCGCTGGCTGCTGCAGACCTTTAAGTACCAGAAAAACATTCGTATTCATGCTTTTAATGAAGAGGGCATGGAGCCGTATCCGCACGGCTGGGATGTGTGGAGCAATGGCGTCAAAGCGTTCATGGACGAAAAGGGGATCACCCCGAACTGGATCTACACCTCTGAAGAGTCCGATGCGCCGCAGTTCCGCGAGCATCTGGGCATTGAAACCGTGCTGATCGATCCAAAGCGTACCTTTATGAACATCAGCGGGGCGCTGATCCGCGAAAACCCGTTCCGCTACTGGGATTACATCCCAACCGAGGTAAAACCGTTCTTTGTGCGCACCGTTGCGATTCTGGGCGGCGAGTCGAGCGGGAAATCGACGCTGGTCAACAAGCTGGCCAACATCTTTAACACCACCAGTGCGTGGGAGTACGGGCGTGATTACGTCTTCTCTCATCTGGGCGGTGACGAGATGGCGTTGCAGTACTCCGACTACGATAAAATCGCGCTGGGTCATGCGCAGTACATTGATTTCGCGGTGAAATACGCCAATAAAGTGGCCTTCATTGATACCGATTTCGTCACCACCCAGGCGTTTTGCAAAAAATACGAGGGACGCGAGCATCCGTTTGTGCAGGCGCTGATAGACGAATACCGCTTTGACCTGGTGATTTTGCTCGAAAACAACACCCCGTGGGTTGCCGACGGGATCCGCAGCCTCGGCAGTTCCGTCGACAGAAAAGAGTTCCAGAGCATGCTCATCGACATGCTGCACGAAAATAACGTGGAGTTTGTGCATGTGGAGGAGTCAGATTACGACAGCCGTTTCCTGCGCTGCGTAGAGCTGGTGAAAGAGATGATGGGAGAGCAGGGGTAATTCCCTCATCCTAACCCTCTCCTGAGGGAGAGGGCCGGTGTGAGGGGGAACACCCCCCTCAATATTCCACCACCACTTTGCCACGCATATGGCCGTCCAGCACTTTACGGTGCGCTTCGGTGATGCTTTCGACGCTCAGCCCGTGCAGCGTTTCGCTCAGTGAGCTTTCCACCACGCCGTTATCCACCAGCTTCGCAACCTCGTTTAAGATCTCGCCCTGACGCGCCATGTCGGCAGTCTGGTACATGCTGCGGGTGTACATAAACTCCCAGTGCAGCGCGGCGGATTTGGATTTCAGCTTATCCTGGTTCAGCGGATGTGCGTTCTCAACGATGGAGCAGATATGCCCCTGCGGTGCGATCAGTTCACTGACGGCATCCCAGTGGCCGTCGGTATCATTGAGAATGAAAATGTAATCCACAAACGTCAGGCCTTGTTTAGCCAGTTCACCTTTCAGGTCCCGGTAATTCACCACGTGATCGGCACCGCGATCGCGACACCACTGAGCAGAATCTTCCCGCGAGGCGGTCGCGACGATCTTCACGTTGCTGCGATGTTTCGCAAACGGGATCGCCAGCGATCCTACGCCGCCCGCGCCGCCAATAATGAGCAGCGTTTTGTCCGGGCCGGCATCCTGGATATTCAGCCGTTCAAACAATCCTTCCCAGGCGGTGAGGGCGGTTAACGGCAAGGCGGCCGCGGCAGCCCAGCCGAGGCTTACCGGCTTATGCCCGACAATGCGCGCATCGATCAGCTGATGGGTGGTATTGCTGCCCGGGCGGGTAATATCGCCCGCGTACCACACTTCATCCCCCGGTTTAAAACCGCTAACGCCTGCACCCACGGCTTTCACAATGCCGCTGGCGTCCCAGCCGAGAACGCGTGGTTCTGTCAGGCCGCTTCTGACGATGCCCGCGTGAACTTTGGTATCGACCGGGTTGATGGAAACGGCTTTTACCTCAACCAGCAGATCGTGCTCGCCGGGCTGCGGCATCGGTTGGGTAATTTCAATGAAATCAGCAGGACTGTCTGGATTAACGGCAATGGCTTTAACTGACATGGTGAGCTCCTTAATGGAAAGCGTGTTGTTGAGACTAGTCTATTAAGTGCACAGCCGCGTGATAAGATGGACAATTAAGAACGAAGTGTTCGTACAGGATGAACAATCATGTTTAAACAACTTCAGGATATGGCGCTGTTTGCGCTGGTGGCAGAGTTGGGCAGCTTTACCGCGGCGGCACAGAAAGCTGAGCTGCCGAAATCCAGCGTCAGCCAGCGAATCAGCCAGCTTGAGCAGCAGGTGGGGATCCGCTTGCTCAATCGTACTACGCGCAGGCTGAACCTGACGTTCGCTGGCGAGCACTATCTGGTTCACTGCCGCGAGATGCTGGCGGCAAGTGAACGGGCGGAGTACGCCATTCAGCGGCTGCGTGAAAACCCCAGCGGTCGACTGCGCATCACCTGCCCGGCCGGGATCGGCGCGACGCTGCTGGCGCATTTGAATGCGGAGTTCCAGCTCCGCTATCCGGACGTTTCGCTTGACGTGTCCATTTCTGACGACGTGCTCGACCTGGTCGAGTCAGGTTTTGACGTGGCGCTGCGTACCGGTAAGCCGCAGGACTCCTCCCTGATTGGCCGTATGATCGGTCATTGCCCGCGTTATATGCTGGCCTCACCGACTTACCTGGCGCGCCGGGAGCCGCTGACGCATCCCCGGCAGCTGGTGGATCACCGCTGTATTACCCACAAGGCGTGGTCTGAGTGGCTGCTGCAAAGCGAAAGTGAGGATTACCGTTATCTGCCGGATAACGCCCATCTGACGGATAATCTGGTGTATGCGCGCGAATGTGCCATCGCTGGCGCCGGGATCACGCTGCTTCCCGCTTTTTTGCTTGAGGATAAGGTTGAAAAGGGCGCGCTGGTGAAGGTGCTGCCGGAGTGGAACGTCGAGGGGAACGATCTGTGGCTGGCTTACCCGAGCCGCAAGCTGAACTCGCCGGCGCTGATGCGTTATATCGACTTTGCGATGCAGTGTGATGAGGTGAAGCGGTTTTACGTGGGTGGGTGAACGGTGCGTCACTCACAGGGTGTAGGAACAAAAAAAACGGCAACTGACGTTGCCGTTTTACATTTATTTCGCGATACGTTTGTACTTAATACGTTTCGGCTCCAGCGCATCCGCGCCCAGCGTACGTTTCTTGTACTCTTCGTATTCGGTGAAGTTACCTTCGAAGAACTCCACTTTCCCCTCGTCCTGGTAGTCCAGGATGTGGGTTGCGATACGGTCAAGGAACCAACGGTCGTGCGAGATAACCATTGCACAGCCCGGGAACTCCAGCAGGGCGTTTTCCAGTGCGCGCAGGGTTTCAATGTCCAGGTCGTTGGTCGGTTCATCGAGCAGCAGCACGTTACCGCCAACCTGCAGCAGTTTGGCCAGGTGCAGACGACCACGTTCACCACCGGAGAGCTCGCCCACGCGTTTACCCTGGTCGGTGCCTTTGAAGTTAAAGCGGCCAACGTAAGCGCGGCTTGGCATTTCGGTGTTACCGATACGCATGATATCCAGTCCGCCGGACACTTCTTCCCACACGGTTTTGCTGTTATCCATGGCGTCACGGAACTGGTCAACGGAAGCCAGTTTCACGGTTTCACCCAGAGTGATTGAACCACTGTCTGGCTGTTCCTGACCGGACATCATGCGGAACAGGGTGGATTTACCCGCGCCGTTCGGACCGATGATCCCCACGATGGCACCTTTCGGTACGGAGAAGGTCAGGTCGTCAATCAGCAGGCGATCGCCATAAGACTTACGCAGATTGGTGACTTCAACCACTTTATCCCCCAGACGTGCACCAGGCGGAATAAACAGTTCGTTGGTCTCGTTACGTTTCTGGTATTCGGTGTTGTTCAGCTCTTCAAAGCGTGCCAGACGGGCTTTGCCCTTAGACTGACGGCCTTTAGCGCCCTGACGAACCCACTCCAGCTCTTTCTCGATAGACTTACGACGCGCGGCTTCCTGAGAGGCTTCCTGCGCCAGACGCTGGTCTTTCTGCTCCAGCCAGGAGGAGTAGTTGCCTTCCCATGGAATGCCTTCACCACGGTCAAGCTCCAGGATCCAGCCTGCAACGTTGTCGAGGAAGTAACGGTCGTGGGTGATCGCCACAACGGTACCTTCGAAGTCGTGCAGGAAACGCTCCAGCCATGCCACGGATTCCGCATCCAGGTGGTTGGTCGGTTCGTCGAGCAGCAGCATGTCTGGTTTTTCCAGCAGCAGACGGCACAGCGCCACGCGGCGGCGTTCACCCCCGGAGAGGTTCGCGATTTTCGCATCCCAGTCTGGCAAACGCAGGGCGTCAGCGGCGCGCTCGAGCTGCACGTTCAGGTTGTGGCCGTCATGCGCCTGGATAATCTCTTCAAACTTGCCTTGCTGAGCGGCCAGTTTATCGAAGTCCGCATCCGGTTCAGCGTATTTGGCATACACTTCATCCAGACCTTTCAGTGCGTTAACGACGTCAGAAACCGCCTCTTCAACGGATTCACGAACGGTGTGTTCCGGGTTGAGCTGAGGCTCCTGCGGCAGGTAGCCAATTTTGATGCCAGGCTGCGGACGGGCTTCACCTTCGATGTCTGTATCGATGCCGGCCATGATGCGCAGCAGGGTGGACTTACCGGCACCGTTGAGACCCAGAACACCGATTTTTGCGCCCGGGAAGAAGCTCAGCGAGATATTTTTAAGAATATGACGTTTCGGCGGGACAACTTTGCCGACACGATGCATGGTATAAACGAATTGAGCCACGTTGGACTTCGCCTCTTTTATCGTGATGAGAAAGAATATCAGCCTCGAAGTGTAGCCTTTTTCCCGTCCTAATCCCAGCCAGGAACGTCGGGAGTGTTAAAACGCGCAAGAAAGGTAAAAAAGTGTCCGCGACGTGGCGCGTTGCAGGATGCCTGGTTAGCATAAGTTAATTAGACTTTGACGTGGCAAGACGCTGCAATTGACGAAAAAACAATGAGGAAGAGCTTGTGGGAAAAGCCAAACAGGTGGTCTGGCGTCTGCTGGCTGCCAGCGTATGCGTGATGGCGGCAAGCCAGGCGGTGCATGCCGATTCACTGGATGAACAACGTAATCGCTACGCCCAGATTAAACAGGCGTGGGACAATAAGCAGATGGATACCGTGCAGGCGCTGATGCCGACCTTAAAAGCGTATCCTCTCTATCCGTATCTGGAGTATCGGCAGATCACTGACGATCTCATGAATCAACCCACGGTCACCGTGAATAACTTTATTCAGGCGAACCCGACGCTGCCACCCGCGCGGACGCTGCAGTCTCGTTTTGTGAACGAACTGGCACGTCGTGAAGACTGGCGTGGGCTGCTGGCGTTTAGCCCGGAAAAACCGAACACCACCGAAGCCCAGTGTAACTATTACTATGCGAAGTGGGTTACCGGACAGCAGGAAGAGGCCTGGGCGGGCGCGAAGGATCTGTGGTTGACCGGAAAAAGCCAGCCAAATGCCTGTGATTCCCTCTTTGGCGCATGGCGTGCGTCAGGTAAGCAGGATCCGCTGGCGTACCTTGAACGTATTCGCCTGGCGATGAAAGCCGGAAACACGCGGCTGGTTACCACGCTTGCGGGACAAATGCCGTCTGATTATCAGACGATCTCAACCGCCGTCATCGCCCTGGCGAACGATCCGAACAGCGTACTGACCTTTGCCCGCAGCACCGGCGCGACCGATTTTACCCGCCAGATGGCCGCGGTGGCTTTTGCCAGCGTGGCGCGTGACGACGTGGAAAATGCGCGGCTGATGATCCCGCAGCTGGTGCAGGCGCAGCAGCTCAATGAAGATCAAACTCAGGAGCTGCGCGACATTGTGGCGTGGCGACTGATGAGCACCGATGTAACCGACGAGCAGGCGCGCTGGCGAGACGATGCGATTATGCGTTCGAACTCCACATCGCTGGTGGAGCGCCGCGTGCGTATGGCGCTGGGGACGGGCGATCGCCGGGGGCTGAATACCTGGCTTGCGCGTCTGCCAATGGACGCCAAAGAGAAAGACGAATGGCGTTACTGGCAGGCGGATCTGCTGATGGAGCGCGGGCGTGACGATGAAGCCAAAGAGATCCTTCATGCGCTGATGCAGCAGCGTGGGTTCTATCCGATGGCGGCCGCGCAGCGTCTGGGTGAGGAGTACACGTTCCGCATTGATAAAGCCCCTGCTAACGCCAACCCGGCGTTGACTCAGGGGCCAGAAATGGCGCGCGTTCGCGAGCTGATGTACTGGAACATGGACAATACCGCCCGTAGCGAATGGGCGAATCTGGTGACCAGCCGTACGACCGATGAGAAGGCACAGCTTGCCCGCTATGCCTTTGATAACCACTGGTGGGATCTGAGCGTGCAGGCAACGATCGCCGGCAAGCTGTGGGATCATCTCGAAGAGCGTTTCCCGCTGGCCTATAAAGATCTGTTCGAGCGCTACACCAGCGGTAAAGACATTCCGCAAAGCTACGCCATGGCCATTGCCCGTCAGGAGAGTGCGTGGAACCCGAAAGTCCGTTCCCCGGTCGGGGCCAGCGGCCTGATGCAGGTGATGCCGGGAACCGCGACGCACACGGTGAAGATGTTTAACATCCCGGGATACAGCAGCCCGTCACAGCTGCTGGATCCGGAGACCAACATCAATATCGGTACCAGCTACCTGCAGTATGTTTATCAGCAGTTCGGCAATAACCGCATCTTCTCCTCGGCGGCGTATAACGCAGGCCCGGGCCGCGTGCGCACCTGGCTTGGCAACAGCGCCGGGCGCATTGACGCCGTCGCGTTTGTGGAAAGTATTCCGTTCTCGGAAACCCGCGGCTATGTGAAGAACGTATTGGCTTATGACGCCTACTATCGCTATTTCATGGGACAAAAAGATACCCTGATGAGCGATGCTGAGTGGCAGAGACGTTACTGATGGAGCGGGTTGTGTTATGCTGTACTCGTTAATGAGTACAACAGGCGGCATAACATGACCCAGCATTCCCCGTATTCCTCGGCAATGGCCGAACAACGTCATCAGGAGTGGCTTCGTTTTGTGGAGTTGCTCCGCCAGTCTTACGACCAGGATCTGCATTTGCCTTTATTGCAGCTGATGCTGACGCCGGATGAGCGTGAAGCCCTGGGCACACGCGTGCGGATCATCGAAGAGCTGTTGCGCGGTGAGATGAGTCAGCGTGAGCTCAAAAATGAGCTGGGCGCGGGTATCGCGACGATCACCCGCGGATCGAACAGCCTGAAATCCGCGCCGGTGGAACTGCGTCAGTGGCTGGAGTCTGTGCTGCTGGGCGCTCAGCGATAAATCGCGTTATGGAACGGGCTCAGGGCCAGAATCACCGCCTGGTGGTAAACGCCTGAACGCGTCAGCGCGCCAGCGGTAAAGACGCCAATCGCGCCTTCTTTGCGGCCAATTTCATCGATGCCGGTGTACTGAGACATCACCGGCCCGAGCGCTTCACCCGCGGACACTTTTTCCAGAATGATTTTTGGCAGCGGCAGAGTTGCTGAACGCGCTTCTCCACGCTGTTCACGGTTCTCGATGACCACCCAGCTGAACGTCGCGCCTTCGTCGATACCCGCTTCAATTGCCACCCAGAAGTCAGCATCCGGTGCGGCAGCCCTGGCGTTTGCCACGCGATTTCGTGCGCCAGCGCGCGTTTCCTCGCTGCCAAACGGCTGTTCAGGCACGCCGCTCTCGACGCCGATGGCATCAATATGGCAGGATCCTTCGCCGAAAATCTCTTCGAATGCCCTTAGAATTGCCTGAATTTTGGCAGGATTGGTGGTAGCAGAGACAACATGGTGCATAATTAAGCTCGATTCAAAAAAAACTCATCGCAGTATAACGGAAAAAAAGCATGTTACAGGTATACCTTGTTCGCCACGGTGAGACGCAGTGGAACGCCGAGCGACGTATTCAAGGCCAGTCAGACAGTCCTCTTACTGAAAAGGGTGTGCAGCAGGCGTGGCAGGTGGCAGAACGCGCCAGAACGCTGGGCATTACGCATGTTATCACCAGCGACTTAGGTCGCACACAGCAGACGGCGCGCATCATTGCCGATGCCTGTGGTTGTGATGTCATGATCGAGCCGCGTCTGCGCGAGCTGGATATGGGCGTGCTGGAAAAACGGCATATCGATACGCTGACGGAAACGGAAGAGGGCTGGCGTCGCACGCTGGTCAACGGCACCGAAGATGGCCGTATTCCGGAAGGCGAATCCATGCAGGAGCTGAGCGTGCGCATGCATGCCGCGCTGGCGGAATGCCTGAAGCTTCCGGCCGGGAGCCGTCCGCTGCTGGTGAGTCACGGTATTGCGCTGGGCTGCCTGGTGAGCACGATTCTGGGGTTACCTGCGTATGCAGAGCGCCGTTTGCGTCTGCGCAACTGCTCTATTTCCCGTATCGACTATCAGGAAAGCGCGTGGCTGGCGTCAGGTTGGGTCGTAGAGATGGCAGGGGACATTTCGCATCTTGATGCCCCTGCACTTGACGAACTTCAGCGTTAACGACGTATCGGAATTAAGAATTCCATACGCAGATTGATGGGGCCTTCTTCCGGTTTAGCATCGCTTGCCGGATAGTAGCGCTCAATATCCTGACCTTTACGGCGATTCAGGTTCAGCATTGGCATGCAGGTTCCGTAAACGGTCAGGATAAATTCCTGTACACCCGTTCCCAGCCCTTCATAAGCGAACATCACGTATTCGCCGCCTTCCAGCACCACGGGCTTTGAACCCTGAATATAGCCATTCGCCAGCTCTGGCGTTAACGCGGTGGTGTAGAACACCTCCTGCTCGTCGTCTTTTTCCTGGCTTGGGTGCGTTTCGTTGAGACCATACAGGATGGGCGGGATCGCCGGTGCATGGCTCAGGAAGTCGCGCCAGAACTGAACGCGCATCTGATGACGGAATTCTGAAATCTGCTCCAGCGAACAGGAGTAGCTTTGCGTCGTACCAATCAGGTGCGTTTCTGGCAGGGTGATAAATTCATATTTCGGCATTGCAAACTCACCCAGACGCAGCGGCGGACGCATGCCAAACGAGCTCCAGTCAGGCGAGCGGCGATAGAGCGCTGGCGTTAACGAGAACTGTTTTTTAAAGGCGCGGGTAAAGGTTTGCTGCGAGTCAAAACGATATTGCAGTGCAATATCCAGAATCGGCCGCGCGGTCAGGCGTAATGCCACCGCTGATTTTGACAGACGACGTGCGCGGATATAGGCCCCGATAGCATGACCGGTGACATCCTTGAACATCCTTTGCAGATGCCACTTGGAATAGCCTGCTTTAGCCGCCACATTATCCAGTGACAAAGGCTGGTCGAGGTGACCTTCCAGCCAGGTGAGCAGGTCGCGAATAATTCCAGCCTGATCCATATACTATCCTCATCCTTAAAACAGCAGGTGCCTGATAACAGGTTAGCGGATAATAGCATTTTTTGATGTTTTAGCATTCAGTGTTTTTTTTGCTCATTAATGCCTTTTGTTCCTCGTTTTGGGTGAATATATTCTAATCCTGTGATCTTGCTACATTTTTGTCTACAGTGTTGAATAATCGCTCAGCGTAATTCTTAAAAATGGTAACAATATGAAATACAAGACTTTGATCTTCACTGCCCTGATGTTGACGGTGGGGCACGCCGCGCAGGCGGAACAGATTGGTTCTGTCGATACCGTTTTCAAAGTGTTCGGCCCGGACCACAAGATTGTGGTGGAGGCGTTTGACGATCCGGACGTGAAAAACGTCACCTGCTACGTTAGTCGGGCGAAAACCGGGGGCATTAAAGGCGGGCTTGGGCTGGCTGAAGATACCTCAGATGCGGCAATCTCCTGCCAGCAGGTCGGCCCTGTGGAGCTGAGTGACAAAATCAAAAACGGCAAAGCGCAGGGCGACGTTGTGTTCCAGAAACGGACCTCGCTGGTGTTTAAAAAGCTGCAGGTGGTGCGTTTTTATGACGCCAAACGCAACACGCTCGCCTATCTGGCCTATTCCGACAAAGTGGTTGAAGGCTCACCGAAAAACGCCATCAGCGCCGTGCCGATCATGCCATGGCACTAATTCAGGGATGAATCATGCAGCAACCTCTGGTCTGGCTGGTTGAGGACGAAATCAGTATTGCCGACACGCTACTCTACATGCTTCAGCAGGAGGGGTTTGCGGTGAAGGCTTTCGGGCGTGGGTTACCGGTACTGGAAGAGGCGCGGCGGCAGGTTCCCGCGCTGGCGATTCTGGATGTCGGGTTGCCTGACATCAGCGGCTTTGAACTCTGCCGCCAGCTTCTGGCGCAGCATCCGTCACTGCCGATCCTGTTTCTGACGGCGCGAAGTGACGAGGTGGATAAGCTGCTCGGACTGGAGATGGGCGCGGATGATTATGTCGCTAAACCCTTCTCCCCGCGTGAAGTCTGTGCCCGGGTGAGGACTATTCTACGGCGGTTACAAAAATCTACCGCCCCCGCCGAGATCGTGCGTATCGGGCAGTTTGAACTGAACGAACCCGCCGCCAGAATCAGCTGGTATGGGGAGCCTTTACCGCTCACGCGCTATGAATTCCTGCTGCTCAAAACATTGTTGCAGGCGCCGGGCCGGGTCTTTTCTCGCCAGCAGCTTATGGACAAAGTGTGGGGCGAAGACGGCGATAGCTTCGATCGTACCGTGGATACGCATATCAAAACCTTGCGCGCCAAGCTGCGCGCGGTCAACGACGGGCTTTCGCCCATCAGTACCCATCGCGGGATGGGTTACAGTCTGGGGCTTTATTAATGCGTATTGGCATGCGTCTGCTGCTGGGCTATTTCCTGATTGTCGCTATCGCCGCGTGGTTTGTGCTGTCTATCTTCGTGCAGGAGGTCAAGCCCGGCGTGCGCAGAGCCACCGAAGGCACGCTGATTGACACCGCGACCCTGCTGGCGGAAGTGGGGCGAGACGACCTGCTCGCAGGCAATCCGCAGCAGGGCCAGCTGGCGCAGGCCTTTTCACGGCTCCATCAGCGGCCGTTTCGCGCCAACATTGGCGGCATTCATAAAGTCCGCAACGAATACCACGTCTACATGACCGATGCCACGGGCAAGGTGGTGTTTGATTCGGCGGGCCTGGCGGTAGGAAAAGACTACTCCCGCTGGAATGATGTCTGGCTGACGCTTCGCGGGGAATATGGCGCGCGCAGCACCCAGAGCAATCCTGACGATCCGGAAAGTACGGTGATGTATGTTGCCGCACCGGTAATGGACAGGGGCAACATTATCGGCGTGCTGTCGGTCGGAAAACCTAACAGCGCCATGGCGCCGGTTATTCACCGTAGCGAGCGGCGGATCCTGTGGGCGGGTGGGGCGCTGCTCGGCATTGCCCTGCTGATTGGTCTGCTGGTGGCGGGATGGATCAATCGTTCCATTGGCAGATTGTCGCGCTACGCCGATGCGGTGACCACAGACACGCCTCTCCCGCTGCCTAACCCCGGCAGCAGTGAGCTACGAAAGCTGGCGCAGGCGCTGGAAAATATGCGCATTCGCCTCGAGGGTAAGAATTACATCGAGCATTATGTGCATGCGCTTACTCACGAACTCAAAAGCCCGCTGGCGGCAATCCGCGGCGCGGCAGAGATCCTTAATGAGCAGCCGCCGCCGGCGGTGGCCGCGCGGTTTATCGATAATATTCTGGTGCAAAACGCGCGTATGCAGTCGCTGGTGGAAAAACTGCTCTCTCAGGCGCGTCTTGAAAACCGGGTAGAGATAGAGCCGGTGAGCGTGAGTATCAGCACGCTGTTTTCACGGCTTGCGGATTCACGCTCCGCCGTTATCACGGCGAAAAATATCATCCTGACCTGCCAGCCCACTTCGCTGCAGGTGCAGGGCGACCCTGAGCTGCTTGAACAGGCGCTGGGCAATTTGCTGGATAATGCCATCGATTTTACCCCGCAGGGCGGGACGCTTCAGCTGGCTGCCGAGGAGACGCCAACCGAGCTCCGGCTTACCGTAAGCGACAGCGGAAGCGGGATCCCGGACTATGCCATGGCGCGTATTTTTGAACGTTTTTACTCGCTCCCCCGCGAGAACGGGTTGAAAAGCAGCGGGCTGGGTCTGGCATTCGTGCAGGAGGTGGCGCGTCTGCATCAGGGGGACATTGCTCTGCATAACCAACCAGAAGGCGGCGTGAAAGCCACGCTGACACTTCACCGTCACTTCACATAACTTCAAACTGGCCCCACATAGCCCCGGTACGCTCTCCTCATCACAAAGGAGACGTAATGATGAAATCCCCCCTGTTCTGGAAAGTAAGCACCCTGCTGGGGTGCATTCTGCTGTTGTTAGTCCCGCTCTTTATGGTCAGTAACCTGATTTCGGAGCGTGAGAGCTACCGTAACGATGTTGAACACTCGCTTCGCCAAAGCACCAGCGGGCCGCAAAAGCTGGTAGGACCGCTGATTGCCATTCCTGTCACCGAGGTTTTTTACAAACTTGAGGATGAGAAAAAGGTCGAATACAAAAAAAGCTACCTGCACTTTATCCTGCCGGAATCTCTGCTCGTTGAGGGAAATCAGCGCGTGGAGTCCAGAAGCATCGGTATTTATGACGGGCAAATCTGGAACACCGATCTCAAAATAAAAGCGCAGTTTTCGACGGAGAAAATGGCGCAGCTGAAGGGCGAAACCATGACGCTGGGGCAGCCATTCCTGGTGATTGGCGTGGGTGATGCCCGGGGCATTGGTACGGTGAAGGTCGCAAAAATCAACGGTGAGGCGCTCAGCGTAGAACCTGGAACCGGCGTGTATGGCACACTTGCCGGTATTCATATTCCGCTGAGTGATAAAGCCCTTGAGCCGAAAACGCTCGCCCTTGATATGTCGTTTAACCTGGCGGGGACGGGCAGTTTTGCGGTGGTGCCGGTCGGGCGTAACAGCGAAATGACGCTGAGCAGTAACTGGCCGCACCCGGGATTTATGGGATACTATCTGCCTGTTAAGCATCAGATTAGCGAGTCTGGTTTCCAGGCAAACTGGCAGAGCAGCTGGTTTGCTAACAACATGCAAAGCTGGTTCGCCGAGGGCGAGTCACCGGAGTGGAGTTCAATCCCAGCCTTTAGCGTGACGGTTGCCACGCCAGCGGATCAGTACCAGCTGACAGACCGCGCGATCAAGTACGCTATTTTACTGATTGCCCTGACGTTTATGGCCTTCTTCGTGTTCGAAACCCTCACCGGATTGCGTCTGCACCCAATGCAGTATCTGCTGGTAGGGTTGTCGCTGGTCCTGTTCTATCTCGTCTTACTTGCCCTGTCTGAGCATGTCGGGTTTACGCCGGCCTGGATTATTGCAAGCCTTGTCGGCGCGATGATGAATGGTGTGTACCTGCAGGCGGTACTGAAAAGCTGGAGGCGAAGCGGGGTGTTTATTCTGGCGCTGCTGGGGCTGGATGTCGTGATGTGGTTCCTGCTGCGTTCTGAGGACAGCGCGTTGCTGCTGGGAGCTGCCGTACTGGCGATGGCACTGTTTGCGGTCATGTACCTGACGCGTCACCTTGACTGGTATTCGCTCTCTCAGCCGAAGCGTCCCGTCCCCCCCGTAGAACCTGATGCGGATACGATGCGAGTCTGGAAATAAAAAACGGCGCGAAAGCGCCGTTTTTTTACTTCAGTTGCCGGATTACTCCTGCAGGTCGCCGCAGAAACGATAACCTTCACCGTGAATAGTGGCGATAATTTCCGGCGTATCAGGCGTAGATTCGAAATGTTTACGGATACGACGGATGGTCACGTCTACGGTACGGTCGTGCGGCTTCAGCTCACGGCCGGTCATTTTCTTCAGCAGTTCTGCACGGGACTGAATTTTGCCCGGATTTTCACAGAAGTGCAGCATCGCGCGGAATTCACTGCGCGGCAGTTTATACTGCTCACCGTTCGGGCTAATCAGTGAACGGCTATTGATATCAAGTTCCCAGCCGTTGAACTTGTAGCTGTCTACGCTACGACGCTCTTCGCTGACCGTGCCCAGGTTCATGGTGCGGGACAGCAGGTTGCGTGCACGAATGGTTAACTCGCGTGGATTAAACGGTTTAGTGATGTAGTCATCCGCACCGATTTCCAGGCCAAGGATTTTATCAACTTCGTTATCACGGCCTGTCAGGAACATTAACGCGACGTTCGCCTGTTCACGCAGTTCGCGCGCCAGAAGAAGGCCGTTTTTGCCCGGCAGGTTGATATCCATGATCACCAGGTTGATATCATTTTCAGAAAGGATCTGATGCATCTCTGCGCCATCGGTCGCTTCAAAGACATCGTAGCCTTCTGCTTCGAAAATGCTCTTTAACGTGTTGCGTGTTACCAACTCGTCTTCAACGATAAGAATGTGCGGGGTCTGCATGTTTGCTACCTAAATTGCCAACTAAATCGAAACAGGAAGTACAAAAGTCCCTGACCTGCCTGATGCATGTCGCAAATTAACATGACCGGCCTAACGTGACTAAAGTACGTAATTGCGTTCTTGATGCACTTTCCATCAACGTCAACAACATCATTAGCTTGGTCGTGGGTACTTTCCCTTTGGACCCGACAGTGTCAAAAACGGCTGTCATCCTAACCATTTTAACAGCAACATAACAGGCTAAGTGACACCAGACACCCAATAAAACTACGCTTCGTTGACATATATCAAGTTCAATTGTAGCACGTTAACAGTTTGATGAAATCATCGTAGCCGAATGCTAGCCTTTGTCACAATTTTTCAATAAACCAACTAGTTGCGTACCTTGATTTATAAACGATACGAATCCAATCAGAAAAGAGTATTCATGAGGTCATTACCATTATAAAACATAAGGATAATAGCCTTCTGTTAACATTCTAACTGATTGTTCAGCCACAAAATAGTTTAGCGTTTTTAATTTGTTCTGAAACGCTATTTCGGTGATTTGTGTTGCATTTTTGTAAATTCGCGCCGCGTAATATGTTGAAGTGCATCACATTTTTACCCGCTAACTGATTAAAAAGAGAGCATAAATGCATCTGTCGATTGTACTGGTCGCCCCAGCCAGAGCCGAAAATATAGGCGCTGCGGCGCGTGCCATGAAGACCATGGGGTTTACCGATCTTCGCATCGTGGACAGCCAGGCGCACCTCGAGCCCGCGGCCCGTTGGGTGGCGCACGGTTCAGGGGATATTCTCGATAATATAACCACTTACGACACGCTCGCCGCTGCGCTGCACGACATTTCTTTTACCGTGGCGACCACGGCACGCAGCCGGGCAAAGTTCCACTATTACGCCACGCCGGCGGAACTGGTGCCGATGTTAACGGAGAAAAGCCAGTGGCTGACGAAGGCCGCGCTGGTCTTTGGGCGGGAAGATTCCGGTCTGACGAACGAGGAGCTGGCGTTGGCGGACGTCCTGACCGGTGCGCCGATGGTGGCGGATTATCCGTCGCTGAATTTAGGCCAGGCGGTAATGGTGTATTGCTATCAATTAGCCTCCCTAATACAAATTCCTCAACCCCAGGCTGAAGGGGCAGATGAAAACCAGCTGGCCGCGCTGCGCGCTCGCGTTGACCATCTGTTATTACAACTCGGTGTCGCGGAAGATCAAAAAATGGCGGACTGGCTGCATCAGCGACTTGGGCGTCTTGAGCAGCGAGACACGGCAATGTTGCACCGTTTGCTGCATGATATTGAAAAAAAATTGGCCGAGTAAAATGCTGTCATAAGTTTTTACTATGGCGTATCCGTCTGTCTGGGTGGGGTGCGTCTGGGGGAATCGGATGAAAATAAATCTGCAAGCAGCGGGACGTGAGAGCGTCCCGAATTGTGATCAAATTAAAAATTCATTGACTTAAGGTGCCCAATCCTTTAACCCTAAAAGAATACAGCACAGACAGATAATAATGACAGAGTACACAACATCCATGAAACGCATCAGCATCACCACCATTACAACAACCATCATCATTACCACAGGAAATGATGCGGGCTGACGCGTACAGGAAAAACAGAAAAAAGCCCGCACCCAAACAGTGCGGGCTTTTTTTTCGGCTAAAGGAAACGAGGTAGAACCATGCGAGTGTTGAAGTTCGGCGGTACATCAGTGGCAAATGCAGAACGTTTTCTGCGTGTTGCCGATATCCTGGAGAGCAACGCCAGGCAGGGGCAGGTCGCGACCGTGCTCTCTGCCCCGGCAAAAATCACCAACCACCTGGTGGCGATGATTGAAAAGACCATCGGTGGCCAGGATGCACTCCCGAACTTGAGCGACGCCGAGCGTATCTTCGCTGAGCTGCTGCAGGGACTGGCGGAGGCGCAGCCGGGTTTCCCGCTCGCACAGCTGAAATCCTTTGTTGAGCAAGAGTTCGCCCAAATCAAACACGTGCTGCACGGTATCAGCCTTTTAGGTCAGTGCCCGGACAGCATCAACGCGGCGTTAATCTGCCGTGGTGAAAAATTGTCGATTGCCATCATGGCGGGCCTGCTGGAAGCGCGTGGCCACAATGTGTCGGTTATCGATCCCGTTGAAAAACTGCTGGCAGTGGGTCACTACCTCGAGTCTACCGTTGATATAGCCGAATCAACCCGTCGCATTGCCGCGAGCAAAATTCCGTCTGACCATATGATCCTGATGGCGGGCTTCACCGCCGGAAACGAGAAGGGTGAACTTGTCGTACTGGGCCGCAACGGCTCCGACTACTCTGCTGCCGTGCTGGCAGCCTGTTTGCGCGCCGACTGTTGTGAGATCTGGACTGACGTCGACGGTGTATATACCTGCGATCCGCGCCAGGTACCGGACGCCAGGCTGCTGAAGTCGATGTCATATCAGGAAGCGATGGAGCTTTCCTACTTCGGCGCTAAAGTTCTTCACCCTCGCACCATCTCTCCCATTGCCCAGTTCCAGATCCCTTGCCTGATTAAAAACACCGGTAACCCGCAAGCGCCGGGCACGCTGATTGGCGCCAGTACCGATGAAGACGGCCTGCCGGTGAAAGGCATTTCTAACCTGAACAATATGGCCATGTTCAGCGTTTCCGGCCCGGGAATGAAAGGCATGGTCGGTATGGCGGCCCGCGTTTTCGCGGCCATGTCCCGCAACGGTATCTCGGTTGTGCTGATCACTCAGTCCTCTTCTGAATACAGCATCAGCTTCTGCGTACCGCAGGGGGATTGCCTGCGCGCCCGTCGTGCGCTGGAAGAAGAGTTTTACCTTGAGCTGAAAGAAGAGTTGCTGGAGCCGCTTTCTATCCAGGAACGCCTGGCAGTCATCTCGGTAGTGGGCGACGGTATGCGTACGCTGCGCGGTATCTCGGCCAAATTCTTTGCCGCGCTGGCCAGGGCCAACATCAACATTGTGGCCATTGCCCAGGGATCATCTGAGCGTTCAATCTCGGTGGTTGTTGATAACGACGATGCAACAACCGGCGTTCGCGTGGTTCATCAGATGCTGTTCAACACCGATCAGGTGATTGAGCTGTTCCTGATTGGCGTGGGCGGTGTGGGTGGCGCGCTGCTGGAGCAGGTGAAGCGTCAGCAGGAGTGGTTGAAGAAAAAGCACATTGATCTGCGCGTGTGCGGTATCGCGAACTCAAAAGCGCTGCTGACCAACGTTCATGGTCTGAACCTGGAAAACTGGCAGACTGAGCTGAATGATGCCAAAGAGCCCTTTAATCTGGGCCGGTTGATCCGCCTGGTGAAAGAGTATCACCTGCTTAACCCGGTCATTGTCGACTGTACCTCGAACCAGGCGGTGGCCGATCAGTACGCCGATTTCCTGCGCGAAGGTTTCCACGTGGTGACGCCAAACAAAAAGGCCAACACCTCGTCGATGGATTACTATCACCAGCTACGTCTGGCGGCGAGCAAGTCACGGCGTAAGTTCCTCTACGACACCAACGTGGGCGCGGGCCTGCCGGTGATCGAGAACCTGCAAAACCTGCTGAACGCGGGGGATGAACTGCAGCGTTTCTCCGGCATTCTTTCCGGCTCGCTGTCGTTTATCTTCGGCAAGCTGGATGAGGGCATGAGCCTGTCGGAAGCGACCCGTGCCGCGCGTGAACTGGGGTACACCGAGC
The DNA here is from genome assembly GCF_041360735.1 of Enterobacter sp. RCC_40. Classification (NCBI taxonomy): domain Bacteria; kingdom Pseudomonadati; phylum Pseudomonadota; class Gammaproteobacteria; order Enterobacterales; family Enterobacteriaceae; genus Enterobacter; species Enterobacter sp. RCC_40. Next base: position 302,906 of record NZ_JBFUPR010000003.1, read on the forward strand.
CGGATCCGCGAGACGATCTCTCCGGTATGGATGTGGCGCGTAAGTTGCTCATACTGGTGCGTGAAACGGGCCGTGAGCTGGAGCTTTCCGATATCGTGATTGAGCCTGTTCTGCCTGCCGGGTTTGACGACAGCGGTGACGTGAACACCTTTATGGCCAATTTAGCGCAGCTAGACGACGCCTTTGCCGCACGCGTTGCGAAAGCCCGTGATGAAGGTAAGGTATTGCGCTATGTTGGCAATATTGAAGACGATGGTATGTGCCGCGTGAAGATTGCTGAAGTGGATGGCAACGACCCGCTGTTCAAAGTAAAAAACGGCGAAAACGCCCTCGCGTTTTACAGCCACTATTATCAGCCACTGCCGCTGGTGCTTCGCGGCTATGGCGCAGGGAATGATGTTACCGCGGCGGGTGTATTTGCCGATTTGCTGCGTACCCTGTCATGGAAGTTAGGAGTTTAACATGGTGAAAGTTTATGCCCCGGCTTCCAGCGCCAACATGAGCGTCGGATTTGATGTGCTGGGTGCGGCGGTGACGCCGGTGGATGGTTCGCTGCTGGGCGATACGGTAACGGTTGAAGCGGCAGAGAGCTTTAGCCTGAATAACGTGGGCCGCTTCGCCAGCAAACTGCCGACAGACCCGCGCGAGAATATCGTTTATCAGTGCTGGGAGCGGTTCTGTCAGGAGATTGGCAAAAATGTGCCGGTCGCCATGACGCTGGAAAAAAGTATGCCGATTGGCTCTGGCCTGGGTTCCAGCGCTTGCTCCGTGGTCGCCGGACTGGTGGCCATGAATGAGCACTGCGGCAAGCCACTGAATAATAACCGTCTGCTCGGGTTAATGGGCGAGCTGGAAGGGCGCATCTCCGGCAGCATTCATTATGACAACGTCGCCCCCTGCTTCCTCGGTGGTATGCAACTGATGATTGAAGAAAATGGCATCATCAGCCAGCAGGTGCCAGGGTTTGATGAGTGGCTGTGGGTGCTGGCCTATCCCGGCATTAAGGTATCTACTGCTGAAGCGCGTGCGATCCTGCCTGCGCAGTATCGTCGTCAGGACTGTATCGCTCACGGACGTCATCTGGCCGGCTTTATACACGCCTGCTACACCCGTCAGCCGCAGCTGGCAGCAAAATTAATGAAAGACGTTATCGCCGAGCCGTACCGCACTAAGCTGTTGCCTGGCTTTAACGAGGCGCGACAGGCGTCAATGGATACCGGCGCACTGGCGTGCGGTATCTCCGGCTCCGGCCCGACGCTGTTCGCCCTGTGCGATAAGCCAGACACGGCGCAGCGCGTGGCGGACTGGCTCTCTAAACACTACCTGCAAAATCAGGAAGGCTTTGTTCATATTTGCCGTCTGGACACGGCTGGCGCACGAGTACTGGGATAACGAATGAAACTCTACAACCTTAAAGATCATAACGAGCAGGTCAGCTTCGCGCAGGCGGTGACTCAGGGACTGGGCAAAAATCAGGGGCTGTTCTTCCCCCATGACCTGCCGGAATTTCAGCTGACCGACATTGATGAACTGCTGAAGCAGGACTTTGTCACCCGCAGCACTAAAATTCTCTCTGCCTTTATCGGCGATGAAATCCCGCAGGAGCTGCTGGAAGAGCGCGTGCGTGCAGCGTTCGCTTTCCCGGCACCGGTTAAGCAGGTTGAGCCGGATGTCGGCTGCCTTGAGCTGTTCCATGGTCCAACCCTGGCGTTTAAAGACTTCGGTGGCCGCTTTATGGCGCAGATGCTGACCCACATCAGCGGCGACAAACCGGTAACGATTCTGACGGCGACCTCCGGTGATACCGGTGCGGCCGTTGCCCATGCGTTCTATGGTCTGAAGAACGTTCGCGTGGTGATCCTCTACCCGAAAGGCAAAATCAGTCCGCTGCAGGAAAAACTGTTCTGTACGCTCGGGGGCAACATTGAAACCGTGGCGATTGACGGCGATTTCGATGCCTGTCAGGCGCTGGTCAAGCAGGCCTTCGATGATGAAGAGCTGAAAGTGGCGCTGGGTCTGAACTCGGCGAACTCCATTAACATCAGCCGTCTGCTGGCGCAGATCTGCTACTACTTCGAAGCGGTTGCACAGCTGCCACAGGAGGCGCGCAATCAGCTGGTCGTCTCCGTACCAAGCGGCAACTTTGGTGACCTGACGGCGGGCCTGCTGGCGAAATCGCTCGGCCTGCCGGTAAAACGCTTTATCGCCGCCACCAACGCCAACGACACCGTGCCGCGCTTCCTGAAAGACGGTAAATGGGCACCGAACGCCACGCAGGCGACGCTTTCGAATGCGATGGACGTAAGCCAGCCGAACAACTGGCCGCGTGTGGAAGAGCTGTTCCGCCGTAAGGTCTGGCGTCTGGGCGATCTGGGTTACGCCGCGGTGACGGATGAGACCACCAAAGCCACTATGCGTGAGCTGAAAGCGGCGGGGTACACCTCTGAACCGCATGCGGCGATCGCTTACCGTGCGCTGCGCGATCAGCTGAATCCGGGGGAGTATGGCCTGTTCCTGGGAACGGCTCATCCGGCGAAGTTCAAAGAGAGCGTGGAAGTGATTCTGGGTGAAACGCTGCCGCTGCCAAAAGAGCTGGCCGAGCGTGCGGACCTGCCGCTGCTTTCGCATGAACTGCCCGCGGATTTCGCCGCGCTGCGTAAGTTGATGATGACGCGCGGATAACGGTTCTGTCACCCTATGCAGGCCGGGTAAGGTGAAACTTACCCGGCTTTTTTTATGGAGAAATTAAGGAGGAAAATAGCAGTAAAAAAGCAGAAATTCCCAATAAATGCGGTCACTTAGCGATTAGGATTGCAGAGAATAACATCCCCCGTCCTCCTCACGTATTCTCCTTACATCGGCCCACATCGGGTAAATGAATAAGGAGTCACCTATGTCTAAACTGAAACCTGCTCTGCTGGTGCTTTCAATGATGCTGGTCGCTCCGATGGCGGTTCAGGCCTCTGAAATCACCCTCGTCCCTGCGGTAAAACTGCAGATTGGCGATCAGGATAATCGTGGTCACTACTGGGATGGTGGCCGCTGGCGCGACCATGACTGGTGGAAGGCTCACTATGACTGGCGCGATAATCACTGGCGCCCACATGACGAGCATCACGATCGTCATCATGATGACCACCATCACGATCGTCACGACGACCCGCGTCCTGGCCCGGACTGGAAACACCATTAATGCAAAACCCCGCCATCTGGCGGGGTTTGTTTTACTGCTCGTGGCGCTTAAACACCAGTTCGCCTTTTCCCGACGCTTCTTCATCGAAGAAGTAGCCTTCGCTGTTGAAGCCAGTCAGTTGCTCCGGCTTCGTCAGGCGGTTCTGAATGATGTAGCGGCTCATCAGCCCACGCGCTTTTTTGGCGTAGAAGCTGATGACCTTGAACTTGCCGTTTTTCTCATCGAGGAAAACGGGCTTGATAATTTCCGCATCCAGCTTTTTCGGCTTCACCGATTTGTAGTATTCATCGGAGGCCAGATTGATCACCACATTATCGCCCTGAGCACGCAGCGCAGCGTTCAGTTTGTCGGTGATGATATCGCCCCAGAAATGGTACAGATCTTTGCCTTTAGGGTTTTCCAGGCGGATACCCATCTCCAGACGATACGGCTGCATCAGGTCCAACGGGCGCAGCACGCCGTACAGACCTGACAACATGCGCAGATGCTGCTGGGCGAAGTCGAAATCGGCTTCGCTAAAATCTTCCGCCTGCAGGCCGGTATACACATCACCTTTAAACGCCAGAAGCGCCTGGCGGGCGTTGTTCGGCGTGAAGTCCGGGTGCCACTCGTGGAAACGGGTCGCGTTAAGATCCGCCAGTTTGTCGCTGATGCTCATCAGCGAGGCAATTTGTGGCGCAGAGAGCTTACGCGCGACGTGAATCAGCTGTTGCGAATAGTCCAGCAGTTCAGGCTGGGTATAGCGCTCGGTGGCGAGCGGGCTCTGGTAATCGAGCGTTTTAGCAGGTGAAATCAGAATCAGCATATCCACTCCTTGCAGGAAATTTAGAGCGACTTTAGCAAAAAATCGCCCTCAATTGATCGATAGCTGTTATTGCCGTGGCAAATCATCCCAGGTGCCGGGCGCAATTTGCGCCTGGATGTCGGGATAGCGCGAGGCATCAAAGACCGGCGGTACGCCCAGTTTGCGCTGACGAAGATAGTCCCGTGCGATAAGCGTAACCACGGGTGAGAGCAGCAGGATCGCCGTCAGGTTAGTGATGGCCATGAGCGCCATAAAGACATCCGCCAGTTGCCAGACCAGCGGCATGCTGAGCAGCGAACCTGCTAACACCATCAGTATCACCCCGAGGCGCAGCAGCGTGATCATACGGCGGGAGTCCACTTTCAGGAAAATAAGGTTATTTTCGGCGTAGAGGTAATTCACAACAATCGAGCTGAAGGCGAATAACAGCAGGATGAGCGAGACAAACCCGGCTCCCCAGCCGCCCGTCAGATTCACCAGTGCCTGCTGAAGCAGTTGTATGCCGGCTGTTTCCGATGAGTGAGGTACCGGACCGGCCAGCAGCAGGATCATGGCGCTGGCGGAACAGATAATAATGGTGTCCGTAAAAACGCCAATCATCTGAACAATGCCTTGTGCCGCCGGGTGGGGCGGCCAGGACGCGGCGGCGGCTGCGGCATTGGGCGTTGATCCCATACCGGCTTCATTGGAGAACATTCCGCGCTGAAAGCCCGACATCAGCGCCTGGCTGAAGGTATAGCCCAGTGCGCCTGATGCCGCCTCGCGCCAGCCAAATGCGCTTTTGAAGATGGTTGCAATCACTTCCGGCACCTGCTCGATATGCCGTGCGGCGACGAACAGGCTGGCGGCAACCCACAGCAGCGCCATGACCGGCACCAGCCACTGCATCAGGCGGGCGACACCTTTTAGGCCGGTCGAAATGGTCAGCAGGATACAGAGGGCTAAAACAAGCCCGGTGATCCACTCCGGATACGCAAAGGCATAGCGCAAGGCATGGGCGACAGAATTCGCCTGAACGGTATTAAAAATCAGACCGTACGCGAGCAGTAAAAACAGCGAAAACAGCACGCCCATCCAGCGCATTCCTAAGCCACGCGCCATGTACCAGGCCGGGCCGCCGCGAAACTGTCCGTTTTTATCTTTTTCTTTGTAGAGTTGGGCGAGGGCGCTTTCGGCAAAGGAGGTGGCCATCCCGATAAGCGCCGTGACCCACATCCAGAAAACGGCGCCCGGGCCACCAGCGCTGATGGCCAGTGCCACCCCCGCCATATTACCGCTGCCGAGGCGTGCGGCAATGCTGGTGCAGAGGGCCTGGAAAGAGGTTAATCCGCCCGGCTGGGGCGTGACGCTGTTTTTCAGACTTCTGCCAAATTTGCGAATATAACGAAACTGGATAAACCCGCTGCGTAGCGTAAACCAAATACCTGCACCCAGCAGCAGGTATATCATTATCGAACCCCAAAGGACTTCATTAATAAAGAAAAGGAAATCAGGCATTAACGTCCCTCTTGTTGATGCCAAAATGAATATGTAAGCGCTACCACTGATTGGACATGCTGTTACTTAGCAGCCTGTTAATATTCTGAGTTTATCATACTCTGTCTAAGCGCACTGTCTGCGGTTGCGCTACCCCTCCGTCGTGTTATCATCAGGGCAGACCGGTTACATCCCCCTAACAAGTAAACCTGTCATTTTTCCGCTGCAGGCATGCTGTCGGTAGCGTGAATTATCCAGGGCACGTTAAAAGAGAAACACTATCATGACGGATAAATTGACCTCCCTTCGTCAGTTCACCACTGTCGTAGCTGACACCGGAGATATCGCGGCAATGAAGCTGTACCAGCCGCAGGATGCCACCACCAACCCTTCTCTGATCCTTAACGCCGCACAGATCCCTGAGTATCGCAAACTGATTGACGACGCAGTGACCTGGGCGAAAGCACAGAGCAACGACCGCGCGCAGCAGGTTGTTGATGCCACTGATAAACTGGCCGTGAACATTGGTCTGGAAATTCTGAAACTGGTTCCTGGCCGCATCTCTACCGAAGTTGACGCACGTCTCTCCTACGACACCGAAGCGTCTATCGCCAAAGCAAAACGTCTGATCAAAATGTACAACGATGCTGGTATCAGCAATGACCGCATCCTGATCAAACTGGCGTCAACCTGGCAGGGTATTCGTGCAGCTGAACAGCTGGAAAAAGACGGTATCAACTGTAACCTGACGCTGCTGTTCTCCTTCGCACAGGCGCGTGCATGTGCGGAAGCCGGCGTATACCTGATTTCTCCATTCGTTGGCCGTATTCTGGACTGGTACAAAGCCAACACGGATAAGAAAGAGTACGCGGCATCTGAAGATCCAGGCGTCGTTTCCGTGACCGAAATCTACGAATACTACAAACAGCACGGTTATGAGACTGTGGTGATGGGCGCAAGCTTCCGTAACGTAGGTGAAATCATCGAACTGGCTGGCTGTGACCGCCTGACCATCGCCCCGGCACTGCTGAAAGAGCTGGCTGAAAGCGAAGGTGCTATCGAGCGTAAACTGTCCTACACCGGTGAAGTGAAAGCGCGTCCGGAGCGCATCACTGAATCTGAGTTCCTGTGGCAGCATAACCAGGATCCAATGGCTGTAGATAAACTGGCGGACGGTATCCGTAAGTTTGCTATCGACCAGGAAAAACTGGAAAAAATGATCGGCGACCTGCTGTAATCATTCTGCGTGACCGGGTTCCCGGTCACGCTACTTCTTTCGTACTCTGTCTGAATTTCCCCTCTGCGTGTATCATTCCCTTTAATCAGTACTTTTTTGAATGGAATGGATATGAATACCTTACGCATCGGCTTAGTGTCGATTTCTGACCGCGCCTCCAGCGGTGTTTATCAGGATAAAGGCATCCCCGCGCTGGAAGAATGGCTGGGCAGTGCGTTGACAACCCCCTTTGAGATCCAGACCCGCCTGATCCCTGACGAACAGCCAATTATCGAACAGACACTCTGTGAGCTGGTGGATGAGATGAGCTGCCACCTGGTATTGACCACGGGAGGCACCGGGCCTGCGCGCCGGGACGTCACTCCGGATGCCACGCTGGCGGTTGCCGATCGTGAGATGCCTGGCTTCGGTGAGCAGATGCGCCAGATCAGTCTACACTTTGTCCCGACGGCGATCCTCTCCCGTCAGGTCGGGGTGATCCGCAAGCAGGCATTGATTCTGAATTTGCCGGGCCAGCCGAAGTCCATCAAAGAGACGCTTGAAGGACTGAAAGCGGAAGATGGCAGCGTGATCGTGCATGGGATTTTTGCAAGTGTACCGTATTGTATACAGTTACTTGACGGCCCGTATGTAGAAACCGATGAGAAAGTGGTAGCAGCTTTTCGTCCGAAAAACGCCCGTCGCGAGACAATCTCCTGAAATTAATCAATATGTGACATTAGCTGAAGCGACGGTGGCGTGGTAAGGGTTTTACGGTATAGTAATTTTTTCTTTACGTTTGCTGTAAAAATAAATCCACAACACAAGCCAAATGGTTCGCTATGTCACATAACACCCGACCTCTGAATCGACAGGACTATAAAACCCTCACGCTCGCGGCCTTAGGCGGTGCGCTGGAGTTTTACGACTTTATCATCTTCGTCTTCTTCGCCGCCGTGGTGGGGGAGCTTTTCTTCCCGGCAGATATCCCGGAGTGGTTGCGCCAGGTGCAAACCTTCGGCATTTTTGCCGCCGGGTATCTGGCACGACCGCTGGGTGGCATTGTGATGGCCCACTTTGGTGACCTGGTCGGGCGTAAGAAGATGTTCACGCTCAGCATTTTACTGATGGCCGTGCCGACGCTGGCCATTGGTCTGCTGCCCACTTACGCCTCAATGGGCATTGTTGCTCCGCTGCTGCTGTTGCTGATGCGCATTCTTCAGGGCGCGGCGATTGGCGGCGAAGTGCCGGGGGCCTGGGTGTTTGTGGCGGAGCATGTGCCGGCGCGCCGCATCGGCATCGCCTGTGGAACCTTAACGGCGGGGCTGACTGTCGGTATCCTCCTCGGTTCAGTGGTGGCCACTATCGTGAATACCAGCATGACGCAACAGGCGGTTCACGACTGGGGATGGCGCGTACCGTTCCTGCTCGGCGGGGCGTTTGGCCTGGTGGCGATGTATCTTCGCCGCTGGCTGCAGGAGACACCTGTTTTCCTTGAGATGCAGCAGCGCAAGGCGCTGGCACAGGAGTTGCCGGTAAAAGCCGTGGTGGTGCGCCACCGGAGCGCGGTTGTGGTGTCGATGCTGCTCACCTGGCTGCTGTCGGCGGGCATCGTGGTCGTTATCTTGATGTCTCCGGTATGGCTGCAAAAGCAGTACGGTTTTGCGCCGGCGGTAACGTTGCAGGCAAACAGTATCGCCACCATTATGCTCTGCTTTGGCTGTCTGGCCGCGGGGCTGGCCGTTGATCGTATCGGTGCCGGCCTGACTTTCATCATCGGCAGTCTGCTGCTGGCTGCGTCGAGCTGGGCGTTTTACCACCTGGCAGGCAGCCATCCTGAACAGCTGTTCCTGCTCTACGGTACGGTCGGGCTGTGCGTGGGGGTTGTCGGTGCAGTGCCGTATGTGATGGTGCGAGCTTTTCCGCCAGAGGTCCGCTTCACCGGGATCTCTTTCTCCTATAACGTCTCTTACGCCATCTTTGGCGGGCTGACGCCGATTGCGGTCACGGTGTTGATGGGAGTATCCCCGATGGCACCTGCCTGGTATGTGCTCGCGCTGTCGGTGATGGGGCTGGTGTTAGGCATTTGGCTTCGGCAGAAACAGGGATGTCGTGCCCGCGAGGCGGACACGACAGATGGATCAGTGTTTTTCACCAATCGGTAGAATGGTGCGGTCAAACTGCTCGTTCAGCACTTCACCCATTGCCAGGTAGATAGCGCTTGCGCCGCACACCAGACCAATCCAGCCGGCAATATGCACGATGCTTTCGTTATCCACGAGGTGGCCGATCGCCAGCAGGGCGAACAGCACGGTCAGGCTCAGGAAAACAAACTGCAGTGCGCGGTTGCCTTTCAGGGTGCCGAAGAACATAAACAGCGTGAAGACGCCCCACAGACCGAGGTAAACGCCCAGGAAATGTGCGTTTGCCGCGTCTGCCAGGCCCATTTTAGGCATCAGCAGGATCGCGACCAGGGTCAGCCAGAAAGAACCATAAGAGGTGAATGCGGTTAAGCCGAAGGTGTTGCCTTTCTTATATTCCAGCAGGCCCGCGAAGATTTGCGCGATACCGCCGTAAAAAATGCCCATCGCCAGGATAATGCCATCCATCGGGAACATCCCGATGTTGTGCAGGTTCAGCAGGATAGTGGTCATGCCAAAACCCATCAGGCCCAGCGGAGCCGGATTAGCCAACTTAGTGTTGCCCATAAGTCCTCAAAAAAATCATCATTAATATGGTGAAATGGTTAAACCCGCGTCAGTTCTCCCTGACGGGGCGCGGCATCATAATGGGCGCAATCAATGCCGTCTATGATCTCATCAGGGTGAAATTAAAAATTTTTTTTACCGTTCCCCCTTGATGGACGCTGGCGCGACCCCATCTTGTAGTCAACCGCAGTGTGTGGACCTGAAAAAAATCAATTGTGGGCAGTTGAAAAAGCACGTTCTGCCCTTATTACAGGTACACAACCACATGTTGACTGAATTTTAAGTGGAGACGTTTAGATGGGTAAAATTATTGGTATCGACCTGGGTACTACCAACTCTTGTGTAGCGATTATGGATGGCACTACCGCACGCGTGCTGGAGAACGCCGAGGGCGATCGCACCACGCCTTCTATCATTGCTTATACCCAGGATGGTGAAACTCTGGTTGGTCAGCCGGCTAAACGTCAGGCAGTGACAAACCCGCAAAATACCCTGTTTGCGATTAAACGCCTGATTGGCCGCCGCTTCCAGGACGAAGAAGTTCAGCGTGACGTTTCTATCATGCCTTACAAAATCATCGCAGCAGATAACGGCGATGCATGGCTTGATGTGAAAGGCACCAAAACGGCACCACCGCAGATCTCTGCTGAAGTGCTGAAAAAAATGAAGAAAACCGCAGAAGATTACCTGGGTGAACCGGTAACTGAAGCTGTTATCACCGTTCCTGCCTACTTCAACGATGCTCAGCGTCAGGCAACGAAAGATGCTGGCCGTATCGCAGGTCTGGAAGTAAAACGTATCATCAACGAACCAACCGCAGCGGCACTGGCTTACGGTCTGGATAAAGAAGTTGGCAACCGTACTATCGCGGTTTACGACCTGGGTGGTGGTACTTTCGATATCTCTATTATCGAAATCGACGAAGTTGATGGCGAAAAAACCTTCGAAGTTCTGGCAACCAACGGTGATACCCACCTGGGTGGTGAAGACTTCGATACCCGTCTGATCAACTACCTCGTTGACGAGTTCAAGAAAGATCAGGGCATTGACCTGCGTAACGACCCGCTGGCAATGCAGCGCCTGAAAGAAGCCGCTGAGAAAGCGAAGATCGAACTGTCTTCCGCTCAGCAGACCGACGTGAACCTGCCGTATATCACTGCAGACGCGACCGGTCCTAAACACATGAACATTAAAGTGACCCGTGCGAAACTGGAAAGCCTGGTAGAAGACCTGGTGAACCGTTCCATCGAGCCACTGAAAGTCGCTCTGCAGGATGCTGGCCTGTCCGTGTCTGATATCAACGACGTTATCCTTGTCGGTGGCCAGACCCGTATGCCAATGGTTCAGAAGAAAGTGGCTGAATTCTTTGGTAAAGAGCCACGTAAAGACGTTAACCCGGACGAAGCAGTGGCTATCGGTGCTGCCGTTCAGGGTGGTGTGTTGACGGGTGATGTGAAAGACGTTCTGCTGCTGGACGTTACCCCGCTGTCTCTGGGTATCGAAACCATGGGCGGTGTGATGACGGCGCTTATCACCAAAAACACCACTATCCCTACTAAGCACAGCCAGGTGTTCTCTACTGCTGAAGACAACCAGTCTGCAGTAACCATCCATGTGCTGCAGGGTGAGCGTAAGCGTGCGGCGGATAACAAGTCACTGGGTCAGTTCAACCTGGATGGCATCAACCCGGCGCCACGCGGTATGCCGCAGATCGAAGTAACCTTCGATATCGATGCTGACGGTATCCTGCACGTTTCCGCGAAAGACAAAAACAGCGGTAAAGAGCAGAAGATCACCATTAAGGCCTCTTCCGGTCTGAACGAAGAAGAGATCCAGAAAATGGTTCGTGAAGCAGAAGCGAACGCGGAATCTGACCGTAAGTTCGAAGAGCTGGTTCAGACCCGTAACCAGGGCGACCATCTGCTGCACAGCACCCGTAAGCAGGTTGAAGAAGCCGGCGATAAACTGCCAGCTGAAGACAAAACGGCTATCGAAGCTGCACTGAGCGCGCTGGAAACGTCTCTGAAAGGCGAAGATAAAGCGGATATCGAAGCGAAGATGCAGGAGCTGGCACAGGCTTCTCAGAAGCTGATGGAAATCGCTCAGCAGCAGCACGCCCAACAGCAGGCTGGCGCTGACGCTTCTCAGAACAACGCGAAAGACGACGACGTTGTCGACGCTGAGTTCGAAGAAGTGAAAGACAAAAAATAATCGCCCTGATGCAGGGTAATTAATCGGCACGGGCGTAGGAGAACTCTCCACGCCCGTGCTCGCATGTTAAGGGGCTTAAAAAAACCAATGGCAAAGCAAGACTATTACGAGATTTTAGGCGTTCCGAAAACTGCGGAAGAGCGTGAAATCAAAAAGGCGTATAAGCGCCTGGCCATGAAATTCCACCCGGACCGCAACCAGGGTGACAAAGAGGCTGAAGCCAAATTTAAAGAGATCAAAGAAGCCTACGAAGTCCTGACCGATGCACAGAAACGTGCGGCCTATGACCAGTACGGCCACGCAGCCTTCGAACAAGGCGGCATGGGCGGCGGTGGATTCGGTGGCGGCGGCTTTGGCGGCGGCGCTGACTTCAGCGATATCTTTGGCGATGTTTTCGGCGACATTTTTGGCGGCGGTCGTGGCCGTCAGCGCGCGGCGCGCGGCGCCGACCTGCGCTACAACATGGATCTGACGCTGGAAGAGGCCGTACGTGGCGTCACCAAAGAGATCCGTATTCCGACGCTGGAAGAGTGTGACGTTTGCCACGGCAGCGGCGCGAAAGCAGGCACCCAGCCGCAAACCTGTCCAACCTGTCACGGTTCCGGCCAGGTACAGATGCGTCAGGGCTTCTTCGCCGTGCAGCAGGCGTGTCCGCACTGTCATGGTCGCGGTACGCTGATTAAAGACCCCTGCACAAAATGCCACGGTCATGGTCGCGTTGAGAAAACCAAGACGCTGTCCGTTAAAATCCCGGCAGGCGTGGACACGGGCGACCGTATCCGTCTGGCAGGTGAAGGTGAGGCCGGCGAGCACGGTGCACCGGCAGGCGATCTGTACGTTCAGGTTCAGGTCAAGCAGCACGCCATCTTTGAGCGTGAAGGCAACAACCTGTACTGTGAAGTGCCCATCAACTTCGCCATGGCGGCACTCGGTGGCGAAATTGAAGTGCCAACGCTTGATGGTCGCGTCAATCTGAAGGTTCCAGGCGAAACCCAGACCGGCAAGCTGTTCCGCATGCGTGGTAAAGGTGTTAAATCCGTTCGCGGTGGTGCGCAGGGCGACCTGCTGTGCCGCGTGGTGGTTGAAACCCCGGTTGGCCTGAACGACAAGCAGAAACAGCTGCTGAAAGAGCTGCAGGAAAGTTTTGGCGGCCCGACGGGTGAGAAAAACAGCCCGCGCTCCAAAAGCTTCTTCGATGGCGTCAAAAAATTCTTCGACGATTTGACCCGCTGATCCGTTAGCTGGTGTTCATCTCAAAAGCCCGGAAGCGATTTCGGGCTTTTTCTTTTTGTAGCTGTCCTCATGGCTATCATTCGGTAAAACTGAATATATACTCAACATTAATCTGCTTTTGCCGAGCTGTTTGGCCTGGTATTATGGTTTTACCGAAGTATTGCTGTAAGAGAGAGCCTACGTGAAATTAATACACCGTTTTTTTAGCAGTGAAGCATCAGGCGGCATCATCCTGATTATTGCCGCTGCGGCCGCGATGGCGCTGGCCAATATGGGTTTCACACGCGACTTTTACCACGCGTTTCTGGAAACTCCCGTCGAGCTGAAAGTCGGGGCGCTGGAAATTAACAAGAACATGCTGCTGTGGATCAACGATGCACTGATGGCCGTGTTTTTCCTGCTGGTAGGGCTGGAGGTTAAGCGTGAGCTGGTCCTGGGCTCGCTTGCCAGCCGTCAGCGTGCCGTGTTCCCGGTGATTGCCGCATTCGGGGGGATGGTCATTCCGGCGTTGCTCTTCCTGGCGTTCACCTGGCAGGATCCGGTATCGCGTCATGGCTGGGCCATTCCGGCGGCAACGGATATCGCGTTTGCCCTGGGTGTGCTGGCCTTGCTGGGAAGCCGCGTGCCGGTGGCACTGAAAATCTTCCTGATGGCGCTGGCGATCATTGATGACCTGGGCGCGATTGTCATTATTGCGCTGTTCTACACCAGCGACCTGTCGATCCTGTCGTTGAGCGTTGCCGCAGGAGCGATTGCGGTACTGGCGCTGTTGAACATTTGCAACGTGCGCCGCATCGGGATCTACGTGCTGGTGGGGATGGTGCTGTGGACCGCGGTACTGAAATCAGGCGTGCACGCTACGCTCGCTGGGGTCATCGTCGGCTTCTTCGTTCCGCTTAAGCCGCAGGAGGGGAAATCGCCTGCCAAACAGCTGGAGCATGTACTGCACCCGTGGGTCGCCTTTATGATCCTGCCGCTGTTTGCTTTCGCTAATGCAGGCGTTTCGCTGGAAGGGGTAACCCTTGAGGGACTGACCTCAATGCTGCCGCTGGGCATTATTGCCGGACTGTTTATTGGTAAGCCGCTGGGTATTAGCCTGTTCTGCTGGCTGGCGCTGAAGCTGAAGCTGGCGTCACTGCCGCACGGTACCACGTTTAAGCAGATCATGGCGGTGGGCGTGCTGTGCGGCATTGGGTTTACCATGTCGATCTTTATCTCAACGCTGGCTTTTGGTGCCCATGCGCCTGAGCTTATCGTCTGGGCGAAGCTGGGTATCCTTATCGGATCGTTACTGGCCGCAGTCACTGGCTATACCTTATTGAAGGTCAAACTGTCCGGACCGGTCGTTCAGGCATAACAGGAAACCGGGAGAAGAACACCTTCTCCCGCTACACGATCAGGGAGCGAAGACACGATGTCTCATTTGAATTACAACCACCTTTACTACTTCTGGCACGTCTATAAGCAGGGCTCGGTCGTGGGGGCGGCAGAGGCGCTCTACCTGACGCCGCAGACCATCACCGGGCAAATCAAGGCGCTGGAAGAGCGGCTACAGGGCAAGCTCTTTAAGCGCAAGGGCCGTGGGATTGAGCCAAGTGAGCTGGGCGAACTGGTTTTCCGCTATGCGGATAAAATGTTCACCTTAAGCCAGGAGATGCTGGATATCGTTAACTACCGCAAAGAGTCAAACCTGCTCTTTGACGTCGGCGTGGCGGATGCGTTGTCAAAACGGCTGGTCAGCGGCGTGCTGGATGCGGCGGTGGTCGAAGATGAGCAAATCCACCTGCGCTGTTTTGAATCCACGCACGAGATGCTGCTGGAGCAGCTGAGCCAGCATAAGCTGGATATGATTATCTCGGACTGCCCGATCGACTCTACGCAGCAGGAAGGGCTGTTCTCGGTGAAGATTGGCGAATGCGGGGTCAGCTTCTGGTGCATTAACCCGCCGCCGGAAAAACCGTTTCCTGCCTGTCTGGAGGAGCGTCGTTTGCTGGTGCCAGGCCGGCGCTCCATGCTTGGGCGTAAACTGCTGAACTGGTTTAACTCTCAGGGACTGAAGGTGGAGATCCTCGGCGAGTTTGACGATGCTGCGCTAATGAAAGCCTTTGGTGAGGCGCATAACGCCATCTTCGTTGCACCGACGCTGTACGTGCACGATCTCTATTCAGATAACAAGATTACGGAGATTGGCCGGGTCGATAACGTGATGGAGGAGTATCACGCGATATTTGCAGAAAGGATGATTCAACACCCGGCGGTACAGCGCATCTGTAACCGCGACTACTCGGCGCTGTTTACGCCACCGGCAATCTGAAGATATAAAAAAACCCGCGTTAAGCGGGTTCTTTTAAAACAAGCAACAACAAGTGGCGATTAAGCCAGTTTGTTGATCTGCGCGGTCAGGTTTGCTTTATGACGCGCTGCTTTGTTTTTGTGGATCAGACCTTTAGCAGCCTGACGATCCACGATTGGTTGCATTTCATTAAATGCGTTCTGCGCAGCAGCTTTGTCGCCAGCTTCGATAGCTGCGTATACTTTCTTGATGAAAGTACGCATCATAGAGCGACGGCTTGCATTGTGCTTACGAGCCTTTTCAGACTGGATAGCACGTTTCTTAGCTGATTTGATATTAGCCAAGGTCCAACTCCCAAATATGATCTATGTGGACAATTCAAAGGCCGAGGAATATGCCCTCTATACCTTCTTTTGTCAATGGATTTGTGCAAATAAGCGCCGTTGATTGGCGACGCTACGTTACGTAGTGATGGCGCAGGATTCTACCAGCTTGTCGCTCGTGAATACAGCTTTTCGGCACAAAAAACGCAGTTCACGGGCAGATTTTTTTGCTGTGAAAGGTCAGCCTGATGAAATCATTACGGCTTTCTGTTTTGCGCGAACAATCGCCGGTTAACCTTAACCGCTGTACAAGGTATACTTTGGCGATTTTCACTGTTTTGAGCCAGACATGAAGCTGATACGCGGCATACATAATCTCAGCAGAGCACCGCACGGGTGCGTGC
Source organism: Enterobacter sp. RCC_40 (assembly GCF_041360735.1). Taxonomy (NCBI): domain Bacteria; kingdom Pseudomonadati; phylum Pseudomonadota; class Gammaproteobacteria; order Enterobacterales; family Enterobacteriaceae; genus Enterobacter; species Enterobacter sp. RCC_40. Next base: position 318,768 of record NZ_JBFUPR010000003.1, read on the forward strand.
TGACCATTGGTAATTTCGACGGCGTGCATCGTGGTCATCAGGCGCTGCTGCAGGGATTGCGTAAAGAAGGGGAGGCGCGTGGCCTGCCCGTTGTAGTGATGATTTTTGAGCCGCAGCCGCTGGAGCTGTTTGCCGGCGATAAATCACCGGCTCGCCTCACTCGCCTGCGCGAGAAGTTGCGCTACCTTGCAGAGTCCGGGGTGGACTACGTATTGTGCGTGCGTTTCGATCGCCGCTTTGCCGCGCTCACAGCACAAAATTTCGTCAGTGACCTGCTGGTCAGGCGCCTTGGCGTGCAGTTTTTGGCCGTGGGGGATGATTTCCGCTTTGGCGCTGGTCGTCAGGGCGATTTCTTGCTATTACAGAAGGCTGGCCTTGAGTACGGCTTTGATGTCACCAGCGCAATGACCTTTTGCGAAGGCGGCGTCCGGGTTAGCAGCACTGCGGTGCGTCAGGCGCTGGCCAACGATGAACTGGATACGGCGGAAACGCTGCTGGGGCATCCGTTTAGCATTTCAGGCCGTGTGGTCCATGGCGATGCGCTGGGCCGCACCATAGGTTTCCCGACGGCGAATATACCGCTACGTCGTCAGGTCTCCCCGGTTAAAGGGGTATATGCGGTGGAAGTGGCTGGTCTGGGCGATAAACCGTATTTCGGTGTCGCCAATATTGGCACGCGTCCTACAGTCGCCGGTGTCCGTCAACAATTAGAAGTGCACCTGCTGGACGTTGTAATGGACCTTTATGGTCGCCATATAGATGTGATACTGCGTAAAAAAATACGCAATGAGCAGCGATTTGCTTCGCTGGATGAACTAAAGGCGCAAATCGCGCGAGATGAATTAACGGCCCGCGAGTTTTTTGGGCGAGTAAACCCGGCTTAAATGCCTACGTGAAAAATACGGAACCGAGAATCTGATGAGTGACTATAAATCAACCCTGAATTTGCCGGAAACAGGGTTCCCGATGCGCGGCGATCTCGCCAAGCGCGAACCGGGAATGCTGGCGCGTTGGACCGATGATGACCTGTACGGCATCATCCGTGCAGCCAAAAAAGGCAAAAAAACCTTCATTCTGCATGATGGCCCTCCATATGCGAATGGCAGCATTCATATTGGTCACTCTGTAAACAAGATTCTGAAAGACATTATCGTGAAGTCCAAAGGCCTCGCGGGATATGACTCGCCTTACGTTCCGGGCTGGGACTGCCATGGTCTGCCAATTGAACTGAAAGTTGAGCAAGAGTTTGGTAAGCCGGGTGAGAAGTTTACCGCGGCAGAATTCCGCGCAAAATGTCGCGAATACGCGGCTACGCAGGTTGACGGTCAGCGCCAGGACTTTATCCGCCTGGGCGTGCTGGGTGACTGGTCACGTCCGTACCTGACCATGGACTTCAAAACCGAAGCCAACATCATCCGTGCGCTGGGTAAAATCATCGGTAACGGCCATCTGCACAAAGGCGCGAAGCCGGTGCACTGGTGCGTGGACTGCCGTTCTGCGCTGGCAGAAGCGGAAGTGGAGTATTACGACAAAACCTCTCCGTCTATCGACGTGGCCTTCCACGCGGTCGATCAGGAGGCGGTGAAAGCCAAATTTGGCGTGACCTCTGTCAACGGCCCCATCTCGCTGGTTATCTGGACTACCACCCCGTGGACGCTGCCAGCAAACCGCGCGATCTCCCTGTCCGGTGAGTTCGAGTACGCGCTGGTGCAGGTTGACGGTCAGGCGCTGATCCTGGCGAAAGATCTGGTCGAAAGCGTGCTGAAACGCGCGGACATCGCCGACTACACCGTGCTGGGCACCGTGAAAGGTGACGCGCTGGAGCTGATGCGCTTCAAACACCCGTTCCTGGACTTCGATGTGCCAGCGATTCTGGGCGATCACGTGACGCTGGATGCGGGTACCGGTGCGGTACATACCGCCGGTGGCCACGGTCCTGACGACTACAGCATCAGCCTGAAATACGGTCTTGAAATCGCTAACCCGGTTGGTCCTGACGGCTCTTACCTGCCTGGCACCTACCCGGCGCTGGACGGTATCAACGTCTTCAAAGCGAACGACATCATCGTTGACATGCTGCGCACCAGCGGCGCGCTGCTGCACGTTGAGAAAATGCAGCACAGCTATCCGTGCTGCTGGCGTCACAAATCACCGATCATCTTCCGTGCGACCCCACAGTGGTTCATCAGCATGGATCAGAAAGGCCTGCGCGAGCAGTCCCTGAAAGAGATCAAAGGCGTGCAGTGGATCCCGGACTGGGGTCAGGCGCGTATCGAATCCATGGTCGCTAACCGTCCTGACTGGTGTATCTCCCGTCAGCGTACCTGGGGCGTGCCAATGTCTCTGTTCGTGCACAAAGAGACACAGGAACTGCACCCGAACACTCTGGCACTGATGGAGGAAGTCGCGAAGCGTGTAGAAGTTGACGGCATTCAGGCATGGTGGGATCTCGATTCCCGCGACATCCTGGGCGCTGATGCAGACAACTACGAGAAAGTGCCTGATACCCTGGACGTGTGGTTTGACTCCGGTTCAACGCACGCGTCTGTTGTTGACGTGCGCCCGGAATTTGCCGGCCACGCGGCAGATATGTATCTGGAAGGTTCTGACCAACACCGTGGCTGGTTCATGTCATCGCTGATGATTTCCACCGCCATGAAAGGTAAAGCACCGTATCGCCAGGTGCTGACCCACGGTTTCACCGTGGATGGTCAGGGCCGTAAGATGTCTAAATCGATCGGTAACACCGTCTCTCCGCAGGACGTGATGAACAAACTGGGCGCGGACATTCTGCGTCTGTGGGTTGCTTCTACCGACTATACCGGCGAAATGGCGGTGTCGGACGAGATCCTGAAACGTGCTGCCGACAGCTATCGTCGTATCCGTAACACCGCGCGCTTCCTGCTGGCGAACCTGAACGGGTTCGATCCGCTAAAAGATATGGTGAAACCAGAAGAGATGGTGGTGCTGGATCGCTGGGCGGTAGGCTGCGCGAAAGCGGCACAGGAAGATATCCTGAAGGCTTACGAATCTTACGATTTCCACGAAGTGGTGCAGCGCCTGATGCGCTTTTGCTCCATCGAGATGGGCTCGTTCTACCTCGACATCATCAAAGACCGCCAGTACACCGCGAAAGCGGACAGCGTGGCGCGTCGTAGCTGCCAGACTGCGCTGTTCCACATCGCAGAAGCGCTGGTTCGCTGGATGGCACCGATCATGTCCTTCACCGCAGATGAAATCTGGGGTTACCTGCCAGGCGACCGTGAGAAGTATGTCTTCACCGGCGAGTGGTATGAAGGTCTGTTCGATCTCTCCAGCACCGAAGCGATGAACGATGCCTTCTGGGACGAGCTGCTGAAAGTGCGTGGCGAAGTGAACAAGGTTATCGAGCAGGCGCGTGCAGACAAGAAAGTCGGCGGCTCGCTGGAAGCGGCAGTTACCCTGTACGCCGAGCCAGAGCTGGCGGCGAAACTGACGGCGCTGGGCGATGAATTACGATTTGTCCTGTTGACCTCCGGTGCGAAAGTTGCGGATTATGCCCAGGCGTCTGCTGATGCACAGCAGAGCGAACTGCTCAAAGGACTGAAAGTCGCACTGAGCAAAGCCGAAGGTGATAAATGCCCGCGTTGCTGGCATTACACCACTGATGTCGGCCAGGTGGCGGAACACGCAGATATCTGCGGACGCTGTGTCAGCAACGTCGCCGGTGACGGCGAGAAACGTAAGTTTGCCTGATGAGTAAAACTCTCTGTTCAACAGGACTGCGCTGGCTGTGGCTGGTGGTGGTAGTGCTGATTATCGATCTGGGCAGCAAGTTCCTGATCCTCCAGAATTTTGCTCTGGGGGAGACGGTGTCGCTGTTCCCGTCGCTTAACCTGCATTACGCACGTAACTACGGTGCGGCGTTTAGTTTCCTTGCTGACAGCGGTGGCTGGCAGCGCTGGTTCTTTGCAGGTATCGCTATCGGTATCTGTGTGGTGCTATCGCTGCTGATGTACCGTTCGAAGGCAACACAAAAGCTAAATAACATCGCCTATGCGCTGATTATCGGTGGCGCGCTGGGCAACCTGTTTGATCGCCTGTGGCATGGCTTTGTGGTCGATATGATCGACTTCTATGTCGGCGACTGGCACTTCGCGACCTTTAACCTCGCCGACAGCGCAATTTGCATCGGCGCGGCGTTAATCGTGCTGGAAGGCTTCTTGCCGAACGCGGCCGCGAAGAAACAGGCTTAAATGTAAATGCCGGGTGGCGCATGCGCCCCCGGCCTACAGAATGTCTGGCCTGCCGTCTCTTACCGGTGGGTCAAAACAAGCGAGCAATTTGCATGTCTAAATCCGTACAGAGCAACAGCGCGGTTCTCGTTCATTTCACGCTGAAACTGGATGATGGCTCCACGGCTGAATCCACCCGCAATAACGGCAAACCCGCCCTGTTTCGTCTCGGCGACACCTCCCTGTCTGAAGGTCTTGAGCAACAGCTGCTTGGCCTGAAAGAAGGCGAGAAAAAGGCATTTTCGCTGGAGCCGGATGCCGCGTTTGGCGTGCCAAGCCCGGACCTTGTTCAGTACTTCTCGCGCCGCGAGTTTATGGATGCAGGTGAGCCGGAAATCGGGGCGATCATGCTCTTTACCGCTATGGATGGCAGCGAAATGCCTGGCGTGATCCGCGAAATCAATGGTGACTCCATCACCGTTGACTTCAACCATCCGCTTGCCGGGCGCACCGTCCATTTTGATATTGAAGTGCTGGAGATCGATCCGGTACTGGAGGCCTGAAATGCAGATCCTGTTGGCTAACCCGCGCGGCTTTTGCGCCGGTGTAGACCGCGCTATCAGCATTGTTGAAAACGCGCTCGAGATTTACGGCGCGCCGATTTATGTGCGTCACGAAGTGGTGCATAACCGTTATGTCGTCGACAGCCTGCGCGAGCGTGGCGCGATCTTCATTGAGCAGATCAGCGAAGTGCCTGACGGCGCGATCCTGATTTTCTCCGCGCACGGGGTTTCTCAGGCGGTGCGTAATGAAGCGAAAAGCCGCGATCTGACCGTGTTCGACGCCACCTGCCCATTAGTGACCAAAGTGCACATGGAAGTGGCGCGCGCCAGCCGTCGTGGTGAAGAGTCGATCCTGATTGGCCATGCCGGCCACCCGGAAGTCGAAGGTACCATGGGCCAGTACAGCAACCCGGAAGGGGGGATGTACCTGGTGGAGTCGCCGGAAGATGTGTTTACGCTGAACGTCAAAAATGAAACGCGTCTCTCGTTTATGACCCAGACGACGCTCTCCGTTGACGATACGTCGGACGTGATTGACGCCCTGCGCCAGCGCTTCCCGAAAATCGTCGGCCCGCGTAAGGACGACATTTGCTACGCCACCACCAATCGCCAGGAAGCGGTGCGTGCTCTGGCTGAACAGGCGGACGTGGTGCTGGTTGTCGGTTCGAAAAATTCCTCTAACTCCAACCGTCTGGCTGAACTTGCGCAGCGAATGGGGAAAGCGGCCTATCTGATTGATGATTCCAGCGATATCCAGGAAGCGTGGGTGAAAAACGTGGCCTGTGTCGGGGTAACCGCCGGCGCCTCGGCTCCGGATATCCTGGTGCAGAACGTGATTTCCCGTCTGCAGGAACTGGGCGGCGGCGAAGCGGTCCCGCTGGAAGGACGCGAAGAGAATATTGTTTTCGAGGTCCCGAAAGAGCTGCGTATCGACGCACGCGAAGTCGAGTAAGTTTCCTCGCGCATGACCCGAATGCCGGCCACGTCAGTGGCCGGCATTTTTATCGCTGATTAACTGTGATTCACCTGACACATTGCGCCTTTGATGCGCAGGTTAATCGTTTAAATTGTTATGCTGGGCGGGTTGTTCTCCTCGGGCCGGAGAAGACGATGACTTCAGATATTATCCTGCCGCCTCTGGTGGCCTGGGCCAGTGGTACACTTGCCCGCGGCGCACTTATTCTTAAATCCACACGCCTTGCCGATCTCAATGGTTTGTTTGCCGATCGAGACGCCTGGGCACAATGCGATCCGCATCAGACGGTGTATGACGTCGAAATGCTGGAATCGCCTGCACAGGAAGGGGCGTTGTTTGTCGGCGTTACCCATTTACATGCAGGTAAAATTGGCCGGGAATTTTTTATGACCCGCGGCCATTTTCATCAACGTCGTGAACAGGGCGAAGTCTATTTTGGACTGCGGGGAAGTGGCCTGCTTTTACTCCAGACGACATCCGGCGAAACCCGTCTGGAGTGCGTGATGCCGGGATCCGTCCATATTATTGCGCCTTTTACCGCCCACCGTTTAATCAATACCGGTGAGACCACGCTCTCTTCACTCGCGGTCTGGCCCGCCGTCGCCGGACACGACTATGCCGCGTTACCCGATGGTTTTGCCGTGCGGGTATTGGCCACTGACGGTGGCTGGGAGGTTCAGAATGGATAACTTTGGGCTGGACATGACCATCAGCCAGCACCCGCTGGGGTTCAGCTACGGTGAGGACGTCACTGGCCCGATGCCAGAGATCCGTACGCTTGATGAGATCCGCGCGTCGTTACGGGATCCTGACTGCTCAGGCCCGGAAGACGTTTATGCTATTGCGATGGATGTCGCCCGTCTGGCAGACCGGCAGGAGCTGAAAAAACGCATGCTGCTGTTTGGGGTCGTGACCTACGCGACGGGAACGCTGGGTGAAGAGCCGATCCGCAGCCAGGGGCATGTTCACCGTAAAAGCCGTCACAGCGGCTGGTCTCCGCCCGAGCTGTATGAAATCTGGCAGGGGCGCGCCATTATCTATATGCAGGAGTATGTTGCGGACGATCCCGGGCGCTGTTTCGCCGTACTGGCCGGGCCGGGTGAAAAGGTGCTGGTTCCGCCTGGCTGGGGGCATGCCACTATCTCTGCCTCGCCGGATGAACCGCTGACCTTCGGTGCGTGGTGCGACAGGGAATATGGTTTTGAATATGAAGCCGTGCGGGCGCGTAAAGGACTGGCCTGGTATCCGCTGCTGCAGGGGAGCCATATCATCTGGCAGCACAACACGCATTATCTGCCGGGGCGGCTACAGATGATCACACCGCGTCGCTACAGCGAATTCGGCCTGACGGATGAGCCTGTCTATACGCAATTTATTGCCGATCCTGCTCGCTTTCAGTTTATCTCTCGCCCGGATAAAGTGGCCGAACTGTGGCATAACTTCCACCCATAAAAAACCGGGGCATTGCCCCGGCTGTCTTATCCGGCAAACAGACCTGACGCGACGCCCAGCGCCGCCAGCGCAAGCAGCACAATCATGGCCCTGACCGGGGAGACGCCACGTTTTGCCATCAGATACCAGGTGCCCAGAACCACCAGAAGCGGTAATAGCTGCGGGAAGATACCGTCAAGCATCTGCTGAACATGGATGTTAACCCCGTCACGGGTGATAAATTCCAGTCCGGTGCCCAGCTTAACGTAGCTTGCCGCCACGCCGCCCATCACAAATACACCCAGCAGAGACAAAGCTTCGCGCAGTCGCGTTGACTTGCTGCTCACCAGCATCTCGACCGACCCTGAGCCCATCTGATAGCCTTTCAGAAACAGAAACCAGGATCCCGGGATAATGATGGCCAGCCAGGCGACGGTGTAGAACAACGGGCCAAGAACATTTCCTCCGGCGGCAAGCGCCATACCGATGCTCAGCAAAATGGGGATCAGCATGCCGGGGATCATTGAGTCACCAATCCCCGCGATTGGTCCCATCAGCCCCACCTTCAGGGTATTGATCGTTTCGCCATCAATGGGCTCGCCGTTGGCTTTTTTCTCTTCCAGCCCAAGCGCCATACCGTTTACGATGGCACCGATCTGCGGCTCCGTGTTGTAAAACGAGGCGTGGCGGCGCAGCATCTCGGTGCGCTGGGCGGCATCCGGGTAGAGTTTTTGGGCGACCGGTAACATGCTCAGACAGAAGCCGAACGATTCCAGACGCTCGAAGCTCATCGAAGAGAGGTTATGCATCATCCACGCTCGCCAGCAGCGGCGCAGATCTTTTCGGGTCAGTTTACGGTCTTCCATCAGAATTCATCCTCATCGTCGGCGGGCCTACCCGGCGTGACAGCCTGCGGCGCTTCCGGCTTGTAGTTGTAATGAATTAACGCCAGCAGGGCGCCCACAATCACCAGCGCCACCATGTTGAGCTTCAGGAACACAATGCATATGAATCCCACCAGGAAGTAGATCAGCATGCTGTAGCTTTTGATGATCTGCTTAAGCAGGATGGCGATCCCAACGGCCGGTAAGATGCCCCCCAGCACGTTCATGGTCGAAAGCACGATGCCGGGCAGACTGTCCATAAACCCGCTGATGTACTGCGCGCCAAAATAGACGGCGATGAACGTCGGCACAAAGCGCAGAGCAAAGTTCATCACCTGCGGCCAGACCGCGCTGTTAAGATAAATTCCGCGCTCATCCCCGCGCTCAAGCGCCACGTCGGCGCGGTGGTTCCAGAACGAGTTCAATACCATCATGGCGTTAAACAGTATCGTTCCGGCAATGCCAATGGTCGCCGCCAGCGCCACGGCCACCTCTGGCCCTTTGCCCGACAGAATCCCCAGCGCGATAGCAGGATAAGCGACAAAATTGAGATCGGCAGGCATTGAACCGCCGGGGGTGACCATCGCGATATAAACGGCCTGCACCGCCACACCAATCATGATCCCGGTTTTAACGTCGCCCAGAATCAGGCCCACCAGCATCCCCGAAACCAGCGGACGGGAGATGAGATACCAGCCGCCCGTCAGGCCAAACAGCCAGGGACTACTGAGTGCACCGAGATAGCAAAGCAGACCGATGAGAGAAGCTTCGAAAATCATCATGCGCTCCTTATTTCAGTTTTTGCCGGGCGTCCTGCCAGCTGTAAAAACTGGCATCGGGCACCAGACGAAACTCGATGGCATGCCCCTGTTCAGTCAGCCAGTCAAAGGCTGCTGCCTCCTCTGGCGTTACGGACTGATTAGGGCCAATGGTGGTGGTGTTGGCGCGGGCACTCATTGGCCCGACGTTAATTTTGCCATTGCCGCTCTTCAGGCTTATGCCTGCCTGTTCAAGACGTTGCAGGGTGACAGGCGATTTGCCAATCACGAAGTAGCGCTTATCGCTGGCAATCACTTTCGGCAGCTTTTCGATGGCGGTCAGGGTATCGAACAGCCACACTCTGGTATCTGACACCGCGCCTTTCATTACCGACGAGAGCAGCGGATCGGCCGCGACGGCATCGTCAATTGCCACGATGCCATCACAGGGCAGCTCTTTGGCCCAGCGCGTGACGAGCTGCCCGTGAATCACCCGGTCGTCAATACGTACAAACGAAATGCTCATATAAGCTCCTTAGAAATCGTCGTTCTGGGCGGATTCCACCCGTTTTGCCTGAACCAGGGTGGGCTGCGTTAATTCGATGAGCTGCGCCGCGGCGGCATGGACATCCCGGGCCATCAGAATGTCGTCGGTGAGCAAGAGCATGGGGAAGTTGACTCCTGCCACCACGGCGACCGGCGGATGCGTCTGGGGATTAAACGCGTATTCACAGGCCACATTCCACGGCGTTCCGCTCTGCATATCGCACAGGACGACGATGCCGTCTGCGCCCGCACCTGCGCGGTGGTATGCCGCAGCGAAATCACGGCGAAACCCCGCTATGCCAGCCTGTGCGTTCAGACATACCGCCTGTCGATGAGGAAGATCGCCATACACCATTTTTCCGCTTTCCAGCAGGGCGGTGGCCAGCGGGCCGTGTGTCGCCACAATAATGTGAATCATGGTTAACCTCTTACCCAGGCTTTAATGGTGGCAATGGATTTACCGCAGCTCGGCCCTGACGGAGAAATACGGTATTCGCCTGCGTCAGCGGGGACGATAAACGTTTCTGCGTAGTGCACGACGAACGGGGCGAATGCGCCGCCGGGGCTGTCTACCGTCGCCTCTTCACCTTCAACAAGATTAAGGACATTCACGCCTCCGTGGGGGGAGTGCGTCACCGGTTCACTGAACCAGTGGCGACGCGTTTCGATGAATTCACGCTCGTGAAGCCCGGTCCGCTCTTCGCGCCAGCCGGTGCCTTCGCCGAGGGGTTCACACTGATTCACAAGATGCTGTTCGACCCACTTCGTATCGCGTTGCCAGTCGATCACCTTTTCGCCATGCGCCAGATGAACCGGGCGGGGCTGCCCATCCATTCCCAGTCGTCCCCAGTCCCAGAGCTTGAAGGTGAAAATGTAAGGCGTGGCGCTGATCTCAAGTACCACGGTTCCTGCTCCAGAACAGTGAACCGTACCGGCGGGGATCAAAAAATGATCGTGCTTGTTCGCCGCAAGATGATTGACGAAGCGGGCGTCGTCGAACGGCTTTTCACCGCGGCTGGCCCGTCTGAGGTCGTCCATCATCGCTTCGGGCCGGGTACCCGTTCGGGTCCCCAGATACACCTGAGCCCCTGGCTCTGCCTCAAGGATGTAATAGCTCTCATCCTGGGTGTAATGCATACCAAAATGCTGCTGTATGTACTCCGTGGTCGGATGTACCTGAAAACTCAGGTTCTGCCCGCCGAGGGTATCAAGCAGGTCAAAGCGGATGGGAAATTCCGCGCCAAAACGGGCATGCACTTTTTCACCCAGCAGCGCCCGGGGGTGCAGCAGCACCAAATCCTGAGAGGGGATCTCGATCCGCACCGCGCCGTAACGAAGCAACAGGCTGTTTTCCTCGGGCACGCAGTCAAAACACCATGCGTAGTTAGGCGCAGAGGGATCGAGATCGAATTTCTGTTTCATCCATTGTCCGCCCCAGATGCCGGGGTCGAAAAAGGGCACTACACGAAAAGGACGTTGGGTGGTGTGTTGCAACCCGGCGCGCAGCGCATCGCCGCCGACCATCGCCGGATTATCCGCCTGGGTGGTATCCAGGAGATAATCAGTACGCCGTAGCAGCGGGGTTTTGTGACGATCGAATACGCGCCATTCAATGAAAAAGGCGCGTTTGTAGCGACGCAAAATATCCTCGTGTTGGTTCGCCGCGCCCCAGTTAGCCAGTTCACCGCTGCGCATGCGCTGCTGGATCTCCCAGCGCGGTAAATCGGCGTAGACCAGAATATCGCCTGCATTAACCAGCGCGGCACCCGGCCCGTAAATAACGATTATCCCTTCGCGGCACCGTTCGACCTGCGCCTGCAACGCCTCGCGTTTCACCGGGTCGATGAATTCCTCGAGCTGGTGGCAGGAGAGCACGCCGAAGACGCGGTCGTCAGTGAGATGTCGGGCCAGCAACCCGCTTAAAGCATGTTCGTCGAGACGCATCTGTTCGGCATTGAGCGTCAGCGTGGCCCCCAATGCTGGCAGCAGTTTTGTCTCCAGTTCCTCCAGCCTGACGCCGGGGTAGCAGTCAATGACCAGCACGGTTCGTGTATATTGACCCGCTCTGTGGTTAAGCTCGCGCACAACCGCGTCCCAGCCCTGCCAGGCACAATCGTCATACCCCTCTACTGCGACTTCCGGGAATTTATCGTAAGTTGCCATCTTTTCTCTCCGTCTTCGTTGCTTAAGGTTATTCGATTAACCTTGTTTGGGAAGGGTGATTAACGCGATTAACCCGCCAGTTCTGGCGATAAGTGGCGAAAAGGCGGCCATTATGTGAAGGGGCTCACGCGCAAAAGTGCAAAATTGAGGTTATTCGATTAATCTGATGTGAACGACAAGGAGCGATCATGACGGGTATCACGCTGGCTGATGTGGCAAAACGCGCCGGGGTTTCAACCGCCACCGTATCAATGGTGCTGTGTAATAAAGGGCGGATCTCGCAACGGACCCGGGAGCGCGTACTTCAGGCGCTGGATGAATCGGGCTATGTTTACAATCAGACGGCAGCCAACCTGCGAAACCGCAGCAGTAATCAGGTGGGGCTCCTGTTGCATGACATCACGAACCCTTTTTATGGCGAAATGACGGCAGGTCTAAGCCATGAGATGGAACGCCACGACCTTCTGCTGTTTCTGGCAAACAGCGAAGAGTCGTCCGAGCGACAGCAAAAGTTTGTGGATTCGCTGATGCGTAACAACGTCTGTGGCATGGTGCTGTGTGCCGCGCGAGAAACCCCGCAGGCCTTTTTCGATGGTCTTAAGCGACGCAATATTCCGGCAATTATGGTCGTGCGACCGCTAAGCGATCCGGACTTTGATTTTGTGGGAACCGATAACTTCCTTGGCACGCAAATGGCGACAGAGCATCTTCTGAGGATGGGGCATCGTCAGATTGCCTTTATCGGCGGTAGCCTGAATTCGGGGTCTCGCGCTCAGCGTATCGGCGGATTTACCAGTAAATTACTGGAGTATGGTGTGACGCCGAATCCCGAATGGATCGTCACCTCACAGGCAAGCCAGAGTGATGGCGCGCGCGTGGCGGAAGCGTTGTTGATGAACCATCCGCAGATTACCGCGGCAGTATGTTACCAGGACATTGTTGCCCTTGGCGTTATGCAGTGTTTACGCAAAATGGGACGCGAGCCGGGACGTCATTTTGCCCTGGTGGGCTTTGACGATATTACCGAGGCCGGGCTGGTACAGCCTGCACTGACTACCGTCTCCGTTGCCGCGAAGGAGATAGGACGTAAGGCCGGCGAGTTGCTTTTCAGCCGGATACAGGGGAACCGGGAGCCGGCGAAACGCATTATTTTACCGCCCGCGCTGGTGGTCCGCGAATCGTGCGGTTTTCGCTGAAGATTATGCCTTTTGCTGATATTTCTTCCTGTTTATCATTAAATTCTAATTATCGTCGTTTTCAGTTGGCAGCATCTGCAAAGGCTGGTTAATCTGAAAACGGTTTACATCATTTTAACGTAAGAGAATAACTATGCATGATGCACAGATCCGTGTCGCCATTGCGGGCGCGGGTGGACGTATGGGTCGCCAGCTGATTCAGGCGGCACTACAGATGGATGGCGTGGCACTGGGCGCGGCGCTGGAGCGTGACGGCTCATCGTTGCTTGGCGCTGACGCGGGTGAGCTGGCGGGTGCGGGTAAGACAGGCGTTATCGTGCAGAGCAGCCTGGAGGCGGTAAAAGATGACTTTGATGTGTTCATCGATTTTACCCGTCCGGAAGGCACGCTCACGCATCTGGCATTTTGCCGTCAGCACGGTAAAGGAATGGTGATCGGCACCACCGGTTTTGATGATGCCGGGAAGCAGGCCATTCAGGATGCCTCACACGAGATTGCGATTGTCTTCGCCGCAAACTTTAGCGTGGGGGTGAACGTCATGCTGAAGCTGCTGGAGAAGGCAGCGAAGGTCATGGGCAGTTATACCGACATTGAGATTGTTGAAGCGCACCATCGTTATAAAGTCGACGCGCCATCCGGTACGGCGCTGGCGATGGGGGAAGCGATTGCTCATGCACTGGATAAAGATTTGAAAGACTGCGCGGTCTACACCCGTGAAGGGCACACCGGTGAACGTGTTCCCGGCACGATTGGTTTTGCTACCGTCCGCGCGGGCGATATCGTCGGCGAACATACGGCGATGTTCGCCGATATTGGGGAACGCGTCGAGATTACGCATAAGGCATCCAGCCGGATGACGTTTGCAAATGGCGCTGTACGCTCCGCCTTGTGGTTAAAAGGCAAGGGAAATGGTCTTTTTGATATGCGAGATGTGCTCGATCTCAACAATTTGTAACCGTTATTACCCATCGTGATGTGGTTATTGCAGTCGTAATGCTTTGATTGCATAGGGCAATATTTTATTGCCCTTTTATTTTATGTCTTTCATCATCATTTCATGAATTTACACACTAAAGTTCATCTCTTCTTCGTGTTTTGTGTTATCTGAATGTAAATTTTGACCGTCTGGTCCACTTTTTGATGCCACGAAGCTGTCTTTCCCATTAAACTTGCCGCGCAAGCGTTTCCCGCAGTGATTTACCTGATCTTTTTGCCGCTTAAGCTCTCCTGGCTCTCTCAGGCTCGCAAAAGAATATGACAAATCTCCGTTTTAAGTTGACTTTTAGCCACCAAATCCCCAGAATGCCGCCGTTTGCCAAAAATCCGCTGGCAACACATTTGCATTGATTCATGACGCGGTTATGAATTAATATGCAAATAAAGTGAGTGAATATTCTCTGGAGGGTGTTTTGATTAAGTCAGCGCTATTGGTTCTGGAAGACGGAACCCAGTTTATCGGTCGGGCCATAGGGGCAACGGGTTCGGCGGTTGGGGAAGTCGTTTTCAATACTTCAATGACCGGTTATCAAGAAATCCTCACTGATCCTTCCTATTCTCGCCAAATCGTTACTCTTACTTATCCTCATATCGGCAATGTCGGCACCAATGCTGCTGACGAAGAATCCTCTCAGGTACATGCGCAAGGCCTGGTCATTCGCGACCTGCCGCTGATTGCCAGCAACTACCGCAATACCGAGGACCTCTCTTCCTACCTGAAGCGCCATAACATCGTGGCGATTGCTGATATCGATACCCGTAAGCTGACGCGTCTGCTGCGCGAGAAGGGTGCACAAAACGGTTGTATCATCGCAGGAGATAACCTCGATGCAGCCCTGGCGCTGGAAAAAGCGAAAGCTTTCCCGGGTCTGAACGGCATGGACCTGGCGAAAGAAGTGACCACAGCAGAAGCCTACAGCTGGACGCAGGGAAGCTGGACGCTGGCGGGAGACCTGCCGGAAGCGAAAAAAGAGAGCGACCTGCCATTCCACGTGGTGGCGTACGATTTTGGTGCCAAGCGCAACATCCTGCGTATGCTGGTCGACCGCGGCTGCCGCCTGACGGTTGTCCCGGCGAAAACCTCTGCTGAAGAGGTACTGAAGATGAATCCGGACGGTATCTTCCTGTCCAACGGTCCTGGCGACCCGGCACCGTGCGATTACGCTATCGACGCCATCAAATCCTTCCTGGAAACCGATATCCCGGTATTCGGCATCTGTCTGGGTCATCAGCTGCTGGCGCTGGCGAGCGGTGCTAACACAGTGAAGATGAAGTTCGGTCACCACGGTGGGAACCACCCGGTGAAAGATATTGATAACAACACGGTAATGATTACGGCACAGAACCACGGCTTCGCAGTGGATGAGGCGTCAATGCCTGCTAACCTGCGCGTGACCCACAAGTCTCTGTTCGATGGCACCCTGCAGGGGATTCATCGTACCGATAAGCCAGCGTTCAGCTTCCAGGGCCACCCTGAAGCCAGCCCGGGCCCGCACGATGCCGCGCCGCTGTTCGATCACTTCATCGAACTTATTGAGCAATACCGTAAGACCGCTAAATAATCAGGAGCCGAGAAGACCATGCCAAAACGTACAGACATAAAAAGCATCCTGATCCTTGGCGCTGGCCCGATTGTGATCGGCCAGGCCTGCGAATTCGACTACTCCGGTGCCCAGGCGTGTAAAGCCCTGCGCGAAGAGGGTTACCGCGTTATCCTGGTGAACTCTAACCCGGCCACCATCATGACTGACCCGGAAATGGCAGATGCAACCTACATCGAGCCGATTCACTGGGAAGTGGTACGCAAAATCATCGAAAAAGAGCGTCCGGACGCGGTTCTGCCTACCATGGGCGGCCAGACGGCGCTGAACTGCGCGCTGGAGCTGGAACGTCAGGGCGTGCTGGAAGAGTTCGGCGTGACCATGATTGGTGCGACAGCCGATGCCATTGATAAAGCTGAAGACCGTCGTCGCTTCGACGTGGCGATGAAGAAAATCGGCCTCGACACCGCGCGTTCCGGTATCGCACATACCATGGAAGAAGCGCTGGCCGTGGCGGCTGACGTTGGTTATCCGTGCATCATCCGTCCATCCTTCACCATGGGTGGCACCGGCGGCGGTATCGCCTACAACCGCGAAGAGTTCGAAGAGATTTGTGAACGCGGTCTGGATCTCTCCCCCACCAAAGAGCTGCTGATTGATGAATCGCTGATTGGCTGGAAAGAGTACGAGATGGAAGTGGTGCGTGATAAAAACGACAACTGCATCATCGTCTGCTCCATCGAAAACTTCGATGCGATGGGTATCCACACCGGCGACTCCATCACCGTAGCGCCAGCCCAGACGCTGACCGACAAAGAGTATCAAATCATGCGTAACGCCTCGATGGCGGTACTGCGTGAAATCGGCGTAGAAACGGGTGGCTCTAACGTTCAGTTTGCCGTGAACCCGAAAAACGGTCGCCTGATTGTTATCGAAATGAACCCGCGTGTTTCTCGCTCCTCCGCGCTGGCCTCGAAAGCCACCGGCTTCCCGATTGCGAAAGTGGCCGCGAAACTGGCGGTGGGATATACCCTCGATGAGCTGATGAACGATATCACCGGTGGCCGCACTCCAGCGTCCTTCGAGCCGTCCATCGACTACGTTGTGACCAAGATCCCTCGCTTTAACTTCGAGAAGTTTGCCGGCGCAAACGACCGTCTGACCACGCAGATGAAATCTGTTGGCGAAGTGATGGCGATTGGGCGTACTCAGCAGGAATCCCTGCAGAAAGCGCTGCGCGGCCTGGAAGTGGGGGCCACGGGTTTTGACCCGAAAGTGAGCCTGGAAGACCCTGAAGCGCTGACCAAAATTCGCCGCGAGCTGAAGGACGCAGGCGCAGAGCGTATCTGGTACATCGCCGATGCGTTCCGTGCTGGCCTCTCTGTTGATGGCGTGTTCAACCTGACCAACATCGACCGCTGGTTCCTGGTGCAGATTGAAGAGCTGGTACGTCTGGAAGAAAGAGTCGCGGACCTGGGCATCAATGGCCTGGACGCTGACTTCCTGCGCGTACTGAAGCGTAAAGGCTTCGCCGATGCGCGTCTGGCCAAACTGGCGGGCGTACGTGAAGCGGAAATCCGCAAGCTGCGTGACCAGTATGACCTGCACCCGGTCTACAAACGCGTGGATACCTGTGCAGCGGAGTTCGCGACCGACACGGCTTACATGTACTCCACGTATGAAGATGAGTGTGAAGCGAATCCGTCCGTCGACCGCGACAAGATTATGGTGCTGGGCGGCGGTCCTAACCGTATCGGCCAGGGCATCGAGTTTGACTACTGCTGCGTTCACGCCTCCCTGGCACTGCGCGAAGACGGTTACGAGACCATCATGGTCAACTGTAACCCGGAAACCGTGTCGACCGACTACGATACCTCCGACCGCCTCTACTTTGAGCCGGTAACGCTGGAAGATGTGCTGGAAATCGTGCGTATCGAGAAGCCTAAAGGCGTTATCGTGCAATACGGTGGCCAGACCCCACTGAAACTGGCGCGCGCGCTGGAAGCCGCTGGTGTGCCGGTTATCGGTACCAGCCCGGATGCAATCGACCGTGCAGAAGACCGTGAACGTTTCCAGCAGGCGGTTGACCGTCTGAAGCTGAAACAGCCGGCCAATGCCACCGTCACCGCTATCGAGATGGCTGTTGAGAAGGCGAAAGAGATTGGCTACCCGCTGGTGGTACGCCCTTCGTACGTGCTGGGCGGCCGCGCGATGGAAATCGTCTACGACGAAGCTGACCTGCGTCGCTACTTCCAGACGGCAGTGAGCGTGTCCAACGATGCGCCGGTTCTGCTTGACCGCTTCCTCGACGATGCCGTCGAAGTGGATGTGGATGCCATCTGTGACGGCGAAATGGTGCTGATTGGCGGTATCATGGAGCACATCGAACAGGCAGGCGTTCACTCCGGTGACTCCGCATGTTCCCTGCCAGCGTACACCCTGAGCCAGGAAATTCAGGACGTGATGCGCCAGCAGGTGCAGAAGCTGGCCTTCGAACTGCAGGTTCGCGGTCTGATGAACGTCCAGTTCGCTGTCAAAGACAACGAAGTCTACCTGATTGAAGTGAACCCGCGCGCAGCACGTACCGTACCGTTCGTCTCCAAAGCTACCGGTGTTCCGCTGGCGAAAGTGGCGGCGCGCGTGATGGCGGGCCAGACGCTGGCACAGCAGGGCGTGACGAAAGAAATTATCCCACCGTACTACTCGGTGAAAGAAGTGGTGCTACCGTTCAACAAATTCCCGGGCGTCGACCCGCTGTTAGGGCCAGAAATGCGTTCTACCGGGGAAGTGATGGGCGTGGGCCGCACCTTCGCAGAAGCGTTCGCGAAGGCGCAGTTAGGCAGTAACTCCACCATGAAAAAATCTGGCCGTGCGCTGCTCTCAGTTCGCGAAGGCGATAAAGAGCGCGTGGTTGACCTGGCGGCTAAGCTGCTGAAACAGGGCTTCGAGCTGGATGCAACCCACGGCACGGCCATTGTGCTGGGTGAAGCGGGCATTAATCCGCGTCTGGTGAACAAGGTGCATGAAGGTCGTCCGCACATTCAGGATCGCATCAAGAATGGCGAATACACCTACATCATTAACACCACCGCAGGTCGTCAGGCGATTGAAGACTCCAAGCTGATTCGCCGCAGCGCGCTGCAGTACAAAGTGCATTACGACACCACCCTGAACGGTGGTTTTGCCACCGCGATGGCACTGAACGCTGATGCCACCGAGAAGGTGATTTCCGTTCAGGAAATGCACGCTCAGATTAACAAGTAAGCCAACATACCCGGCAGTATTCGCTGCCGGGTATTATTCCCACCTTCAGAACCTTCTGGTTTTCCAACCGCATTCAGTCAGTTAGCCTAAAATGGTTAGGTCGATAACGAAATTCAACTGAGAGCAGGGGAAAACACCATGCAAAATAAACTTCTGATCGCGTCCGTTCTGGCTGCCACCGCCATGTTTACCGTTGCGGGCTGTTCATCTAATCAGGCAGTAAAAACCACGGATGGCCGTACGATAGTGACTGACGGTAAGCCGCAGGTCGATGATGACACCGGTCTGGTTTCCTATAAAAACGCCGAAACGGGTCAAACTGAACAGATCAACCGTGACCAGGTGAAATCCATGGGCGAACTGGATAACTAGTTCAGATTTCTGACGTTAGCCCGTCAATAATATTCACTATTAGCCTGTTGAATTACTGACTACACTCTTTTGGTAAAAGAAGGCAGTAAAACAACAGGCTAATTAATGATTCTGATAATTTACGCACATCCGTATCCGCATCACTCGCATGCAAATAAACGGATGCTTGAGCAGGTAAGGACGCTTGATAACGTAGAGATACGTTCCCTCTATCAACTTTATCCCGATTTTAATATCGATATCGCCGCCGAACAGGAGGCGCTCTCTCGTGCCGATTTAATTATCTGGCAGCATCCGATGCAATGGTACAGCACCCCTCCGCTCCTCAAACTGTGGATCGATAAAGTCTTTTCCCACGGCTGGGCGTATGGCCACAACGGTCACGCGCTTAAAGGCAAAAGCCTGATGTGGGCCGTGACCACCGGCGGGGGAGAAAGCCACTTCGATATTGGTGCTTTCCCGGGCTTTGAGGTGCTGTCACAGCCGCTGCAGGCGACGGCGCTCTATTGTGGGCTGAACTGGCTCCCTCCTTTTGCGATGCACTGTACGTTCGTTTGCGATGATGAGACGTTGCAGGCGCAGGCACGCCATTATAAACAACGGTTACTTGAGTGGCAGGAGGCGAACAATGGATAGCCATACGCTGATACAGGCGCTGATTTACCTCGGCGCGGCTGCGCTGATTGTACCCGTGGCGGTACGTCTGGGGCTGGGTTCGGTGCTGGGTTACCTCATTGCCGGCTGTGTCATTGGACCGTGGGGCTTCCGTCTGGTGACCGATGCCGAGGCGATTCTCCATTTCGCTGAGATCGGCGTCGTGCTGATGCTGTTTGTAATTGGCCTGGAGCTGGATCCCCGGCGGTTATGGAAACTGCGCGCTTCGGTATTTGGTGGGGGAGCGTTGCAGATGGTGGCCTGTGGTCTGCTGCTGGGTGGGTTCTGTATCCTGCTGGGCATGGACTGGAAAGTCGCGACACTCATCGGCCTGACGCTGGCACTCTCCTCAACGGCCATTGCCATGCAGGCAATGAACGAGCGCAACCTGACGGTCTCTCAGATGGGGCGCAGCGCGTTTTCGGTGCTGCTGTTCCAGGATATTGCCGCCATCCCGCTGGTGGCGATGATCCCGCTGCTGGCCGCAAGCGGTGCCTCAACGACCATGGGAGCTTTTGCGCTTTCCGCGCTGAAAGTGGTTGGTGCCCTGGCGCTGGTTATTCTGCTTGGCCGCTACGTGACCCGTCCGTTGCTGCGCTTTGTCGCTCGCTCCGGCCTGCGTGAAGTTTTCAGTGCCGTTGCGCTGTTCCTGGTGTTTGGCTTTGGTCTGCTGCTCGAGGAAGCCGGCTTATCGATGGCTATGGGGGCGTTCCTGGCAGGGGTGCTGCTGGCCAGTTCTGAATATCGCCATGCGCTGGAAAGTGATATCGAGCCGTTTAAGGGATTGCTGCTGGGGCTGTTTTTCATCGGCGTGGGGATGTCTATCGACTTTGGCACGCTGGTAACGCATCCGCTGCGGATCCTCATCCTGCTGGTCGGTTTCCTGGTCATTAAGATGGGCATGCTGTGGCTGATAGCGCGTCCATTAAAGGTGCCCAACAAGCAGCGTCGTTGGTTTGCCGTACTGCTGGGGCAGGGGAGTGAGTTTGCATTCGTGGTCTTTGGCGCGGCGCAGATGGCCAACGTACTGGATGCTGAGTGGGCGAAAGCGCTGACGCTTGCCGTCGCACTGTCGATGGCCGCAACGCCTGTTCTGCTGGTGGTGCTGGCGCGTCTGGAAAAAACGGGGAGCGAGCAAGAACGCGAAGCCGACGAGATCGACGAGGAGCAGCCACGGGTGATCATCGCCGGGTTTGGTCGCTTCGGGCAGATCGTGGGCCGTTTGCTGTTGTCGAGCGGGGTCAAAATGGTGATCCTCGACCACGATCCCGACCATGTTGAGACCCTGCGGAAATTCGACATGAAAGTGTTTTACGGGGATGCAACGCGTGTCGATCTGCTGGAGTCCGCCGGGGCGGCGAAAGCGGAAGTGTTGATTAACGCGATCGACGATCCGGAGACCAGCATGCAGATGGTGGAGCTGGTCAAGGAACACTTCCCCGAGCTGACCATTATCTCCCGCGCCCGCGATGTGGATCACTACATCCGGCTGCGTCAGGCAGGTGTGGAGGCGCCAGAGCGTGAAACGTTCGAAGGTGCGCTCAAGTCTGGCCGGATGGCGCTGGAAAATCTGGGACTAGGGGCCTATGAAGCCCGTGAACGTGCGGACCTGTTCCGCCGCTTTAACACCGAGATGGTGGAAGAGATGGCGGCGATGGCGGGCAGCACGGCCACCGAGCGTGCAGCGGTGTTTAAACGCACCAGCGCGATGCTGACGGAAATCATTAACGAGGACCGCAATCACCTGTCGCTTATCCAGCGTCACGGCTGGCAGGGCACGGAAGAGGGCAAGCATACTGGCGATCCGGCGGACGAACCGGAGAGTAAACCTTCCGCGTGAAGTGGAGTTGCCAGCAATATTAAAAAATTTCTCTATCTTTACTCAGCCGCCAGTCGACGAAAGATTAAGCTTTCCGTATAGTGGCGGCAATTTTTTGCATCCGGGAAATTTTCAATGATCAGTCTGATTGCAGCGCTGGCGGTGGACCGTGTTATCGGTATGGAAAATGCCATGCCGTGGAACCTG
Organism: Enterobacter sp. RCC_40; assembly: GCF_041360735.1. NCBI lineage: Bacteria > Pseudomonadati > Pseudomonadota > Gammaproteobacteria > Enterobacterales > Enterobacteriaceae > Enterobacter > Enterobacter sp. RCC_40. The sequence goes on from NZ_JBFUPR010000003.1 coordinate 340,352, forward strand.
CCTGCCGATCTCGCATGGTTTAAACGTACTACGTTAAACAAGCCGGTAGTGATGGGCCGCCTGACCTGGGAGTCGATTGGTCGTCCATTACCGGGCCGTAAAAATATCGTTATCAGTAGCCAGCCTGGCACTGACGATCGCGTCGAATGGGTGAAGTCCGTAGACGAGGCCATTGCCGCATGCGGTAATGCCGAGGAGATCATGGTGATTGGCGGTGGGCGTGTGTACGAACAGTTCCTGCCGAAAGCACAGAAGCTGTATCTGACCCATATTGATGCGGAAGTGGAAGGGGATACGCATTTCCCGGACTACGATCCTGATGAGTGGGAATCTGTCTTCAGTGAATTCCACGACGCGGATGCGCAGAACTCCCACAGCTACTGCTTCGAAATTCTGGAACGTCGCTAAGTGAATGTCCCTCTCCCTTCCGGGGGAGGGAAATCATCATCAGGAGGCAACGGCCTCGTCTTCCCCTAAGTCCAGCTGTCGGTTGGATGGCTGAACAAAGTACGTTTTATCTTCCCAGCGCAAGCAGGTTAACTCTCCACCCCAGCAGCAGCCGGTATCGAGACCGTAGATCCCCTCCGGTGTACCTTTCCCTTCAAGCGACGCCCAGTGGCCAAACACCACGTTATAGGCGTTGGTCACCGGACCGGGAATGGCAAACCACGGTTTAAGAGGCGCAGGGGCGCTTTCCGGTGTCTCTTTGCAATACATATCCAACTGCCCGTTCGGGAAGCAAAAACGCATGCGGGTGAAAGCGTTCGTAATAAAGCGCAGGCGGGCCAGACCGCTAAGATCTTCGCTCCAGTGATTCGGCATATCGCCGTACATCGCGTCGAGGAAGAAAGGATACGAGTCGCTTGCCAGCACCGCTTCAACGTCACGCGCACAGGTTTTCGCCGTCTCAAGATCCCACTGAGGGGTGATCCCGGCATGCGCCATGACCAGTTTTTTCTCTTCATCGATCTGCAGCAGCGGCTGGCGGCGTAGCCAGTTGATGAGAACATCCGCGTCCGGGGCTTCCAGCAAAGGCGAGAGACGATCTTTGGGTTTGTTGCGACTGATCCCGGCAAAGACGGCCAGCAAATGCAGATCGTGATTGCCCAGTACCATGCGCACGCTGTCGCCCAGTGATTTGACGAAGCGTAGAACGTCCAGCGAGCCAGGGCCACGCGCCACTAAATCGCCCGTCAGCCAGAGCGTATCTTGTCCAGGCGTAAAGTCGACCTGTTTTAACAATGCGATCAGTTCATCGTAGCAACCGTGAACGTCGCCAATCAGATATGTAGACATTAGATTAATGAATGAGTGTTGTAACGGCGAGACGGAACACAGGAATAGCAACGCGGAACACATTGCCATCGACGTCGACCATTTCGTAATGGCCCTGCATGGTGCCCAGCGGCGTTTCGATCACGGCACCGCTGGTATATTGATACTCTTCGCCAGGGTCGATGTGGGGCTGTTCACCAACCACACCTTCACCCTGAACTTCGATTTCGCGGCCGTTGCCGTTGGTGATAAGCCAGTAGCGCCCAAGCAGTTGCACAGGCATCCGCCCCAGATTGCGAATGGTCACGGTGTAAGCGAAGACAAAACGTTCTTCATCCGGTGAGGACTGGGATTCAACATAAACGCTTTGTACATGGACACATACGCGGGGCGAATCAATCATGGCTTAACTCTCCTTCGGCGGCGCATTTTCGCTGATGTAATTAGCCAGCTTGCAGTACTGTTCTACGGAAATATTTTCTGCACGCATTGCCGGGTCAATACCCAACTCAGTCAGCACTTCAACGGTAAACAGATTGCCCAGGCTGTTACGGATCGTTTTACGGCGCTGGTTAAACGCTTCCGTAGTAATGCGGCTCAGCACGCGCAGGTCTTTCACCGGGTACGGCATTATTTTATGCGGTACAAGACGCACTACCGCAGAGTCCACTTTTGGTGGCGGCGTAAAGGCGGTTGGCGGTACTTCGAGCACCGGGATCACGTTGCAGAAATATTGCGCCATCACGCTCAAACGACCATACGCTTTACTGTTCGGCCCTGCAACCAGACGGTTAACCACCTCTTTTTGCAACATGAAGTGCATGTCGGCAATGGCATCAGTATAGCTAAACAGGTGGAACATTAGCGGTGTGGAAATGTTGTACGGCAGGTTACCGAACACGCGCAGCGGTTGGCCCATTTTTTCCGACAGCTCACCAAAGTTCATGGTCATGGCATCCTGCTGATAAATCGTCAGCTTTGGCCCCAGGAACGGATGAGTTTGCAGGCGTGCGGCGAGATCGCGATCGAGTTCGATAACGGTCAGTTCGTCCAGGCGTTCGCCTACGGGTTCAGTCAGAGCGGCAAGACCCGGGCCGATTTCGACCATAGCCTGACCTTTCTGCGGATTAATGGCAGACACGATACTGTCGATCACGAACTGATCGTTGAGGAAGTTTTGCCCGAAGCGTTTTCGGGCTAAGTGGCCCTGATGGACTCGATTAGTCATTGAGTATTAACAATCATTTTGATGGCGAGATTAAGCGCCGTAATAAAACTGCCGACATCCGCTTTCCCCTGGCCTGCCAGATCCAGCGCAGTACCGTGGTCAACGGACGTTCGAATAAAAGGTAAACCGAGGGTGATATTCACCCCGCGGCCAAAGCCCTGGTATTTTAGCACGGGCAGGCCTTGATCGTGGTACATCGCGAGCACGGCGTCCGCATTATCCAGGTATTTTGGCTGGAAAAGGGTATCGGCAGGCAACGGCCCGCTTAAGTTCATCCCTTTTGCCCGCATTTCTTCAAGCACCGGAATAATGGTGTCGATCTCTTCGGTTCCCATATGTCCGCCTTCACCGGCGTGCGGGTTCAGCCCGCAGACCAGCACATGCGGCTGTTTGATGCCGAATTTGGTTTGCAGGTCGTGATGCAGGATCCCGATGATCTCCCGTAAAAGAGACGGAGTAATGGCATCCGGAATGGCCCTGATGGGCAAATGGGTCGTCACGAGGGCAACGCGCATTGCTTCTGTCGCCAGCATCATGACCACTTTCGGGCTGTGCGAGCGCTCTTCAAAGAACTCCGTGTGCCCGGTAAACGGTATCCCCGCCTCGTTGATAACGCCTTTGTGCACGGGACCGGTGATCAGGGCGGCAAATTCACCCTTCAGGCAACCGTCGCAGGCACGCGCCAGCGTCTCTACAACATAGTGGCCGTTTTCGGTACTGAGCTGACCCGGGATGACGGGAGTACGAAGTGGAACAGGAAGAAGCGTAAGCGTGCCGGCTTGCTGTGGTGCAGGCTGCTGGCCTTCAACGTAGGGGATGAGCGTTAAAGGCAGACCGAGCAGCGTTGCCCGGTCTTGTAACAGTGTTGCATCCGCGCAGACAACCAGTTCCACCGGCCAGCTGCGCTGGGCGAGCTGGACAACGAGGTCAGGCCCAATCCCGGCAGGTTCGCCGGGAGTGATCACAACACGATGCTGTTTCATTAGTTGCTCAGTACTTTCACATAAGCGCTGGCGCGTTGTTCCTGCATCCAGGTTGCTGCTTCTTCAGAGAACTTACGGTTAAACAGCATGCGGTAGGCTCTGTCTTTCTGCGCCGCGTCCGTTTTATCAACATTGCGGGTATCCAACAGTTCGATCAGATGCCAGCCGAAGGAGGAGTGCACCGGGGCGCTCATCTGGCCTTTGTTCAGCTTCATCAGTGCGTCTCGGAACGCAGGATCGTAGATATCCGCGGCCGCCCAGCCCAGATCGCCGCCCTGATTAGCAGAGCCGGGATCCTGAGAGAACTCTTTCGCGGCATTCGCAAACGAGGTTTTTCCGCTCTTGATGTCTGCAGCAATCTGTTGCAGTTTCACGCGCGCCTGATCGTCAGTCATGATAGGTGACGGCTTGAGGAGAATATGGCGAGCGTGAACTTCGGTAACCGAAATGTTCTGACTCTGACCGCGCAGATCGTTCACTTTCAGGATGTGGAAGCCCACGCCTGAACGGATGGGACCCACGATGTCACCTTTCTTCGCCGTGCTCAGCGCCTGGGCAAAGATGGAAGGCAGCTCCTGGATACGTCCCCAGCCCATCTGGCCGCCTTTCAGCGCCTGTTGGTCAGCGGAGTAGGTGATGGCCAGTTTGCCAAAGTCACCGCCGTTACGTGCCTGCTCGACAATCGAACGCGCCTGGCTTTCAGCTTCCGCAGCCTGGTCGGAGGTTGGGTTCTCTGGCAGCGGGATCAGAATGTGGCTCAGGTTCAGTTCGGTGCTGGCGTCGTTCTGGTTACCCACCTGTTTTGCCAGCGCGTCCACTTCCTGAGGCAGGATCGTGACGCGGCGACGGACTTCATTGTTACGCACTTCCGAAATCAGCATCTCTTTACGGATCTGATTACGGTACGTTGCATAGCTGATGCCATCATAGGCCAGACGGCTGCGCATCTGGTCCAGGCTCATGTTGTTCTGCTTCGCGATGTTAGCAATGGCCTGATCGAGCTGCTCGTCAGTGACCTTCACACCCATTTTCTGACCCATTTGCAGGACAATCTGATCCATGATCAGACGTTCCAGGATCTGATGGCGCAGGGTAGCGTCATCCGGAAGTTGCTGACCTGCTTCACCCGAATTGAGCTTCACAGATTTCATCAAACCGTCAACGTCGCTTTCGAGCACGACGCCGTTGTTAACCACAGCGGCGACCTTATCAACAACCTGGGGGGCCGCGAAGCTGGTATTCGCAACCATAGCGACACCGAGCAGCAGCGTTTTCCAGTTCTTCATACTTTTTCCATTTCAATTAACCGCAAAGCGGATTACGTTGCAAATTAAGCACATTACAAGGAACTGCGGTACGGCAGAATGTTCGAGCGCAGCATCTGCTGCGTGCCCAGGCCGTAGTTGGAGCTCAGGCCGCGCAGTTCGACATTAAAGCCAATCACGTTATCGTATTTGCCCTGTTCATTCTTGGTATCCCAGCCGTTAAGCTTACGTTCGTAACCGACACGTAGCGCGTAGCAGCAGGAGTTATATTGCAGACCAACCATCTGGTCAGCAGGTTTACTGGTGTTGGTGTCAAAGTAGTAAGCACCGACGATTGACCAGCGATCGGCGATTGGCCAGCTCGCTGCGCCACCCACCTGCGAGATGCCGTCTTTGTACTGATCCGTATTCGCATAGTTTGGCAACGTGGCCTGAATATATTCCGGGCTGGCGTAACGATAGGTCAACTGCAGCATACGGTCTTCATCACGACGGTATTCAATCGCCGCACTGCTTGTCGCAACGTTGTTGAGACGCGTATCGTACTGCACACCCCCGCGTAAACCCCAGCGATCGGTCATACGCCAGTAAGTATCACCCGCCCACACCAGAGAACCCGTTTTGTTGTCTTTTTCCCAGTTAATGTCGTCATCACCGGTCCGGGACTCGGTGAAATAGTAGATTTGACCAACAGAAACGTTAAAACGTTCAACGGCGGCATCATCATAAACGCGCGTTGTGACGCCGGTCGTTAACTGGTTTGCTGACGCAATACGGTCGAGGCCACCGTAGGTACGGTCGCGGAACAGACCGCTGTAGTCAGACTGCAGGAATGAGGAGTCATAGTTCTGAATGTTGCTCTGATCGCGATACGGGACGTACAGATACTGCATACGTGGCTCAAGCGTCTGGGTATAACCCTCCGCCAGAAGACCCATATCGCGTTCGAAGATCAGTTTGCCGTCCATTTTGAACTGCGGCAGGACGCGGTTCACGGATTCTTCGAGATCGGTGCCGTAACGGTTGTTATACCAGTCGAGATTCTTCTGCTGGTAATGGGTGGCCATCAGTTTGGCCTCGGTATTCAGGCTCGACCAGTCATTTGACACCGGCAAATTGATGGTTGGCTCGAGGTGAACACGCGTGGATTCCGGCATATCCGAGTTGGTGTTAACGAAGTGCACGGCCTGGGCGTACACGTGGGTGTCAAACGGGCCAACATCGTTCTGGTACCAGTTAACGTCCAGCTGCGGTTCTGCACCATAAGTGCTTCTCGTCTGGGTATCAAAGACCTGGAATTGCTTGGTAGAGACCGTGGCGTTGAAGTTCTCAATAGCGTATCCCACGCTGAATTTCTGCGTGGCGTAGCCATCGGTACTGGACCCGTATTTAGAGTCAAAGTCGTTGAAATAGTAAGGGTCGCTGACTTTGGTGTAGTCGACGTTAAACCGCCAGACCTGGTCCATCACCCCGGCATGTTTCCAGTAGAACAACCAGCGATGTTTATCACCTTCTGTTGGATGCTCATCCTGGAAGACTTTATCCGACGGCAGATAATCCAGTTCCATCAGGCCAGTACCCGCCTGCGTCAGGTAGCGGAACTCGTTTTCCCACATAACGTTGCCGCGCTTATGGATATAGTGCGGCGTGATCGTGGCGTCCATGTTGGGCGCGATGTTCCAGTAATACGGCAGATAGAACTCAAAGTAGTTCGTGGTGCTGTATTTGGCATTCGGGATCAGGAAACCTGAGCGGCGTTTGTCACCCACAGGAAGCTGCAGGTAAGGGCTGTAGAAAACGGGTACCGGACCGAGCTTGAAGCGGGCGTTCCAGATCTCGGCAACCTGCTCTTCACGGTCATGGATGACTTCACTTCCGACCACGCTCCAGGTATTAGACCCGGGCAGACAGGACGTGAAGGAGCCGTTTTCGAGAATCGTATAGCGGTTTTCACCGCGCTGTTTCATCAGGTCCGCATCACCGCGCCCCTGGCGACCTACCATCTGGTAATCACCTTCCCAGACGTTAGTGTCTTTGGTATTCAGGTTTGACCAGGCTTTCGGACCTTTCAGGATGACCTGATTGTCGTCATAGTGCACATTACCCAGCGCATCCACCGTTCGTACCGGCTCGGCCGCACCTTCCGGCTGCTTCTGGTGTAATTGCACTTCATCTGCCTGCAGACGGCTGTTGCCCTGGTTAATATCCACATTGCCAGTAAATGTCGCATTTTCAGGATATGTGCCTTTAGAGCTATCGGCAGTAATGGTTACCGGCAAGCTATTTGTATCGCCCTTTACCAGTGGACGATTATAACTTGGGACGCCAAGCATACACTGCGAGGCGAGATCGGCCGCCAGTCCCTGTTGGCTGTACAGGGCGGTGCCAATCATTGTGGCCAGGAGGGTGGGGATACGTTTTTTCATACGTTGTATTTTATTGTTCCGTCATCAGTGGCTACGGCTTACAAACGCTCAGAGACTATCTTACTCATCAGCGCAGTACCAGCGTTAATCCTGCCCGTTTGCGCGCCAGAGTGTTAGGCTCGCTATCGAATGACGAGTATGATAAAGCAAATTATAGGCGATGTCCTTCAATTGACCGTGGCTTGAACACTGTGATGATGACGTTGCGTCGGCCAGGAACATGACTAACCGGGGAGTATATGCAGTATTGGGGTAAAATAATCGGCGTTGCGTTCGCCATCATCATGGGTGCCGGGTTCTGGGGGATCGTACTGGGGCTTATTATCGGCCATATGTTTGATAAGGCTCGCAGCCGCAAAATGGCCTGGTTTGCCAATCAGCGTGAGCGTCAGTCCCTCTTTTTCTCCACCACGTTTGAGGTGATGGGGCACTTAACCAAATCAAAAGGGCGTGTGACGGAAGCCGATATTCAGATAGCCAGCGTCTTTATGGACCGCATGAATCTGCATGGTGACTCCCGTCTCGCGGCACAAAATGCGTTTCGCATCGGCAAAGCGGATAACTATCCGCTGCGCGATAAAATGCGTCAGTTCCGCAGCATCTGCTTCGGCCGTTTTGATTTAATTCGGATGTTTCTGGAGATCCAAATCCAGGCGGCGTTTGCCGATGGTTCACTTCATCCGAATGAACGCGATGTTTTATACGTTATTGCGGAAGAACTGGGCATCTCCCGTATGCAGTTCGACCAGTTCCTGCGCATGATGCAGGGCGGTGCGCAGTTTGGCGGCGGCTATCACCAGCAGTCTTCTGGCGGTGCCTGGCAGCAGGCGCAGCGGGGTCCGACGCTGGAGGATGCCTGTAACGTGCTTGGGGTGAAGCCATCGGACGATGTAACCACCATCAAGCGTGCCTATCGTAAGCTGATGAGTGAGCACCACCCGGACAAACTGGTCGCGAAAGGCTTACCGCCGGAGATGATGGAGATGGCGAAGCAAAAAGCGCAGGAAATTCAGAAAGCGTACGAGTTGATTAAAGAGAAGAAAAGTTTCAAATAAAAAAGGCCCGACACTGTCGGGCCTTTTTTTCAGAAGTCGACCGGGGCTTTAAACGTCATTGCATTGCCAAAAACCGGATGGGTGATGGTGAGCGTCTGCGCATGCAGCTGCAGGCGTGGCGCCAGCGCCAGTGCATCGGGCGGCGCGTAAAATCTGTCCCCCAGTATCGGGTGCCCCAGCGCAAGCATATGGACACGCAGCTGGTGCGAGCGCCCGGTAATCGGTTTAAGCAGCACGCGCGCAGTATTATCTGGCGCGTACTCCAGCACTTCATACTCGGTTTGTGCTGCTTTGCCGGTTTCGTAACAGACCTTTTGTTTTGGTCGGTTCGGCCAGTCGCAGATCAGCGGTAAATCCACCAGCCCTTCCGCCGGCTGAGGATGCCCCCAGACACGTGCGACATACTGCTTTTTCGGCTCGCGATCGCGGAACTGGCGTTTCAGCTCGCGTTCCGCCGCTTTATTCAGCGCCACTACAATCACACCGCTGGTGGCCATGTCCAGACGATGGACAGACTCCGCCTGAGGATAATCGCGCTGAATACGCGTCATCACACTGTCTTTGTGCTCATCCAGACGCCCTGGCACGGACAACAAGCCGCTGGGCTTGTTGACCACCATAATGTGCTCATCCTGATAAAGCACCACCAGCCAGGGATCCTGAGGTGGATTGTAAGGCTCCATCACCATCTTGCGCTCCGTTTACTGATGCGTCACAACGATAAGACGCAGGGCATCCAGACGCCAGCCTGCCTGATTAAGGCTTTCCAGCACCTGCTGACGGTTGCTCTCGATCGCTGCCAGCTCGTCATCGCGGATGTTTGGGTTTACCGCTTTCAACGCTTCCAGACGGGAGAGTTCCGCGGACAGTTTGTCGTCGGCTTCTTGACGTGCGGCATCAATCAGCGCCCGGGCCGCTTTTTCGATCTGCGTTTCACCCAGCTGTAGAATAGCGTGCACATCCTGCTGTACCGCGTTGACCAGCTTACTGCCGGTATGGCGGTTCACCGCACTCAGCTGGCGGTTAAAGCTCTCGAATTCAACCTGAGCGGCGAGGTTCGTGCCGTTTTTGTCCAGCAGCAGACGCACAGGCGTTGACGGCAGGAAGCGGTTGAGCTGCAGCTGTTTCGGCGCCTGCGCTTCGACAACGTAAATCAGTTCCAGCAACAGGGTACCCACTGGCAGCGCTTTGTTTTTCAACAACGAGATGGTGCTACTGCCGGTATCGCCTGAGAGGATCAAATCCAGACCGTTGCGGATCAGCGGGTGCTCCCAGGTGATGAACTGCGCATCTTCGCGCGACAGCGCCACATCACGTTCAAAGGTGATGGTGCATCCATCTTCCGGCAGGCCAGGGAAATCCGGGACCAGCATATGGTCGGATGGGGTCAGGACAATCAAATTCTCGCCACGATCGTCCTGATTTATGCCAACGATGTCGAACAGGTTCATGGAGAAGCTGATCAGGCTGGTGTCATCATCCTGCTCTTCAATGCTTTCAGCGAGCGCCTGGGCTTTTTCACCGCCGTTGGAGTGGATCTCCAGCAGGCGGTCACGGCCCTGTTCCAGCTGAGATTTCAGCGCTTCATGCTTATCACGGCAGGCTTTGATCAGTTCATCAAACCCGTCGGTGTTCTCTGGCGCGGCCAGATAGCCGATCAGATCGGCGTGCACCTGATCGTAAATCGGGCGGCCGGTCGGACAGGTATGCTCAAACGCATCCAGACCTTCGTGGAACCAACGCACCAGTACGGACTGGGCGGTTTTTTCCAGATAAGGAACGTGGATCTGAATATCATGCGCCTGGCCAATACGATCCAGACGGCCGATACGCTGTTCCAGCAGATCCGGGTTGAACGGCAAATCGAACATCACCAGGTTGCTGGCAAACTGGAAGTTACGGCCTTCAGACCCGATTTCAGAGCACAGCAGAACCTGGGCACCGCTGTCCTCTTCTGCAAACCATGCCGCGGCACGGTCACGCTCGACGATGGACATCCCTTCGTGGAACACGGCGGCACGAATACCTTCGCGTTCGCGCAGGACCTGCTCCAGCTGCAGTGCGGTGGCTGCTTTGGCGCAGATCACCAGCACTTTCTGAGAACGGTGCGCGGTCAAATAGCCCATCAGCCACTCAACACGCGGGTCGAAGTTCCACCAGGTGCCGGTATCGCCTTCAAATTCCTGGTAAATCTGTTCCGGGTAGAGCATGTCGCGTGCACGCTCTTCTGCAGTTTTGCGCGCGCCCATAATGCCGGAAACTTTAATGGCCGTCTGGTACTGCGTCGGCAGTGGCAATTTGATGGTATGCAGTTCGCGTTTCGGGAAACCTTTCACCCCGTTACGGGTGTTACGGAACAGGACGCGGCTGGTGCCGTGGCGATCCATCAGCATATCGATCAGTTCTTTACGCGCGGAATCCGCGTTGTCACTGTCGCTGTTGGCCGCCTGCAGCAGAGGCTCAATATCCTGCTCGCCAATCAGATCGCTCAGGGTGTTGAGCTCGTCATTCGAGAGATGTTTACCCGCCAGCAGCAGGGCAACGGCATCGGCGACCGGACGGTAGTTATTCTGCTCTTCAACGAACTGCTCAAAGTCATGGAAGCGGTTTGGATCGAGCAGGCGCAAACGGGCGAAGTGGCTCTCAAGACCTAATTGCTCCGGCGTTGCGGTCAGCAGCAGGACGCCTGGCACGCGCTCGGCAAGCTGTTCGATAGCCATGTATTCCCGGCTTGGTGCATCTTCGCTCCAGACCAGATGGTGCGCTTCATCGACCACCATCAGGTCCCATTCGGCGTCGCACAGATGCTCAAGACGTTGCTTGCTGCGGCGTACGAAATCCAGAGAGCAGATCACCAGCTGTTCCGTTTCAAACGGGTTGTCCGCATCGTGCTGGGCTTCTGCATAGCGCTCGTCATCAAACAGAGCGAAACGCAGGTTAAAGCGGCGCAGCATCTCGACCAGCCATTGATGCTGCAGGGTTTCCGGTACCACAATCAGCACGCGCTCGGCTGCGCCGGAAAGCAGCTGTTGATGCAGGATCATGCCCGCTTCAATGGTTTTCCCCAGGCCCACTTCATCTGCCAGCAGAACGCGAGGTGCGTGACGGCGGCCCACGTCATGGGCGATGTTCAGCTGGTGGGGAATAAGGCTGGTACGCTGACCGCGCAGGCCGCTCCACGGCATACGGTACTGTTCACTCTGGAACTTGCGCGCGCGATAGCGCAGGGAGAAGCGATCCATACGGTCGATTTGCCCGGCAAACAGGCGATCCTGCGGCTTACTGAATACCAGTTTGCTGTCGAGCAGCACCTCACGCAGGATGACATTGGCCTCGTCGGTGTCCAGGCGAGTCCCGATGTAGGCGAGCAGTCCATTCTCTTCTTTTACGTCTTCGACCTTTAGCTGCCAGCCGTCGTGGCTGGTCACGGTGTCACCCGGGTTGAACATCACGCGGGTCACAGGGGAATCATTGCGGGCGTACAGGCGGTTTTCACCGGTAGCAGGGAAAAGGAGGGTAACCATTCGTGCATCCACGGCAACCACGGTTCCTAATCCAAGTTCGCTTTCTGTATCGCTGATCCAGCGTTGACCAAGTGTAAAAGGCATATTTGTTCGGCTCTAATCGTAAATTGCAGGCAATAGTTCAACCACCGTCAAAAAAGACAGTCATTGAAAAATGGGTCCGGGAATGGAAAGGGCGCTATGGTACTGGATGGCAGCCATTTCGTCACGTGTCAAAATAGGCCAAGTTGCCCTGTCACTAGTGTAGCAAAGTCGTCGTCGATGAAGGGCAAAATTCCGTCCGCGACCGGCTGAAGCTGACGCGTAAGATAGTGCTCGTAATCCAGAGGCGAGTGCTGGTAATCCACGGGTTCCGGGCCGCTGGTGGTCCAGAGGTATTTGATGGTTCCCCGGTTCTGATACTGCGGGGCACGCCCCCGGCGCACGTTCTCCTCATCTGCCAGGCGCGCGGCGCGGACGTGCGGCGGAACGTTGCGCTGGTATTCCGCCAGCGGGCGGCGCAGGCGCTTGCGGTACACCAGCTGGGCGTCGAGTTCACCGGCCATCAGGCTGGCAATTGTTTCACGCACGTAGTCCTGATAAGGCTCGTTGCGAAAGATACGCAGATAAAGCGTTTGCTGAAACTGCTGCGCCAGCGGCGTCCAGTCGGTGCGTACGGTTTCCAGCCCTTTAAAGACCATTCGCTGCTTGTCACCTTCCTGAATAAGACCGGCGTAGCGCTTCTTACTGCCCTGGTCGGTACCGCGAATGGTGGGCATTAAAAAGCGGCTGAAATGGGTTTCAAACTCCAGTTCTAACGCGCTGCTTAACCGCTCTTTTTGCAAACTTTCCTGCCACCAGGCGTTCACAAAAGTCACCAGTGATTTGCCGATTCGCGCGGCATCCTCTTCTGAATGCGCGCCCTTAAGCCAGACAAAGGTGGAATCCGTATCGCCATAAATAACGTCATAACCCTGGGATTCAATCAACGCTTTGGTCTGGCACATGATGTCGTGCCCGCGCATGGTGATAGATGACGCCAGTCGTGGGTCGAAGAAGCGGCAGGCGCTGGTCCCCAGAACCCCGTAAAACGCGTTCATGATAATTTTCAGCGCCTGAGAAAGGGGCTTGTTGCCATGACGCTTAGCCTCGTCGCGACCGTGCCAGATGTTTCCCACGATTTCCGGCAGACAGTGCTTTTCCCGTGAGAAGCGGGCCCCAAGAAAACCTTCTGTGCTGTGCAAATCGTCAGGCTGCTCCATCCCTTCCACCAGCCCGACGGGATCGATCAGGAAGGTGCGAATAATGGACGGATAGAGGCTTTTGTAGTCCAGCACCAGCACGGAGTCATACAACCCGGGCCGGGAATCCATCACGTAACCGCCCGGGCTTGCCTGCGGCGGCACGTCACCGAGGTTGGGGGCGACATAGCCCGCCCGGTGCATACGCGGGAAATAGAGGTGGCTAAAGGCGGCCACGGAGCCACCGTGCCGGTCAGCGGCGAGGCCGTTCACCGTCGCGCGCTCGAGCAGGAAGGGCATGATCTCCGTTTTATGGAAAATCTGCGTCACCAGTTCACAATCTTTCAGGTTGTAGGTGGCGAGCGCCGGTTTGTCTTCGTTAAAACGCCGGTCGATTTCATCCATTCTGTCCCACGGGTTGTCGATGGATTTCCCTTCGCCAAGCAGCTCCTGTGCCACCGCTTCCAGAGAGAAAGAGGAAAAATTCCAGAAGGCAGATTTGAGCGCCTCAATGCCGTCGATAATCAGGCGGCCATTGGCCTGCGCGAAAAACACACCGTTTTTAAAACCGTGCTCGCGCCATTCCAGCTCGCTGTTTCTGCGCCCCAGCATCAGGGGGATGCGGTAACGTTCAGCATGTTTTTGCAGCACGCGCAGATCGAACTGCACCACGTTCCAGCCGATCAACACATCGGGATCGCGATCGGCAAACCACTGGTTAAGCTTTTCCAGAAGCTGTGGCCGGCTGTTGACATACTCCAGCCGGAAATCCAGCGCGGACGCCTTGCCATTCGCGGGGCCAAGCATATAAACAACCCGATCCCCGCAGCCTTCCAGGCCGATACAGTACAGCTCACCGTGGCGAGTGGTTTCGATATCCAGCGAGACCCATTTCAACGGCGGCCGGTAGGTAGGGTTGGGTTTGAGACGGGCGTTAATAAGGCTGCCGTTTTGCGCGGTGCCGTCGACCCAGACGGGGGCAGTAATAAACCGCTCCATCAGAAAACGTTCTGGCGGGCGGATATCGGCTTCGTACAGCGTCACGCCAGCGTCGCGCAGCAGTTTTTCATAACGCATCAGCTGGCGATGGGCGCGGCAGTAGAGGCCATGTACGGGCTGACGGTGGAAATCTTTCAGTTCAAGCGGCGTCAGGCGCCAGCCATTTTCACCGCGCAGCAGTTGCTTTACTTTCTCAACATGATCGTTCGGGATAAAAGCCACGGACTCCTGCGGCGGCAGGGTCACGTGCAGCGGGCCGTTGTCCGTCGCCAGCCAGAATGCCACCTCGGTGCCCTGAGGAGTATCCCGCCAGTGTCGGGTAAGTAAAAAACCTTCTTGCGCCTGCGCCACGCCGCTATCCCATAAAACAAAACCAGGCTTGATTATAGCCTGGTCGAATATTTTACGCTGGGTATATATACAGTTTACTGCCCGTAATAGGCTTTTGCGCCATGTTTACGCAGGTAGTGTTTATCCAGCAGGGTTGGCTGCATATCCGGAAGCTGCGGTGCCAGCTGGCGGCAGAAGATGCCCATATACGCGACCTCTTCCAGCACAATCGCGTTATGTACCGCATCTTCGGCGTTTTTACCCCAGGCAAAAGGTCCATGGGAGTGCACCAGCACGCCGGGCATTTGCGCAGCGTCGATACCCTGTTTTTCAAACGTTTCGACGATAACGTTGCCGGTTTCCCACTCATACTCGCCGTTGATCTCTTCATCAGTCATCAAACGGGTGCAGGGAATGGTGCCGTAAAAGTAGTCTGCGTGCGTGGTTCCGGTCGCCGGAATGGACTGGCCGGCCTGCGCCCAGATGGTCGCATGACGCGAATGGGTATGCACAATACCGCCAATGGTCGGAAAGGCCTGGTAGAGCAGGCGATGCGTTGGCGTGTCGGAGGAGGGTTTTTTCTTTCCTTCCACCACTTCGCCCGTGGCGATGCTGACGACAACCATATCTTCTGCGGTCATTACCGTGTAATCCACCCCTGACGGCTTTATCACGAAGACGCCGTGCTCGCGGTCAACGGCGCTGACGTTGCCCCAGGTCAGCGTCACCAGATTGTGTTTGGGCAGCGCCAGGTTGGCTTCAAGTACCTGACGTTTGAGATCTTCTAACATGCAATCCTCCAGGAAAAGAGGCCCGCCCTGCGGCAGGCCAAAGGTTCCCCTGTTAACGTTTTGAACCGTAATAGACTTCGTTCCAGCGCAGCGCGTCTTTGAACGCGGGCAGGCGGGTATCGTTATCAATAACGGTCAGTTCGATGTCGTGCAGTTCGGCGAACTGACGCATGTCGTTCAGATCCAGCGCGTGGCTGAAGACGGTGTGGTGCGCGCCACCGGCCAGGATCCAGGCTTCCGAGGCGGTTGGCAGGTCAGGCTGCGCTTTCCACAGGGCGTTGGCGACCGGCAGTTTTGGCAGAGAATGCGGGGTTTCAACTGCATCCACACAGTTCACCAGCAGGCGGAAACGGTCGCCAAGGTCAATCAGGCTGGCGTTGATGGCAGGACCGGTACGGGTGTTGAAGATCAGACGTGCCGGGTCGGCTTTTCCGCCAATGCCAAGGTACTGCACGTCGAGGATCGGTTTCTCTTCAACGGCAATGGAAGGACACACTTCCAGCATATGCGAGCCCAGTACCAGGTCGTTGCCGTTTTCAAAGTGGTAGGTGTAGTCCTCCATAAAGGAGGTGCCGCCCTGCAGACCGGTTGACATCACTTTCATAATGCGAAGCAGAGCGGCAGTTTTCCAGTCGCCTTCGCCGGCAAAGCCGTAGCCCTGCTGCATCAGACGTTGTACCGCCAGGCCGGGCAGTTGTTTCAGACCGTGGAGGTCTTCAAAGGTGGTGGTAAAAGCATGGAAGCCACCCTGTTCCAGGAAGCGTTTCATGCCCAGTTCGATACGTGCTGCATCCAGCACGTTCTGGCGTTTGTCACCGTGAATTTGTGCCGCAGGGGTCAGACGGTAGCTGCTTTCGTATTCGTCGACCAGCGCGCTTACGTCGCCATCGCTGATTTCATTCACCACCTGCACCAGGTCGCCCACGGCCCAGGTATTCACCGAGAAACCAAATTTAATTTGTGCGGCAACTTTATCGCCGTCGGTGACCGCCACTTCACGCATGTTGTCGCCGAAGCGCACCACTTTCAGGTGGCGAGTATCTTGTCGGGACACCGCCTGGCGCATCCAGGAGCCGATACGTTTTTGCGCATGCTGATCCTGCCAGTGGCCGGTGACGACCGCATGTTGCTGGCGCATACGTGCGCCGATAAAGCCGAACTCGCGGCCGCCGTGCGCGGTCTGGTTCAGGTTCATAAAGTCCATATCAATGCTGTCCCACGGCAGGGACGCGTTGAACTGGGTATGGAACTGCATCAGTGGTTTATTGAGGATGGCCAGACCGTTGATCCACATTTTGGCCGGCGAGAAGGTGTGCAGCCACACCACCATGCCGGCGCATTTATCGTCGTAGTTCGCGTCGCGGCAGATGTTCGTGATCTCATCCGGGGTCGTGCCGAGCGGTTTGAGCACCAGTTTGCACGGCAGTTTAGCCTCTGCATTGAGCGCGTTGACCACGTGCTCAGCATGTTTCGTCACCTGTTGCAGCGCTTCCGGCCCGTACAGATGTTGGCTGCCAATGACAAACCACACTTCATAATTATTAAAAATGGTCATTATTGTGTCCTTAATGTGTCAGGGTTGCCGTAGTGTCCGCGGTGTGTTTGGCCGGGGCGGCGACAGGGAGATAGTGAAGTTCGGCGCTTTTTGCCCATTGCTGATAGCGCTGATAAAGCTGTTCAAAACGCTGCGCCTGCTGAGCACGCGGCTGGAGGGTATTTTCGACAGCGCTCGCCATGTGCTGCTGCGCGGTCGGGATATCGGCATGAACGCCTGCCGCAACGGCCGCGAAGATCGCTGCACCGAGGGCACAACACTGATCGGAGGCGACAATCTGCAGCGGACGGTTCAGCACGTCACAACAGGCCTGCATGATTACCGGGTTTTTACGGGCGATGCCGCCCAGTGCCATCACGTTGTTGACGTCGATGCCCTGCTCGGTGAAGCACTCCATAATGGCGCGCGCCCCAAAGGCAGTTGCGGCAATCAGGCCGCCAAACAGCGCTGGCGCGTCGGTGGCGAGGTTAAGATCGGTGATCACCCCTTTCAGGCGCTGGTTGGCAAATGGCGTACGGCGACCGTTGAACCAGTCGAGCACCACCGGCAGGTGATCGAGAGAAGGATTCTTTGCCCACGCGGCGGTGAGCTGCGGCAAAAGCTGCTTTTTACTTTCGGCAATCTGGGTCTTCAGCTCAGGATGCGCCGCGGCCAGCTGATCCAGCGGCCAGCCCAGCACGCGGCCAAACCAGGCGTAGATATCGCCAAAGGCGGACTGACCCGCTTCCAGACCGATAAACTCCGGTACGACGCTGCCGTCAACCTGGCCGCAGATGCCTTTTACCGCCCGATCGCCTACGCTGGCTTTATCCGCGGTGAGAATGTCGCAGGTGGAGGTGCCGATAACCTTCACCAGCGTGTTTGGCTGGGCACCGGCACCCACCGCGCCCATGTGACAGTCAAATGCCCCGCCGGAGATGGCCACGTTTTGCGGCAGACCCAGGCGCGTCGCCCACTCTTCACAAAGCGTACCCACCGGAATATCGGCGGTGAAAGTGTCGGTGAACAGCGGGTATTGCAGACTCTTGTTGATGACGGGATCGAGTTCATCGAAGAACGCCGCCGGTGGCAGGCCACCCCAGCTCTCATGCCACAGGGATTTGTGTCCGGCGCTGCAGCGTCCGCGGCGGATATCCTGCGGACGCGTGGTACCGGAGAGCAGGGCTGGTACCCAGTCACACAGTTCAATCCAGGATACCGCGGCCTGCGCAACGGATGCGTCCGCGCGGGTTACGTGGAGGATCTTGGCCCAGAACCATTCACTGGAGTAAATACCGCCGATGTAGCGCGAGTAGTCCGTTTTCCCTGGCTGGTGACACAAGCGGGTAATGGCCTCGGCCTCTTCAACGGCGGTGTGATCTTTCCACAGCACGAACATGGCGTTTGGGTTATCAGCAAACTCCGGACGCAGCGCCAGAACATGGCCTTCGGCATCCACAGGGGCAGGCGTTGAGCCGGTACTGTCGACGCCAATCCCGACGATTTCTGCCCGCTGGGCGTCGGTCAGTTCAGCCAGCACGGTTTTGATTGCCGCTTCCATTGACTCAATGTAGTCACGTGGATGGTGACGGAACTGGTTATTTGGCGCATCGCAGTAGCGCCCCTCTTGCCAGCGCGGGTACCACTCAACGCTGGTTGCTATTTCCTGGCCGCTTGTACAGTCCACTGCCAGAGCGCGAACCGAGTCGCTGCCAAAATCGAGGCCAATCGCAATTGCCATGGTGTTGCTCCATCAAAAAACAGGTATGAGAGAACATTAGAGACTGGAGGCGAAAATCGTCAGGCAGGATCCGCTAATCTTATGGACTAAATTGCTGTTGCAATAGAAAGTGTGACGCCGTGCAAATAATCAATGTGGACATTTCTGCCGCACTTATAGACACTTTTGTTACTGCTGATCTGCCCCCGTGGGCGGACAAATCAGGGGGAAAGGCTGAAACATGGCGGACGTAAAAGAGGCGTGATGCTTTTTGGATCTTTTCGCGGGCCATTTTTATACTGCTTTTATCGATATGGACAATTGGTTTCCTTCAGGACCCTTGGGAGAATTGAATCTATGGCCGAAACGCAAAACGATCCCTTATTACCGGGCTACTCGTTTAATGCTCACCTGGTGGCGGGGCTGACCCCTATCGAGGCTGAGGGATATCTCGATTTTTACGTCGACCGACCGCTCGGGATGAAAGGGTATATTCTGAACCTGACGGTGCGTGGGGAAGGGATTATCAAAAATAACGATCAGCAGTTTGTCTGCCGTCCGGGCGATATGCTGCTGTTTCCGCCGGGAGAGATCCACCACTACGGGCGTCACCCGGAGGCCAAAGAGTGGTATCACCAGTGGGTCTACTTCCGCCCGCGCGCCTACTGGCAGGAGTGGCTCTCGTGGCCGGCTATTTTTGCGCACACCGGTTTTTATCGCCCGGACGAGGTTCATCTGGCTCAGTTCCGCGAACTCTTTGCCCAAATTATTGAAGCGGGGCAGGCGGGTGGCCGGTATGCCGAACTGCTGGCGATTAACCTGCTTGAACAGGTGCTGTTGCGCCGGATGGAGGCGATAAACGCGTCACTTAATCCTCCGCTGGACAACCGCGTGCGCGACGCCTGCCAGTACATCAGCGACCATCTGGCCGACAGCCAGTTCGATATCGCCAGCGTCGCCCAGCATGTGTGTCTCTCACCGTCGCGGCTGTCACATCTGTTCCGTCAGCAGCTGGGCGTTAGCGTCCTGAGCTGGCGTGAGGACCAGCGTATCAGCCAGGCGAAGCTCCTGCTCAGCACCACCCGCATGCCCATTGCCACCGTGGGGCGCAATGTGGGCTTTGAAGACCAGCTCTATTTCTCCCGGGTATTTAAAAAATGCACCGGTGCCAGCCCCAGTGAATTCCGGGCAGGATGTGAATAAACGGTAAAAAAAGATAAACAAGCAGGTGAACTGTGGAAGCAACCTGTAAACTATTCAGACAATTGTTGTCTTGACGCGGTGCAGGGCGCTAAGCAGAATCCCTGATTCGTTTTCTGACCGGAATAGTTATGCAGGCATTGCTGGAACATTTTATCACCCAGTCCGTTATGTATTCGCTTATCGCCGTTGCGCTGGTGGCGTTTCTGGAATCGCTTGCACTTGTTGGGTTGATCCTCCCCGGCACGGTGATGATGGCGGGGCTGGGCGCGTTGATTGGCAGCGGTGAAGTGAATTTCTGGCAGGCGTGGATGGCGGGGATTATCGGCTGTTTACTCGGCGACTGGATCTCCTTCTGGCTGGGCTGGCGCTTTAAGAAACCGCTGCACCGCTGGTCGTTCATGAAAAAGAACAAAGCCTTGCTGGATAAAACCGAACATGCGCTGCATCAGCACAGCATGTTCACGATCCTCGTCGGTCGCTTTGTTGGACCAACGCGTCCGCTGGTGCCGATGGTCGCGGGGATGCTGGATCTGCCTGTTGCGAAATTCGTGGTGCCGAACATCATCGGCTGTGTTTTCTGGCCGCCGTTCTATTTTCTGCCGGGGATCCTGGCAGGGGCCACCGTTGATATTCCTGACGGAATGCAAAGCGGTGAATTTAAGTGGTTGTTGCTGGCTACGGCCCTGCTGTTGTGGATCGCTGCCTGGCTGTGCTGGCGACTGTGGCGCAGCGCGAAAGCGAATGTTGATCGCCTGACGCGTTATCTGCCACGCTCGCGCCTGCTGTGGCTCGCGCCGTTAATGCTGGGGGTTGCCGTGGTGGCGCTGGTCGCCCTGATTCGCCACCCGCTGATGCCGGTGTACGGTGAAATCCTCTTGAAGGTGGTGAGCCGTTAATCTGTTTCCCTCTCCCGTGGGAGAGGGTCAGCCCGCACTGATGCCTAACAATGAAGACGCCCCTGCGTGACCGCTGAGCAGTTCCTCTGTGCCGCCATCCCAGGCAATTCGCCCTTCTGCAATGACCACCGATCGTGGCGCAATCCGCGCGGCATCCTCAATGCTGTGCGAAACCATCAGCATTGTCAGTTGCTGACGCTGGCACACGTCCTGCACCAGGGTAAGCATCTCCTGGCGCAAGGCAGGATCGAGTGCAGAGAAGGGCTCATCCAGAAGCAGTATGGGCTGCTCGCGCACCAGGCAGCGCGCCAGCGCCACCCGCTGACGCTGCCCGCCGGAGAGGGCTTCGGGGAGGCGATCAATAAACGCGGTAATGCCCATCTGAGCGGCAATCAGCTCCAGCTTCTGGCGCTGACCGTCGTTGAGTTTCAGGCCAGGATCCATACCCAGGGCGATGTTTTGCCGCACCGTCAGATGCATGAACAGATTGTTTTCCTGGAACAGCATCGACACCGGACGTCGGGCGGGTGGCGTGCGCGTATGGTCGCGGTTTTCAATCACTATCGACCCGCTCGCCGGTTGCAGAAAACCGGCAATCAGATTGAGCAAAGTACTCTTTCCGGCCCCGCTCGGACCCAGAACCGCAATCATCTCTCCCTGACGAACCGAAAGGGAGAAGCGCATTGGCAGATGCTGGTAGAGCCAGGTTACATCAGTCAGTTTTAACATTACGCCCCGGAAGTTTTTCGATAACGGTAAATAAGGCAAAGCAGAGCACCAGTAACAGCAGCGCCGTGACGGCTCCCTCCTGGCTACGATAGGAGCCAATTTGCTGGTACAGCCAGTACGGCAGGGTGCGGAAATCTTCATTACCGAAGAGCGCCACGACACCAAAATCACCAATTGAGAGCACACAGGCGAAGGCCAGGGCCTGGGCCAGCGGGCGTTTCAGCGCACGCAGTTCGATAATCTTTAGCCGCTGCCAGCCCTGCAGACCGAGCGACTGGCACAGCAGCGCGTAGCGGCTGTTGATGTCTCGCATCGGATTTTCCAGCACCTTCAGCGCGTAGGGGATCGCCATCAGGGCATTGGTGAAAATCACGATGCCGTCGGCGTTTTCCGGCAGGCCAATGGTGCTGTTGAACAGTAAAAAGAACCCCGTCGCCAGTACAATGCCGGGCATCGCCAGGATCAGCATGCCTGTCAGCTCCAGGGCGTGCCCGGCTTTACGGGCCTGACGCGCGTAAAGCTCGCGGCTGCTCCATAAAAGCATCATGGTCAGCATGACACACAGCAGCCCGGCGGCGAGCGCGATCCGTAACGAAGTCCACGTTGCCTGCCAGAGAACGGGCTGCTGCATCACGGTAACGAGATTCAGGTTCAGGCCATCGACGATGACGGCCATCAGTGGCGGAAGCAGCAGCAGCAGCGCCAGCGTGATAAGCAGCAGGTCAGCGATTCGGCTATGCATGCTGTCCTGCGGGTCGCGCCAGCCGGTTATCTGATTACTGCCCGGCGGGATGGCTTTGCTCAGACGCTGGCTCAGCAGCACAAGGCACAAGCAGCAAACCATCTGCACCATCGCCAGCAGCGCGGCGCGGCCGGGGTCATAGTCGTAACTGAGCGCCTGGTAAATTGCCAGTTCGATGGTGGTGGCCTGCGGGCCGCCGCCGAGTGAAAGCACGGTGGCAAAACTGGCGAAACAGAGCATAAAGATCAGAGCCGCAACCGGCGGGATCTGACGACGCAGCCACGGCCATTCGACCAGGCGGAAGAAGGACATACCGCGCATGCCCAACTGGGCGGCAAGCTGGCGCTGTTCACCGGGGATGTTTTCCAGTGCCTGTAAAAAGAGTCTGGTCGCCATCGGCATATTGAAAAAGACGTGCGCCAGCAGAATGCCCTTCAGTCCGTAGGGCGAGAAGCGCCACTCCAGACCCAGCAGGCCGAATAGTGAAGCTAGCCACCCCTGACGACCATAGACGCTCAGGATGCCAAACACGGCCACCAGGACCGGCAGGATCAGCGTCATGGCGCACAGGCGCAGCAGGGCCTGCCTGCCGGGGAAACGGCGGCGATAAAGCGCGCGTGCCAGGAAAATGGCGGGGATAACCGACAGCAGCGCAGAGAGAAAGGCCTGCCAGAAAGAGAAACGGATAACGTGCCAGAGATAGCTGTCGTGCCAGAGCGCGAACAGGTCGCTCTCTGGCGCGTTAAACCACAAGGCAAGGAATGCGCCCAGACTGACCGCCACCATCAATACGGCGGCGAGCAGCCCAGGAATTAACCAGCCGGGAATTAACGGCTGACGGCGCGTTGCCATTCACTTACCCATGCTGCTCGCTGCGCGGCAACCTGCTGAGGCGTAAACTCCAGCGAGGTTTGCGGTTTGGTCAGTTTCTCAAAGCCCGCTGGCAACGTCACGCTGGTCACGGGGTACATCCAGTTACCCGCTGGAATCGCGTTCTGGAATGCCGGGGAGACCATAAATTTCAGGAACTTCTCGGCCAGTTCGGGCTGTTTGCTGAATGCCGTGCGGGCTGCCACTTCGACCTGCAGATAGTGCCCTTCAGCAAAACTGGCGGCGGCGTAATTGTCTTTCTTCTCGGCGATGATGTGGTAAGCCGGGGAGGTGGTGTAGCTCAGAACCAGATCACTTTCCCCTTTCAGGAACAGACCGTAGGCTTCGCTCCAGCCTTTTGTCACGGTGACGGTTTTGGCGGCCAGCTTCTGCCACGCTTGCGGAGCGTCATCGCCGTAGACTTTCTGCATCCACAGCAGCAGCCCCAGGCCTGGCGTACTGGTGCGAGGATCTTCATAAATAACGCGCCATTTTTGCTCGCTTTCGACCAGTTCCTTCAGACTTTTCGGCGGATTTTTAAGCTTGTTTTTGTCGTAAACAAACGCGAAGTAACCGTAATCGAACGGCACAAAGGTGTCGTTCTGCCAGCCGCCCGGGACGCTGACGGCATCGGTGGCGACGCCGCTTTTGGCAAACAGTCTGGTTTTCGAGGCGGCCTCCAGCAGGTTGTTATCCAGCCCAAGCACCACATCGGCTTTACTGTTTTTGCCTTCCATGCGCAGGCGGTTAAGCAGCGAGACGCCATCTTCCAGCGCCACGAACTTCAGTTCGCACTGACAATCAGCTTCAAAGGCTTTTTTCACCACCGGACCCGGGCCCCAGTCGGCTGAGAAGGAGTCGTAGGTGTAGACCGTCAGGACGGGCTTCGCGACAGCAGGCAGCGCAAACAGCGCCAGAAGGGGGAGAACTTTTTTTAACACTTTGCACCTCAAGGTTGAGTGGCAAAGGATTTTGAGTGACAGCCTCAAATCCCTTCGCCGGCGTTATCCGGATCAGGTTCGACGGGTATTATCTCAGCGCACATCAGTGATGCAGCACCCCGTTGAGAACGGCGCTATTGTAATGATTTGGCAAATATTACGAAAGTGTTATGGCTCCGGCGGGGAAAACCAGGCGGATTTAAAATCAAACCAGCCCAGCGTATTCATTCTGACACCGCGCATACTACGCTGCCCCTGGATCATCAGCCAGTGATGGATCAACGGCACGATCGCTTGTTCAGCCAGCAACTGCTGGCACCATGAGGCCAGATTCATGTCGCCAGCGCGCCAGCGGGTCGCGTCCTGCTGCCAGTCCCGGTCTATGCAGTGCTGGATAAGCGGGACCTCATACAGGTGAGAGAAGAGCGAGAAATCAAGCGGCAGGGTAAAGTTGGCGCTGTTGAGCCAGATGTCGCTGACGATCTCCCCCTGATGCCATTCATCGTAATCCACCTCTTTGACATCCAGCCTCACCCCAACGGCGGCCAGCAGTCGGGTCATGATTCTGGCGATAAAGCGGTGTTCAACGTGCTCGCGATAGTAGGTCAGGGTGATGGACTCCAGCCCGGCGGGCTTGTCGCAGTATGTCGGACGGGCGTGATGCCAGCGAGGAAGCAGACCATACGCCGGGAACCAGTAGGTTTGGTACTGCTCCTCCGCATGATAAATCAGGCTGGAGGGCGACAACACGTGGCTTATCCATTTGCGCACCTCATGGTTTGCCCCGCGATGGGTACGGCCGTCGAACAGCAGGTAGTAACACCCTTCTTCGAGCCGGCTCTCCACGGCCTTTTCGCCCGTGGTAGGCCCTTCCAGCGTCAGCCCGGCGCTCAGCTCTTCATTGAGATCCGGTAATACCCACACGTTCACTTCGTCGATCAGCGCCCGGTAGCCAAAATAGTCATCAAAGGCACGGATTTTCAGCTGGTTGTTGTTATTGCGCGATACAGAGTAGGGGCCGGTGCCGATCGGCAGGCTGGCAAAATTATTCATCGATTCCCATTCACCGGGCAAAATCATCGACGGCACATAGCCCAGCAGCCACGGAAGCCATTTGTCCGGCTGAGACAGTTCAACATCCAGTGTCCATGCCGTAGGGGAGTGAACGCGTGAAATATGGGAATAGAGCGGGAGCGTGCAGGCGCGCTCTAAAGAGGCAATCACATCGACCATCTCCAGCTCGCGGCCGTGGTGGAAATGAATACCAGGACGTAGAAAGAAGCGCCAGTGAAGAGGAGAAAGTTGCTGCCAGTGGTGCGCAATATCCGCTTCCAGTTCCCCATTTTCCTCATTTATGCGCGTCAGGCCGCTGAATATTTGTCGGGCCATATGGGTTTCAGAGCGGCGTAACGCCGTGCCGGGTAACAGGTTTTTCATTGGTCGATAGTAGAGCACCCGCAGAATGTGGCGACCCTGACGAAAGCTGCGCCCGAGATGTGACACCAGCATCTGGCGTACTGCCGCTTTGTCCCCCACCAGCTGCACCAGCTGGTCGATGCGGTCCTGTTCCAGCAGGTCTTCCGCCCGCTGCTGCTGCAACGCCAGCCCGGTATACAGGAAGGTCAGGCGCGAGCGTTTTCCGCGACCCGCCTCGGCCTCCCAGTTGAGCCAGCCCTGCTGCTGCATGGTATTAAGCAGCGTGCGCATGTGCCGGCGCGAACAGCTGAGCAGGTCCGCCAGCTCGTTCAGCGTGGTCTCCTGCGATCGCCCCTCGCAGCATTGCCAGAGGCGGATAAATTGTTGTTGCAGACGACCAGAGGGCATAAAAGGGGAACTCCTGACAAAAAATCAGCAATTTATTAATCCCTATATTAGGCCAATAATTCTTCCCGATGAAGTGAGGAGGTAAATTATGAAGAGGTCTACCGCACGTCAGTTTTATCAGCGTTATTTTTCAGCGACGCAGGGAGCGTCCTGGCTGGCCCGCCAGTGTGCAGAGCAACGGTTGAAAATCCTGGAAGATCTGATGCAGTGGGACGTTACGAAACCGACCTCTTCTTGCTAACTCGCCTCGATCATGTGTGACTGAGTATTGGTGCTTATCACCCGCCAGCAAAATGTTTTTGCTGGCTTTTTTCGTTTACTATTCACCCACTTTCGATTCGCTTTCACAAGGACTTGCGCATGCTCTGGTTGATGACGATGGGGCGACGCCTGAACGGCGTGTATGCCGCTTTTATGCTGGTGGCCTTTATGATGGGCGTGGCGGGGGCATTGCAGGCTCCGACGCTGAGTCTGTTTCTCAGCCGTGAGGTGGGGGCGCAGCCGTTTTGGGTGGGGCTGTTTTATACCGTGAACGCCATCGCCGGGATCCTGGTCAGTCTGGCACTGGCAAAACGATCGGACAATCGGGGCGATCGTCGCAAACTGATCCTCTTTTGCTGCGCCATGGCCGTGGGTAACGCGCTGCTGTTTGCCTTCAATCGCCATTACCTGACGCTGATTACCTGCGGCGTGCTTCTGGCGTCGCTCGCCAATACCGCCATGCCGCAGCTGTTCGCGCTGGCCCGTGAATACGCGGATAACTCGGCGCGGGAAGTGGTGATGTTCAGCTCGGTCATGCGTGCGCAGCTCTCTCTGGCCTGGGTGATCGGCCCGCCGCTGGCGTTTATGCTGGCGCTGAACTATGGCTTTACCACCATGTTTTCCATCGCTGCCGGCATTTTTGTCATCAGCCTGATACTGATTGCCTTTGCGCTACCCTCAGTGGCGCGAGTGGAGCTGACGACGGATAAACCCATCACCCAGGTGAGCGGCTGGCAGGATAAAAACGTCCGCATGCTGTTTATCGCGTCCATGCTGATGTGGACCTGCAACACCATGTACATCATTGATATGCCGCTGTGGATCAGCAGCGATCTGGGGTTGCCGGACAAGCTTGCGGGGATCCTGATGGGGACGGCTGCCGGCCTGGAAATTCCGGCGATGATCCTGGCGGGTTATTACGTTAAGCGTTTTGGAAAGCGTCGCATGATGATCGTCGCCGTGGCGGCGGGAGTGCTTTTTTATCTGGGGCTGATCGTCTTCCATTCGCGCGAAGCACTGCTTGCGCTTCAGCTGTTTAACGCCGTGTTTATTGGCATCGTGGCCGGGATTGGGATGCTCTGGTTCCAGGACTTAATGCCGGGGCGGGCAGGCTCTGCCACTACGCTCTTTACCAACAGCATTTCAACGGGCGTTATTCTGGCAGGGGTGATTCAGGGGGCGTTGTCACAAACCTACGGTCACGCGTCAGTGTACTGGATGATTGCGGCCATTTCCGTGGTGACGCTGGTGCTAACCTGCCGGGTAAAAGATGTGTGATTCTGGAAGGCGGCTTCACGAAATAAAACGATTTTCTGACAGGGTCTGAGAAGGCGCATAGCGCGCGTGGCGTCAGCCGAGGCTGTTTGCCTCAGGCTGACGCAAGAGGCAAACAGTGATGAGGCCCACATCAATTAACACTGATGGTGTACTGCACCATTTTGTTGGACGATGTTGATCTTCACCGGGATGGTACGCAGCCTACCCCATAAACGCAGGCTGTTTTTGCTCATAGGCGGAGATGGCATCTTCGTGCTGCAGCGTCAGGCCAATACTGTCCAGGCCATTCAGCATGCAGTGACGACGAAAGGCGTCAATGCTGAAGCTGTAGGATTTATCACCCGCTTTCACCACTTCCGCTTCCAGATCCACTTCAAACGAAATCCCAGGATTTGCCTTCACCAGGGCGAACAATTCGTCCACCTGCGCATCACTCAGCGTCACCGGCAGCAGCTGGTTATTGAAGCTGTTGCCGTAGAAGATATCGGCAAAGCTTGGGGCGATAACCACTTTAAACCCGTAGTCGGTGAGCGCCCAGGGGGCATGTTCACGGGAAGAGCCGCAGCCAAAGTTTTCACGCGCCAGCAGAATCGATGCGCCTTTAAATTCCGGGAAGTTCAGCACGAACTCGGGATTGGGCACTTCGCCTTTGTCGTCCAGGAAGCGCCAGTCGTTAAACAGATGCGCGCCAAACCCGGTACGGGTCACCTTCTGCAAAAACTGCTTTGGAATGATGGCGTCAGTGTCGACGTTAGCGGCGTCCAGTGGGACAACCCGGCCCGTATGTTGGGTAAATTTCTCTGCCATGATTGTCTCCTTATTTCAGGCTGCGAATATCGGCGAAATGACCGGTCACTGCCGCAGCGGCGGCCATTGCCGGGCTGACCAGGTGAGTACGCCCACCACGGCCCTGACGGCCTTCAAAGTTACGGTTACTGGTGGAGGCACACCGCTCGCCAGGATTCAGGCGGTCATTGTTCATGGCCAGGCACATGGAGCAGCCAGGCAGGCGCCACTCGAAGCCCGCTTCGATAAAGATCTTATCCAGGCCTTCAGCTTCCGCCTGGGCTTTCACCGGGCCAGAGCCCGGCACAACCAGCGCCTGAACGCCCGGTGCCACTTTACGGCCTTTGGCAATCTCGGCCGCCGCGCGTAAATCTTCGATACGGGAGTTGGTGCAGGAGCCGATAAACACTTTATCAATGGTCACGTCAGTCAACGGAATGCCTGGCTTCAGACCCATATAGGCCAGCGCTTTTTCCGCACTGGCGCGCTCGACCGGATCGCTGAAAGAGGCCGGGTCAGGAATATTATCGTTAACGGAAATCACCTGGCCCGGGTTGGTTCCCCAGGTGACCTGTGGTGCAATGTCTTCCGCCTGCAGCGTAACCACGGTGTCAAACGTCGCACCATCGTCGGTTTTCAGGGTTTTCCAGTACGCAACTGCCTCAATAAAATCCTGGTCTTTCGGCGCGTGCAGACGGCCCTTCACATAGCTGAAGGTTGTTTCGTCTGGCGCAACCAGGCCCGCTTTTGCCCCCATCTCAATGGCCATGTTGCAGAGCGTCATTCGGCCCTCCATGCTCAGTGCCTGGATGGCTTCACCGCAGAATTCCACCACGTGACCGGTGCCGCCTGCGCTGCCGGTTTTACCGATGATGGCCAGCACGATGTCTTTGGCGGTAATGCCCGGGGCCGCTTTGCCTTTCACTTCAATCTTCATGGTTTTGGCGCGGCCCTGTTTCAGGGTCTGCGTCGCCAGAACATGTTCGACTTCAGAGGTACCAATACCGAACGCCAGGGCCCCAAACGCGCCGTGGGTGGCCGTGTGGGAGTCACCGCAGACAATGGTCATGCCTGGCAGGGTGATGCCTTGTTCTGGCCCCATCACGTGGACGATACCCTGATACGGGTGGTTCAGATCGTAGAGCTCGACGCCAAATTCGTTGCAGTTTTTGATCAGCTCCTGCATCTGGATACGCGCCATTTCGCCCGACGCATTGATATCTTTGGTTTGCGTGGAGACGTTGTGATCCATTGTCGCGAAGGTTTTACCTGGCTGGCGCACCGGGCGCTTATGCGCACGCAGTCCGTCGAATGCCTGAGGGGAGGTAACCTCGTGCACCAGATGGCGATCGATATACAACAGTGGGGTTTCGTTTGGTGCCTCGTAAACTACGTGCGCATCAAACAATTTTTCATATAACGTTTTCGCCATGATTACACCCCTTCAGCGACATAGCGGGCAATAATGTCGCCCATTTCATCGGTACTGACTGCCGCCGTGCCGCGTGCTAAATCACCGGTACGGACACCTTCTTCTAACGCACGGTTAATGGCGTTTTCAATTGCGGTTGCTGCATCACCGGCATCAAGGCTGTAGCGCAACAGCAAGGCCAGGGAGAGGATCTGCGCAATCGGGTTGGCAATGTTTTTGCCGGCGATATCGGGCGCGGAGCCGCCTGCAGGTTCGTACAGGCCAAATCCCTCTTCATTGAGGCTGGCTGATGGCAACATCCCCATAGAGCCTGTGATCATTGCGCACTCGTCCGAGAGAATATCGCCGAACAGGTTGGAACACAGCAGAACGTCAAACTGCGACGGATCTTTAATCAGCTGCATGGTCGCGTTGTCGATGTACATATGGGACAGTTCGACATCCGGATACTGTTTCGCGACTTCACTGACGATTTCACGCCACAAAATAGAAGACTGCAGAACGTTCGCTTTATCGATAGACGTCACTTTATGGCGGCGTTTGCGCGCCGACTCAAAGGCGATATGGGCGATACGTTCAATTTCAAAACGGTGATAGACCTCAGTATCAAAGGCTTTTTCATGCTGACCGCTGCCTTCGCGCCCTTTAGGCTGCCCGAAGTAGATCCCGCCGGTCAGTTCACGCACGCACAGGATGTCAAAGCCGTTAGCCGCGATATCTGCACGCAGCGGACAGAACGTTTCCAGCCCCTGGTACAGCTTCGCCGGACGCAGGTTGCTGAACAATTTAAAATGTTTACGCAGTGGCAGCAGCGCGCCGCGCTCAGGCTGCCCGGCGGGCGGCAGGTGTTCCCATTTAGGGCCACCCACGGAGCCAAACAGCACTGCATCCGCATTTTCACACCCTTCAACGGTCGCTTTTGGCAGCGGAGTACCGTGATTATCGATGGCGATACCGCCCACATCATAGTGGCTGGTGGAGATTTTCATCGCAAAACGTGAACGAACGGCTTCCAGTACTTTCAGCGCCTGTGCCATCACTTCCGGGCCAATACCGTCACCCGGTAACACAGCAATATGGTAATTCTTCGACATTACACGGTTTCCTTGTTGTTCTCTTTATTCTGAGCTTTGCGTTGCAACTCTTTTTCAACTTCAGCGGCGCGCCAGATGTTGTTCAGCACGTGGACCATCGCCTTCGCGGAGGATTCAACAATATCCGTCGCCAGGCCCACACCGTGGAAACGACGGCCATTGTGGGTGACCACGATATCAACCTGACCCAGGGCATTCTCACCGTGGCCCTTGGCCGTCAGGTCATATTTCACCAGCTCTACGTCGTACTCGGTGACGCGGTTAATTGCGCGGTAAATGGCATCAACCGGGCCATTGCCGTTTGCCGCTTCGGCCTTAATGTCTTCGCCACAGGCCAGTTTGACCGAGGCAGTCGCAATGTCGCTGGAGCCTGACTGCACGCTGAAGTAATCGAGGCGGAAGTGCTCAGGCTCTTCCTGCTGTTTATTGATGAAGGCCAGCGCTTCCAGGTCATAGTCGAATACCTGACCTTTTTTATCGGCCAGCTTCAGGAAGGCGTCGTACAGCTGATCCATGTTGTAATCGCTGTCCTTATAACCCATCTCTTCCATACGGTGTTTCACCGCCGCACGACCGGAACGGGAGGTCAGGTTCAACTGAACCTGGTTCAGGCCGATGGATTCCGGGGTCATGATTTCGTAGTTTTCACGGTTTTTCAGCACGCCATCCTGATGAATACCGGAGGAGTGCGCAAAGGCGCCGGTACCCACAATCGCCTTGTTAGCCGGGATGGGCATGTTGCAGATCTGGCTGACGGTCTGGCTGGTACGCCAGATTTCGTTGTGATTGATGCGGGTATGCACATTCATGATGTCTTTGCGCACTTTGATCGCCATGATCACTTCTTCCAGTGAACAGTTACCTGCACGTTCACCGATGCCGTTCATCGCGCCTTCTACCTGACGTGCACCGGCGTGCACCGCAGCGATGGCGTTGCCAACGGCCAGCCCCAGGTCATCGTGGGTATGTACGGAGATAATCGCTTGATCAATGTTTGGTACGCGTTCATACAGGCCGGTAATGATGTTGGAGAACTCAAACGGCATGGTGTAGCCGACAGTGTCCGGGATATTGATGGTTTTAGCGCCCGCATTGATGGCAGCTTCCACAACGCGCGCCAAATCTTCAATCGGCGTACGGCCAGCATCTTCACAGGAGAATTCAACGTCATCCGTGTAGTTACGGGCACGTTTGACCATGTAGACCGCGCGCTCAATGACCTCATCCAGCGTGCTGCGCAGCTTGGTGGCAATGTGCATAGGAGAGGTAGCAATAAAGGTATGAATACGGAATGCTTCGGCAACCTTCAACGACTCGGCTGCAACATCGATATCTTTTTCCACACAGCGTGCCAGGCCACAGACGCGGCTGTTCTTAATGGTACGCGCAATGGTCTGCACGGATTCGAAGTCACCCGGAGAAGAGACAGGGAAACCGACCTCCATCACGTCGACACCCATACGTTCGAGAGCCAGCGCGATCTGCAGTTTCTCTTTCACACTCAGGCTTGCCTGTAATGCCTGTTCACCGTCACGTAAAGTTGTATCGAAAATAATGACTTGCTGGCTCATGGGTTAGGTCCTTGTCAGTCTTAGGGCGCCTTGCTACGAGCATAAAAAAACCCGCGCAGTGGCGCGGGTTTTTAGTCTTACTGGTGACGATTCAACGCTGAATTTCGCCCGCCAGTCTACCGCGCAAAGTGGATGCGTTTAGTAGTAGTAGACCGGTGAAACGAATGGTGCGAATCATGAATCGTGCTCCGTTAAATTCAATATGCTTTTAGTGGTACTGGATACGACTGTGCATGTCAACCCCTGCAGGCAAAAACGCACCCGGCTGGCCAGGTTGACAGGATATGTGCTTTAGCTAATTGTGCTGGGTTTTGCTTTTCCGACCATACAAATTGTCTAATTTTGGACTGAGAAAAAGGTTGCAGAAATAATTGAATATAATTGTGATGAATAACTTAAAAGTTCGCTACTCAATTGTGTGGGGCGCAAATGGGTTTGATATCATTAAGTTATAAATGCGGTGAATGTTTTTTATCACTTCGGATGTCTTATGGTTATTACAGATTGTTAACTTATTTAATCGGGGTTGCAATAACAGTTTAATAATACTTAAGACATCATTAACCCGCTGACGATTGTATATTGGTCTAGTTTATGGTTTCATTCAAATCCTAAAGTGAATCATATCATTTGCAGTGGTGTTTATTTTATCGTTTGTCAGCGGCGAAAAGTCATTTTCGCTAAACTGTTCTTTATATTTTCCGAATTTAAAATAATTCTCTTTCGCTGATCGTATATGCATGGTAAATCATATTCTTCGGAATTATTACAGTACGTTGGCAAAGGGAGTGTAGCGTGACAGTGGAGTCAGAAGTGCCAGAAATTAATATTAAACAACCTCAAACTACTGATGGGATTAAACCGCAGTTACGTACGGTGGACCTTAATCTGCTCACGGTATTTGATGCTGTCATGCAGGAGCAGAATATCACCCGGGCGGCACATACGTTGGGGATGTCTCAGCCCGCGGTCAGTAATGCCGTCGCCAGACTTAAGGTTATGTTTAACGACGAGTTATTCGTTCGTTACGGGAGAGGAATACAGCCTACCGCACGGGCATTCCAGTTATTCGGCTCTATCCGTCAGGCGTTGCAGCTGGTTCAGAACGAGCTGCCAGGGTCAGGCTTTGAACCTTTAAGCAGTGAGCGTGTATTCAATCTTTGTGTTTGCAGTCCGTTAGATAATTATTTGACGTCGATTATTTATAATAAAGTTGAAGAGATCGCTCCCAATATCCATCTGGTTTTTAAATCATCCTTAAATCAAAACACTGAGCATCAGTTACGCTACCAGGAGACCGAGTTCGTTCTGGGATATGAAGAATTTCGACGTCCTGAATTTTCTTGCGTTCCGCTGTTTAAAGATGAAATGGTGTTGGTCGCCAGTAAAAAACACCCCCGACTCAATTCTCCGCTTCGGGAAAGTGACGTTTATAGCGAGCAGCATGCTGTTGTTGCGCTCGACAGATATGCTTCCTTTAGCCTGCCGTGGTATGACACGGCGGATAAACAGGCAAGCGTTGCTTATCAGGGAATGGCAATGGTCAGCGTATTGAACGTGGTCTCGCAGACACATCTGGTGGCTATTGCACCACGCTGGCTGGCTGAGGAGTTTTCCGGTCAACTACAACTGCAAATGTTGCCGTTGCCGCTCAAGCTGAATAGCCGTACCTGCTATCTCTCCTGGCATGAAGCCGCCGGTCGGGATAAAGGGCATCAGTGGATGGAAGAGTTGCTGATCAGTATTTGCCGTCGATAAGCGTATCAGGATAAATTGCATCTTCGCGTGTGATTTATCCTGGTTTTTTCTCTGTTATTGTTATTTTATTCTGTTGTGAATTTTTTCTTACTGCTCTCTGGCTCGCAAAAATAGATGATTTCCTGAATCGACGCGCTTTTCAGCGATGATTAATCATCTCATCCTCTAATACCAGATGAATTGACCATATCCTTCGTTAATACCTGTTTTTTCTGCTTTGCGAACCGTTTAGCTCACCCGGTCTGCTAATTGCCTGCCTCATAACGAGCGGTTAAGGTAACGATCACTCTGCAAAATATAAGATTGGTTTAACCCAGTCGTAAGACGGTGCGGAAATGAATTCTGCAGCTCGTCTATAACAAAATGCCTGGAGGCAAAGCATGGAGATGTTGTCTGGCGCGGAAATGGTCGTCCGATCGTTAATCGATCAGGGCGTGAAGCAAGTGTTCGGTTATCCCGGAGGCGCAGTCCTGGATATTTATGATGCGCTTCATACGGTAGGCGGCATTGACCATGTTTTAGTACGCCACGAGCAGGCGGCGGTGCATATGGCTGACGGGCTGGCCCGGGCGACAGGTGAAGTAGGCGTGGTATTAGTGACGTCCGGTCCCGGCGCGACAAACGCCATCACCGGCATTGCCACGGCGTATATGGACTCTATCCCGCTGGTTATTCTTTCCGGCCAGGTGGCGACGTCACTGATTGGCTACGACGCGTTTCAGGAGTGCGACATGGTGGGGATTTCGCGTCCCGTTGTGAAGCACAGCTTCCTGGTTAAGCAAACTGAAGACATCCCGGGGGTATTGAAAAAAGCCTTCTGGCTGGCAGCAAGCGGGCGTCCCGGCCCGGTGGTGGTCGATCTGCCGAAAGATATCTTGAACCCGGCGAACAAGCTTCCTTATGTCTGGCCGGAGTCGGTGAGCATGCGCTCATACAACCCAACGACGCAGGGCCACAAGGGGCAGATCAAACGTGCCTTGCAAACGCTGCTGGCCGCCAAAAAACCGGTAGTCTATGTCGGTGGTGGGGCAATCAATTCTGCCTGTGAAGGGCAGCTTCGGGAGCTTATCGAGAAACTCAATCTTCCCGTTGCGTCGTCGCTGATGGGGCTGGGCGCTTTCCCGGCAACTCACCGTCAGGCTCTGGGGATGCTGGGTATGCACGGTACCTATGAAGCCAACATGACGATGCACCATTCCGATGTGATCTTTGCCGTCGGCGTGCGCTTTGACGATCGCACCACCAACAATCTGGCGAAATACTGCCCGAACGCCACCGTGCTTCATATTGATATCGATCCCACCTCTATTTCGAAAACGGTGTCTGCGGATGTGCCGATCGTCGGTGATGCCCGCCAGGTGCTGGAGCAAATGCTGGATCTGCTGGCACAGGAGCCGCCTTCCCAGCCGCTGGATGAGATCCGTGACTGGTGGCAGCAGATCGAACAATGGCGCGCGCGTCAGTGCCTGAAGTATGACACGCAAAGCGACAGCATTAAGCCGCAGGCGGTGATCGAAACTATCTGGCGGCTGACGAAAGGCGAGGCATACGTGACGTCTGACGTGGGTCAGCATCAGATGTTTGCCGCCCTTTATTATCCGTTTGATAAACCGCGCCACTGGATTAACTCCGGAGGGTTAGGAACGATGGGCTTTGGCTTGCCTGCCGCACTGGGCGTCAAGCTGGCTCTGCCTGACGAAACCGTCGTCTGCGTGACGGGAGACGGCAGTATTCAGATGAACATCCAGGAGCTGTCGACGGCCCTTCAGTATGAGCTGCCGGT
Organism: Enterobacter sp. RCC_40; assembly: GCF_041360735.1. Lineage (NCBI taxonomy): Bacteria > Pseudomonadati > Pseudomonadota > Gammaproteobacteria > Enterobacterales > Enterobacteriaceae > Enterobacter > Enterobacter sp. RCC_40. Next base: position 375,870 of record NZ_JBFUPR010000003.1, read on the forward strand.
ACTGGTGCTGAACCTGAATAACGGTTATCTCGGGATGGTGAAGCAGTGGCAGGACATGATCTACTCTGGTCGTCACTCTCAGTCCTACATGACGTCACTGCCTGACTTTGTTCGTCTGGCTGAAGCCTACGGCCATATTGGGATGCGAGTGACCGATCCGGCAGAGCTCGAAACGAAGCTCGGTGAAGCGCTTGAGCACGTTAAAAATAACCGCCTCGTTTTTATGGATGTCATTGTTGATGGCACCGAGCACGTATACCCGATGCATATTCGCGGTGGTGGTATGGATGAAATGTGGTTAAGCAAAACGGAGAGAACCTGATATGCGCCGGATATTATCTGTTTTACTGGAAAACGAGTCTGGCGCACTGTCGCGCGTCATTGGCCTTTTTGCACAGCGCGGCTATAACATTGAAAGCCTGACCGTTGCGCCGACTGACGATCCGACGCTGTCGCGCATGACCATCCAGACCGTCGGCGATGCCAAAGTGCTTGAGCAGATCGAGAAACAGCTGCATAAGCTAGTCGATGTTCTGCGCGTCAGCGAGCTGGGGCAGGGTGCCTACGTTGAGCGAGAGGTCATGCTGGTGAAAATCCAGGCCAGCGGTTACGGGCGCGAGGAAGTGAAACGTAATACGGATATCTTCCGTGGGCAGATTATAGACGTCACGCCTTCTATATATACGGTTCAGCTGGCCGGAACGAGTGACAAGCTGGATGCCTTCCTGGCATCTGTACGGGATGTGGCAAAAATTGTTGAGGTTGCGAGATCGGGTGTTGTTGGCCTGTCACGCGGCGATAAGATCATGCGTTAGTTGTCTAAAAGGTTCGCCTCTTTCTGCCCGGTCACCAAAGCCGGGCTTTTTTTGTGTAATCAGCCGACAACAGAGATAAAAGCGGTTGCCGTGAAGGCTATTCTGCGTTTAGATGTTAAAAGATTTAACCATAACCTTGCCAAGGCCATGGACTCTTTTCATTTTTTAAGGGGCAATTGTGAAACTGGATGAAATCGCCCGGCTAGCCGGCGTGTCACGAACAACGGCCAGCTATGTGATTAACGGTAAAGCAAAGCAGTACCGTGTCAGCGATAAGACCGTTGAAAAAGTTATGGCGGTGGTTCGTGAACATAACTACCATCCGAATGCTGTCGCAGCTGGCCTGCGTGCCGGACGCACCCGCTCTATTGGCCTGGTGATCCCGGATCTGGAAAACACCAGCTATACCCGTATCGCCAACTATCTTGAACGTCAGGCGCGCCAGCGTGGCTATCAGTTGCTGATTGCCTGCTCGGAAGACCAGCCCGACAACGAGATGCGCTGTATTGAGCATCTGCTCCAGCGTCAGGTCGATGCCATCATCGTCTCCACCTCTTTACCGCCTGAACACCCGTTTTATCAGCGCTGGGCGAACGACCCATTCCCGATTGTGGCGCTGGATCGTGCGCTCGACAGGGAACATTTCACGAGCGTCGTCGGTGCCGATCAGGATGATGCCGAGATGCTGGCGGCAGAGCTGAGAACCTTCCCGGCTGAAACGGTGCTGTATCTGGGGGCGCTGCCTGAACTGTCAGTCAGCTTCCTGCGTGAACAGGGGTTCAGAACCGCCTGGAAAGACGATCCCCGTGAGGTGCACTACCTCTATGCCAACAGCTATGAACGTGAAGCGGCCGCACAGCTTTTCGAGAAATGGCTGGAAACGCACCCGATGCCGCAGGCGCTATTCACCACCTCATTTGCTCTGCTGCAGGGGGTGATGGATGTGACCTTACGCCGTGAGGGTAAACTGCCTTCCGACCTGGCCATCGCGACCTTCGGTGATAACGAGCTGCTCGACTTCCTCCAGTGCCCGGTTCTGGCGGTGGCTCAACGCCATCGTGATGTGGCTGAACGCGTGCTGGAAATTGTGCTGGCAAGTCTGGACGAGCCGCGTAAACCGAAGCCGGGTCTGACGCGTATTAAACGTAATCTTTACCATCGCGGAATTTTGAGCCGCCATAAATGAAATGACGGGGCGGAGAAATCTGCCCCCTTTTGACGAAATAATTCGCCGGGATAATTCCCGTAGAGAAATTAGGATAATTCTTGCGAATTTACCTTCTGCTATTTTTCTTAATTCATTTTGGCGTTTAATGGTTCCTTTAAAGGACGTTTAAACGATTTTAAATGCCTGTCTTTGTATTATTTTGTTACAAACCCTCTTCCGGCGATGAATATTCAGACGTTTTTCCTTCTCCTGTGCCAGCTTGCACGGCAACCGCCGCGTTTCGCGAGCCCTGGGGTGAATCTGGCGCTGTTATCCCCTGAGAATCTGTCATAAAATGCTGCCCGCGTCGCAAACTGACACTTTATATTTATCTGCGATGATATTGAGTGAGCCTTAACGCTAGTGTGCATATTCGGTTTTTTTCTTACAAATATTCATAACGTTAATTTTGCCTCGCCAGTTGTGCAGTTATTAACCAGGACTGTTTATCTCTGTAAATAGAGGCCTTTCGGGCCTGTATAGGGAGAGTCCTGGCTTGACAAGCTTTTCCCTCGCTCCGTAAACTCCTTTAGGTGGGAATTTGTGGGTTAAAGTGGTGAGGAGGGGTGAGACTGGCATGTTCCGTGGAGCTACGTTAGTCAATCTCGACAGCAAAGGGCGTTTATCGGTACCAACCCGATACCGCGACCAGCTGATTGAGAACGCTACGGGTCAAATGGTTTGCACCATTGACATCAACTCCCCCTGCCTGCTGCTTTACCCCTTACCTGAATGGGAAATTATTGAGCAAAAGCTGTCGCGACTGTCGAGCATGAACCCGCAGGAACGCCGCGTGCAGCGGTTGTTATTGGGACATGCCAGTGAATGTCAGATGGATAGCGCAGGCCGGTTACTGATTGCCCCTGTGTTACGGCAACATGCCGGTCTGACCAAAGAAGTGATGCTGGTCGGGCAGTTCAACAAGTTTGAACTGTGGGATGAAACGACCTGGTATCAACAGGTCAAGGAAGATATCGACGCTGAGCAGTCTGATTCCGCGACATTATCGGAACGGCTGCAGGACTTGTCTCTATAAATATGATGGAAAATTACAAACATAAAACGGTGCTGCTGGATGAGGCCGTTAACGGCCTGAATATTCGTCCGGACGGCATCTACATTGATGGCACTTTTGGTCGCGGTGGCCACTCGCGCTTAATCCTCTCCCAGCTTGGAGCGGAAGGGCGTCTGCTGGCAATCGATCGCGATCCGCAGGCGATTGCCGTTGCGCAAACCATCGATGACCCACGCTTTTCCATCGTGCATGGACCTTTCTCTGCGCTCGCTGATTATGTTGCCGAGCGCGGCCTGACGGGCAAGATCGACGGAATCCTTCTCGATCTTGGCGTCTCTTCACCCCAGCTTGATGATGCTGAACGCGGCTTCTCCTTTATGCGCGATGGTCCACTGGACATGCGCATGGATCCTACTCGCGGTCAGTCTGCCGCCGAGTGGTTACAGACCGCGGACGAAGCGGATATTGCCTGGGTGATCAAAACCTTCGGCGAAGAGCGTTTTGGCAAGCGTATCGCGCGCGCCATCGTTGAGCGTAACCGCATTGAGCCGATGACCCGCACGAAAGAGCTTGCCGAGGTGATCGCGGCGGCGACGCCGGTGAAGGATAAGCACAAACATCCCGCGACCCGTACCTTCCAGGCGGTTCGCATCTGGGTAAACAGTGAACTGGAGGAAATAGAGCTGGCGCTAAAAAGCTCGCTCGACGTGCTGGCCCCGGGTGGGCGGTTATCCATCATCAGCTTCCATTCGCTGGAAGACCGCATTGTGAAGCGTTTTATGCGTGAACAAAGCCGCGGTCCACAGGTTCCAGCGGGGCTGCCGATGACGGAAGAACAACTCAGGAAGCTGGGTGGCCGTCAGTTGCGAGCATTAGGCAAGTTGATGCCGGGCGAAGAAGAAGTGGCACAGAATCCACGCGCCCGTAGTTCAGTGCTGCGTGTTGCAGAGAGGACGAACGCATGATCGGCAGAGTGACAGAGACCCTAAGCAAAGTTAAGGATTCGTTAGGAAGCAACGAGCGCCATGCCTTGCCTGGCGTGATCGGCGACGATCTTTTGCGGTTTGGGAAACTGCCACTCTGTCTGTTCATTTGCATCATTGTCACGGCCGTCACGGTGGTCACGACTGCCCACCACACACGCTTGTTAACTGCGCAACGCGAGCAGATGGTACTGGAACGCGATGCGCTGGATATTGAATGGCGAAACCTGATCCTTGAAGAAAATGCGCTCGGCGATCACAGCCGGGTTGAACGGATCGCAACGGAAAAGCTGCAATTGCAGCATGTTGATCCTTCTCAGGAAAATATTGTAGTACAAAAATAAGGGAAAACGCGACGCATGAGAGCAGCGGCAAAAACGCTTAAACCAAAACGTCAGGAAGAACAGGCCAACTTTATCAGTTGGCGTTTTGCGTTGCTTTGCGGCTGCATTTTACTGGCGCTGGGTTTCCTGCTGGGACGCGTGGCATGGTTGCAAATCATCGCCCCTGACATGCTGGTTCGACAGGGCGACATGCGTTCCCTTCGCGTTCAGGAAGTGTCGACGTCCCGCGGGATGATCACCGACCGCTCAGGCCGTCCACTGGCCGTGAGCGTACCGGTTAAAGCCATCTGGGCCGATCCGAAAGAGCTGCACGATGCGGGTGGCATTACGCTTGATAACCGCTGGAAGGCGCTCTCGGATGCCCTGAAAATGCCGCTGGATCAGCTCGCTTCCCGCGTCAACGCCAATCCAAAAGGGCGTTTTATCTATCTGGCGCGTCAGGTCAATCCTGACATGGCGGACTACATTCGTAAGCTGAAGCTGCCGGGTATTCACCTTCGTGAAGAATCCCGCCGCTACTATCCTTCCGGCGAAGTAACCGCTCACCTCATTGGCTTTACCAACGTTGATAGCCAGGGGATTGAGGGCGTTGAAAAAAGCTTCGATAAGTGGCTCACCGGCCAGCCTGGCGAGCGAATTGTTCGTAAAGACCGCTACGGCCGCGTTATCGAAGATATCTCTTCCACGGACAGTCAGGCGGCACACAACCTGGCGTTGAGTATTGATGAGCGTCTGCAGGCATTGGTCTACCGCGAGCTGAACAACGCTGTCGCCTTCAACAAGGCGGAATCCGGCAGCGCCGTGCTGGTGGACGTCAGTACGGGCGAAGTGCTGGCGATGGCCAACAGCCCGTCCTATAACCCGAACAACTTTACCGGCACCGCAAAAGATGCGATGCGTAACCGGGCGATTACCGACGTGTTCGAACCGGGCTCCACGGTGAAACCGATGGTGGTCATGACGGCGCTCCAGCGTGGCATCGTCAATGAAAACACGGTTCTGAACACGATCCCTTACCGTATTAACGGCCACGAGATTAAAGACGTGGCGCGCTACAGCGAATTGACCCTGACCGGGGTTTTACAGAAGTCGAGTAACGTTGGCGTTTCAAAGCTGGCGTTAGCGATGCCGTCCTCAGCGTTAGTAGAGACTTACTCACGTTTTGGGCTTGGAAAGGCGACCAATTTGGGGTTGGTCGGAGAACGCAGTGGCTTATATCCTCAAAAACAACGGTGGTCTGACATAGAGAGGGCCACCTTCTCTTTCGGCTACGGGCTAATGGTAACGCCGTTACAGTTAGCGCGAGTCTACGCAACGATTGGCAGCTATGGCGTCTATCGTCCGCTGTCCATTACCAAAGTTGATCCACCGGTTCCGGGTGAGCGTATCTTCCCGGAATCCATCGTTCGTACCGTCGTTCATATGATGGAAAGCGTGGCGCTGCCTGGCGGCGGCGGCGTGAAGGCGGCGATCAAAGGCTATCGCATCGCCATCAAAACCGGTACCGCGAAAAAAGTGGGGCCAGACGGCCGTTACATCAACAAATACATTGCCTATACCGCAGGCGTTGCGCCTGCCAGTAATCCGCGTTTTGCGCTGGTGGTCGTCATTAACGATCCACAGGCGGGTAAATACTACGGCGGCGCCGTTTCCGCGCCTGTGTTCGGGGCCATCATGGGCGGCGTGTTGCGCACCATGAACATCGAACCGGATGCGCTGGCAACGGGCGAGAAAAGTGAATTTGTAATTAATCAAGGCGAGGGTACAGGTGGCAGATCGTAATTTGCGCGACCTTCTCGCTCCGTGGGTGCCTAATGCACCGGAGCGAGCACTGCGAGAGATGGTACTGGACAGCCGTGCGGCTGCTTCTGGCGATCTTTTTGTGGCGGTGGTCGGTCATCAGGCGGACGGGCGTCGTTATATCCCGCAGGCGATTGCGCAAGGTGTTGCTGCCATTATTGCTGAGGCTAAAGATGAGGCAACTGACGGTGAAATCCGTGAAATGCACGGGGTACCGGTCATCTATCTCAGTCAGTTAAACGAGCGTCTCTCTGCGCTGGCCGGACGTTTCTATCACGAACCGTCCGATCGGCTGCGTCTGGTGGGCGTGACAGGTACAAACGGCAAAACCACAACCACGCAGCTCATGGCGCAGTGGGCGCAGCTGCTGGGTGAAACCGGTGCGGTCATGGGAACTGTTGGTAACGGTCTGTTGGGCAAAGTGAGCCCGACCGAAAACACCACCGGCTCCGCGGTCGACGTACAGCACGTGCTGGCCGGCCTGGCAGGGCAGGGGGCAACCTTTGCCGCCATGGAAGTCTCTTCCCACGGTCTGGTGCAGCACCGCGTGGCGGCGCTGAAGTTTGCCGCCTCAGTATTCACTAACCTGAGCCGCGATCACCTTGATTATCATGGTGATATGGAGCATTACGAAGCAGCGAAATGGCTGCTCTACTCCACCCACCATAGCGGACAGGCCATCATCAACGCTGACGACGAAGTCGGTCGCCGCTGGCTGGCGAAGCTGCCGGATGCGGTTGCGGTGTCGATGGAAGACCATATCAACCCGAACTGCCACGGCCGCTGGCTGAAGGCGGTTGCGGTGGATTATCACGACAGTGGCGCCACCATTCGTTTTACCTCCTCATGGGGTGACGGTGAAATTGAAAGCCGTCTGATGGGTGCGTTTAACGTCAGCAACCTGCTGCTGGCGCTGGCGACGCTGCTGGCGCTGGGTTATCCGATGAACGCGCTGCTGGAAACGGCCGAGCGTCTGCAGCCGGTATGTGGCCGTATGGAAGTGTTCAGCGCACCGGGCAAACCGACCGTGGTGGTCGATTATGCCCACACGCCGGACGCACTGGAAAAAGCACTTGAAGCGGCGCGTCTGCACTGCACCGGTAAGCTCTGGTGTGTGTTTGGCTGCGGTGGCGACCGTGATAAGGGCAAACGTCCACTGATGGGTGCCATTGCTGAACAGTTCGCGGATATTTCGGTTGTAACCGATGACAACCCGCGTACTGAAGAGCCGCGCGCCATTATTAACGACATTCTGTCGGGCATGCTGGATGCAGGCCGCGCCCGCGTGGTGGAAGGCCGTGCGGAAGCCGTGACCAACGCCATCATGCAGGCTCAGGAAAACGACGTTGTGCTGCTGGCCGGGAAAGGCCATGAGGATTATCAGATTGTTGGCAACCGTCGTCTCGATTATTCGGACCGCGTCACGGCCGCGCGTCTGCTGGGAGTCGTGGCATGATTAGCATCACCTTAAGTCAGGCCGCTGCGGTACTGCAGGGCGAGCTGCTGGGTCACGATTTGACCATCGATGCCGTAACGACCGATACCCGCAAAGTGACCCCGGGTTGTCTGTTTGTGGCGCTGAAGGGCGAACGTTTTGACGCGCATGATTTTGCACAACAGGCCAGGGAGAATGGTGCAGGGGCGCTGCTGGTCAGCCGTAAACTCGCTGTCGATCTGCCGCAGATCGTGGTGAAAGATACCCGTCTGGCATTCGGCGAGCTGGCGGCCTGGGTTCGTCGGCAGGTGCCGACGCGCGTCGTCGCGCTGACCGGTTCATCAGGTAAAACCTCTGTGAAAGAGATGACTGCGGCCATCCTGAGCCAGTGCGGAAATACGCTTTATACGGCAGGCAACCTTAACAATGATATCGGCGTGCCGATGACATTACTTCGCCTGACCAAAGAGCATGAATTTGCCGTGATCGAGTTAGGGGCAAACCACCAGGGCGAAATCGCCTGGACCGTGAGCCTGACGCGCCCGGAAGCAGCGCTGGTGAATAACCTGGCCGCTGCACATCTGGAAGGTTTTGGTTCGCTGGAAGGCGTGGCGAAAGCTAAAGGCGAGATCTATACCGGCCTGCCGGAAGACGGTATCGCCATTATGAATGCCGACAACAATGACTGGCTGAACTGGCAACAGATCATTGGTTCCCGCAAGACCTGGCGCTTCTCGCCGAATGCGGCCAACAGTGATTTTACCGCGACCAATATTCATGTGACTTCGCATGGCACGGAATTCACCCTTAATACCCCAACCGGTGGCATTGAGGTGCTTCTGCCATTGCCGGGTCGTCATAATATCGCCAATGCGCTCGCGGCAGCGGCGCTGTCGATGGCGGTTGGTGCGTCGCATCAGGCGATTAAAACCGGTCTGGCAAATTTAAAAGCCGTGCCGGGGCGTCTGTTCCCGATCCAGCTTGCGGAAAACAAACTGCTTCTGGATGACTCCTATAACGCGAACGTCGGCTCAATGACCGCGGCGGTGCAGGTGTTGTCTGAGATGCCAGGTTATCGCGTGCTGGTGGTGGGCGATATGGCTGAGCTGGGTGATGAAAGCGAAGCCTGTCATGTCCAGGTGGGGGACGCGGCGAAAGCGGCAGGTATTGATTGCGTGCTGAGCGCTGGAAAACTGAGCCAGGCGATTAGCCATGCCAGCGGTGTTGGCGAGCACTTTGCCGATAAAGCCGCGCTGACTGAACGCCTTAAGGCATTGATGACAGAAAAACAAATTGTGACTGTGTTAGTGAAAGGTTCACGTAGTGCCGCCATGGAAGAGGTTGTGCACGCATTACAGGAGAACGGGACATGTTAGTTTGGCTGGCCGAACATTTGGTCAAATATTATTCAGGCTTTAACGTCTTTTCCTATCTGACGTTTCGCGCCATTGTCAGCCTGCTGACTGCGCTGTTCATCTCTTTGTGGATGGGCCCGCGCATGATTGCCCGTCTGCAAAAACTCTCCTTCGGTCAGGTTGTGCGTAACGACGGTCCGGAGTCGCACTTCAGCAAGCGGGGTACGCCGACCATGGGCGGGATCATGATCCTGACCGCGATCGTTGTTTCCGTACTGCTGTGGGCTTATCCCTCTAACCCGTACGTCTGGTGCGTACTTACCGTGCTGGTGGGCTACGGCATCATTGGGTTTGTTGATGATTACCGCAAGGTCGTGCGTAAAGACACCAAAGGTCTGATCGCCCGCTGGAAATACTTCTGGATGTCGGTGATTGCGCTGGGCGTGGCCTTCGCGCTGTATCTGGCAGGAAAAGACACACCCGCCACCGAGCTGGTGGTGCCGTTCTTTAAAGATGTGATGCCGCAACTGGGGCTGTTCTACATTCTGCTGGCCTACTTCGTCATCGTGGGCACCGGTAACGCCGTAAACCTGACCGACGGTCTGGATGGCCTGGCAATTATGCCAACCGTCTTTGTCGCCGCCGGTTTTGCGCTGGTGGCGTGGGCCACCGGTAACATGAACTTTGCTAACTATCTGCACATTCCATACCTGCGACACGCGGGCGAACTGGTTATCGTCTGTACGGCGATTGTCGGGGCGGGACTGGGCTTCCTGTGGTTCAACACCTACCCGGCGCAGGTCTTTATGGGTGACGTCGGTTCACTGGCTCTGGGCGGCGCGCTGGGCATTATTGCCGTACTGCTGCGCCAGGAGTTCCTGCTGGTGATTATGGGTGGGGTGTTTGTGGTTGAAACCCTTTCAGTGATTTTGCAGGTCGGGTCCTTCAAGCTGCGCGGACAGCGCATCTTCCGTATGGCACCGATTCACCATCACTATGAACTGAAAGGCTGGCCGGAACCGCGCGTGATTGTGCGCTTCTGGATTATTTCGCTGATGCTGGTGCTGATTGGCCTGGCAACGCTGAAGGTACGTTAATCATGGCAGATTACCAGGGCAAAAAAGTCGTTATCATCGGGTTGGGGCTGACAGGCCTCTCCTGCGTGGACTTTTTCCTCGCGCGCGGCGTGACGCCTCGCGTAATGGATACGCGTGTTTCTCCGCCGGGTCTGGATAAACTGCCGGAACAGGTTGAACGCCACCTTGGTGGTCTGAATGATGACTGGCTGCTGGCAGCCGATCTGATTGTCGCCAGCCCCGGTATGGCGCTGGCGCATCCTTCACTCAGCGCCGCGGCCGATGCGGGCGTTGAGATTGTCGGTGATATTGAGTTGTTCTGCCGTGAAGCGCAGGCACCCGTTGTCGCGATTACCGGCTCTAACGGTAAAAGCACCGTCACCACCCTTGTGGGTGAGATGGCGAAAGCGGCGGGCATGAACGTGGGCGTGGGAGGCAATATTGGCCTGCCTGCGCTGATGTTGCTGGATAAGGGCTGTGAATTGTACGTCCTCGAGCTTTCCAGCTTCCAGCTGGAAACGACCTCCAGCCTTCGTGCGGCCGCGGCGACGATCCTTAACGTTACTGAAGATCATATGGATCGCTATCCGTTTGGTCTGCAGCAGTACCGCGCCGCCAAACTGCGCATTTATGAAAATGCGAAGGTCTGCGTCGTCAACGCGGATGACGCCCTGACCATGCCGGTGCGCGGGGCGGACGATCGCTGCATTAGCTTTGGCATCACCATGGGTGACTATCATCTTAACCGTCAACTGGGCGAAACCTGGCTGCGCGTGAAGGGTGAGAAAGTGCTGAACGTGAAAGAGATGAAGCTTACCGGCCAGCATAACTACACCAATGCTCTGGCGGCGCTGGCGCTGGCGGATGCCGTAGGGCTGCCGCGTTCGTCCAGCCTGCAAGCATTGACCACCTTTACCGGCCTGGCGCACCGTTTCCAGCTGGCGCTGGAGCATAACGGTGTGCGCTGGATTAATGACTCAAAAGCCACCAACGTCGGCAGTACCGAGGCCGCCCTGAACGGCCTGCACGTTGAAGGGACCCTGCATTTACTGCTGGGCGGCGACGGTAAATCGGCGGATTTCTCCACGCTGAAACCGTATCTCGCCGGGAATAATATCCGCTTGTACTGCTTTGGTCGCGACGGCAGTGAGCTGGCTGAGCTGCGTCCTGACATTGCCGAGCAAACCGAGACCATGGAGCAGGCGATGCGGCTGATTGCCCCTCGCGTGAAGCCGGGTGATATGGTGCTGCTCTCTCCGGCCTGCGCCAGTCTCGATCAATTCAAGAATTTCGAACAGCGTGGCGATCTCTTTACCCGTCTGGCGAAGGAGTTAGGCTGATGCGTTTATCTCTCCCTCGCCTGAAAATGCCGCGCCTGCCAGGATTTGGCGTTCTGGCGTGGGTGTTTGCGGCACTCAAAGGCTGGGTGATGGGCTCTCGTCAAAAAGATAACGACAGCCTGGTCATGTACGACCGTACGCTCTTCTGGCTCACGCTGGGACTGGCGGCGGTTGGTTTTATCATGGTGACCTCGGCGTCAATGCCTGTCGGGCAGCGGCTGGCGAACGATCCATTCCTGTTTGCGAAACGTGATGGCCTGTACATCATCCTGGCGTTCTGTCTGGCGCTGGTGACATTACGTCTGCCGATGGAGTTCTGGCAGCGGCACAGTACCGCGATGCTGATCGCCTCCATCATTATGCTGCTGATCGTGCTGGTGGTGGGGAGCTCCGTAAACGGGGCATCGCGCTGGATTGCCTTTGGCCCACTGCGTATTCAGCCCGCGGAATTTACCAAGCTCTCCCTGTTCTGCTACCTGGCTAACTACCTGGTACGTAAAGTGGATGAAGTGCGTAATAACCTGCGCGGCTTCTTAAAACCCATGGGCGTTATTCTGGTGCTGGCGGTCTTACTGCTGGCGCAGCCTGACCTTGGTACCGTGGTCGTGCTGTTTGTCACCACGCTGGCAATGCTGTTCCTGGCCGGGGCGAAGCTGTGGCAGTTCATCGCCATCATCGGAATGGGTATCTCAGCGGTTGTGCTGCTGATCCTCGCCGAGCCTTACCGTATCCGCCGTGTGACCTCATTCTGGAACCCGTGGGAAGACCCGTTTGGCAGCGGTTATCAGCTGACGCAGTCGCTGATGGCTTTTGGTCGCGGTGAAGTCTGGGGTCAGGGCCTGGGCAACTCGGTACAAAAACTGGAGTATTTACCCGAAGCGCACACTGACTTCATCTTCTCCATTATTGGGGAAGAACTGGGTTATATCGGTGTGGTATTAGCGCTATTAATGGTATTCTTCGTCGCTTTCCGCGCCATGTCGATTGGGCGGAAAGCGCTGGAGATCGATCACCGCTTTTCAGGTTTCTTAGCCTGCTCAATAGGTATCTGGTTTAGTTTCCAGGCATTGGTTAACGTCGGGGCCGCAGCGGGTATGCTGCCGACCAAAGGCCTGACGTTGCCGTTGATCAGTTATGGTGGTTCCAGTCTGCTGATTATGTCGACGGCCATCATGATGTTGTTACGCATAGATTATGAAACGCGTCTGGAAAAAGCCCAGGCGTTTACACGAGGTTCACGATGAATCAACCGAAGCGGTTAATGGTGATGGCAGGCGGTACCGGTGGACATGTGTTCCCGGGGCTCGCAGTTGCGCACCATTTAATGGATCAGGGCTGGCAGGTACGCTGGCTGGGAACCGCGGACCGCATGGAAGCCGACCTGGTACCGAAGCACGGTATCGAGATCGACTTTATTCGCATTTCCGGCTTACGCGGAAAAGGCATTAAGGCCCAGCTTCTGGCACCGGTGCGTATTTTCAACGCCTGGCGTCAGGCGCGCGCCATCATGAAGCGTTTTAAGCCTGATGTGGTGCTGGGGATGGGCGGCTATGTTTCTGGCCCGGGTGGGCTGGCGGCCTGGTCATTGGGCATCCCCGTGGTGCTGCATGAGCAGAACGGCATTGCCGGTCTGACCAATAAATGGCTGGCGAAAATTGCCACCAAAGTGATGCAGGCTTTCCCGGGAGCCTTCCCGAAGGCGGACGTGGTGGGTAACCCGGTGCGCGTAGACGTGCTGGCGCTGCCATTACCGGATGCGCGCCTGCCTGGTCGTGAAGGGCCGGTCCGTGTGCTGGTCGTTGGCGGTTCTCAGGGCGCACGCATTTTAAACCAGACGATGCCGCAGGTTGCAGCAAAGCTGGGTGATGCGGTGACAATCTGGCACCAAAGCGGAAAAGGTGCTCAGCAGATGGTTGAGCAGGCTTACGCCGATGAAGGCCAGCCGCAGCATAAAGTGACGGAATTTATCGACGACATGGCCGCAGCGTATGCCTGGGCCGATGTCGTGGTCTGCCGCTCTGGCGCATTGACGGTCAGCGAAATTGCCGCCGCCGGGTTGCCGGCTCTGTTTGTGCCGTTCCAGCACAAAGACAGACAGCAGTACTGGAATGCGCTGCCGCTTGAGGAAGCCGGCGCCGCGAAAATATTTGAACAGCCACAATTTACCGCCGATGCGGTCGCCACCACCCTGGCGGGCTGGAACAGAGAGGCATTACTGGAGATGGCGCAACGCGCACGCGCGACCGCTATTCCTGATGCAACGGAACGGGTGGCAAAAGAAGTGAGCCTGGCAGCCCAGGCTTAACCCTCGCAGCGCGTGTTGCGCTGCACGAATTTTTTAAGTAGTCGATGGCGTTTAGAGAATGAATACACAACAACTGGCAAAACTGCGTTCTATCGTGCCCGAGATGCGTCGCGTCCGGCACATTCACTTTGTTGGCATCGGTGGTGCTGGCATGGGCGGTATTGCCGAAGTGTTAGCTAACGAAGGCTATCAGATCAGCGGGTCTGACCTGGCGCCAAACCCTGTTACGCAGCAGCTGGCGTCGCTTGGGGCGACTATCTATTTCAATCATCGCCCGGAAAACGTGCGCGATGCGAGTGTGGTGGTCGTGTCGAGCGCCATCTCCTCTGATAACCCGGAAATCGTGGCCGCGCACGAAGCGCGTATTCCGGTGATCCGCCGTGCGGAAATGCTGGCGGAGTTGATGCGTTTTCGTCATGGCATTGCGATTGCCGGAACCCACGGCAAAACCACCACCACGGCGATGGTCTCCAGCATTTATGCAGAAGCGGGCCTCGACCCGACGTTCGTCAATGGTGGTCTGGTAAAAGCGGCAGGCGTGCATGCACGTCTCGGACACAGCCGTTATTTAATTGCCGAAGCGGATGAGAGCGATGCGTCGTTCCTGCATCTGCAGCCGATGGTCGCCATCGTCACCAATATCGAAGCCGACCATATGGATACTTACCAGGGCGACTTCGAGAACTTAAAGCAGACCTTTATTAATTTCCTGCACAACCTGCCGTTCTATGGACGCGCGGTAATGTGTGTAGACGATCCGGTGATTCGCGAGCTGTTGCCGCGCGTCGGACGTCAAATCACGACTTACGGCTTCAGCGAAGACGCTGATGTCCGCGTGGAAGATTACAAACAGCTGGGTGCGCAGGGGCATTTCACCCTGGCGCGTCAGGACAAAGAACTGCTGCATGTCACCCTGAATGCACCAGGGCGTCACAACGCCCTGAATGCCGCAGCGGCAGTGGCCGTGGCGACAGAAGAAGGCATTGATGACGAAGCCATTCTTCGTGCACTGGAAAGCTTCCAGGGAACCGGGCGTCGCTTCGACTTCCTCGGTGAATACCCGCTGGAGGCGGTGAACGGTAAACCCGGTACTGCCATGCTGGTTGATGACTACGGTCACCACCCGACGGAAGTGGACGCAACGATCAAAGCCGCGCGTGCAGGCTGGCCAGAAAAAAAACTGGTCATGATCTTCCAGCCGCACCGTTTCACGCGTACCCGTGACCTGTATGACGATTTCGCCAGCGTCCTGTCACAGGTGGATACGCTCCTGATGCTGGATGTTTATGCAGCGGGCGAAACTCCTATTCCTGGTGCAGACAGCCGTTCTTTATGTCGTACCATCCGCGGACGCGGTAAAGTAGACCCTATTTTGGTTTCCGATCCTGCCCAGGTGGCTGAAATTCTGGCCCCGGTGCTGACCGGCAACGATCTAATTCTGATTCAGGGCGCGGGAAATATCGGCAAAATCGCCCGTACCTTAGCTGAAATCAAACTGAAGCCGCAAACTCAGGAGGATGAGCATCATGGCTGATAAGATTGCTGTCCTGTCTGGCGGCACATCCGCCGAGCGCGAGGTTTCCCTGAATTCAGGTGCCGCTGTACTGGCGGGCCTGCGTGAAGGTGGTGTGGATGCGCACCTGGTCGATCCGAAAGAGACTGACGTAACCCAGTTAAAGGCGATGGGCTTCGATAAAGTCTTTATCGCGTTACATGGCCGTGGTGGCGAAGACGGCACCCTTCAGGGGCTGCTGGAACTCACCGGCATGCCGTACACCGGCAGCGGTGTGATGGCCTCCGCCATTTCTATGGATAAACTGCGCAGTAAACTGCTGTGGCAGGGCGCGGGTTTACCCGTTGCCCCCTGGGTTGCCCTGACGCGTCGCGAATTTGAAATGGGCCTCTCCGATAGCGTTAATGCACGCATTGCTGAGCTGGGCTTACCGGTTATTGTAAAGCCCAGCCGCGAAGGGTCGAGCGTTGGCATGTCCAAAGTTGAGAAAGCTGAGGATTTATCTTCCGCTTTAGCCCTGGCATTTCAACATGATGAAGAAGTTCTGATTGAAAAATGGCTCAGCGGGCCGGAATTTACCGTCGCGATGCTTGGCGAAGAAATTTTACCGTCAATTCGTATCCAACCGGCCGGAACCTTCTATGATTATGAGGCGAAGTATCTCTCTGATGAGACGCAATATTTCTGCCCAAGTGGTCTTGAAGCTGAGCGTGAAACCGATTTACAGTCCCTGGTGGTTAAAGCCTGGCATGTTCTGGGTTGCCGTGGATGGGGCCGCATCGACGTGATGCTCGACAGTGATGGACAATTTTATCTGCTAGAAGCAAATACTTCTCCGGGAATGACCAGCCACAGCCTTGTGCCGATGGCAGCGCGTCAGGCGGGGATGAGCTTCTCGCAATTAGTCGTACGTATTCTGGACCAGGCGGGCTGATATGTCTCAGGCTGCATTGAACACGCGCAACCGCGATGACGAAGAAGAATACTCTTCTTCACGCCGGAGTAATGGAACGCGTCTTGCAGGTATTATTTTCCTGCTCGGGGTGCTGTGCACCGTGTTTATCAGCGGCTGGATGGTTCTGGGCTGGATGGAAGATGCGCAACGGTTGCCGCTTTCGAAGCTGGTGGTCACCGGTGAGCGTCATTACACCCGTAACGATGACATTCGCCAGACAATTCTGGCGCTGGGATCGCCTGGCACCTTTATGACGCAGGACGTCAATATTATCCAGAGTCAGATTGAACGTCTGCCATGGATAAAACAGGCGAGTGTCAGAAAGCAATGGCCTGATGAATTGAAGATTCATCTGGTTGAATATGTGCCCATTGCGCGTTGGAATGATCAGCACATGGTTGACGTAGACGGAAATTCCTTCAGCGTCCCGGCCGATCGTGTCAACAAGCAAAATTTACCGATGTTGTATGGCCCGGAAGGTAGCGAAAATGAAGTGTTACAAGGTTTTCGTGAAATGGGTCAGGTGCTGGCGAAGGACAGGTTTACGCTAAAAGATGCTGCAATGACGGCGCGCCGCTCCTGGCAACTGACGTTAACGAACGGCATTAAGCTCAACCTGGGTCGCGGGGACACAATGAAACGTCTGGCGCGATTTGTAGAACTTTACCCGGTTTTACAGCAGCAGGCACAGACTGACGGCAAACGGATAAGCTACGTTGATTTGCGCTATGACTCAGGCGCAGCAGTCGGTTGGGAACCGGCTCCGGTCGAGGAACCTAATCAGCAACAGAATCAGGCACAGGTACAGGCAGAACAACAATGATCAAGGCGACGGACAGAAAACTGGTAGTTGGACTGGAGATTGGCACCGCGAAGGTTGCCGCTTTAGTAGGGGAAGTTCTGCCCGACGGTATGGTCAATATCATTGGCGTGGGCAGTTGCCCGTCCCGTGGTATGGATAAAGGTGGGGTTAACGATCTTGAGTCGGTGGTGAAGTGCGTACAGCGCGCCATCGATCAGGCTGAATTGATGGCAGATTGCCAGATTTCCTCTGTTTATCTGGCGCTTTCGGGTAAGCACATTAGCTGCCAGAACGAAATCGGCATGGTGCCGATTTCCGAAGAAGAAGTGACGCAGGAAGACGTTGAAAACGTTGTGCATACGGCGAAATCCGTGCGCGTTCGCGATGAGCATCGCGTGCTGCACGTGATCCCGCAGGAGTATGCGATTGACTACCAGGAAGGGATCAAAAACCCGGTCGGTCTCTCCGGCGTACGTATGCAGGCAAAAGTGCACTTGATCACATGTCACAACGATATGGCGAAGAACATTGTAAAAGCCGTTGAACGTTGTGGCCTGAAAGTTGACCAACTCATTTTCGCCGGTCTTGCAGCGAGCTATTCCGTGCTGACCGAAGATGAACGTGAACTGGGTGTCTGTGTGGTCGATATTGGTGGTGGTACAATGGACATGGCCGTGTATACCGGCGGTGCGCTGCGCCACACCAAAGTGATCCCGTATGCCGGGAACGTTGTGACCAGCGATATTGCTTACGCTTTTGGTACGCCCCCGAGTGATGCAGAAGCGATTAAAGTACGCCACGGCTGTGCGCTGGGGTCTATCGTTGGCAAAGATGAGAGCGTTGAAGTGCCGAGCGTGGGCGGACGTCCACCGCGCAGCCTGCAGCGCCAGACGTTGGCAGAGGTCATTGAGCCGCGTTATACCGAGCTGCTTAACCTGGTCAACGAAGAGATTTTGCAGTTACAGGAACAGCTTCGCCAGCAGGGCGTGAAACATCATCTTGCAGCGGGGATTGTATTAACCGGCGGGGCAGCGCAAATTGAAGGTCTTGCGGCCTGCGCTCAGCGCGTGTTCCATACGCAAGTGCGTATCGGTGCTCCGCTGAATATCACCGGTTTAACGGATTATGCTCAGGAGCCGTACTATTCAACGGCCGTGGGCCTGCTCCACTACGGGAAAGAATCTCATCTCAGTGGTGAAGCAGAAGTGGAAAAACGCGTCTCAGTTGGGTCGTGGGTCAAACGACTGAACAACTGGTTGCGAAAAGAGTTTTAATTTTTTTAAGAGACCGGAGAGAATTAGCGGTCTCGGGCGACAGGCACAACGGAGAGAGAAATTATGTTTGAACCTATGGAACTGACCAACGACGCGGTGATTAAAGTCATCGGCGTCGGTGGCGGCGGCGGTAACGCCGTAGAGCATATGGTGCGTGAACGCATTGAAGGTGTTGAGTTCTTTGCAGTTAACACCGATGCACAGGCACTGCGTAAGACGGCTGTAGGCCAGACTATCCAGATCGGCGGTGGCATCACCAAAGGGCTGGGCGCTGGGGCTAACCCGGAAGTCGGTCGTAATGCGGCTGAAGAAGATCGTGAGGCCCTGC
Source organism: Enterobacter sp. RCC_40 (assembly GCF_041360735.1). Taxonomy (NCBI): domain Bacteria; kingdom Pseudomonadati; phylum Pseudomonadota; class Gammaproteobacteria; order Enterobacterales; family Enterobacteriaceae; genus Enterobacter; species Enterobacter sp. RCC_40. The sequence continues at coordinate 394,417 of NZ_JBFUPR010000003.1, forward strand.
GCGCTGCACTGGAAGGTGCGGACATGGTCTTTATCGCAGCAGGTATGGGTGGCGGTACGGGTACCGGCGCAGCACCTGTTGTGGCTGAAGTAGCGAAAGATTTAGGTATCCTGACCGTTGCTGTCGTGACCAAGCCTTTCAACTTTGAAGGCAAGAAGCGTATGGCTTTTGCGGAGCAGGGTATCACTGAACTGTCCAAGCACGTGGACTCGTTGATTACCATCCCGAACGACAAACTGTTGAAAGTTCTGGGTCGCGGTATCTCTCTGCTGGACGCTTTTGGCGCAGCCAACGACGTGCTGAAAGGCGCGGTGCAGGGTATCGCTGAACTGATTACCCGTCCGGGTCTGATGAACGTTGACTTTGCAGACGTTCGTACCGTGATGTCCGAAATGGGCTACGCGATGATGGGCTCTGGCGTGGCAAGCGGTGAAGACCGTGCAGAAGAAGCGGCTGAAATGGCTATCTCTTCTCCACTGCTGGAAGATATCGACCTGTCTGGTGCGCGCGGCGTGCTGGTCAACATTACCGCTGGCTTCGACCTGCGTCTGGATGAGTTTGAAACCGTGGGTAACACTATCCGTGCGTTCGCCTCTGACAACGCTACCGTGGTAATCGGTACTTCCCTTGACCCGGAAATGAACGACGAGCTGCGTGTTACTGTTGTTGCTACCGGTATCGGTATGGACAAGCGTCCTGAGATCACCCTGGTGACCAACAAACAGACTCAGCAGCCGGTTATGGATCGTTACCAGCAGCACGGTATGTCTCCTCTGACTCAGGAGCAGAAACCGGCCGCGAAAGTGGTTAACGACCCCACTCCGCAAACGGCGAAAGAGCCAGATTATCTGGATATCCCGGCGTTCCTGCGCAAGCAAGCTGACTAAGAATTGGCTGGAATTTGGGGATTTTCGCTCTTTGTGCTAAACTGGCCCACCGTCAGTGATATACACTTTCGGTTGGATAGTTAATTTGGCGAGATTATACGATGATCAAACAAAGGACACTTAAACGTATCGTTCAGGCGACTGGTGTCGGTTTACATACCGGCAAGAAAGTCACACTGACGTTACGCCCTGCGCCGGCCAATACCGGGGTCATCTATCGTCGCACCGACTTGAATCCACCGGTAGACTTTCCGGCCGATGCCAAATCTGTGCGTGATACTATGCTCTGTACTTGTCTGGTGAACGAGCATGACGTGCGGATTTCTACCGTAGAGCACCTGAACGCCGCCCTGGCGGGTCTGGGTATCGACAACATTATGGTTGAAGTCGATGCGCCAGAAATCCCGATCATGGATGGTAGTGCTGCTCCGTTCGTCTATCTGTTGCTGGATGCCGGCATCGAAGAACTGAACTGCGCGAAAAAATTTGTTCGTATCAAAGAGACCGTTCGCGTCGAAGATGGCGACAAATGGGCTGAATTCAAACCGTACAATGGTTTCTCGTTGGACTTTACCATCGATTTTAACCATCCGGCGATTGATGCCAGCACCCAACGCTATGCGATGAACTTCTCTGCTGATGCGTTTATGCGCCAGATCAGCCGTGCCCGTACGTTTGGCTTCATGCGTGATATCGAATATCTGCAGTCCCGCGGCCTGTGCCTGGGCGGCAGCTTCGATTGTGCCATCGTTGTTGACGATTATCGCGTACTGAACGAAGACGGTCTGCGTTTTGAAGATGAATTCGTTCGTCACAAAATGCTGGATGCTATCGGCGACCTGTTTATGTGTGGTCACAACATCATTGGTGCATTTACCGCGTTTAAATCCGGTCATGCACTGAACAACAAACTGTTGCAGGCAGTCCTGGCAAAACAGGAAGCCTGGGAATATGTGACCTTTGAAGACGAAGCTGAGCTGCCGCTGGCCTTCAAAGCACCAAACACGGTACTGGCGTAACGGTTAAAGCCGTTTCGTAAAAAATCGACTGGTTAACTTGGTACTCTCTCCGACCAGGGAGACCAGTCGTTTTTATTTTTACCCCTCTTCATTTATTTGCCCCAGCGTCACTTCTCGTTTACCCGGTGCAGAAAATCTGTGCGTTAGCTGCATTCTTGACCGTTTTTCCCCGCAGCAATACGTCATTCCTGCTGCTGTGTATTGGCTTTAGTGGTAATATCTGGGCGCTTAAAAGAATAATTGAATTCAGCCTGTTGAAGGCTGGCTTAATGTGGTGGAGCAAGTGAGCGGAATACTGACGCGCTGGCGACAATTTGGCAGACGTTACTTCTGGCCGCATCTCTTATTGGGGATGGTCGCGGCGAGTTTCGGCTTGCCTGCGCTCAGCAACAGTGCGGAAGCGGCGACGCCGACGAAGACCTCCACAACCAAACACGATCTCAACACGCGGGTTAATTTTACTAACCTGGCGTGGCTTGAAGCCAATCGCCGCCCGAATTTCTCGGTGGATTACTGGCACCAGCATGCGATCCGTACCGTTATTCGCCATCTGTCATTTGCGATGGCTCCGCAGGCACTGCCTGTTGCTGAAGAGACGCTGCCGGTACAGGCGCAGCATCTTGCTCTGCTGGACACGCTTAACGCGCTGCTTACGCAGGACAGTCAGCCACCCGTCATGGTGCGTCAGACCACGCAAATCGCGCACGTTCCTCCTGCGACCTTCTCCGTTTCGACATGGATTAGCCAGGCCCACGGCATCCGCGCCGGGCCTCAACGCCTCAGCTAAATTAACCTTTTTTCAATACCTTAATTTATCTGCCCAACCTGGGGCGTTTGAGAATTTATTATGCTAATCAAATTGTTAACAAAAGTTTTTGGTAGTCGTAACGATCGTACCCTGCGCCGTATGCGCAAAGCTGTTACCGTCATCAATGGCATGGAGCCGGCGATGGAGAAGCTCTCTGATGACGAGCTGAAAGCGAAAACCGTAGAATTCCGCGCGCGTCTTGAAAAAGGCGAAACGCTGGAAAGCCTGATCCCTGAAGCCTTCGCCGTTGTGCGTGAGGCCAGTAAACGTGTGTTTGGCATGCGTCACTTCGACGTTCAGCTGCTGGGTGGTATGGTGCTTAACGAGCGCTGCATCGCGGAAATGCGTACCGGTGAAGGTAAAACCCTGACCGCAACGCTGCCCGCCTACCTGAACGCACTGACCGGTAAAGGCGTTCACGTCGTTACCGTCAACGACTATCTGGCACAGCGTGATGCCGAAAACAACCGTCCCCTGTTCGAATTCCTGGGCATGACCGTTGGCATCAACATGTCCGGTCTGCCGGCACCCGCCAAACGTGAAGCCTATAACGCGGATATCACCTACGGTACCAACAACGAATACGGCTTCGACTACCTGCGTGACAACATGGCGTTTAGCCCTGAAGAGCGCGTGCAGCGTAAACTGCACTATGCGCTGGTGGATGAGGTGGACTCCATCCTGATCGATGAAGCGCGTACCCCGCTGATCATCTCCGGCCCGGCCGAAGACAGCTCCGAGATGTACCGTAAAGTCGATAAAATCATTCCGCACCTGCTGCGTCAGGAGAAAGAAGATTCCGACACCTTCCAGGGTGAAGGTCACTTCTCTGTCGATGAAAAAGCGCGGCAGGTGAACCTGACCGAACGCGGTCTGGTGAAAATTGAAGAGCTGCTGGTGGCTGAAGGCATCATGGAAGAGGGCGAGTCTCTGTACTCTCCGACGAACATTATGCTGATGCACCACGTCACTGCCGCGTTGCGTGCCCACGCGCTGTTCACCCGCGATGTCGACTACATCGTGAAAGACGGTGAAGTTATCATCGTTGATGAGCACACCGGCCGTACCATGCAGGGTCGTCGCTGGTCTGACGGTCTGCACCAGGCCGTTGAGGCCAAAGAAGGCGTTGATATTCAAAATGAAAACCAGACGCTGGCCTCTATTACCTTCCAGAACTACTTCCGTTTGTACGAGAAGCTGGCGGGGATGACCGGTACTGCAGATACCGAAGCATTTGAATTCAGCTCCATCTACAAACTGGATACCGTGGTCGTTCCAACCAACCGTCCAATGATCCGTAAGGATATGCCGGACCTGGTGTACATGACCGAAGCGGAAAAAATTCAGGCAATCATTGAAGATATTCGCGATCGTACCGCTAATGGCCAGCCGGTGCTGGTGGGGACAATCTCCATCGAGAAATCCGAAGTGGTTTCCAATGAGTTGACCAAAGCGGGCATCAAACACAACGTTCTTAACGCGAAATTCCACGCCAAAGAGGCGGATATCGTTGCGCAGGCGGGTTACCCGGCAGCGGTAACAATCGCCACCAACATGGCGGGTCGTGGTACCGACATTATGCTGGGTGGTAGCTGGCAGGCAGAGATTGCCGAGCTGGAAAACCCAACGCCGGAGCAGATTGCTCAGATTAAAGCGGACTGGCAGGTACGCCATGACGCGGTGCTGGCATCCGGTGGTTTGCATATCATTGGTACCGAACGTCACGAATCTCGTCGTATCGATAACCAGCTGCGCGGCCGTGCGGGTCGTCAGGGTGATGCCGGTTCTTCCCGCTTCTACCTGTCTATGGAAGATGCGCTGATGCGTATTTTCGCCTCCGACCGTGTTTCCGGCATGATGCGTAAACTGGGTATGAAACCTGGCGAAGCCATTGAACACCCGTGGGTCACTAAAGCGATTGCTAACGCTCAGCGTAAAGTGGAAAGCCGCAACTTCGATATTCGTAAGCAGCTGCTGGAATATGATGATGTGGCCAACGACCAGCGTCGTGCCATCTATACCCAGCGTAACGAGCTGCTGGACGTGTCCGACGTGAGCGACACCATCAACAGCATTCGCGAAGACGTATTCAAAGCGACTATCGACGCGCATATTCCACCGCAGTCTCTGGAAGAAATGTGGGATATCGAAGGTCTGCAGGAACGCCTGAAAAACGACTTCGACCTCGAACTGCCAATCAAAGAGTGGCTGGACAAAGAGCCTGAGCTGCACGAAGAGACCCTGCGTGAACGTATTTTCGAAACCGCGCTGGACGTATACAAGCGTAAGGAAGAAGTCGTTGGCGCTGAGATGATGCGTCACTTTGAAAAAGGCGTGATGTTGCAAACGCTGGACTCCCTGTGGAAAGAGCACCTGGCGGCGATGGACTACCTGCGTCAGGGTATCCACCTGCGTGGTTACGCGCAGAAAGATCCGAAGCAGGAGTACAAGCGTGAATCCTTCGCCATGTTTGCGTCCATGCTGGAGTCACTGAAGTATGAAGTGATCAGCACCCTGAGCAAAGTTCAGGTACGCATGCCGGAAGAAGTGGAAGCAATGGAGCAACAGCGCCGTGAAGAAGCTGAGCGTCTGGCACAGATGCAACAGCTGAGCCACCAGACTGACGAGAGCGAAGCTGCTGCAGCGATCGCGGCCCAGACTGGCGATCGTAAAGTTGGCCGCAACGATCCGTGCCCGTGTGGTTCCGGTAAAAAATACAAGGCGTGCCACGGTCGTCTGAGCTAAATTCATAACAAAACAAAAAGGCGCAGAAATCTGCGCCTTTTTTATGGAAGTGACAATATGAAAATACTGCAAATTGCCGTCGGGATTATTCGCAACCCGCAAAACCAGTTCTTTATCACCCAGCGCGCCGCCGACGCCCATATGGCGAACAAATGGGAGTTTCCGGGCGGGAAAATCGAATCAGGCGAAACGCCGGAACAGGCGCTGATCCGTGAGCTTCAGGAAGAAGTGGGGATCACCCCGCTTGGCGCAACGCTGTTTGACAAGCTCGAATACCAGTTTCCCGATCGTCACATTACGCTTTGGTTCTGGCTGGTGGAAAACTGGGAGGGGGATCCCTGGGGCAAAGAGGGGCAACCGGGTAACTGGGTTGAACTGCAGGCAAGCGATGCCGACAAATTCCCGCCGGCAAATGAGCCTGTGATTACCCGGTTAGTGCAGGGCGTTTAATTTACTGCTGTTCTTCACTCCAGTCATCGCTGTCCGAAAGAGTGCCTTCACTCGGAATGCGTTTCTCTTCCGCCGCCCATTCGCCCAGGTCAATTAACTGACAGCGTTTACAGCAGAATGGGCGGTATGGGCTCACTTCGCCCCAGACAACACTTTTGCCACAGGTTGGGCAGTTTACGATGGTTACGTCAGACATTGGCACTCCTTAACAACAGGCCAGTTCAAAATCGAGGCGTTCCGGCACGGTGCCATTTTCACTGTCCAGCGGCATAAAGCGAATCGCAAAACGGCTCTTATGCCCGGAGATTTGCGGGTAAAGCTGCACGTCGAGCGAAAGGTTCAGTCGCAGCAGATCGGCATCGTCCCCGTTATCCTGGTAAAAACCGTTCAGGCTGGTCTGCTTGCGGAACGGCGCAGAGTTACGGATAAGATCGAGGATCAGCGATAACGTCCGGTGCATCGGCTCCAGGCTTTCCAGCCAGATATTCACCTGCGCATCACGCTGCGTTTGCGGCATGTGCAGCCACATATGAAGCGTCGGCAGGTCAAAGCTGCAGCATCCACCGGGTATACTCAGGCGCTGGCGTACCAGGGCAATCAAGCGATCTTCACGCAAAAACTGGCCAACGCGAGGGGCAGCCATTAACGTGCTGCTACTGCTTTTTAACTGCTGACGCAGGGAATCGATACGGCTTTGATCAACACCCGGGACTTCCGCCCATGCCTGCAGTTTACGCTGCTGACGCTCAAGTTCTTTCAGTAATTCGGTGCGAACATCTCCACGCTCAATCACATCCAGCAGGTCGCCCACATTGCGGAAGAAGTGCAACGCAGTGGCGTGATCGTTGACAGGCAGGTGTTGCGAGAGTTGTTGAATAAGAAATTCGATACGCAGCCAGGTACGCATTTTTTCGTTAAGCGGATGCTCAAAAAGGATGTGAGTCGACATTATGGTTTTTCCTGTGCAACGGCCTGCGCGGCGAAGGTCAAATACTGCGCGTGCAGACGGGCAACATCCGATGCAATGGCATCTGGTGCGCCGTTATTATCAATAACATCATCCGCAACGGCCAGGCGCTGATCGCGCGTGGCCTGAGCGGCAAGAATTTGTTCGGCATGTTCGCGCGAGACGCGATCGCGCGTCATGGTTCGCTGGATTTGCGTTTCGGGAAGGACATCAATGACCAGAACCCGATCGGCTTTCTTCTGCAGCTGATTTTCTACCAGCAACGGAACTACCCACAGCACATACGGTGAGCGGGCGGCGGCAATCTGACGCTGGGTTTCCTGGTGGATAATGGGGTGGAGCAGGGCATTAAGCCAGACCTTTTCCGCAGAATCGGAAAAAATGCATTCGCGAAGCTGCCGGCGATTTAGCGTGCCGTCCGCATTGATGATGGCCGGGCCAAAATGTTCTTCAATGGCCTTTAACGCGGGTGTATTCGGTTCTACCACCTGACGGGCAATGATATCGGCATCGATAATCGCGATACCCAGGCGAGCGAAAGCGTCCGCAACGGTACTTTTGCCACTACCGATGCCGCCGGTTAATGCGACGGTATACCCCATTAAATCAAATCCTGGGAATTATTCATTATTAAGATCAGTTGGTTGAAATTCAAACGTGTGCCAGCCAATGTTTAGCTCTCTTTACCGGCTTTTTACCAGGTAAATTTATAGGATTGTAGCGTAAAAAAAGAGAATTTCGCAGTCTTGCGGAGCAGGTATTAGTGCGTATGATAACGTCACTGGAGTTGTGCTTTTAACATATTTGCCTCTAACCCCAGGAATCCGCACATGCGTATCGAAGAAGATCTGAAGTTAGGTTTCAAAGACGTTCTTATCCGCCCTAAACGCTCTACACTGAAAAGTCGCTCAGACGTTGAACTCGAACGTCAATTCACCTTTAAACATTCCGGTCAGACCTGGTCTGGCGTGCCGATCATTGCTGCCAATATGGATACCGTGGGAACCTTCGAGATGGCAACCGCGCTGGCACAGTTCGACATCCTCACGGCAGTTCACAAACACTACAGCCCTGAAGAGTGGAACGCCTTTGTGGCATCCGCTTCTGCTGAGGTCGTGAAGCATGTGATGGTCTCTACCGGAACCTCAGATGCCGATTTCGAAAAGACCAAACAAATCCTCAAGAGTAACCCCGCGCTGAACTTCGTCTGTATTGATGTAGCGAATGGTTATTCCGAACATTTCGTGCAGTTCGTGAGCAAGGCGCGTGAAGCCTGGCCGAACAAAACCATCATTGCGGGTAACGTAGTGACCGGCGAGATGTGTGAGGAGCTGATCCTCTCTGGCGCAGATATCGTCAAAGTGGGCATTGGCCCGGGTTCCGTGTGCACCACGCGTGTGAAAACCGGTGTCGGTTATCCGCAGCTTTCTGCGGTTATTGAATGTGCCGATGCTGCGCACGGCCTGGGCGGGCAGATCATCAGTGACGGCGGTTGTACTACCCCGGGTGATGTCGCGAAAGCTTTCGGCGGCGGCGCAGACTTCGTGATGCTTGGCGGTATGCTGGCAGGTCACGAAGAGAGTGGCGGTACCGTGGTGGAAGAGAACGGTGAGAAATTTATGCTGTTCTACGGTATGAGCTCTGAATCGGCGATGACCCGTCACGTGGGTGGCGTTGCAAAATACCGTGCGGCAGAAGGCAAAACCGTGAAGCTGCCGCTGCGCGGTCCGGTTGAGAATACCGCACGTGACATTCTTGGTGGCCTGCGTTCGGCCTGCACCTATGTGGGGGCATCCCGCCTGAAAGAGTTGACGAAACGCACGACCTTTATTCGCGTTCAGGAACAGGAAAACCGCGTTTTCAATAGCCTGTAATCGCGTAAGCTGGCGCACATCCGTGTGCCAGCGTTATCCCGCACTCATCGCATCCCCGAGATGGAAGATAGGCAAATACATTGCCACCACCAGCGTGCCGATAATCACACCCGTCACGATCAGCAGCACAGGCTCCAGCACGGCAGCCAGGTTATCTGCTGACTGAAAGGTTTGCTCCGTGTGGTGACGCGCCAGGTTTACCAGCATGATGTCGAGCGCACCTGACGTTTCGCCGGTTCGCAATAGCTGAATACACAGCGGAGTAAAAACCGCCGCCTTTTGAAAGGATGCCCAAAGGGGATAACCCTTTTCAATGTCTTCCCGGATGGCGCGGAGTATCCCCTGCCAGTACCTGCTCTCAACCGTCTCTTCTGCACTCTCCAGACCCTTTAAAAAAGCGATGCCCGCCTGCTGCGTGAGCGACAGTACGGTAAAAATTTGCCCCAGCTTTTGTCCTTTAGCCAGCGCGCCCATGACGGGGATATGCAGCAGTACGTGTTGCCAGCGCGGATCCTGCCGCAAACCCCAGGCGATGCTCACGGGAAGAAGTAGCCCCGCGAACAGCGCGAGGGCATAGGACTGTATAAACGTTGCCATTCCCATGACTATCTGTGTCAGCATCGGGAGCGGGGTATTAAACGTTTTGTAGATGGCGGCGAACTCGGGCAAGACCAGAGTGACCATGGCTAGCACCACGAGTACTGCCAGAGCCAGGATTACCATCGGGTAACGCAGTGCCTTTTTCACTTTCGCACTGAGTTGCTGCTGTGATTTTTGTTGCTGGGCAAGTTCACGGCAGCACGTTTCCAGTTTTCCGGTTAGCTCGCCGGTCTTCACCATCGACACATACAGTGGGCTAAATACCGCGGGCCAGCGCTTCAGCGCCTCAGAAAAAGGGCATCCTTCACTCAGCTCATCGGCAAGGCTTTGCAGGAGTGCCTGCCAGGGTGTTATCGGATGCTGGTCCGCCAGCATCTGCAGGCTGTCAGACAGTGTCAGGCCCGCCTGCAAAAGCGTGGCGAGCTGGTGAAATACCTCGTAGCGGTGATGTGGTCGCCAGCGATACCTCTGCGTGCAGCGGGTGATTGTCAGAGGATGCAGCGCTTTGCGCATCAGCCTGTCGAAAGCCGCATTGCGGTCAGTTGCCCATAGAGCCCCGCTTCGGGGCTCTCCTTCAACGGATAGCGCACGCCAGCGCCAGAGGTGATTAGCAGCCATCGGGCATTCCCAGGATACGCAGCAACTCTTCGAGCGTGGTCAGTCCCTGTTCAACAGCCATACAGCCATGTTCGAAAAGGGATGTCATTCCTGCCTGACGGGCGCTGGCCTCAATCACCTCTGACCCCGCTCCGCTGGCAATGGCCTGCCGGAGTGTCTGGTCAATGACGAGCACTTCAAAAATGGCGACGCGACCATAAAAACCGTGATAACAGCGCTCACAGCCGGTGGGTTGCCAGCGCGGTAGCGGCCGGGGCCAAACGGAGCGAGGCAGTTCTGCCCGCATGTCGGTTTCCTGGCGGCAATGGGGGCATAAACGGCGCACCAGCCGCTGGGCGATGACCAGCGAGAGGGCGGAAGAGATCATCCATCGCGCCACCCCCATCTGCTGCAGGCGGATCAGGGTTTCCGCCGTCGAGTTGGTGTGTAGCGTTGACAACACCAGATGCCCGGTTTGTGCGGCATTAATGGCAATCTCTGCCGTTTCGCCATCACGAATTTCGCCGATCATAATGATGTCAGGATCCTGACGTAGCAGCGCTCTCAGCACCGTCTGGAAGGTAAGGCCCGCACGCGGGTTTATCTGCGTCTGGTTTAATCCTGCAAGCGGGATCTCTATCGGGTCTTCCACGCTGCAGATGTTCACATCCGGCGTGTTTCGAGCCTGCAGCGCGCTGTACAGCGTTACGGTTTTACCGCTGCCGGTGGGGCCGGTAACCAGAATCAGCCCCTGCGGCTGGTGGAGCACTTCGCTAAAGCCGGCCAGCTGTTTAGTATTCATCCCCAACGTTTCTGGCTCAAGAGATTGCTGAACCTGATGCAGCAGGCGCAGTACAATTTTTTCACCGCCGCTGCAGGGAAGCGTGGCGATGCGAAATGAGACCGGCTCGTTTGCCAGCTCAATCGTAAACTGACCGTCCTGCGGTAAGCGGCGCTCCGCAATATCGAGGTTACCCAGCACTTTTAACCGGGCGCTGAGCATGGTGGCCAGCGCGGCTGAAAGTGGGGGCTGCGGGCAAAGCACGCCGTCGATGCGCAGGCGAATCTGGCAAGTCTGCTCCATCGGTTCAATATGAATATCAGAAGCGCGTTGGTTTATCGCCTGCTGCAGCGTGTGGTTAAGAATATCCACCGCTGAGTGTGTCGGCGTAACGACGGGCAGATGCGTTTGTGTGGTTAACTGCCGGTGCTTTTCCATGCGCTCGGCGCTCCAGCACTCGATATCAATCCGTTTCTGGGTAGCGAAACGCAGGGCTTCCATCAGTTCAGGGCCGGGGTTTCCCACGACGGCAATGCTAATCATGTCGCTATCGCTGCTCAGCAGAAGGGCATGATGACGCAGACAAAGTGCGACAAGCTGATCGGTATTCATCATCCGCTCCTCAGTGGGTGTCGAAGCGGAAAACGTCTTCACAGGCCTGCTTGAGCGCGCTGTCGGTACCGATGTTGCAGTCACGCGTCCACCCCGTCATGCCGTTGCCATCACTCCATTGTGGCGTCATGACCACCTCCAGCCCGTTAAGGCTCTCCTGGCCGGTTAAGGTCACGACGCCTTTCGCCACGTTCATGCCTGAAACGTAGCGGGTAGTGGTGGGGGACGGGATGCCATTACTGCCTCCGTCACAGCTCTCCACGCCGCCGTGATCCAGGGCGCAAAGCTCAATGGCGGTACGGTAGGGAATGAAGGTTTGCAGCATATCGGTCAACGCTGCTTTTCGCAGGTAGTTCTGGTATGCGGGAACGCCGATGGCGCTCAGAATGGCAATAATGCCGATCACCACCATCAGCTCAATGAGTGTGAATCCTTGTTGTCTGTCCATGTCTGCTCCTTACGTTAAGTAGGGCTACTCTGGCAGTGAGACAGCGCAGAAACGAGGGGCAAAAAAAAGAACGTGAAGGGGCTTTCAGGGAATTCGTGGCGTGTTGCAGGGTAGGGCAATGGTTTTGCGAGCGGGAGTGAATTTCCCCTCTCCGCAACGAGAGGGGAGGGACATTATTTGAAGCGCATCGAGAGGTCGAGGGCGCGAACGTGCTTGGTCAGCGCCCCAACGGAGATGAAATCAACGCCGGTCTCGGCGAATTCACGGATCGTATCAAACGTCACGTTGCCGGATACTTCAAGCTGGGCTTTGCCGTTGGTCAGTTTTACCGCCTCGCGCATCTGCCCGGTTTCGAAGTTATCAAGCATGATGATATCGGCGCCGGCCTTGATAGCCTGCTCCAGCTCCTCCAGGTTTTCGACTTCCACTTCGACGGGCACATCCGGATGCAGCCAGAAGGCTTTTTCGACCGCCTGACGCACGGATCCTGAGGCAATGATATGGTTCTCTTTAATCAGGAACGCGTCAGACAACCCCAGACGATGGTTTGCACCGCCGCCACAGAGCACCGCGTATTTCAACGCAGTGCGCAGACCCGGTAGCGTTTTGCGGGTATCCAGCAACTGCGTGCGGGTACCCGCCAGCAGGTCAACGTAGCGACGCACTTCGCTTGCCACACCGGACAACGTCTGCACGAAGTTCAGCGCGGTTCGTTCGCCGGTCAGCAGTACACGGGAAGGTCCATGAAGTTCGAACAGCGGCTGATTTGCCGTAATCGCATCACCGTCGTCGACATGCCAGGTGATCTGCACCTCATCGCCTGCCAGTTGGGTAAAGACCTCTTCAACCCAACGCTTACCGCAAAAAATGCCCTCTTCGCGCGTAATAATGACCGCATGTGAGCGAGTCTCTTTTGGCAATAATTGTGCGGTAATATCCCTGTCGGCGCTGACGTCACCGCCCAGATCTTCTTTCAGGGCATGGGCAACGCTTGCCGGAATATCCATACTAATACGTTCCAGAAGCGCTTCACGTCGGTTGTCGGGGTTGTAACGGCGAGGCGGCATGATAAAACTCCAAATTGGTAACGAATCATAATATTGAAACATGCTACTCTGAACCGAGTAACAGCACCATACATAAGGAGTTCCAGCATGTTGTTAGAAAACGGATGGCTGGTGGATGCGCGGGATGTGCCCTCGCCGCACCACGACTGCCGCCCGGAGGATGAAAAGCCCACACTGCTGGTTGTTCATAATATCAGTCTCCCGCCGGGTGAGTTTGGCGGCCCGTGGATCGACGCGTTATTCACGGGGACCCTGGATCCTGATGCCCATCCTTTCTTTGCTGAGATTGCGCATCTGCGCGTGTCGGCTCACTGTCTGATCCGTCGCGACGGCGAAGTGGTTCAGTACGTCCCTTTTGATAAGCGCGCCTGGCATGCCGGCGTGTCGATGTACCAGGGACGCGAACGCTGCAATGATTTTTCCATCGGGATTGAGCTGGAAGGCACTGACACCACCCCCTACACCGATTCACAGTATCAACAGTTGGTGGCTGTAACCCAAACGCTGATCGAGCTCTATCCCGCGATAGCCGGGAATATTACGGGACACAGCGATATTGCCCCGGCGAGAAAAACCGATCCCGGCCCGGCTTTTGACTGGCCCCGGTTTCGCGCCATGCTTACCGCGTCGTCAGAATAAGGAGATAACATGACGTTGTTTACCATGCTGCTGGTTATCATCGCTGAACGCCTGTTCAAACTCGGTGAGCACTGGCATCTGGATCACCGGCTGGAGGTGCTTTTCCGCCGGATTAAACATTTTTCCATGCTGCGCACGCTGCTGATGACCGCTGGCGTGATGGTTATAACGTTTTTACTGCTGCGTTCGCTTTACGGCCTCTTTTTCAACGTGCCGCTGCTGGTGGTGTGGATCCTGCTCGGCGTGCTCTGTATTGGCGCGGGCAAGGTGCGTATGCACTACCACGCCTATCTGAAAGCCGCATCCCGTGACGATGCCCATGCGCGGGGCGCCATGGCGAGCGAGCTGACGATGATCCACGGCGTGCCGCCGGATTGCGATGAGCGTGAATTTTTGCGCGAACTGCAAAATGCGCTGCTGTGGATCAACTTCCGTTACTACCTGGCACCGCTGTTCTGGTTTGTAGTGGGCGGTCCGTGGGGGCCGGTACTGCTGATGGGCTATGCGTTTCTGCGCGCCTGGCAGACCTGGCTTGCCCGTTACCTTACCCCGCATGAACGTTTATTGTCGGGAATCGATGCCATTCTGCATGTGCTGGACTGGCTCCCGGTACGTCTGGTGGGCGTCGTTTATGCGTTAATTGGCCACGGTGAAAAAGCGCTGCCAGCATGGTTTGCTTCGCTTGCCGACCGCCACATGTCTCAGTATCAGGTATTAACACGTCTGGCGCAGTTCTCGCTGGCGCGTGAGCCGCATACCGACAAGATTGAAACGCCGAAAGCGGCTGTCTCCATGGCGAAGAAAACGTCGTTTGTGGTGGTCGTGGTCGTGGCGTTGCTGACCATTTACGGCACGCTGGTCTAAGCCAGCGCGCCGTACCGGTCAGAGCGTATCAGCAGGCGGGATGCCAAAGTCAGGCATCCCGTTTTCGTCCCAGCGCACGCATTTAAGACGCGTGTGACGATTCGGGTCATAGAGCGGGTCGCCTTCAATCTCGGTGTAGTTTCGCGCGTGGTAGACCAGCACGTCCTCTCCCTCCGGCGTTTGTGTGAAGCTGTTATGCCCGGGCCCAAACTGACGATTCTCGACGCTGGTTCGGAAAACCGGACGCGACGCTTTATGCCAGTTCGCCGGATTTTGCGGATCGGCGTTCATGTCTATCCACAGTAACCCCATGCAATAGTTCTCATCCGTAGCGCTGGCGGAGTAGCTGATAAACAGCTTATCTTCGTGAAACAGCACTGCCGGACCTTCGTTGACCCAAAATCCGCGGCATTCCCAGTCATACTCCGGTTTACTGAGCATCACCGGCTCGCCTTTGAGCGTCCACGGATTCGCCATTTCGCACAGATAGAGGTTGGAGTTTCCGGAGATATCCGGGGCTTTTTGTGCCCACAAATACCAGCGTTTTCCCTGATGGACGAACGTGGTGGCGTCCAGTGCGAAGGTGTCGAACGGGGTGGTAATCTGGCCTTTCTCGATCCACGTCCCGGTGAGGGGATCGTGGTCCGCACACTCCAGCGCAAACATACGGTGCTGGAACATACCGAGGCTGTCCAGCGCCTGGGTATGGGTGGCGGCAAAATAGATATACCACTTACCGTCAATGTGGTGCAGTTCCGGTGCCCAGATCAACTGGCTCATCGGCCCGGTCTCCGGTTTACGCCAGACCACGACCTCTTCGGCATCGCGTAGTCCTTCCAGGGAGTCGGCGCGGCGGATCTCGAGCCTGTCGTACTGCGGCACGGAGGCGATAAAGTAGTACAGCCCCTCGTGGTGCAGAATGTAGGGGTCGGCACGTTGTTCAATAAACGGGTTTGGCCAGGTGTGCATTCGGCTTTCCTTATTTCGTCTCAGCGGCTTTGAGTTCCTGATAATTATTCAGCTCGCGATAATTGTTGCGGCGCTTCTCGAGGTCTTCCTGGATCTGCTTCATCGTTTCGCGGTCAACCTTCAGCAGACGTACCACGCCTGCGGTAATGAGATACCCGACGCCCGGAATCACGGTAAACAGCAATACAATGCCGTTGATGGCATCCGGACTTTGCGCTTTCGCCCCCGCGTCATAACCGTACCAGGAGAGCAGGAAACCAACCATCGCACCGGCAATCGCCAGCCCCAGTTTGAGGAAGAAGATGTTACCGGAGAAGCTGATCCCGGTGATGCGCTTACCGGTTTTCCACTCACCGTAGTCATCGACGTCGGCCATCAGCGACCAGTGCAGCGGAGACGGGATCTGGTGCAGGATGTTCAGCAGGAAGTAGAGCAGCACAATGGTGACCGTGGCTTTCGGATCGAAGAAATAGAAGGCGCAGGAGAAAATCGCCAGCACGATGTTGGTCCAGAAGAACACTTTCAGCTTACACCAGCGGTCGGTGAGGACTTTCGCCAGCATACTGCCGAGCATCATGCCAACCACGCCCAGGCTGATAAACAGAGTGGCGAAATGGGTACTCTGGCCCATAACCCAGGTCACGTAGTACATCGTGGCCGCCATGCGGATAAAGCCCGGGCACACGTTGCACAGGGTTAGCAGCAGAATGCGCACCCACTGGTCGTTCTTCCACACGTCTTTCAGGTCGTTTTTCAGCTCGTCATGAGTCTGTACCGCCGGGCGTACACGCTCGCGAACGGTATAGAAGCAGAACAGGAACATACCGGTACCAATCAGCGCCAGCACGGTCATTGCCATCTGGTAGCCTTTGGCTTTGTTGTCGCCACCAAACCAGTCGGCCATCGGTAACAGCGTCAGCGACAGCAGCAGCGTGGCGATACCTACCAGCACAAAGCGATAGGACTGGCAGGCAACACGTTCCTGCGGATCGTTGGTAATCACGCCGCCTAACGAGCAGTAAGGAATGTTGATTGCCGTATAGGTTAAAGAGAGCAGGAAATAGGTAACGAAGGCATAGATAACTTTGCTGTTGTAGCTCCACTCTGGCGTGGTGAACATCAGGATGCTGAACAGCGCATAGGGAAAGGCAATCCACAGCAGCCATGGACGAAACCGGCCATATTTACTGCGGGTACGGTCGGCGATGGCCCCCATAATCGGATCCGTTACGGCATCAATTACGCGGACAGACAGCAGCAGTACGCCAACCAGTGCAGGCGCCAGGCCAAAAATATCGGTATAAAAATAATTAACAAACAACATGATGGCGCCAAAGATGATGTTGCAACCTGCATCGCCCATCCCATAGCCGATCTTTTCTTTTACTGACAGTTTAGCGTTATCCATAGACTGCTCTCCGGGTTACGGTATGGAGAGAATTATTTGCTGGCAAACGAATATATGCGTTGCAGTATCAGGGCGGTGATATGGATAAATACGCTGTTGGCGTGAAACTGTGAGGGAGGTAACAACACGCGGTACCTGCAAAACGCAGATACCGCGGGGGAGACTTAGTGAGCTTTCAGGGCGTTGCGGCTTTTCTGGCTAAACAGATAGCCGATACCAAGAACGGCAACCCAGACTGGGATCAGGTACACCGAGATTGCCATACCCGGGGTCAGCAGCATGATGACCAGCACTCCCGCCATAAACAGCAGGCAGATCCAGTTGCCCAGCGGATAGAGCAGGGCAGGGAAGCGAGTCTTCACGCCCTGCTGATGCTTGGCACGGCGGAACTTGATGTGTGCCAGGCTGATCATCGCCCAGTTGATAACCAGGGCAGAGACCACCAGCGCCATCAGCAGGCCAAACGCCGATTCCGGGGCCAGATAGTTAATCAGGACACACAGCGCCGTTACGATCGCCGAAACGATGATGGTGTTCACCGGAACGCCACGCTTGTCGACGTTGAGCAGCATCTTCGGCGCGTTACCCTGCTGGGCCAGGCCGAACAGCATACGGCTGTTGCAGTATACGCAGCTGTTATAGACCGACAGCGCCGCCGTCAGCACCACGATGTTGAGCGCATTCGCCACGACGGTATCGCCCAGCTCGTGGAAAATCAGGACAAACGGGCTGGTGTCTGCAGTAACGCGCGTCCACGGCAGCAGAGAGAGCAGAACGGCCAGTGAGCCCACATAGAAAATCAGAATACGGTAGATAACCTGGTTGGTCGCTTTCGGGATGCTCTGTTCCGGGTTGTCGGCTTCAGCTGCGGTGATGCCGACCAGCTCCAGACCACCAAAGGAGAACATAATGATTGCCATCATCATCACGAGGCCCGTCATGCCGTGAGGCAGGAAGCCACCCTGTTCCCAGAGGTTGCGTACCGTGGCCTGCGGGCCACCGTTGCCGCTAAACAGCAGCCAGCCGCCAAAGATAATCATCGCCACGACGGCAACCACTTTGATGATGGCAAACCAGAACTCCATCTCACCGAAGACTTTAACGTTGGTGAGGTTGATGGCGTTAATAATGACGAAGAAGGCTGCAGCAGAAGCCCAGGTGGGGATCTCCGGGTACCAGAACTGAATGTATTTCCCGACGGCGGTCAGTTCAGCCATGGCAACCAGAACGTACAACACCCAGTAGTTCCAGCCTGACGCGAAACCGGCGAAACTGCCCCAGTACTTATAGGCAAAGTGGCTGAAAGAGCCCGCAACCGGCTCTTCAACGACCATTTCACCTAACTGGCGCATAATCAGAAAAGCGATAAAACCGGCAATGGCGTAACCCAAAATAATGCCGGGACCGGCAGACTGGATAACGGATGCACTTCCCAGAAACAGTCCAGTGCCAATAGCACCGCCCAGTGCAATTAGCTGTATATGGCGGTTCTTCAGACCGCGCTTTAGCTGATCGCCGTGCTGTTGAGCTTCCATTTGAAACCTCGTGTGTGGTTGTTATGTTCACGCGACGCGTGTGTAATTATGAATATCCGTTTTCTGTATTTATTTCTTTACAGTCAATGAGACCGAAAAAAGCGGAGATGTCTTCCGTAAGCGCCAGAATAGTGGTAAGCGCCAGCGAATGCACCTGCTTTATGACGGGGCGATGACGAGTTGAATAAAAAGAAAGCATTTGTAAATCACCCCGCTAACCCTTCATACCCCAACCTATAGAATAGAAATGCTCCGTAAGTGGGCAAAATTTCATATTTTGCGTTGTTGAATCGCTTCAGATTGCAAAAACCCTCGTTTCATTAAGGTTAAAACCCCCACTAAGGGAGTAACTAACTCATTTGTGCGAAGTTACATTTCTGAAACGTTATTTCTGTAAGGTTGTTAAAATGTGCAGGGTTTACTGATTTCAATCAAAACCAATATGGACAGAAGGTGAATACTTTGTTACTTTAGCGATACGAACTTGAAATTGGTAAGACCAATTGACTCCGGGCAAAAAGGCGTAAGACAGGGAATATGGCCTACAGCAAAATTCGCCAACCAAAACTATCTGATGTGATTGAGCAGCAGCTGGAGTTTTTAATCCTCGAAGGGACACTGCGCCCGGGTGAGAAACTTCCGCCAGAACGCGAGCTGGCAAAACAGTTCGACGTTTCACGTCCCTCTCTGCGTGAGGCGATTCAACGTCTCGAAGCAAAGGGCTTGCTGCTTCGTCGCCAGGGCGGCGGAACCTTTGTGCAAAACAGCCTGTGGCAGAGCTTCAGCGATCCGCTGGTAGAACTTCTCTCTGACCACCCAGAATCCCAGTTTGATCTGCTTGAGACCCGTCACGCGCTAGAAGGTATCGCGGCCTATTACGCCGCACTTCGTAGCACTGATGAAGATCGCGTGCGTATCCGCGAACTTCATCAGGCCATTGAACGGGCACAGCAATCCGGCGATTTAGACGCCGAGTCCAATGCCGTTGTCCAGTATCAAATCGCCGTCACCGAAGCTGCACACAATGTTGTGCTCCTCCATCTGCTACGCTGCATGGAGCCGATGCTGGCCCAGAACGTTCGTCAGAATTTTGAATTGTTGTATGCCCGTCGGGACATGCTCCCATTGGTAAGCAACCATCGCACCCGAGTATTCGAGGCGATAATGGCCGGGGAACCGGAGCAGGCGCGCGAAGCGTCGCACCGACATCTGGCTTTCATTGAGGAAATCTTGCTGGACCGCAGCCGTGAACAATCGCGTCGCGAACGTTCATTACGCCGCATACAGCAACGAAAGGATTAAGCGCCAGGGTTTTTTAGAGCGCGGCAACTAAACGCAGAACCTGTCTTATTGTGTTCTTGCCCAAGAGCACAATGGGACAGGTTCCAGACAAATCAACGTATTAGATAGATAAGGAATACCCCCATGTCAGAACGTCTCCAAAATGACGTGGATCCGATCGAAACTCGCGACTGGCTACAGGCGATCGAATCGGTCATCCGTGAAGAAGGTGTTGAGCGTGCTCAGTATCTGATTGATCAGCTGCTTTCTGAAGCCCGCAAAGGCGGTGTGAAGGTTGCTTCAGGTGCAGGGGCTAGCAACTACGTAAACACGATTGCCGTTGAAGACGAACCGGAATACCCGGGCAATCTGGATCTGGAACGCCGTATCCGTTCTGCAATCCGCTGGAACGCCATCATGACCGTTCTGCGCGCGTCCAAGAAAGACCTGGAGCTGGGTGGCCACATGGCGTCCTTCCAGTCTTCTGCGACCGTTTACGAAGTGTGTTTCAACCACTTCTTCCGTGCAGCTAACGAGAAAGACGGCGGCGATCTGGTGTACTTCCAGGGCCACATCTCTCCGGGCATCTATGCACGTGCATTCCTGGAAGGTCGTCTGACTGAAGAGCAGATGAACAACTTCCGTCAGGAAGTTCACGGTAAAGGTCTGTCTTCTTACCCACACCCTAAACTGATGCCAGAATTCTGGCAGTTCCCGACAGTATCCATGGGTCTGGGCCCAATCGGTGCTATCTATCAGGCTAAATTCCTGAAATATCTGGAACACCGTGGTCTGAAAGACACCTCTGAACAGACCGTCTACGCCTTCCTGGGCGATGGCGAGATGGATGAGCCAGAATCGAAAGGCGCAATCACCATTGCGACCCGTGAGAAACTGGACAACCTGTGCTTCATCATCAACTGTAACCTGCAGCGTCTGGATGGTCCGGTAACCGGTAACGGCAAGATCATCAACGAACTGGAAGGCATCTTCGCAGGTGCTGGCTGGAACGTGATCAAAGTGATGTGGGGTTCCCGTTGGGACGAACTGCTGCGTAAAGACACCAGCGGTAAACTGATCCAGCTGATGAACGAAACCGTTGACGGTGACTACCAGACCTTCAAATCCAAAGACGGTGCCTACGTTCGTGAGCACTTCTTCGGTAAATATCCTGAAACCGCAGCACTGGTTGCAGACTGGACTGACGAACAGATCTGGGCTCTGAACCGTGGCGGCCACGATCCGAAGAAAATTTACGCTGCACTGAAAAAAGCGCGTGAAACCAAAGGTAAAGCGACTGTAATCCTGGCCCATACCATCAAAGGTTACGGCATGGGTGATACCGCAGAAGGTAAAAACATCGCTCACCAGGTTAAGAAAATGAACATGGACGGCGTGCGTTATATCCGCGACCGTTTCAACGTTCCAGTGACCGATGAGCAGGTAGAAAACCTGTCTTACATCACCTTCCCTGAAGGTTCTGAAGAGCATAAGTACCTGCACGAACGTCGTCAGGCGCTGAAAGGCTACCTGCCAGCTCGTCAGCCTAACTTCACCGAGAAGCTGGAACTGCCAGCGCTGGAAGATTTCTCTCAGCTGCTGGAAGAGCAGAACAAAGAGATCTCTACCACTATCGCTTTCGTTCGTGCCCTGAACGTGATGCTGAAGAACAAGTCGATCAAAGATCGTCTGGTTCCAATCATTGCCGACGAAGCGCGTACTTTCGGTATGGAAGGTCTGTTCCGTCAGATCGGTATTTACAGCCCGAACGGCCAGCAGTACACCCCGCAGGACCGTGAGCAGGTTGCTTACTACAAAGAAGACGAGAAAGGTCAGATCCTGCAGGAAGGTATCAACGAGCTGGGCGCAGGCGCATCCTGGCTGGCTGCTGCGACCTCTTACAGCACCAACAACCTGCCGATGATCCCGTTCTACATTTACTACTCCATGTTCGGGTTCCAGCGTATCGGTGACCTGTGCTGGCAGGCAGGCGACCAGCAGGCTCGCGGCTTCCTGATCGGTGGTACTTCTGGTCGTACGACCCTGAACGGTGAAGGTCTGCAGCACGAAGATGGTCACAGCCATATTCAGTCTCTGACTATCCCTAACTGTATCTCTTACGACCCGTCTTACGCGTACGAAGTGGCAGTCATCATGCATGACGGTCTGCAGCGCATGTACGGTGAAGCGCAAGAGAACATTTACTACTACATCACCACGCTGAACGAAAACTACCACATGCCGGCCATGCCAGCAGGTGCCGAGGAAGGTATCCGTAAAGGTATCTACAAACTCGAAACCGTTGCAGGTAGCAAAGGTAAAGTTCAGCTGCTGGGCTCCGGTTCTATCCTGCGTCACGTACGTGAAGCGGCACAGATCCTGGCGAACGACTACGGCGTTGGCTCTGACGTGTACAGCGTAACGTCCTTCACTGAACTGGCGCGTGATGGCCAGGATTGTGAGCGCTGGAACATGCTGCACCCAATGGAAACGCCACGCGTTCCATACATCGCTCAGGTGATGAACGACGCGCCTGCGGTTGCGTCTACTGACTATATGAAACTGTTCGCTGAGCAGGTTCGTACTTACGTACCGGCTGATGATTACCGCGTACTGGGTACTGACGGCTTCGGTCGTTCTGACAGCCGCGAAAACCTGCGTCACCACTTCGAAGTGGATGCATCTTACGTGGTTGTAGCAGCACTGGGCGAACTGGCTAAACGTGGCGAAATCGATAAGAAAGTGGTTGCGGACGCAATCACCAAATTCAACATCGATGCAGATAAAGTTAACCCGCGTCTGGCGTAAGAGGTAAAAGAAGAATGGCTATCGAAATCAAAGTACCGGACATCGGGGCTGATGAAGTTGAAATCACCGAGATCCTGGTCAAAGTGGGCGACAAAGTTGAAGCTGAACAGTCGCTGATCACTGTAGAAGGCGATAAAGCCTCTATGGAAGTTCCGTCTCCTCAGGCTGGCATCGTTAAAGAGATCAAAGTCTCTGTTGGCGATAAAACCGAGACTGGCAAACTGATCATGATTTTCGATTCCGCCGACGGTGCAGCAGCTGCTGCACCTGCGCAGGAAGAGAAGAAAGAAGCTGCTCCTGCGGCGGCTGCACCAGCAGCTGCTGCGGCAAAAGAAGTCAACGTGCCTGACATCGGCGGTGACGAAGTAGAAGTCACTGAAATCCTGGTGAAAGTGGGCGATAGCGTTACGGCTGAGCAGTCCCTGATCACCGTAGAAGGCGACAAAGCCTCTATGGAAGTGCCGGCGCCATTCGCGGGTACGGTTAAAGAGATCAAGATCAACACCGGTGACAAAGTTTCTACCGGCTCTCTGATCATGATCTTCGAAGTGGCAGGTGCTGCACCTGCTGCCGCGCCTGCTCAGGCTGCTGCGCCGGCACCGGCCGCTGCACCTGCTGCTGGCGGTGCGAAAGATGTCAACGTACCTGACATCGGTGGTGACGAAGTTGAAGTCACCGAAGTGATGGTAAAAGTGGGCGACAAAGTTGCTGCTGAACAGTCACTGATCACCGTTGAAGGCGACAAAGCGTCTATGGAAGTACCCGCGCCATTCGCGGGTACCGTTAAAGAGATCAAAATCAGCACCGGCGACAAAGTGTCTACGGGCTCTCTGATTATGGTCTTCGAAGTGGAAGGCGCTGCGCCAGCTGCTGCTCCGGCAGCCGCTGCTGCACCAGCACCTGCCGCTGCACCGGCTCAGGCGGCTAAACCTGCTGCTGCCCCTGCTGCAAAAGCAGAAGGTAAATCTGAGTTCGCTGAGAACGACGCTTACGTTCACGCTACGCCACTGATTCGTCGCCTGGCGCGCGAATTCGGTGTAAACCTGGCGAAAGTGAAAGGGACTGGCCGTAAAGGTCGTATCCTGCGCGAAGACGTTCAGGCCTATGTGAAAGACGCGGTGAAACGCGCTGAAGCTGCCCCTGCTGCTGCCGCTGGCGGCGGTATCCCGGGCATGCTGCCATGGCCGAAAGTGGACTTCAGCAAGTTCGGTGAAATCGAAGAAGTGGAACTGGGTCGTATCCAGAAAATCTCTGGTGCCAACCTGAGCCGTAACTGGGTGATGATCCCGCACGTTACGCACTTCGACAAAACGGATATCACCGATCTGGAAGCGTTCCGTAAACAGCAGAATGCTGAAGCTGAGAAGCGTAAACTGGACGTGAAATTCACCCCAGTCGTCTTCATCATGAAAGCCGTTGCTGCGGCGCTTGAGCAGATGCCACGCTTCAACAGCTCCCTGTCCGAAGATGGCCAGAAGCTGACGCTGAAGAAATATATCAACATCGGTGTTGCGGTTGATACGCCAAATGGTCTGGTTGTTCCGGTCTTCAAAGACGTGAACAAGAAGAGCATCACTGAGCTGTCCCGTGAACTGACCACCATCTCCAAAAAAGCGCGTGATGGTAAGCTGACTGCCGGCGAAATGCAGGGCGGCTGCTTCACTATCTCCAGCATCGGCGGCCTGGGTACTACCCACTTCGCACCGATTGTTAACGCGCCGGAAGTGGCTATCCTCGGTGTGTCCAAGTCCGCGATGGAACCGGTATGGAATGGCAAAGAGTTCGTGCCGCGTCTGATGATGCCAATCTCTCTGTCCTTCGACCACCGCGTGATCGACGGTGCTGATGGTGCGCGTTTCATCACCATCATCAACAACACCCTGAGCGACATTCGCCGCCTGGTGATGTAATCGAAAAGCCGGCCAGTCGGCCGGCTTTTTTCTGTTAATCTCATGTGGTCTGTGAGGTTATTGGCGAAAAGCGACAATTCGTGAGCCGTTTGTTGTTTCAAAATTGTTAACAATTTTGTAAACTGCGGGCGGATAGAACGTCCCGGTGGATGAAGGGCGACAAGTACCTGGACCGCCGGAAATCAATAAGAGGTCATGATGAGTACTGAAATCAAAACTCAGGTCGTGGTACTTGGGGCAGGCCCGGCGGGTTACTCTGCTGCCTTCCGTTGCGCTGATTTAGGTCTGGAAACCGTAATCGTAGAACGCTACAACACCCTCGGTGGTGTTTGCCTGAACGTAGGCTGTATCCCTTCTAAAGCTCTGCTGCACGTTGCGAAAGTTATCGAAGAAGCCAAAGCACTGGCTGAACACGGTATCGTCTTCGGCGAGCCGAAAACCGATATCGACAAGATTCGTACCTGGAAAGAGAAAGTTATCACTCAGCTGACCGGTGGTCTGGCAGGTATGGCCAAAGGCCGTAAAGTGAAAGTGGTCAACGGTCTGGGTAAATTCACCGGCGCGAACACCCTGGAAGTGGAAGGCGAAAACGGCAAAACCGTTATCAACTTCGACAACGCGATCATCGCTGCGGGCTCCCGTCCAATTCAGCTGCCATTCATTCCACATGAAGATCCACGCGTGTGGGATTCCACCGATGCGCTGGAGCTGAAATCCGTACCTAAGCGTATGCTGGTTATGGGTGGCGGTATCATCGGTCTGGAAATGGGTACCGTGTACCATGCGCTGGGTTCAGAGATCGACGTGGTTGAAATGTTCGACCAGGTTATCCCGGCTGCCGATAAAGACATCGTTAAAGTCTTCACCAAACGTATCAGCAAGAAGTTCAACCTGATGCTGGAAACCAAAGTGACTGCCGTTGAAGCAAAAGAAGACGGTATTTACGTTTCCATGGAAGGCAAAAAAGCCCCTGCCGAACCACAGCGTTACGACGCCGTGCTGGTGGCTATCGGCCGTGTGCCGAACGGTAAAAACCTCGACGCGGGCAAAGCAGGCGTGGAAGTGGACGACCGTGGCTTCATCCGCGTTGATAAACAGTTGCGCACCAACGTGCCGCACATCTTTGCTATCGGCGATATCGTCGGTCAGCCAATGCTGGCGCACAAAGGTGTTCACGAAGGTCACGTTGCCGCTGAAGTTATCGCCGGCATGAAACACTACTTCGATCCGAAAGTGATCCCATCTATCGCTTACACCGAGCCAGAAGTGGCATGGGTAGGTCTGACTGAGAAAGAAGCGAAAGAGAAAGGCATCAGCTACGAAACCGCCACCTTCCCGTGGGCTGCTTCTGGCCGTGCTATCGCTTCCGACTGCGCAGACGGTATGACCAAACTGATCTTCGACAAAGAGACTCACCGTGTGATCGGTGGTGCGATTGTCGGTACCAACGGCGGCGAGCTGCTGGGTGAAATCGGTCTGGCTATCGAAATGGGTTGTGACGCTGAAGACATCGCGCTGACTATCCACGCTCACCCGACTCTGCACGAGTCTGTTGGCCTGGCGGCAGAAGTGTTCGAAGGTAGCATCACCGACCTGCCTAACGCGAAAGCGAAGAAGAAATAAGTTTCTTCATGATTGCGAAACGCCTCCTCCGGAGGCGTTTTTTTTTTGCCTGCGTTATGGGGCGACCGGTTGCCAGGTGTGATCCAGGTGATAAGCAGGTAACGCCTGCGCTTTCTTCTCTGACTCGCTGCCGAGGTCCGACTGGTACACCTTGTCGGTCTGGTTTATTACAAAGCTCATCACGCCCGTCTGGCCGTAGCTGACTGGCCAGGCCACCATGGCAAAACCGTTTTTATCCGGCAGGATGCGAAAACGGTAGCCGTGATAGCCAGTGCCGGGTTCTTTCGGGCTGAAGGCCGGGCCGAGTGGGCTGGGGGCTTCGCCGGGCGACGCCGGCCAGTATAAGCCGTCTTTTTTGCCGGCTGAGCTGACAATCTTCTGCGCATATTTCTGGTTCAGCGCAAAATAGCTTTGCTGTGCATCCACATACGCGTGTAGCGCCTCGATGGCGGCGAGTTCGTTGCGGCCAATCTCGCGGGTCAGGATCTCTTCAGCCCCTTCTTTGATATCAAATTGCCAGCCAGAGGCGGTTTTGATCACCGGAATCGGTAGCTGCCAGTCGCTGGCACCGACCACCAGATGTGCCTTATTCCCGTCAACGACCGTATTGTGCCGCACTTTCCAGTCGCGCAGGAAGCGATCCACGGCATCAGGATCCACCCCTTCCGGCGGCAGGAAATCACGCCAGTTCTCACCGAGCAGGGTGTTCATCGCGCTTTCATTTTGCTCACTGATGGCGCTGGCCAGCGCATCGGTTGCCTGGTCTGGCGTGCTGAAAGATTGCTGCGCCATTGCGGCGGCCGACAGCATGAATAACGCGATCCCACTGAGTAATTTGCTTTTCATGTCGGCTTCCTTAACGGTGACGGAATTCACGGTGTTCAGCACGCCCGGTAGACGTCTGGCGCGGTTGCTGATGGCGGGCAGCCTGTTGCCTGCTCTGGGCGCCTCGCTGCTGCTGGGCTTGCCAGTTGGCGGAACGACTGTCGTTACCGCTGAGCGCATTGGCGCGCGGCTGGCTACTCCGCGCAGGCTGCGAAACCCGTTTCTCTTGCCTTTGCGTGGTGGTCGGGCGGCTGTCTCGCGTCTTAGCGGCTGTCCGCTGTGACGTTTGCGGTTTGGTGTCGTAGCCCCGGTAGTTGTTGCGCTGGGAAATTTGCTTCAGCTGGGCGGTTGACGCCTGACGCTGTGCATCTTTGGTGCCCGGACGCGCGGTTTGCGGGAAGGTTTTTCCCGTCGATTTCTCCATCTGGCTCAGCGCAGCCTGCCGTTGGCTGTCCCGGTTGACCGGTTTTTGCTGCGTCGCGCTTAGCCCCGTTGCCGTGTTCGTTGAGTGGAAGCGATTGTTGAGCGTGTTGGTGGGATAGGGCACTCCTT
Source organism: Enterobacter sp. RCC_40 (assembly GCF_041360735.1). Lineage (NCBI taxonomy): Bacteria > Pseudomonadati > Pseudomonadota > Gammaproteobacteria > Enterobacterales > Enterobacteriaceae > Enterobacter > Enterobacter sp. RCC_40. Next base: position 421,686 of record NZ_JBFUPR010000003.1, read on the forward strand.
CACGATAGGCCGGGTTATGCTGCCAGGTGCGGTTGGCGTCTGTCAGGCGCTGGCCGCTGATTTTATTAAAGTTCTCGACGTTGATATTGATGTTGTTATCACCGTTGCGGTTATAGCCGCCGTGGTGATCCCAGTCGTCATCATGGTGGTGATCCCAGTCATCGTCATCATCCCAGTCGATGTTGCTGAAAATAGCGTAGGTGGTCGCCACGCCCAGGCTGAACCCTAAGCCTTTGACCAGACTGTCCGTAAACTGCTCTCCCGGGGAGGGCGGTAAATAGACGGGCGGATAAGCGGTGTTCGGCCAGGTGCCATACACGGTATTCGGGTTGTAGGTGGGAACGTAAACCACCTGCGGGTCGGCAGACTCAATTTTAATGACCGTCGGGGCTGACGTCGTGGCGGTGCTTGTTGTCTGGCTGGTGGCCGTTTTCGCCGGGGCCGGTTTTGTCTCGGTGGTGACCGTTTGCTGCGGTGTTGATTGCAATGCACCGGTTTGCTGCGCCAGCAAACGCAGACGTTGCACGGAATCCATCACATCTTTCGGCTGCGCGAGAAACGCATCGCCCAGGCTCTGCACCCAGGGTGGATTTTCGCCCATCAGGGACATCAGCTGAGGAAACGCCACCAGTGATTTCACGCTCGGATCCCAGGGTTGATTCGCCACGGCCTGAATGGCGGCATCGCCCTGCAGTTTAGGGTTGTCTTTTGACCACTGTGCCGCCTGGATGACGTTGGCCGGGTAAGTCGAAGCCATCAAAATTTGCGATAGCAGGGCATCCGGGTAGAGCGCGATGGGGGCAACCCACTGATCAATTTGCGCGGCCGTGTAGGCTGGCGCGACGACCGGTGCTGGCTGAGCGGCAGGCGGCGCAGCCGGTTGTTGTGCGACGGGGGCAGGAGCCACAGGCTCCGTTGCGCGGCTTTTAACGAACATGACGCCTGAGGCGGCAAACAGCCCGGCACTGCACAGAAGGACAAGCAGTTGTGGCTTAAAGGGCAACTTCATAAAATGACTCCAACGAGACAAGCGCTGTGCCGTGAGGCGTTACGGTTGGCGTGAGTATCAATCACCCGTCTTTTACTGTTTTGACTTTTGTGGGGAATCATCCGGTACGTCCGGATAAAGAGTGTGAGTATTTATTACACAATTATATCGGATGGCTGAAATGCCGCCGGAATATTCAGAAGGTCGCACTCACGGTTTTTGCAGTCAGAATTCGTTGCACCTGCCCGCTACACCATGCTTAACGATTCAGCAAATTTTTTAATGTTGCTTTTTTGTAAACGGATTAACACTGTGCAGAAATCCTGCTATGCTGCCCGACGCGGTATCGGGCATTTACCCTACAAACTGCTGTCTCACAGGAGCGTGAAGAGAACGCCCGCCGCATATGACAATGAGAGCGAGGAGAACCGTCGTGCTAGAAGAATACCGTAAGCACGTAGCAGAACGTGCCGCCGAGGGAATTGTACCCAAACCTTTAGATGCAACCCAAATGGCCGCGCTCGTCGAGCTGCTGAAGAACCCGCCTAAGGGCGAAGAAGAATTCCTGTTAGATCTGTTGATCAACCGTGTACCGCCTGGCGTAGATGAAGCTGCCTACGTAAAAGCCGGATTCCTTGCCGCCGTCGCCAAAGGCGAAGCAACCTCTCCACTGGTTACTCCTGAAAAAGCTATTGAACTGCTCGGTACCATGCAGGGTGGCTACAACATTCATCCGCTGATTGACGCACTGGATAACGACACGCTGGCACCGATTGCCGCCAAAGCGCTCTCCTCAACGCTGCTGATGTTCGATAACTTCTACGATGTGGAAGAAAAAGCCAAAGCCGGCAACGCCTACGCGAAACAGGTTATGCAATCCTGGGCCGATGCCGAATGGTTCCTGAACCGTCCTGCACTGGCTGAAAAAATCACCGTTACCGTCTTCAAAGTGACCGGTGAAACTAACACCGATGACCTCTCTCCGGCACCGGATGCGTGGTCTCGTCCTGATATTCCTCTGCACGCGCTGGCGATGCTGAAAAACGCCCGTGAAGGTATTGAGCCGGATCAGCCGGGCAGCGTTGGCCCGATCAAACAGATCGAAGCCCTGCAGGAAAAAGGTTTCCCGCTGGCATACGTCGGTGACGTAGTGGGTACCGGTTCGTCCCGTAAGTCTGCGACCAACTCCGTACTGTGGTTCATGGGCGATGACATCCCTCATGTGCCTAACAAACGTGGCGGCGGCCTGGTGCTGGGCGGCAAAATTGCGCCAATCTTCTTCAACACCATGGAAGATGCGGGCGCACTGCCGATCGAAGTGGATGTCTCTAACCTGAATATGGGCGACGTGATTGACGTTTACCCGTTCAAAGGTGAAGTGCGCAACCACGAAACCAACGAACTGCTGGCGAGTTTTGAGCTGAAAACCGACGTGCTGATTGACGAAGTGCGTGCCGGTGGCCGCATTCCGCTGATCATCGGTCGTGGCCTGACGACCAAAGCGCGTGAAGCGCTGGGTCTGCCGCACAGCGACGTGTTCCGTCATGCGAAAGATGTGGCGGAAAGCAATCGTGGTTACTCCCTGGCGCAGAAAATGGTGGGTCGCGCCTGCGGCGTCGCCGGTGTCCGTCCTGGCGCGTACTGCGAACCGAAGATGACCTCCGTGGGGTCTCAGGACACCACTGGCCCAATGACCCGTGATGAACTGAAAGACCTGGCGTGCCTGGGCTTCTCTTCTGACCTGGTGATGCAGAGCTTCTGTCACACTGCCGCGTATCCGAAGCCGGTTGACGTGACGACGCACCACACGCTGCCTGACTTCATCATGAACCGCGGCGGTGTGTCGCTGCGTCCGGGTGATGGTGTTATTCACTCCTGGCTGAACCGTATGCTGCTGCCTGATACCGTCGGTACCGGTGGTGATTCCCATACCCGTTTCCCAATCGGTATCTCCTTCCCGGCGGGCTCGGGGCTGGTGGCGTTTGCTGCTGCGACCGGCGTGATGCCGCTGGATATGCCAGAATCGGTTCTGGTGCGCTTCAAGGGCAAAATGCAGCCGGGTATCACCCTGCGTGACCTCGTGCATGCTATCCCTCTGTATGCCATCAAACAGGGTCTGCTGACCGTTGAGAAGAAAGGGAAGAAAAACATCTTCTCTGGCCGTATTCTGGAAATTGAAGGTCTGCCGGATCTGAAAGTCGAGCAGGCATTCGAACTGACCGATGCGTCCGCGGAGCGTTCTGCTGCTGGCTGTACCATCAAGCTGAACAAAGAACCGATTATTGAGTATCTGACCTCTAACATCGTGCTGCTGAAGTGGATGATTGCAGAAGGCTACGGCGACCGTCGTACGCTGGAGCGCCGTATCCAGGGCATGGAAAAATGGCTGGCGGATCCACAGCTGCTGGAAGCCGATGCTGACGCAGAATACGCGGCAGTGATCGACATCGATCTGGCGGATATCAAAGAGCCAATCCTGTGTGCACCAAACGATCCGGACGACGCGCGTCTGCTTTCCGACGTTCAGGGCGACAAGATCGACGAAGTGTTCATCGGATCCTGTATGACCAACATCGGCCACTTCCGTGCTGCCGGTAAGCTGCTGGATACCCACAAAGGCCAGCTGCCAACGCGTCTGTGGGTGGCTCCGCCAACCCGTATGGATGCGGCTCAGCTGACCGAAGAGGGCTACTACAGCGTGTTCGGTAAGAGCGGTGCGCGTATCGAAATTCCTGGCTGTTCCCTGTGTATGGGTAACCAGGCGCGCGTGGCTGACGGTGCGACGGTGGTTTCCACCTCTACCCGTAACTTCCCGAACCGTTTAGGTACCGGTGCTAACGTCTACCTGGCCTCTGCGGAGCTGGCGGCGGTTGCGGCACTGATTGGTAAACTGCCAACGCCGGAAGAGTACCAGACCTTTGTGGCTCAGGTGGATAAGACGGCGGTAGATACCTATCGCTATCTGAACTTCGACCAGCTCTCTCAGTACACCGAGAAGGCTGACGGGGTTATCTTCCAGACAGCGGTATAAACAGCTAAACCGTCTCCGCGGAGGCGGTTTTGTGTTTGCACCCTCTCCTGTGGAGAGGGACAGGGTGAGGGCATCAGACCGCAAGGTCTTGCTCTCACCTTTTTATTTTCATTCCTCCTGCCTCCCACGCTTTTTTTCTTCTTCTCTGCTGCGATAATTAGCGTAATGGCTTTGCAGAGGAAAATACTATGGATTACGAATTTCTGCGCGACATCACCGGAGTGGTGAAAGTGCGTATGTCGATGGGCCACGAAGCCGTTGGACACTGGTTCAACGAAGAGGTGAAAGAGAATCTCGCCCTTCTGGACGAAGTTGAACAGGCGGCAAATACGGTGAAAGGCAGTGAACGCTCCTGGCAACGTGCCGGGCACGAATACACGCTGTGGATGGATGGCGAAGAGGTGATGGTGCGTGCCAACCAGCTTGAATTCTCCGGTGATGAGATGGAAGAGGGGATGAGCTACTACGATGAAGAGAGTCTGTCGCTGTGCGGCGTAGAAGACTTTTTACAAGTCGTGACGGCGTACCGGGCGTTCATGAAACAGAAATAGCACACCGGAGCGTCCTTGCTCCCAGCGCGGCTTACACGGTCGGAATATTGCGGCCGTAGTAGATTTCGCGCATCTCTTTCCAGAGCAGGTCAGTAATGGCCTTGCGCTCTTCTTCGCTTAAATCTTCTGGTCGGGTATGGAACATGTAGTGCTTAAGGTCGAACTCCTTAAGTAACATCTTGGTATGGAAGATATTTTCCTGATACACGTTCACATCCATCATGTCATACAGCGACTTCATGTCGTCGGACATAAAGTTCTGAATGGAATTGATCTCGTGATCGATAAAGTGCTTCATGCCGTTAATGTCACGGGTAAAGCCTCGCACGCGATAATCAATCGTCACGATATCGGATTCCAGCTGGTGGATTAAATAGTTCAGCGCGTTCAGCGGGGAGATCACGCCGCAGGTCGACACTTCGATATCGGCACGGAAGGTACACAGACCGCCTTCAGGATGGCTTTCCGGGTAGGTGTGCACGCAAATGTGGCTTTTATCGAGATGGGCGACGACCACTTCCGGCAGCGGGCCAGGATGTTCTGTTTTATCGATAAGTTGAGGGTCGACCGGCTCTTCGCTGACCAGAATCGTGACGCTGGCACCCTGAGGTTCATAATCCTGACGGGCGATATTCAGGATATTCGCGCCGATAATCGAACAGGTTTCTGACAGGATCTCGGTCAGACGGTTGGCATTGTAGAGTTCATCGATATAGGCGATGTAACCATCGCGTTCTTCCGCTGTTTTGGCATAGCAGATATCGTAAATACAAAAACTCAGGCTTTTGGTCAGGTTGTTAAAGCCATGCAGTTTAAGCTTTTTCAATTAGCTCACCCCCTTAGTGGATAATGCGTCTTGCAGGTACTGCGGTAAGGCAAACGCTGCGGTATGAACTGCCGGATTGTAGTAACGGCACGTAAGACCGGCCTGGTGGAAGCGGGCCTGAATAATTTCGGTGGAAAGATGGCGCAGTACGTCGTTATCTGTCGCCCAGGCAAAGGTCATGATCCCGCCGTAGTACGTCGGAATAGCGGCCTGATAGAAGCTGACATCGCCAAAATAGGTGCTCAGTTTGCGGTGGCTGTCGAGGGCTTCATCCTGCTGCAGGAAGCAGACGCCGTTTTGTGCCACGAAAATCCCGCCCGGCTTCAGGCAGCGCTTGCAGCCTTCGTAGAAATCGGAGGTAAACAGCGATGCGCCGGGACCGATCGGGTCGGTACAGTCGGAGATAATAACGTCGAAGGTCTGGGTCGTCTGATTAACGAAGTTAACCCCATCATCAATGACCAGACTGAAGCGCGGATCGTCATAGCTACCGGCGTTATGGTTCGGCAGGTACTGACGACAGAAAGAGACCACGCCGGCATCAATCTCCACCATCGTAATGGTTTCGATGGATTGATGGCGGGAGACTTCACGCAGCATTGCGCCATCACCACCACCGATAATCAGAACATGCTTCGCATGCCCGTGTGCCAGCAGTGGGACGTGGGTCATCATCTCATGATAGATAAACTCGTCACGCTCGGTCGTTTGCACGACACCATCCAGCGCCATCACGCGGCCAAAGGCGGCATTCTCGAAGATGATCAGATCCTGGTGATCGGTTTTCTCATGATAGAGCACGTTATCAACGGCAAAGTACTGACCAAACTGGTCATGCAGTGTTTCATGCCACAACGTGTGGTCGGCCATACGCGGACTCCTCCTTTGTTAACATCCGTTACGCTCACAAAAAATGAGCGAAACATGATAGCTAACTATAACCGTGGTTGCACGGCTATAGGCTCAACAAGGGGGCGTCGGGAAAGTTATTTCACGTAGGCGAGCAGGCTGAGTGAATCGCGAGCCAGCGCTTTGCATTTTTTGGCGGTAGGGATACCAATACCGCTTAAATCGCGGTAGCTGTCTTCGCCGAGCGCCTTCATGTCGAAGCTATCGTAGTTGCTGAGATCCCATTGGTTTTGCTGGGCAAAAAAGACCAGTGCGCGACGAATCTGCCCGTTGGGCAAATTCTGGTAACCACAATCGTTTTTCAGAAAGACAAAAACTGCCGTCAGATCGGCCATATCTTCCGCTTCATTTTCACTCAGCGCGTAACTGTTCGCACACATCGCCATCAGGCTACCGAACAAAATTGTTCTGAAAAACGTCTTCATTGCTTCTACCACTGCATCACGGAAAATTAACGTTAGCATACTTGATGCCAGGCCGACGATCTTTATTATTGCCGCTTTACTTGACCTTCCGGTAAGGGGAGGGTTTATGCTCAAAAGATCGCCTGCTGGAAATAAGGAAATGAACATGCAACGCCGTGATTTTTTAAAATATTCCGTTGCGCTTGGCGTAGCCAGCGCTTTACCGCTGTGGAGCCGCGCGGCTTTTGCGGCCGACAGACCTGCCTTACCGATCCCTGATTTACTCACCGCGGATGCCCGAAGCCGCATCCAGCTTGTTGTCCAGTCCGGTAAAACGACCTTTGGCGCACACAGTGCGACAACGTGGGGTTATAACGGCAATCTTCTCGGCCCGGCACTTCAGTTACGTAAAGGGAAAGCGGTGACGGTGGATATCCATAACACGCTGGCAGAGGAGACCACGTTGCACTGGCACGGACTGGAAGTGCCGGGCGAGGTGGACGGGGGGCCGCAGGGCATCATAAAACCGGGCGGTAAGCGAAGCGTGACCTTTACCCCGGACCAGCGCGCCGCGACCTGCTGGTTCCACCCCCATCAGCATGGCAAAACGGGCCATCAGGTGGCGATGGGGCTGGCGGGGCTGGTGCTGATCGAAGATGACGAAAGCCGTTTGCTGCGCCTGCCCAAACAGTGGGGCATCGACGATGTGCCGGTCATTGTGCAGGACAAAAAATTCACCGCTGACGGGCAAATTGATTACCAGCTGGACGTCATGAGCGCGGCGGTAGGCTGGTTTGGCGACACCCTGCTGACCAACGGTGCCATTTACCCGCAGCATGCGGCACCGAAAGGCTGGCTGCGCTTACGCCTGCTCAACGGCTGTAACGCCCGCTCACTGAATTTCGCCACCAGCGATAAACGCCCTCTGTACGTGGTCGCAAGCGACGGGGGGCTGCTGCCTGAACCGGTGAAGGTGGATACGCTACCGATGCTGATGGGGGAGCGTTTTGAGGTGCTGGTGGATATCAGCGACGGCAAACCGTTTGACCTGGTCACGCTTCCGGTCAGTCAGATGGGAATGGCGGTTGCACCCTTTGATAAGCCGCACCCGGTGCTGCAGATCCAGCCGCTGCAGGTCACGGCCTCGGGCATGCTGCCGGATACCCTGACCACGCTCCCGGCGCTACCTTCTCTCGAGGGCCTGACCCAACGCAAGCTGCAACTGTCCATGAACCCGATGCTCGATATGATGGGCATGCAGGCACTGATGGCGAAATATGGCAATCAGGCGATGGCGGGTATGCACCACGGAGAGATGATGGGCCATATGAATATGGACCACGGTAAAATGGGCGGCATGGGGCACGGTGGCCATGATTTCGATTTCCACAATGCCAACATGATCAACGGCAAAGCGTTCGACATGAACACGCCAATGTTTGCTGCCACAAAAGGGCAGTTTGAACGCTGGGTGATTTCAGGCGAAGGCGACATGATGCTGCATCCGTTCCATATTCACGGCACCCAGTTCCGCATCCTTTCTGAAAACGGTAACGCGCCACAGGCGCATCGCGCGGGATGGAAAGACACCGTCAGGGTTGAAGGTGGCGTCAGTGAGGTGCTGGTGAAATTTGACCACGAGGCACCGAAGGCGTTTGCCTATATGGCGCACTGCCATCTGCTGGAGCATGAAGATACGGGCATGATGCTGGGGTTCACGGTTTAATATCGTGTGGCCTGATGCCCAGACCCCGGTCCAGAGGGGATAAGCAATAAAAACGGCAACCGAAGTTGCCGTTTTTTTTACCGTTGGCGGTGTTAGTTATTTAGCGTCGTCGGGTAAAGCATAAGCCACAATGTAGTCGCCCATCTTCGTACCAAACGAACCATGACCACCCGCAGAGATGACAACGTACTGCTTGCCATTCACTTCATAGGTCATCGGCGTTGCCTGTCCACCTGCTGGCAGACGGCCTTGCCACAGTTTTTCACCGTTGGTCATGTTGTACGCGCGCAGGTAGTTATCGGCGGTTGCCGCGATGAACAGCACGTTACCGGCGGTAGAAATTGGACCACCCAGCATTGGCATACCCATATTGAACGGGACAGGAACTGGCATCGGGAACGGCATGCTGTCCTGAGGCGTACCAATACGTTTTTTCCAGACGATCTGGTTAGTTTTCAGATCCAGGCCGGAGATATAACCCCAGGCAGGCTGTTTACACGGCAGACCAAACGGCGACAGGAACGGGTTCAGCGTGACGCCGTATGGCACGCCATACTGCGGCTGAATACCCGCTTCAGTACCGCTGCCTTTAGCATCTTTAGGCTGCTCCATTGGGTTGCCTGGACCGCGTGGAATAAGCTTAGAAACAAACGGCAGGGCCATCGGGTTGGCAATCGCCACCTGACGGTTAGGGTCAACGGAGATCCCACCCCATTCGAACATGCCCAGGTTACCCGGGAAGACCAGCGTGCCCTGCTCAGAAGGTGGCGTGAAGATACCTTCATAGCGCAGCTGATGGAACATCACGCGGCACACCAGCTGGTCAAACATTGTGGCACCCCACATGTCTGCACCGCTGAGATCTTTCTTCGGACGGAAGCTCAGGTCAGAGAACGGCTGTGTTTTGGTGACATAGTCGCCTTTGGCAGCGCCCTGCGGAACGGGTTTCTCTGGTGCCGGGACAACCAGCTTACCGTTGCTGCGATCCAGCACAAAGATGTTGCCCGTTTTCGCGGGTGCATAAATCACCGGAACGGTTTTGCCGTTAACGGTAATGTCAGCCAGCGTCGGCTGGGACGGCATGTCCATATCCCACAGGTCGTGGTGAACAGTCTGGTAGCTCCAGGCCAGTTTACCGTTGGTCGCGTTCAGCGCCACGATAGAGCTGGCATAACGCTCTTGCTCAGGCGTACGGTTACCTCCCCAGATATCTGGCGTGGTGACGCCCATCGGCAGGTAGACCAGGTCCAGCTTCGCGTCATACGCCGCCGGTGCCCAGGAGTTAGGTGAGTTAAAGGTAAAGGTGTGTTCGTCCGATGGGATCGCATTTGGATCTTTCGCGCCCGGGTCGAAGGCCCACAGCAGTTTACCGGTGTTCACGTCAAAACCACGGATAACGCCAGAGGTTTCGCGGGTGGAGAAGTTATCGGTTACCGAGCCGGCAATCACGATAGTTTTATCGGTGATGATCGGCGGTGAGGTTGGCTCATACAGACCCGGCGTGGTGTCCGGCATGTTGGTCTGCAGATTCAGGATACCTTTGTTGGCAAAGGTCTCACACAGCTTACCGGTTTCGGCATTGATCGCGAACAGGCGGCCATCGTTTACCGGCAGCATGATGCGGCGAGGACAGTCGGCAATGACTTCAGGACTCGCATTATCAGCACGCGCTTCGTGGTAAGAGACGCCACGGCAGGTGATGTGCTGGAACGACGGGTTGGAGTTCAGCTGTGGATCGAAGTGCCATTTCTCTTTACCGGTGGCCGCGTCAAGCGCGAACAGACGCTGGTGCGCGGTACACAGATAAAGCATGTTACCGACTTTAATCGGCGTCACTTCGTTGGTCAGTTCACCCGGATCGTTTGGCATCTTCAGGTCGCCGGTACGGAATACCCAGGCTTCTTTCAGGTTCTTAACGTTGTCCGCGTTGATCTGCTTGAGCGGGGAGTAGCGCTGACCTTCCTGATTACGGCCATAAGCTGGCCAGTCGCCATCCGCGACCTGCGAGATAGCCGCAGCTGGGGTGGATTCGGCATTCAGCGTACCGTTAATCTCCTGCGGGTCGTTAAAACCGGCCCAGGTGAGAATGCCGCCGCTGATCAGCAGGGCAACCACCAGCGCCGCAACGGCACCGCTTGAAGGAACAATCAGGCGACGCCACACGAACGGCAGGATCAGCCAGATACCAAAGAAGACCAGGATGTCACTGCGCGGCGTCAGTGCCCAGAAGTCGAAACCGACTTCCCAGACGCCCCAGATCATGGTTGCGAGGAGTAAAGCAGCATAAAGCCATAGCGCGGATTGTTTTCTACGCCACAACAGGACGGTTACGCCAAGCATAACCAGACCCGCAATAGGGTAGTACCAGGAGCCGCCAATTGCGGCCAGCCAGACGCCACCGATTAACAGATACAGGCCGCAGAAGGCGGCGAATAGCGCTGTTAATGTCACCAGTAGACGTGGCTGTTGAGTTTTTATTTCAGCCATAGAAAGTGTACTCGTCAGTTTTGTTAATTATTTGCTAGCAACTAATTATAGGTATTAACAAGTGTGATCGGAATCACAATATTTGCTTTTTATAACTCATGCGCCAGGTGTATCCATTTACTGATATAATGGCTGGCTTGCGTATCGATGCCGGAGTAACATTCATCCGCATTGAGAGATTTTCATTAAAATCATATGGTTAGTAATATGAAACATACTGTTGAAGTGATGATCCCGGAAGCCGAGATCAAAGCGCGTATCGCCGAACTGGGTCGTCAAATCACCGAACATTACAAGGACAGCGGCAGCGAAATGGTGCTGGTCGGTCTTTTACGTGGCTCTTTCATGTTCATGGCAGACCTGTGCCGTGAAGTGCAGGTGTCCCATGAGGTCGATTTTATGACCGCCTCCAGCTACGGCAGCGGCATGTCCACAACCCGTGATGTGAAAATCCTGAAAGATCTGGATGAAGATATTCGTGGCAAAGATGTGTTGATCGTTGAGGACATCATCGACTCCGGCAACACGCTCTCTAAAGTGCGCGAGATCCTGAGCCTGCGTGAGCCAAAATCCCTGGCGATCTGCACCCTGCTGGATAAACCCAGCCGCCGTGAAGTGCAGGTGCCGGTAGAGTTTGTCGGCTTCTCTATCCCTGACGAGTTCGTCGTGGGCTATGGCATTGACTACGCGCAGCGTTACCGTCATCTGCCGTATGTGGGTAAAGTGATCCTGCTCGACGAGTAAGGTTTGTGACGTGCGGTCTGTTGCCCTCTGACGAGGGGACACACAGTAAAAACGGCAACCCGGGTTGCCGTTTTGTTTTTATCTGAACCGCTTACAGGCAGCTATTTATGGTTGACGTGCTTGAGCTTCAGGTTGGCGATCCCGGAACGATAACGCTGCTCAAGCGTTTCACGGTTGGTGGCAGTCACTTCCAGGTTACGAAGCAGACCATCGTGAATACCGTACGCCCAGCCGTGGATCGAGACTTTTTGCCCGCGTTTCCACGCCGATTGCATGATGGTGGAATGGCCAAGGTTATAAACCTGCTCCATCACGTTCAGCTCGCAAAGGGTATCGAGACGACGCTCCTGCGGCATTTCACCCAACAGTGAGCTATGTTTGAACCAGATATCGCGGATATGCAGCAGCCAGTTATCGATTAACCCGAGTTCGGTATTTTCAATCGCGGCCTGCACACCGCCGCAGCCATAGTGGCCACAAATAATGATGTGCTCGACCTCCAGAACGTCAACGGCGTACTGAACAACCGAAAGGCAGTTGAGGTCGGTATGGATCACCAGGTTGGCAACATTACGGTGCACAAACAGTTCGCCAGGCTCGAGACCTGTCAGGCGCTCTGCCGGAACGCGGCTGTCGGAACATCCAATCCAGAGAAAGCGTGGGTTTTGCGCCTGCGCGAGCTTTCCAAAAAATCCGGGGTCTTCCTCCACCAGCATTTTTGACCATAGTGCATTGTTGCTGATGAGTGTATCTATGTCGTTCATGGAGGTTAGCGACCTGTAACCGAGTGATTGCGTTGCGCTAATATAGGGTAACTCGACTTTTAATGAAACCACACAACGTGTGTCAGAACCTAAGGTAAGTTTAATTCATGGCGATTGCACTGGAGCTTGAGCAGCTCAAAAAAACCTATCCAGGCGGCGTTCAGGCGCTGCGTGGGATAGATCTCAAAGTGGAAGCGGGGGATTTCTACGCGCTTCTGGGGCCGAATGGGGCGGGGAAATCCACCACCATTGGCATTATCAGTTCGCTGGTCAACAAAACGTCCGGCCGGGTGAGCGTGTTTGGTTACGACCTGCAAAAAGATGTGGTGAATGCCAAGCGCCAGCTCGGACTGGTACCGCAGGAGTTCAACTTCAACCCGTTCGAGACAGTGCAGCAAATCGTGGTTAATCAGGCGGGTTACTATGGTGTTGAGCGCAAAGAAGCGGTTGAGCGCAGCGAAAAGTACCTCAAACAGCTCGATCTGTGGGAAAAACGCAATGAACGTGCGCGCATGTTGTCTGGCGGGATGAAGCGCCGTCTGATGATTGCCCGTGCGCTGATGCATGAGCCAAAGCTGCTGATCCTTGATGAGCCCACCGCGGGCGTGGATATCGAACTGCGTCGTTCAATGTGGGGCTTCCTGAAGGACCTCAACGACAAAGGCACGACCATTATTTTGACCACGCACTACCTCGAAGAGGCGGAGATGCTGTGTCGCAATATCGGCATCATTCAGAACGGTGAGCTGGTGGAAAACACCTCGATGAAGAGCCTGCTCGCCAAGCTGAAATCCGAAACCTTCATTCTCGACCTGGCGGCGAAAAGCCCGCTGCCGACGCTGGAAGGCTATAACTATCGTCTGGTGGATACCTCAACGCTGGAAGTGGAAGTGCTGCGCGAGCAGGGCATTAACAGCGTGTTCTCACAGCTGAGCGCGCAGGGTGTTCAGGTATTAAGTATGCGTAACAAAGCGAACCGACTGGAAGAGCTGTTTGTCTCTCTGGTGCAGGATAAACAAGGAGACAAGGCATGACGCATCTTTACTGGGTCGCGCTGAAAAGCATCTGGGCGAAAGAGATTAACCGCTTTATGCGTATCTGGGTGCAAACCCTGGTACCGCCGGTGATCACCATGACGCTCTACTTCATCATCTTCGGTAACCTCATCGGTTCCCGCATTGGTGAAATGCACGGCTTTACCTATATGCAGTTTATTGTGCCGGGCCTGATCATGATGGCGGTGATCACCAACGCCTATGCTAACGTGGCATCATCATTCTTTAGCGCCAAGTTCCAGCGTAACATTGAAGAGCTGCTGGTCGCGCCGGTACCAACGCATGTGATCATTGCGGGTTATGTGGGCGGCGGCGTGGCGCGCGGTCTCTGTGTGGGGATTCTGGTGACCGCGATCTCCCTGTTCTTTGTGCCGTTCCAGGTGCATTCATGGCTGTTCGTGGCGCTCACGTTACTGTTGACGGCCATCTTGTTCTCGCTGGCCGGTCTGCTGAACGCGGTGTTTGCTAAAACGTTTGATGATATCAGCCTGATCCCGACCTTTGTGCTGACGCCACTGACCTATCTTGGCGGGGTGTTCTACTCCCTGACGCTGCTGCCGCCGTTCTGGCAGGCGCTGTCACACCTGAACCCGATTGTTTATATGATCAGCGGCTTCCGCTTTGGTTTCCTCGGCATTACGGATGTGCCACTGATTACCACGGTTGCGGTGCTGGTGGTGTTTATTATCGCCTTCTACCTGCTGTGCTGGTCTCTGATTCAGCGTGGACGCGGTCTGCGCAGCTAATCTTCCGCCCGGCGACATTCTGTTTGCCGGGCGCTTTTCTTTGATTGTTATCACCGTACGCTAACCTTCACTCCGCTAAACTACTTGCCTGCTAAGGAGAGAGTGATGCTGGGATGGGTGATCGCCTGCCATGATGAACAGGCGCAGGATATGCTGGATAAACTGGAGGCCAGATTTGGTCCGCTGGCGCAATGCCGTGCGGTTAACTACTGGCGTGGATTGAGCACCAACATGCTCAGCCGCATGATGTGCGATGCCCTGCATGAAACCGACACCGGTGACGGCGTCATCTTCCTGACCGATAAATCCGGCGCGGCACCTTATCGCTCTGCGGCATTGTTGAGCCACAAGCACGACAACTGTGAAGTGATATCAGGCATTAACTTTTTGCTGCTGGAATCCATGTATCCCTTCCGGGAAACCTTAAGCAGCGCTGAATTCCGTCATGCGATCGTCGACAAAAAAGTGGCCGGCGTCAGCAGCCTGTGGCATCAGCAGCAAAAAAATCCTCCCTTTGTCTTGCTCCATGATTTGTATAAGAATTAAACATTGGTATTGATGCTGCTTTTGTTACAATGGTGGCTGATTTTTCGTGTCGATTAATATTCCATGTTCATGCGCGTTGTGTTCCTTCTGTTGCTGCTGGTTTCCGGCGGCGCATCTGCCAGCCTGATCGCTCAGCAAGGGCTTCCCGCCCGATATATGCAAACCACCGAAGATGCGGCTATCTGGGCGCAAGTAGGTAACAATGTGGTCAATGTCGGCAATATTCGTGCCGGGCAAATCCTGGCCGTCGTCCCCACATCCGCTGATTACTACGAGTTTCGTTTTGGCTTCGGCACGGGCTTTATTGATAAAGAGCACCTGGAAGACGTGCAGGGCAAACAGCGCGTGGAAGACAGCCTTGGCGATTTAAATAAACCGCTGAGTAACCAGAACCTGATAACCTGGAAAGACACGCCTGTCTTTAACGCCCCCAGCAGCGGAAGCGCCCCTTTCGGCACGATGAGCGCTAACCTTCGCTACCCCATTCTGAATAAACTTAAAGACCGTCTGAACCAGACCTGGTATCAGATCCGCATCGGCAATCGTCTGGCGTGGATCAGCAGCCTGGATGCGCAGGAAGATAACGGCATCCCGGTCCTGACCTATCACCATATCCTGCGTGATGAAGAGAACACCCGTTTCCGACATACCTCCACGACCACCAGCGTGCGTGCGTTCAGCAACCAGATGACCTGGCTTCGCGATCAGGGCTATACCACGCTGACGATGGCTCAGCTTGAAGGGTATGTGCGTAACAAAATGAACCTGCCGGCGAAGTCTGTGGTGATCACCTTTGATGACGGGCTGAAGTCGGTGAGCCGCTATGCGTATCCCGTCCTCAAAGCGTATGGATTCAAGGCGACGGCGTTTATCATCTCGTCGCGTATAAAACGTCATCCGCAGAAGTGGGCGCCGAAATACCTGCAGTTTATGAGTGTCTCTGAGCTTGAGCAGATCCAGGATGTGTTTGATATCCAGTCTCATACCCACTTCTTGCATCGGGTGGACGGCAATAAACACCCGATCTTACTGAGCCGTAGCCATCACGTGATTTTGTTCGATTTCGCGCGTTCACGCCGGGCGCTGGCGCAATTTAACCCGCACGTGCTCTATCTCTCTTATCCGTTTGGCGCCTATGATGACAAAGCGGTAAAAGCAGCGAATGACGCAGGGTTCCACCTGGCGGTGACAACGGTAAAAGGCAAAGTGAAGCCCGGGGACAATCCGTTCCTGCTTAAGCGACTGTATATTCTAAGG
The DNA here is from genome assembly GCF_041360735.1 of Enterobacter sp. RCC_40. NCBI lineage: Bacteria > Pseudomonadati > Pseudomonadota > Gammaproteobacteria > Enterobacterales > Enterobacteriaceae > Enterobacter > Enterobacter sp. RCC_40. Next base: position 437,720 of record NZ_JBFUPR010000003.1, read on the forward strand.
ACGGATTCGCTGGAGACGATGTCGCGGCTTATCAGTAATCAGCCGCAGGGATGAGGTGAGAGAAGGCTGTGAACGGTTCACAGCCTTCAGGATATCAGGCAACCTGGACCGGAATGGCTTTCGCGGTGCGTTTCATTTCGTTGTCGCCTTCGAAGTACGCCACTTTTGGCTGCCAGCGACGGGCTTCTTCGTCAGACATCATCACGAAGCTGGCGATGATGACGATATCACCGACGTCGGCACAGTGAGCGGCAGCGCCATTCACAGAGATAATTCTGGAGCCGCGTTCCGCCGCGATCGCATAGGTAGAGAAGCGCTTACCGTTATTCACGTTCCAGATATCAATGGCTTCGTTTTCAAGGATGCCCGCTGCATCAAGAAAATCCTGATCAATGGCGCAGGAGCCTTCATAGTGCAGGTCGGCCTGAGTGACTTTCACACGGTGAAGCTTACCTTGCAGCATTTTGCGAATCATTACGTTTACCTTTAATCATCATGCGTTAACCCCCGCGAACGAGGGGAGGTAGAGAGTTATGCCAGCTCAACCACTTTATTGTCGATAAGGCGTGCCTGACCGAGCCATGCAGCCACCAGAAGCACCGCGCGCTTGCTGGTATCGGTCAGCTCAAGCAGCGTATCGGCATCACGGATTTGGATATCGTCAGCGCGGAAGCCTTTGTCGTTCAGCGCCTGTTCGGCGAGGGCAACGATCTCTTCTGCACTCAGCTCTTTAGCCACAAGCTGTTCCGCCATGGTATTCATGACCTTGCTCAATCCCGGCGCGATTTTACGCTCATCCGCGGTAAGGTACCCGTTACGGGAACTGAGCGCCAGACCGTCTTTGGCACGCACAATCGGCACGCCCACGATCTCAATATCATAACCCATGTCGGCGACCATCTTACGGATCAACGCCAGCTGCTGGAAGTCCTTCTCACCGAAGCAGGCAACGTCGGGCTGCACCAGGTTAAACAGCTTGCTGACGATGGTTGAAACGCCGCGGAAATGGCCCGGACGGCTGGCACCTTCCAGCATGGTTGAAATGCCCGGCACGTCCACGTAGGTCGCGTCCTCGGTCCCCTGCGGGTAGACGTCTGCAGGTGCCGGAGAGAAGACAATGTCGGCGTGGCGTTTTTTGAGTTTTTCGCAATCTTCCTGCAGGGTGCGCGGATAGCGCGCCAGGTCGTCGGCACGGTCAAACTGCATGGGGTTCACGAAGATACTGACCACCACGATATCTGCACGCGCTCTGGCTTCATCAACAAGCTTCATATGGCCGTCATGCAGGTTACCCATCGTGGGAACCAGTGCGATACGTTTACCTTCCTGACGTGCACGACGGATATGCTGGCGAAGCAGCGGCAGGGTTTCAATGATTAGCACAACAAGACTCCTTAATGGAAACTGTGTTCTTCACCCGGGTAAACACCGGATTCAACGTCGGCAATATACTGCCGCACAGCAGCACGCATGTCGCCTGCTTCTGCCAGGAAATTTTTGGCGAATTTAGGGATATGACCGCCGGTAATACCAAAAGCGTCGTGCATCACTAAAATCTGACCGTCGGTAACGTTGCCTGCGCCAATGCCAATCACCGGAATCGACAGCGCCTCGGTGATGCGTTTTGCCAGTTCAACCGGCACACACTCCAGCACCAGCAGCTGTGCGCCAGCGGCTTCCAGCGCCAGGGCATCCTCAAACAGTGTCTGTGCTGCATCACCGCGGCCCTGCACCTTATAGCCGCCAAAAATATTGACGGATTGCGGCGTCAGACCCAGGTGGCCGCAGACCGGCACGGCACGTTCGGTGAGCATTTTCACGGTCTCTGCAAGCCAGGCTCCGCCTTCGATTTTGACCATATTGGCCCCGGCACGCATGACGGTTGCCGCATTATCGAACGCTTGCTCTGGCGTCGCGTAGGCCATAAAAGGCAGATCGGAAAGCAGCAGACAGGCAGGTGCTCCGCGGCGCACGGCACGGGTATGGTAGGCAATATCTTCGACCGTCACCGGCAGGGTGGAATCATGGCCTTGTACCGTCATCCCTAACGAATCTCCGACCAGCATGACAGTGATACCCTCTTCGGCAAAAAGCTTAGCGAAGCTGTAGTCATACGCAGTAATGGTGGCGAAGCGTCTCTTTTCCTGTTTGCATTTCTGCAGTAAGGAGATGGTGGTTGGTTTCATACTGTTTCCTGATAGCCCAAAAGCGAATCTTTGCGCATTCTAACAGTAACATTTGAGGGAACAATGATTTTAGGCAACCGATTAACCACAATTCAGTGAGGGTTAACCGGTAAAAACGCGGATCACCAGCGGGCCGGTTTTTCTGCGTCGAGGCTTTCCAGCACTGCCTTCAGCGCGAGGCCGTCAGGGAAGGTGAGGTCAGGGGCAACGTCGAACAGCGGCCAGAGCATAAAGCCGCGATTTTTCATGTCGTAGTGCGGAACGGTGAGACGGGGGGTGTTAATCACCTCGTGGCCAAACAGCATAATGTCGAGATCGAGGGTGCGCGGCCCCCAGCGTTCGGCTTTGCGTACGCGGCCCTGCTGCAGTTCGATTCGCTGAGTATTATCCAGCAGCGTGTCGGCATCCAGCGCTGTGTCCAGCACCACGGCGGCATTCAGGTAATCAGGCTGATCCTGTGGCCCCAGCGGCGGTGTCCGGTAGAAAGAAGAGACCGCCACAATACGGCTTTGTGGGATTTCACCCAGCGCCTGAACGGCAGCATTAACCTGCTCCAGCGGAGAGGCCAGATTGCTGCCGATGGCAATGTACGCCAGGGTCATGCCGTACCTTCACGGCGCGGCGCACGTTTGCGCGGACGACGGTGGCGACGACGCGGCGTCGGTTCGTCATCGAGGTCGACGAGCATATCTTTCTGCTCTGGCGGTGCTGAAACCTGGAATTCGCCCCACCACTGCGCCAGACGCTGCAGTTCCTGGTTCCGTTCAATTTCAGCACGCAGAGACAGTAAATCGAACGCAGCGCGGAATTTAGGATGCTCCATCAGCTTCCAGGCGCGTTTACCCTGACGACGAGACATGCGCAGTTGAAGCTGCCAGATATCACGCACCAGCGTCGTAATACGTTTTGGAATGGCGAGTGTGCGGCAGGCTTCATCCAGCACGTCATTTGCGGCCAGCGCAAACGCATCGTAGTAGGCCAGACCGCTTTCCTGCGCAATTCTCTGCGCTGCTTCCAGCAGCGGATACCAGAACATCGCGGCAAACAGGAACGCCGGGTTCACACGCATATCGTTGTGAATGCGGGTATCGGTATTCTTCAGCACCTGCGCAATCATGCGTTCCATTGGGCTGTCACCGTTTTCGGTAAAGCAGCGCGTAATGGTCGGGAACAGGGGCTGGAAAAGGCTGTATTCGCGTAGCAGCTTGTAGGTTTCGTAGCCGTAACCGGCCTGCAGCAGCTTCAGCGCCTCTTCAAACAGACGGGCTGGCGGCACGTCGTTAATCAGCGTCGCCAGACGCGGTATCGGCTCTGCGGTTTCCGGGCTGATGCGCATTGACAGTTTGGCGGCGAAACGTACGGCGCGCAGCATACGCACCGGGTCTTCACGATAACGCGTTTCTGGCGTGCCGATCAGGCGAATCAGACCGTCTTTCAGGTCCTGCATGCCGCCGACGTAATCACGGACGGTGAAATCTGCCACGCTGTAGTAAAGGCTGTTGATCGTGAAATCGCGACGCTGGGCATCTTCTTCGATAGAACCGAAGATATTATCACGCAGCAGCATGCCGTTCTGGCCGCGCTGGGAGGTGGTGCGATCGGATTCGCCCGCTTCGTGGTGACCGCGGAAGGTCGCCACTTCAATAATTTCCGGCCCAAACATGACGTGAGCAAGACGAAAACGACGGCCAACAAGGCGACAGTTACGGAATAATTTGCGCACCTGCTCTGGCGTGGCGCTGGTCGTCACGTCGAAATCTTTTGGTTTTTTTCCCAGCAGTAAATCACGCACCCCACCGCCAACGAGATAGGCCTCGTAGCCTGCTTTATTCAGACGATAGAGCACCTTGAGGGCATTTTCACTGATATCTTTGCGGGAAATATTGTGCTGCTCACGTGGAATAACCGACATGCGGTTTTGCGCAATAGCGTCGTTCGCCATGCTCTCTTCGCGGCTTAGCACTTTACGGCAAAAATTAGCGACTCGGGTAAAAATAGTACACCTCGTAGTGTGTTTTGTTATGAAAAAAGCGGCTAATCATAGCTCAGCGCAACGCATTTGAGAATGCTGGATTTTTGGCACGGTCGTCAGCGTCCAGTTGGCGATCGCCATTTTCAGCAGTTCGTCAATTCGCAAATCCTGCCATTCGTTGGTTACATTCTGGTTGAGAAATCGCAGCGCGTCGATCAAAACAGGGCGCGGATCGCCGTCTGGCAGGGCGGGCGCATGATTTTGTTTTGACAGTTTAAAGCCCTGTTCATTGACCGCCAGCGGCAGATGAATGTAATCCGGCGCGTTCCAGCCAAACTGGTGATAGAGCGATATTTGTCGCACGGTAGGTTCCACCAGGTCAGCCCCGCGCACAATTTCCGTCACGCCCTGGAAATGGTCATCAACCACTACCGCCAGGTTATAGGCGAACAAGCCGTCACGGCGGTGGATAATAAAATCTTCGCGTGCAAGACGTTCATCCGCATGGATCTCGCCGGAGAGTAAATCAGTAAAGTGCGTCACCGGGGCATGCTGCTTTATGCGCACGGCGGCCAGTTCTGGGCCGTTATTGCGCGTGCGGCAGTGGCCGTCATAGACGCCACCCACGCTCTGAATACGCGCGCGGGTGCAGGTGCAGTAGTAGGAGAGCCCTTGTGCGTGGAGCCACGCCAGGCGTTCCCGGTAGGCATCATGTCGCCTTGACTGCCAGAGGACGTCGCCGTCCCAGTGAAGACCGTAATGTTCCAGCTGACGCAGAATGGTATCTGCTGCACCGGGAACTTCACGCGGAGGATCAATATCTTCAATGCGGACCAGCCATTTACCGTGACGGGCGCGAGCCTGCAGGTAGCTGCCGAGGGCGGCAATTAATGAGCCGAAGTGTAATTCACCAGAAGGGGATGGCGCGAAGCGCCCAATATAGTGTGATTCAGACATATCAACAGTAACAAGGCGGGAGAAACTCCCGCCTTTGGAGTGTGTAAACAGCGCTGGTATTAACCGGCCATCTGTTTTTCGCGGATTTCTGCCAGCGTTTTACAGTCGATGCACAGATCGGCGGTTGGACGCGCTTCCAGGCGACGAATTCCGATTTCAACACCGCAGGATTCGCAGTAGCCAAAATCTTCGTCTTCGACTTTTTTCAGCGTTTTTTCGATCTTTTTGATCAGTTTGCGTTCGCGGTCACGGTTACGCAGTTCGAGGCTGAACTCTTCTTCCTGAGCGGCACGGTCTACCGGGTCCGGGAAGTTAGCAGCTTCATCCTGCATATGAGTAACGGTGCGATCGACTTCATCCCTGAGTTGATTACGCCATGCTTCAAGAATACGCTTGAAGTGCGACAGCTGGGCTTCGTTCATATACTCTTCGCCCGGCTTCTCTTGATACGGCTCCACCCCAGCGATGGCGAGAATACTCAGGGACGATGTTTTACGGTTTTGCCCTTCTTGCATGTTGCTTCTCCTTAACACGCACTATCGATCCCCGTGTTGGGGGAAAAATCAGGTCGCTATAAATAGCAGATGCTTTTCCGTATGGCAATTATCTAAACGTAACACTTGACAAGCCTGTGAGGAAAAGCGTATTTGCGCACGCGGCCAGAACACTTAATAGTCAATCGTCTAATCCCTTATAAGACAATGGGAAGAGAGGATCTCAGAGTCATATTATCGGCAGAAAGTTCCGCTTTATAAGCCAAAACCTCCACCCCCTGCTTTTGTGCCTCATTCAACAATTGCGCGTATTTGAGATCAATATGGCGGGCTGGAGAAAATCGTTCAATGGCTGAATGTAAAACCGCAAACAGCAATACGGCGCGTTTGCCCGCCGCCGCAACACTCATCAGCTCCCGCAGATGCTTCTGCCCCCGTAGCGTGACCGCATCCGGGAAGTAGCCGTTTTCCTGTTCCGCTAACGTCACTGATTTTACTTCAATATAGCACTCGGGCCGGTCTTCCGCCTGTAACATGAAGTCAATTCTGCTGCTTTCATCGCCATATTTAACTTCACTTTTATGCGTGCCATATCCCACCAGTTCGGGCAGGGTGCCAAGGGTCAATGCTTCCTTAACTAATTGATTGGCGCGCAGGGTATTCACGCAAATAAATGCCCCGTTTTGCGTCTCGGTCATTTCCCAGGTATGGGCATATTTGCGTTTAGTATTTTCTGAAGTGGAATACCAGACCGTGTCACCCGGCGTCGCACAGCCGGTCATGGCACCGGTGTTCGGGCAGTGCAGCGTGAGCTGTTCACCTTCGGGGGTGATCACATCAGCGAGAAAGCGTTTGTAGCGTTGAACCAGCGTGGCGTGCTGCAGGGCAGGACTAAACTTCATCAGAATTCCTTAGGGTATCGCCCAGCGACCAGCGCTGTAGCGGCGTGTAACGGGTGCGTCCTTGGGTAAAGACCGATTCGTAAAGCGCGAAAGTATTGACCTCAACGTCCCAGTGAAAGCCGGGTGGCGGAATGGCAACGGCCTGACCGGCATCGCGTAGCAGGGTGATATGCGGATGAAACGGCTGCGGACTCTGGTAACATCCGCTGCGAGCCGCCTGGGCGCGCAACATGCTGGCAAGCTGTAAAAGCCCGCGGGGCGGCTGGCGCGTGCCCAGCCAGACCACGCGTGAGCGCAGCCACTGGCCCGCGTCGTCGAGGTGCAGCGTAAACGCCGGCTGAGAAATGCGGCCAGCCATTGCTGCCAGCGCGCGCTGTTTTTCGGCGCTGACATCGCCCAGAAAGGCCAGCGTCAGGTGCAGGTTTGCCGCCGCGATCGGACGGCCTGCGTCCTGGGGAAAATGGCTGGCTCGCCAGCGAACGATTTTTCGCTGCAGCGTGGAGGGCAATTCTATGGCAAAAAACAGCCGTTTCGACTCAGACATACAGGGGACTCGGTAATGGTATGCGCCGATGCTACAATGTACGCCGACTAATGTTAACCCTCTGGAGCTGTTAGTGTCCTCATTGCCGGTCGCCGTCGTCCTTCCTGAGCTTCTTGCTGCCTTACACCATGCCCCGCAGGTTTTACTTAACGCCCCGACGGGCGCAGGTAAATCCACCTGGCTGCCGCTGCAGATCCTCAAAGAGGGCACTGTCCGCGGGAAAATTATCCTGCTGGAGCCGCGCAGGCTGGCCGCACGGAACGTGGCGCAGCGCCTGGCGGAACTGCTTGGTGAAAAGCCGGGCGAGACGGTGGGTTACCGTATGCGCGCCGAAACCTGTGTTGGCCCGTCCACGCGCCTTGAGGTGGTGACCGAAGGGATCCTGACCCGCATGCTGCAAAACGATCCGGAGTTAAACGGCGTCGGGCTGGTGATTCTGGATGAATTCCACGAGCGTAGCCTGCAGGCAGATCTGGCACTGGCGCTGTTACTTGATGTTCAGCAAGGGCTACGCGACGACCTCCGGTTGCTTATCATGTCCGCTACGCTGGATAACGAGCGACTGCAGCAGACGTTGCCCGACGCGCCGGTTATCGCCTCCGAAGGCAGAGCATTTCCCGTTGAGCGTCGCTATCAACCGTTGCCTGCCCATCAGCGTTTTGACGACGCGGTAGCCATCGCAACCGCCGAATTGCTCCGCCAGGAATCGGGATCGCTATTGCTTTTTTTGCCCGGCGTGGGCGAGATCCAGCGCGTGCAGGACCAACTGGCTTCCCGGGTGGGAAGTGACGTGCTGCTTTGCCCGCTCTACGGCGCGCTGTCGCTGGCGGATCAGCGTAAAGCAATCCTGCCCGCGCCCGCGGGGCAGCGTAAAGTGGTGCTGGCAACCAATATTGCCGAAACCAGTTTAACCATAGAAGGCATTCGCCTGGTGGTGGACAGTGCGCAGGAGAGGGTGGCGAGCTTTGACGCGCGCACCGGGCTGACTAAACTGCTGACGCAGCGCATAAGCCAGGCGTCGATGGTTCAGCGAGCAGGCCGTGCGGGACGTCTTGAGCCCGGTATCTGCCTGCATTTGACCAGCGCGGAGCAGGCTGAACGCGCTGCACAGCAAAGCACGCCGGAAATTTTACACAGCGATCTGGCGGGGCTGGTGATGGATCTTCTGCAGTGGGGATGCCCGGATCCGGCACAGCTGACCTGGCTTAATCCTCCACCCGCCGCGAACCTTGCTGCTGCCCGGGCCTTACTGAACCGCCTGGGGGCGCTTGATGGTGAGCGATTGTCATCCCGCGGGCAAAAAATGGCCGCGCTGGGCAATGACCCTCGCCTGGCGGCGATGCTGGTGGCCGCGCAGGGGGAAGATGAAATTGCTACGGCGGCGAAACTGGCGGCTATTCTTGAGGAACCACCACGCGGTGGCAGCAGCGATCTGGCGCAGGCCTTTTCCCGCAATCAGGGGAACTGGCAGCAGCGGGCGCAGCAGCTTTGCCGGCGACTTAACGGCAAAGCCGGGTCGCCAGACAGCGCGGCTATCGCGCCTCTGTTAGCGCAGGCGTTTCCCGACAGGATCGCACGTCGTCGCGGTCTGGACGGGCGATATCAACTGGCCAATGGCATGGGTGCGATGCTGGACAGCGATGACGCCATGACGCGTCACGAATGGCTGATTGCGCCGTTACTGTTACAGGGTAGCCACTCCCCGGACGCGCGTATTTTACAGGCTATCGCAGTGGATATTGATGCCCTGACGCGTGCCTGTCCGCAGTTGGTCCAGCAATCCGATACCGTGGAATGGGATGAGGCTCAGGGCACGCTGAAGGCGTTTCGTCGCAGCCAGACAGGTAAACTGATCCTCGGCACCACGCCGCTGGCAAAACCGTCGGAAGAGGTGCTGCATCTGGCCATGCTGAACGGCATCCGGGACAAAGGGTTAGGGGTGTTGAACTGGACGCCAGAGGCGGAACAGTACCGTATTCGTCTTCACTGTGCCGCACGCTGGCTACCGGAGTATGACTGGCCCGCGGTCGATGATGAGACATTGTTGGGCTCGCTGGAACGCTGGCTGCTGCCGCAAATGCACGGTGTACACTCGCTGCGTGCGCTAAAAGCGCTTGATGTTAAGGTCGCGTTACAGAATTTACTGGACTGGTCATTACGTCAACGTCTGGATAGTGAACTGCCAGGGCATTACACTGTGCCGACCGGAAGCCGGATTGCCATTCGTTATCACGAGGATAATCCTCCGGCGCTGGCGGTACGTATGCAGGAAATGTTTGGAGAGGCCACCACGCCTTCTGTGGCGCAAGGGCGCGTCTCTCTGGTGCTGGAGCTGTTGTCGCCAGCCCATCGCCCGTTACAGATTACCCGCGACCTGGGGGCATTCTGGGCGGGGAGCTACCGTGACGTGCAAAAAGAGATGAAGGGGCGGTATCCCAAACATGTCTGGCCGGACGATCCGGCAAATACAGCACCGACACGACGGACGAAGAAGTATTCGTGACGGGGGTGGCTGGGAACGTGCGGCTTGATGCCCTCACCCGCAGGGTGCGGGAGAAAATACTAAAGACGTTCCTGTCTGGAAGGTCTTGCTGTTTACTTTGAGAGATTTCTTCTTTCACAGGCCAGTGGAAGAAAAGAGAATCGGGCCCTTGCGCCTGAAAGTTGCGGAGAAAAAGCATGGCGGGGAATGACCGCGAGCCAATAGGACGTAAGGGAAAACCAACGCGTCCGGCGAAAGAAAAGGTAAGCCGTCGTCGCCTCAGAGATGAGGATTATGACGATGACTATGAAGACGATTATGAGGATGAAGAACCGATGCCGCGTAAAGGGAAAGGCAAAGGGCGTAAGCCTCGGGGCAAGCGCGGCTGGTTCTGGCTGCTGCTGAAGCTGTTCATTGTATTTGTTGTGCTGATGGCGATTTACGGCGTCTATCTGGATCAGAAGATCCGTAGCCGTATCGACGGAAAAGTCTGGCAACTGCCTGCGGCGGTGTATGGCCGCATGGTGAACCTTGAGCCAGATATGTCCATCAGCAAGAACGAGATGGTGAAACTGCTGGAAGCCACCCAGTATCGTCAGGTGTCGAAAATGACGCGTCCTGGCGAATTTACCGTGCAGGCGAAAAGCATTGAGATGATCCGCCGTCCGTTTGATTTCCCGGACAGCAAAGAGGGCCAGGTGCGTGCGCGTCTGACCTTTGACGGCGATCGTCTGGACACCATCGAGAACATGGATAACAACCGTCAGTTCGGTTTCTTCCGTCTCGATCCGCGTCTGATCACCATGCTCTCGTCGGCGAACGGCGAACAACGTCTGTTCGTTGCCCGTAACGGCTTCCCGGACCTGCTGGTTGATACCCTGCTGGCAACCGAAGACCGTCACTTCTATGAGCATGATGGCATCAGCCTTTACTCGATTGGCCGTGCGGTGCTGGCTAACCTGACCGCCGGACGGACGGTGCAGGGGGCGAGTACGCTGACCCAGCAGCTGGTGAAGAACCTGTTCCTCTCCAGTGAACGCTCTTACTGGCGTAAAGCCAACGAAGCGTACATGGCCGTACTGATGGATGCGCGTTACAGCAAGGATCGTATCCTTGAGCTGTACATGAACGAGGTGTACCTCGGTCAGAGCGGGGATAACGAAATCCGCGGCTTCCCGCTGGCAAGTCTGTACTACTTTGGTCGTCCGGTGGAAGAGCTGAGCCTTGACCAGCAGGCGCTGCTGGTGGGCATGGTGAAAGGGGCGTCCATTTATAACCCGTGGCGTAACCCGAAACTGGCACTGGAACGTCGTAACCTGGTGCTGCGTCTGCTGCAACAGCAGCAGGTGATTGACCAGGAGCTGTACGACATGCTGAGCGCACGTCCACTCGGCGTTCAGCCGCGCGGTGGCGTGATTTCGCCTCAGCCTGCGTTTATGCAGCTGGTGCGTCAGGAGTTGCAAAGCAAGCTCGGTGATAAGGTGAAAGATCTCTCCGGCGTGAAGATCTTTACTACCTTCGATTCCGTGGCGCAGGAAGCCGCTGAAAAAGCTGCGGTGGAAGGCATCCCGGCGCTGAAGAAACAGCGTAAGCTGAGCGATCTTGAAACCGCGATGGTGGTGGTTGACCGTAACACCGGCGAAGTTCGCGCCATGGTGGGCGGTGCTGAGCCGCAGTTCGCAGGCTACAACCGTGCAATGCAGGCGCGACGTTCGATTGGTTCACTGGCAAAACCGGCAACCTATCTTACCGCCCTGAGTCAGCCTAACCAGTATCGCCTGAATACCTGGATTGCCGATGCGCCGATTTCCCTGCGCCAGCCTAACGGCCAGGTATGGTCTCCGCAGAACGACGATAAACAGTTCAGCGGCCAGGTCATGCTGGTGGATGCGTTGACCCGCTCGATGAACGTGCCAACGGTGAACCTGGGTATGGCGCTCGGTCTGCCGGCGATTGTCGACACCTGGCAGAAACTGGGTGTGCCGAAAGATCAGCTCCATCCTGTTCCGGCGATGATCCTGGGGGCGCTTAACCTGACGCCGATCGAAGTGGCTCAGGCCTTCCAGACCATTGCCAGCGGGGGTAACCGTGCACCGCTCTCTGCCCTGCGTTCGGTGATTGCTGAGGACGGCTCCGTGCTGTATCAGAGCTTCCCGCAAGCGGAACGTGCCGTGCCAGCGCAGGCGGCCTATATGACGTTGTGGACGATGCAGCAGGTTGTGCAGCGGGGGACCGGACGTCAACTGGGTGCGAAGTATCCGGGCCTGCATCTGGCAGGTAAAACTGGGACCACCAACAACAACGTGGATACCTGGTTCGCCGGTATCGATGGCCGTGAAGTGGTGATCACCTGGGTAGGCCGCGATAACAACCAGCCAACCAAACTGTACGGTGCGAGCGGGGCGATGTCGATTTACCAGCGCTATCTGGCGAATCAGTCTCCGGTACCGCTGAATCTGGTGGCGCCGGAAGATATTGTCGATATGGGCGTGGACGGTTCCGGTAACTTTGTCTGTGGCGGCGGTATTCGTACCTTGCCTGTCTGGACCACCAACCCGGATTCGCTGTGCCAGCAAAGCCAGCCAGAGCAACCGACGGGTAACCCGTTCGAGCAGTCTTCTCAGCCTCAGCAGCAGCCGCAACAACAGCCGCAGCAGCAGAATGAGAAAAAAGACAGCGACGGTGTCGCGGGCTGGATTAAAGATATGTTCGGCGGTAACTAACGCTTCACATCCCCCCGAAAGGGGGGATTTTTTTACCTGTACTTTCCATTTCCATAACCCTCGTTTTCATTCTGATTAACCCTTCGTTTTCTCTTGTTTATTTCTTAAACCCTTAATTCTCGTAGGGCTGCTTACTGCTTGCTATGCAGCCAGCGTTTCGCATATTATTCTGCGGTCATAATAATAATTCTCGTTTACGTTATCATTCACTTTTCCATCAGAGATAAACATGGCGCTTTCCAATACTGCTCAGCCAATTCACACGTCGCTGCGAAAAATCGCGGTCGTCGTAGCCACAGCGGTTGCCGGCATGTCTACGTATGCACATGCGGCTGAAACCCAGAAAAAAGAAGAAACCATCACCGTCACTGCCGCGCCTGCCGCCCAGGAAAGTCCGTGGGGGCCTGCGCCAACGATCGCAGCAAAACGCACGGCAACGGCGACCAAAACCGATACCGCGATTGAAAAGACCCCGCAGTCTATTTCCGTGGTAACGCGTGATGAAATGGAACGCCGCCAGCCAGCGACCGTAAAAGAGGCGCTGGGCTATACGCCGAGCGTGTTTGCGACCCGCGGCAGCTCCACCACCTATGATGTGGTCTCAATTCGTGGTTTTACCGCGCCTTCGACGGTGAACACCAACCAGTATCTCGATGGCATGAAGCTGATGGGGAATAACTACTCCGAAGCTTCCATGGATCCGTACTTCCTTGAGCGCGTAGAAGTGATGCGCGGACCTACGTCTGTGCTCTACGGCAACAGCAATCCAGGCGGTATCGTCAGTATGGTGAGCAAACGCCCACTGACCGAGCCGCTGAAAGAAGTCCAGTTTAAAATGGGGACCAATAACCTGTGGCAAACGGGCTTCGATTTCAGTGATGCAATCGATGAAGATGGCGTGTGGTCGTACCGCCTGACCGGTCTTGGCAGTAGTCAGAACGCACAGCAGGAGATGTCAAAATCAACCCGCTATGCGATTGCGCCCTCCTTTAGCTGGCGTCCGGATGACAAAACCGATTTCACCTTCCTGAGCAATTTCCAGAACGATCCGGAAGCGGGCTACTACGGCTGGTTGCCACGGGAAGGGACCGTGGTGCCATACCGTGACGCAAACGGCAATGAGCATAAGATCCCAACCGATTTCAACGAAGGTGAAGCGGATAATAAGATGGCTCGTCGCCAGCAGTTGATTGGTTACAGCTTCTCGCATCAGTTTGATGACACGTTCACCGTGCGTCAGAATCTGCGTTACGCAAAAGTGCATACGCTCTACCGCTCTGTTTACGGCAATGGCTACGCTGAGCCTGGCAAGATTAACCGTGCTTACGTGCGTTCAGATGAAGATCTGAATATGTTCACCGTGGATACTCAGCTGCAGTCGACATTCGCGACGGGCGCCGTAGACCACACGTTGCTGACGGGCGTTGATTACTCGCGTATGCGTAATGATATCAATGCGCTGTACGGTTCCGCCGACCCTATTGATATCCAGAACCCGGATTACGGCAACGCGAACATCAACACCAACCTGCCATGGTCTAACTATTCCGTCGTTAACCGTAATGAACAGACCGGGCTCTATGCTCAGGATCAGGCGGAGTGGGATAAGTGGGTGCTGACGCTGGGCGGACGCTACGACTACGTGATGGCTTCAACGCTGACGCGCGGTACGGCCGATTCGCTGGCTGAAAACCACGACCAGGCTTTCACCTGGCGCGGGGGGATTAACTATCTCTTTGATAACGGTATCTCGCCTTACTTCAGCTACAGCGAGTCGTTTGAGCCGGTATCGGGCGCCGATCGTAACGGCACACCGTTCGACCCCTCCCGCGGTAAGCAGTATGAAACGGGTGTGAAATACGCGCCGAAAGACCTGCCGGTTGTGGTCACCGCGTCGCTGTTCCAACTGACGAAGGATAAAAACCTGACGGCGGATCCGAACGATCCAACGAATACTCACAGTATCCAGACCGGTGAGATCCGTTCTCGCGGTTTCGAACTGGAAGCGAAGGCAGCGGTTAACGCCAATATCAACGTGACCGCGGCGTACAGCTTTATTGATGCTGAGTACACCCATGACAGCACCTTTGAAGGTAAACGTCCGGCGGAAGTGCCGCGTAATCAGGCGTCATTGTGGGCAGATTACACCTTCACCGACACGGCCTTAAGCGGCCTGACGATTGGTGCCGGTACCCGTTACATCGGTAACACGGTGAGCTACTACTCAAGCGGCGACAAAAAAGATCAGCCGTTTAACGTCGCGAGCTACACCCTTGCCGATGCGATGGTGAAATACGATCTGGCCCGTCTGGGTCTGCCGGGGTCATCTGTGGCGGTGAACGTGAATAACCTGTTCGATCGGGAATATGTCTCCAGCTGCTACAAGGATTATGCATGCTACTGGGGTGCTGAACGTCAGGTTGTCGCCACCGCGACCTTCCGCTTCTAATCTCTCTTCGGGCACGGTTCGCCGTGCCCTTTTTATTTAAGTTGGCCGATATGCAGGATAATCAAACGCAATCCGACACCACCTTCACGCTCAATAATCTCTCCTTTCGCGTGCCCGGACGCACCCTGCTGCATCCGCTCTCTTTGACCTTCCCGGCAGGTAAAGTGACAGGCCTGATTGGTCACAACGGCTCTGGTAAATCAACGCTGCTCAAAATGCTTGGCCGCCATCAGCTGCCGTCAGAAGGCGATATCCTGCTGGACGGTCAGCCGCTGGAGAGCTGGAGCAGTAAAGCCTTTGCCCGCAAAGTGGCGTATCTGCCGCAGCAGTTGCCGCAGGCGGAGGGGATGACCGTGCGTGAACTGGTGGCGATTGGGCGTTATCCGTGGCACGGCGCGCTTGGCCGTTTCGGCGTGGCCGACAGAGAGAAAGTGGAAGAGGCGATTGCGCTGGTGGGGCTAAAACCGCTGGCCCACCGTCTGGTAGACAGCCTGTCAGGAGGGGAACGTCAGCGCGCGTGGATAGCAATGCTGGTGGCCCAGGACAGCCGCTGCCTGCTGCTCGACGAACCGACCTCTGCGCTGGACATTGCCCATCAGGTCGACGTGCTTGCGCTGGTGCATCGTTTAAGCCAGCAGCGCGGTCTGACGGTTATCGCGGTCCTGCATGATATCAACATGGCCGCGCGTTACTGCGATTACCTCGTTGCCCTGCGCGGCGGTGAGATGATCGCCCAGGGGACGCCATCTGAACTGATGCGCAGTGAAACGCTGGAACACATTTACGGTATTCCAATGGGGATTTTGCCTCACCCTGCCGGGGCTGCACCGGTGAGCTTTGTGTACTGATGCTGGATTCTATGTTGATGAGTCGCCGTCGTCTGCTGACGGCAATGGCGCTTTCACCGCTGCTGTTAAAAATGAATACCGCGCGTGCGGCTGCGGTCGATCCACACCGCATTGTGGCGCTGGAATGGTTGCCGGTAGAGCTGATGATGGCGCTGGGCGTTACGCCCTATGGTGTGGCGGATATTCCCAACTACAGGCTATGGGTGAATGAGCCGAGGCTACCGGACTCGGTAATCGACATCGGCCTGCGCACCGAGCCAAATCTCGAACTGCTCACCCAGATGAAGCCGTCATTCCTGTTCTGGTCTGCAGGTTACGGCCCGTCAGAAGAGACAATGGCACGGATTGCGCCCGGCCGTGGTTTCTCCTTCAGCGACGGTAAAAATCCGCTGGCGATGGCGAAAAACTCCCTCCACGAGATGGCACTGTTCCTTAACCGTGAGGTTGAGGCCAAAAAACATCTCGACGATTTTGATGCCCTGATTAACGCCCTGAAGCCGCGTTTTGCTCACCGGGGCGATCGCCCGCTGCTGATGGTGACGCTGCTGGATGCCCGCCATATGCTGGTCTTTGGGAAAAACTGCCTGTTCCAGGACGTGCTCGACAGTTTTGGTATTCGTAATGCCTGGGAAGGAGAGATGACCTTCTGGGGCAGCACCGCCGTGGGGATTGACCGTCTTGCGGCATTTCGCGATGTCGATGTGTTGTGCTTTGACCACGGCAACGAGCGGGAGATGCAAACCCTGATGGCGACGCCGCTCTGGCAGGCGATGCCGTTTGTGCGTGAAAAACGGTTCCTGCGCGCACCTGCGGTATGGTTCTACGGCGCGACGCTTTCTGCCATGCACTTTGCCCGCGTGCTGGACAACGCGCTGGGAGGCCAGGCATGAGTAAGCGTATTGCCCGTTTCCCGGCACTGTTACTTTGCCTCATTTTCCTGTGCGCGCTGGCATTGACCTGGTTCAATCTGTCGACGGCCTTACCGCGCGACCAGTGGCGTGCGGCGCTGGTGACGCCAGATATCGATAATATTCAGCAAATGCTGTTCCACTACAGTCTGTTGCCGCGCCTTTCGATTTCGCTGCTGGTCGGTGCGGGATTAGGGCTGGTGGGCGTTTTATTCCAGCAGGTACTGCGTAACCCTCTGGCCGAGCCGACGACGCTTGGCGTGGCGACCGGGGCACAGCTTGGGATCACGATTACCACACTCTGGGCGTTGCCTGGGGCATTGACCTCGCAGTTTGCTGCCCTCGCCGGTGCGTGTGTGGTGGGCGCGCTGGTATTCGGCGTCGCCTGGGGCAAACGTCTCTCCCCCGTCACGCTTATTCTTGCGGGGCTGGTGGTAAGCCTGTACTGCGGCGCGATTAATCAGCTGCTGGTGCTGTTCCATCACGATCAGCTGCAGAGCATGTTCCTCTGGAGCACCGGTACGCTCACCCAGACCGACTGGAGCGTCGTGCAGCGTCTGTGGCCGCAGCTCGCCGGTGGCGTCGTGTTGACGCTGCTGCTCTTGCGCCCGCTGACGTTGATGGGTCTTGACGATGGCGTGGCGCGTAACCTGGGGCTGGCGTTGTCGCTGGCCCGTCTGGGGGCGCTGACGCTGGCAATTGTGCTCAGTGCCCTGCTGGTAAATGCGGTAGGCATCATCGGGTTTATCGGGCTATTTGCGCCGCTGCTGGCAAAAATGCTCGGTGCGCGCCGCCTGCTGGCGCGCCTGATGTTAGCCCCGCTGATTGGCGCGTTGATCCTCTGGCTTTCCGATCAAATCATTCTCTGGCTGGCACGCGTCTGGATGGAAGTGTCTACCGGTTCGATGACGGCGCTTATCGGTGCACCGCTGCTGCTGTGGCTGCTGCCGCGTCTGCGCAGTATCAGCGCGCCAGCGATGGATGCTGGCGATAAGGTCTATGCTGAGCGCCAGTCAGTGCTGGGGTTCAGCCTTGCCGGGCTGGCAGTGCTGATTGTTATCTCATTTGCCGCGCTCGCTTTCGGACGCGATGCGGTGGGCTGGCACTGGGCGTCTGGGGATCTGCTTAACGAACTCATGCAGTGGCGCTGGCCGCGCATTCTCTCGGCGTTAATCGCCGGGGTTATGCTGGCGGTGGCGGGCTGTATTATCCAGCGTCTGACCGGTAATCCGATGGCCAGCCCGGAGGTTCTGGGTATCAGTTCTGGTGCCGCCTTTGGCGTGGTCCTGATGCTGTTCCTGGTGCCGGGAAATGCCTTCGGCTGGTTGATGCCTGCCGGGAGCGTTGGCGCGGCGGTGACGCTGCTGATCATCCTCATTGCCTCCGGGCGTGGCGGGTTTTCCCCTCACCGGATGCTGCTTGCCGGGATGGCGCTCAGCACGGCATTTACTATGCTGCTGATGATGCTGCAGGCGAGTGGCGATCCGCGTATGGCCAAGATCCTGACCTGGATCTCCGGTTCAACGTACAGCGCCACCGCCAGCCAGGTCGTGCATTCCGGGATTGCAATGATCGTATTGCTGGCGATGGTGCCGCTGTGTCGTCGCTGGATGACCATTCTGCCGCTGGGCGGCGAGACCGCGCGTGCGGTGGGGATGGCCCTGGCGCCGTCCCGTATCGGGTTACTGCTGCTGGCCGCATGCCTCACGGCAACGGCCACCATGACCATCGGCCCGCTGAGCTTTGTCGGCTTAATGGCGCCGCACATTGCCAGAATGATGGGCTTTCGTCGCACGATGCCGCACATTGTGATGTCGGCGCTGACGGGGGGCGTAATACTGGTGGTTGCCGACTGGCTGGGGCGGATGGTGTTGTTCCCGTACCAGATACCTGCCGGGTTGCTGTCGACGTTTATCGGTGCGCCGTACTTTATCTATTTGTTGAGAAAGCAAAGCAGGTAGAAGGACGGTGGGGTATTGCCCTCTCCGGGTGGAGAGGGCAGCAGAACGTTTCTGTCTTACAACTTCGCAAAGACCCGGCGCGCAGCATCAATAGTCTTATTGATATCGTCTTCGCTGTGCGCGACGGACATAAAGCCTGCTTCAAACGCGGATGGTGCCAGGTAGACACCTTCTTCTAGCATCAGATGGAAGAAGCGCTTGAAGCGTTCAACGTCACACTTCACCACATCCTGATAGCAGGTCACGGTTTTCGCATCGGTGAAGAAAATCCCGAACATCCCGCCAACGTGGTTTACCACCAGAGGAATACCGGTTTCTTGCGCGGCCTCCAGCAGGCCGTTGGCCAGTTGAGTTGTCAGGTCGGTCAGGGTTTCGTGAATACCCGGCTGCGCGACTTCGGTCAGACAGGCGAAACCTGCGGCCATCGCAATGGGGTTGCCGGAAAGGGTGCCCGCCTGGTAGACCGGGCCAGTCGGCGCCAGCGCTTCCATCACCTCTTTACGTCCCCCGAATGCACCGACAGGCATGCCGCCGCCGATGATTTTGCCAAGGCACGTCAGGTCCGGCTCTACGTCGTAGTAAGACTGTGCCCCCGCCAGCGCGACGCGGAAGCCGGTCATCACTTCGTCGATGATCAGCAGAGCGCCAAACTCATCGCACAGGGCGCGCAGACCCGGCAGGAACTCCGGCTGCGGAGGAATGCAGTTCATGTTGCCTGCGACAGGTTCAACGATGATGCAGGCAATCTCCTGCGGATACTGCTCGAAGGCTGCCCGAACGGTGTTCAGATCGTTATAGGTGCAGGTCAGGGTATGCTTCGCAAAGTCAGCCGGTACGCCCGGTGAGTTCGGCTGACCGAGGGTCAGCGCGCCGGAGCCGGCTTTTACCAGCAGGCAGTCCGCATGACCGTGGTAGCAGCCTTCAAATTTGATGATCTTGTCACGGCCGGTAAAGCCACGTGCCAGGCGGATCGCGCTCATGGTGGCCTCGGTACCGGAGTTCACCATACGCACCATGTCCATTGTCGGGACCAGTTCGGTGACCAGTTCCGCCATTTTCACTTCCATCTCGGTTGGCGCGCCGAAGCTCAGGCCGCGCTGGGCGGCTTCAATCACCGCATTGCGGATAGCAGGATGGTTGTGACCCAGCACCATCGGACCCCAGGAGCCGACATAATCGATATAGGCTTTGCCATCGACATCATACAGATACGCGCCGTCAGCACGTTCGATAAACAGCGGCGTACCGCCTACGCCGGTAAAGGCGCGAACAGGCGAATTCACGCCACCTGGGATAAGCTCGCGGGCTGCACTGTAGAGGTTTTCAGACTTGCTCATGGCGTCGTTCCTGGTTCGTATAAAATGATTAAGCACACTATTCTAAGTGATCCTCGGAAGGTAATGAAATTTTTGCCCCCTTTCATGCCCAAACAATTGTTAAGTATTTTTCACGGGATGATATTACGCACTCTGGTAAAATCCCTGCGGTTATTTGTATGACGAAAAGAAACGGTAATGAAAGCAGACACTCATTCTTATACTGAACAGCAGTTCAGACGTGCGCAGCACCGTATCAGCATCCGGCGCTTGCTTAATCGTGATAAAACGCCGCTGGCTATCCTGCTGGCCGCTGCCGTGGTCGGCGCAATTGCCGGGCTGGTGGGTATCGCCTTCGAAAAAGCGGTTAACGCGATAATGAACTGGCGAATTGGAACCGTGGCGGGTTTTGCCTATAGCGGTGGATGGGTATGGGTGTGGGCCTTTGGCTTATCTGCGCTGTTTGCCATGGTGGGCTATTTCCTGGTCCGTAAATTTGCGCCGGAAGCAGGCGGTTCCGGGATCCCTGAAATAGAAGGCGCACTGGAAGAGCTGAGGCCGGTTCGCTGGTGGCGCGTCATCCCGGTAAAATTTATCGGTGGCATGGGAACGCTCGGGGCAGGCATGGTGCTCGGGCGCGAAGGACCAACGGTGCAGCTGGGCGGAAACGTTGGGCGCATGGTCGGCGATCTGTTTCGCATGCGCAGTGCGGAGGCGCGACATACACTGCTGGCAACGGGGGCGGCGGCCGGCCTTTCGGCGGCGTTCAACGCACCGCTCGCGGGGATCCTGTTCATTATTGAAGAGATGCGGGCACAGTTTCGCTACAACCTTATCTCGATAAAAGCGGTATTCACCGGCGTCATTATGTCGAGCATTGTCTTTCGCATTTTTAATGGCGAAGGGGCGGTGATTGAGGTGGGGAAACTGACCAATGCGCCGGTGAATACGCTGTGGCTGTACCTGATCCTCGGCATGATTTTTGGCGTGGTTGGCCCGCTGTTTAACACGCTTATCTTACGCGCCCAGGATATGTTCCAGCGCATTCACGGTGGGAATACCACCCGCTGGGTATTGATCGGCGGACTGCTGGGCGGCGCCTGCGGCGTGCTCGGCTTCATTGAGCCCAATGCCGCAGGCGGTGGCTTCGGGCTGATACCGATTGCCGCGGCGGGTAATTTCAGCATTGGTCTGTTGCTGTTCATGTTTATTTCGCGGGTGATTACCACCGTATTGTGCTTCTCCTCCGGTGCGCCTGGCGGTATTTTTGCCCCGATGCTGGCGCTGGGTACGCTTCTGGGAACCGCGTTTGGCATGGGCGCTGCTGCCGGATTCCCGGCCTATCATCTGGACGCCGGGACCTTTGCTATTGCCGGAATGGGCGCGCTGCTGGCGGCGTCCCTGCGCGCGCCGTTGACCGGCATCGTACTGGTTCTGGAGATGACGGATAATTACCAGCTCATTTTGCCAATGATCATTACCTGTCTCGGCGCGACACTATTAGCCCAATTCCTGGGTGGAAAACCGCTATACTCCACCATTCTTGCCCGTACCCTGGCAAAACAAGAGGCCGAGCGGGCCCAGACGCAGAATACTTGAATGAATTACCAGGGTATTAGATAATGACATAAAGAATTGGGTGAATTTTACCCAATAGCAGTAGCAGTATTCATGGGAGCATAAGATGAGTGATGACGTAGCGTTGCCGCTGGAATTTACCGAAGCAGCAGCCAACAAAGTGAAAACCCTGATTGCCGACGAGGACAATCCGGATCTGAAACTGCGTGTCTATATTACCGGTGGCGGCTGCAGCGGCTTCCAGTATGGTTTTACCTTTGACGATCAGGTCAATGACGGCGATATGACTATCGAGAAGCAGGGCGTTGCGCTGGTGGTTGACCCGATGAGCCTGCAGTACCTGGTGGGTGGTTCGGTGGATTACACTGAAGGCCTGGAAGGTTCGCGCTTCGTTGTGACTAACCCGAACGCGACAAGTACCTGTGGATGTGGCTCTTCGTTCAGCATCTGACAGGGATGCAGTCGTAAGCCCGGTAAGCGTAGCGCCACCGGGCTTATAAACAACGCTTATCGTGCATTATCATCCAGCGCAAACGTCGGCAGCTTCAGATGCCAGCGTATCGCCGCTAACCGTATCCCCAGCGTGACCACCATACCCAGCATGGCTGCATTTTCTAGCGGCATCGCAAAGGTGTAATACGCCGTCGCGTGAACAATCCCACCAATAATACACGCCGTGGCATAGATTTCGGTACGCAGGATCATGGGAACTTCACGCGCCAGAATGTCGCGAATAATCCCGCCGCCGACCCCGGTTAACACGCCCATGCAGATGGCCACCATCGGGCCCGTTCCCGCATTGAAGGCTTTATTGACCCCGATGCCCACAAAGACGGCCAGACCGACGGCATCCAGTACCGGGAGTATCCATTTCGGTAACCGGCGGGGCTGGCGAACCAACACGATGGTCAACAGACAGGTGACCATCGCCACCACCAGATCGGTTGGATCTTTTACCCAAAATACCGGGCCATTCGCCAGGGCCATATCACGGATTGTCCCGCCACCCACGGCGGTGACCACGCCCAGCACCAGTACGCCAAACGGATCCATGCGCAGTTTTCCGGCGAGTAAAACGCCGGAGATAGCAAAAACGGCTGTGCCAAGAATATCCAGCCAATAAACGAGCATCGTTAAATCCTCGAGCGGGGTATGTTGTTAGTGACTCTCTGCCAGCGCGGCACAGAGCTGTTTTGCGGCGAGGATAATACGCGGGCTGGCGCGTTCAAACCAGTCACTGGTGAGGGGGATCACCGGTATTTTTAGCTGACGTTGCCAGAATTGTTCAATTTTAGGAATCTCGCTCGCATTTCCGACCACCACGATGGCCTGTGGCTGGCGTGCGAGCACCTGTTCCCGGCTGACCTGAGGCCATGGCACCCGGCTGGCTGCAAAGATGTTTTCACCGCCGCAGATTTCCAGCACCTGATTCTGAATGGATCCTTTCCCGGTGGTGAACAGCGGCTGGCTGCCAAACTGCAGGAAGATGCGTTTTTTGACGGGGGTATCGTAGCGGGATTTCAGCGCGGCATAGTCGCTGAGCATCTGTTTCGCGGCATTCTCGGCTTTTGCTGGGGTAGGGCTGTAGGGGGCCAGAGAACGCAGTGCCTGAGCGACCTGCTCAATGCTCACCGCATCAATCCACATCACCTTGATCCCAAGCGAGGAGAGCTGGTTGACCTGCCGCTCGGCGTTACCGCCGCGCCAGGCGAGCACGAGATCGGGTTTAAGCGCCACGATGCGCTCAATGTTCATCCCTTGCCAGGTCGCCACCTGTTCAATATGGGCCGCTTGCGGAGGGTAATCCGAAAAGCTGCTCACGCCGACAGGCGTGATCCCGGCGGCAAAGGCCAGTTCGGTGTTTGCCGGAGAGAGCGTAATCACACGCGGCGCGGCAAATAGCCATGCCGGTGCGAGAAAAAGCAGGGCGACCAGCGCCCTGATGTATGGGTTACCCACGAGCCAGTTTCTGCACCAGGCGCTCCACCATCACGGTGGACTGTTTTGCCGCAACGGTCAGGAACTCGTCGAAGCTGATATGAGACTGCTGGTCTGCCACGTCGGAGATGGCGCGGACCACCACGAACGGAACGTTGAAGTTATGGCAAACGTGAGCAATGGCGGTCGCTTCCATCTCAACAGCAACGGCATGAGGGAAGTTATGACGAATTTTCGCCAGGCCGACGGAGCCATTGATGAACGCATCACCGCTGACGATCAGGCCGCGCACCGCGTTGAGGTTCAGCTCAGCGATGCAGCTTTCAGCCGCCGCAATCAGTTTGTCATCGGCTTTAAACCCGGCCGGGCAACCCGGAAGCTGGCCGTATTCGTAGCCGAATGCGGTAACGTCTGCATCGTGGTAACGCGCTTCATCGGAAACAACGATATCACCGACTTTCAGCGTCGACGCCAGGCCGCCTGCAGAACCGGTGTTAATGATAACGTCCGGCTTGCAGCGTTCGAGAAGCAGGGTCGCGCCCAGCGCAGCAGCAACCTTACCGATGCCTGATTTCAGCAGAGCGACGTCAACGCCATTCAACTGGCCGGTATAGATCTCACAGCCACCGAGGGAGAGAGTCTGACGGTTCTCAATTTTGTCACGCAGCAGCGTAACTTCTTCTTCCATTGCACCAATAATGCCGATTTTCATAGATTTACTCGCGATGTGCCTTGTTAAGATGCATAGTCTATCATGCGGTTAAGAGGAAACGCATTCTCACGCGGGGGAGCACATGTCACCAATCGATTTTCGCACCAAAATTAACTGGCACCGACGTTTCCGTTCGCCGCAGGGCGACAAGAGCGAGCATGAGATCCTGCGTATCTTCGAAAGCGATCGCGGGCGGATCATAAACTCGCCGGCAATCCGTCGTTTACAGCAAAAAACCCAGGTGTTTCCGCTTGAACGTAACGCTGCGGTGCGCACGCGCTTAACGCATTCTATGGAAGTTCAGCAGGTTGGCCGCTATATTGCCAAAGAGATTTTAAGCCGTCTCAAAGAGCAGCAGCTTCTCGAAACCTATGGGCTGAATGAGCTGACCGGGCCGTTTGAGAGCATCGTTGAGATGGCCTGCCTGATGCATGACATCGGTAACCCGCCCTTTGGTCATTTTGGTGAAGCCGCCATAAATGACTGGTTTAAACAGCGGCTTTATCCTGCTGATGCGGTAAGCCAGCCTCTGAGCGATGACCGCTGCCTGGTGCGGGATTTACGCCTGCGCGAAGGTGAAGATGCGCTGAACGACCTGCGGCGTAAAGTCCGTCACGACCTCTGTCACTTCGAAGGCAATGCGCAGGGGATCCGGCTGGTACACTCCCTGATGCGTATGAACCTGACCTGGGCACAGGTGGGGTGCATCCTGAAATATACGCGACCGGCCTGGTGGATGGGCGAGACGCCCGCGTCGCACAGTTATTTGATGAAAAAGCCGGGCTATTATCTTTCTGAAGAAGCCTATATTGAGCGCCTGCGTAAAGAACTTTCTCTGACACCAAACGGCCGTTTCCCCTTAACCTGGATTATGGAAGCTGCCGACGACATTTCATATTGTGTTGCCGACCTGGAAGACGCCGTTGAGAAAAGAATATTCAGCGTCGAAGAACTTTATCAGCATCTTTATGAGGCCTGGGGAACGCATGAAAAAGGCTCGCTGTTTGCTCAGGTTGTCGAAAATGCCTGGGAGAAATCGCGTTCAAATACATTAAGCCGCAGCACGGAAGATCAGTTCTTTATGTATTTACGGGTCAATACATTAAATAAACTGGTGCCTTATGCCGCCTCGCGCTTTATAGACAACCTGCCGTTAATTTATAGCGGCGAATTCAACCATGCGTTGCTGGAAGATGACAGCAGCTTTAGCCAGCTTCTTGAGCTCTATAAAAACGTGGCCGTGCGTCATGTTTTCAGCCATCCGGATGTTGAACAGCTTGAGCTGCAGGGATACAGGGTTATCAGTGGGTTACTCGAAATCTATCGGCCTCTGCTGCAGTTATCCGTCGACGAGTTCAGCGAGCTGGTGGAAAAAGAGCGCGTGCGGCGAATACCGATTGAATCCCGGCTTTATCAGAAACTTTCAACCCGCCACCGTCTGGCTTATGTCGAAGCCATCGGCAAGCTGGATCGTCAGTCGCCCCAGTGGCCGGTGCTGGAATATTATTATCGCTGCCGTCTTATCCAGGACTATATCAGCGGGATGACAGATTTGTATGCCTGGGATGAATACCGCAAGCTCATGGCGGTGGAATAAGCACGGAGTTTTGTAAAGACGGCCAATAAATTTTTACCTTTTCCATAAACTTATGGCCGGAACTAAGCGGTATAAAATGAATCTGAGTTACACAGCAATTTTGCGTTATCTGTAAATCGAGATTAAGACACATGAAAAAAACCACATTAGCAATGAGTGCACTGGCTCTGAGTTTAGGTTTAGCGCTGTCTCCTCTGACTGCTACTGCAGCTGAGACCGCATCGTCGGCAGCGACCGCGCAGCAGATGCCAAGCCTGGCACCGATGCTCGAAAAAGTGATGCCATCGGTGGTGAGTATTAACGTTGAGGGCAGCACAACCGTCAATACGCCGCGTATGCCGCGTAACTTCCAGCAGTTCTTTGGTGATAACTCACCTTTCTGCCAGGACGGTTCGCCATTCCAGAGCTCCCCGTTCTGTCAGGGCGGTGGTGCAGGGGATGACACCCAGGGGGGTGGCCAGCAGCAGAAATTCATGGCGCTTGGCTCGGGTGTGATTATCGATGCGGCGAAAGGCTACGTCGTGACCAACAACCACGTTGTTGATAACGCCAACAGCATTAAGGTTCAGCTGAGCGACGGGCGTAAATTTGATGCCAAAGTGGTCGGGAAAGACCCGCGCTCCGATATCGCGCTGATCCAGATTCAGGATCCGAAAAACCTGACGGCGATTAAAATTGCCGACTCCGATGCGCTGCGTGTCGGTGATTATACCGTCGCTATCGGTAACCCGTTCGGTCTGGGTGAAACCGTAACCTCGGGGATTGTTTCCGCGCTGGGTCGTAGCGGCCTCAACGCTGAAAACTATGAAAACTTCATCCAGACGGATGCCGCCATCAACCGGGGTAACTCCGGCGGTGCGCTGGTGAACCTGAACGGTGAGCTGATTGGTATCAACACCGCGATCCTTGCACCAGACGGTGGCAATATCGGGATCGGCTTTGCTATCCCAAGTAACATGGTGAAAAACCTGACCGCGCAGATGGTGCAGTATGGCCAGGTGAAACGCGGTGAACTGGGGATTCTGGGTACCGAACTGAATTCCGAACTGGCTAAGGCGATGAAAGTTGACGCCCAGCGCGGCGCATTTGTCAGCCAGGTGATGCCGAACTCCTCCGCGGCGAAAGCGGGCATTAAAGCAGGTGATGTCATCACCTCCCTGAACGGGAAACCGATCAGCAGCTTTGCCGCGCTGCGTGCTGAAGTGGGCTCCATGCCGATTGGCAGCAAAGTCACCCTCGGCCTGCTGCGTGACGGTAAACCGGTTAACGTGAGCCTGGAACTGCAGCAGAGCAGCCAGAATCAGGTTGATTCCAGCACCATCTTCAGCGGCATTGAAGGCGCCGAGATGAGCAATAAAGGTCAGGACAAAGGCGTTGTGGTAAACAACGTTAAAGCGAACAGCCCGGCTGCGCGCATTGGCCTGAAAAAAGGCGATGTGATCATGGGTGCGAACCAGCAGCCAGTGAAAAACATTGCTGAACTGCGCAAAATTCTGGACAGCAAACCTTCCGTGCTGGCGTTGAATATTCAGCGTGGTGATACCTCAATTTACCTGCTGATGCAGTAATCCTCTCAGGCCCCTGTTTCAGATGAGCAGGGGCTTTTCACCTTTCTGTGACCTTTTCCACAACTCCATACTTCTCCCTTTCACTTTGTGCATTCGCACAATGCAGCGGTAGCTGAACTTCCCTATGCTTGAGCTCTGCTCACAGGAGGGTTACATGGCTGGCTGGCATCTCGATACCAAAATGGCGCAGGATATTGTGGCACGCACCATGCGCATCATTGATACCAATATCAACGTAATGGATGCCCGTGGGCGCATTATTGGCAGTGGCGATCGTGAGCGTATTGGGGAATTGCACGAAGGGGCGCTGCTGGTGCTCTCCCAGGGGCGGGTGGTGGACATCGACGATGCAGTGGCGAAACACCTGCACGGTGTCCGTCAGGGCATCAATTTACCGCTGCGTCTTGAGGGGGAAATTGTCGGCGTTATCGGCCTGACCGGCGAGCCGGAGTCGCTGCGAAAATATGGCGAACTGGTCTGTATGACGGCGGAGATGATGCTTGAGCAGTCGCGCCTGATGCATCTGCTCGCCCAGGACAGCCGTCTGCGTGAAGAGCTGGTGATGAATCTGATTCAGGCGGATGAGCATACCCCTGCACTCAATGAATGGGCGCAGCGCCTGGGAATCGATCTGAATCAGCCGCGCGTCGTGGCGGTAATTGAGGTGGACAGCGGCCAGCTTGGTGTCGACAGTGCGATGGCTGAGCTGCAGCAGCTGCAAAATGCGCTGGCGACACCGGAACGCGATAACCTGGTGGCGATTGTCTCTCTGACGGAAATGGTGGTGCTCAAGCCCGCGCTGAACGCGTTCGGGCGCTGGGATGCAGAAGATCATCGTCGTCGCGTGGAGCAGTTGATAGCCCGCATGAAGGAGAATGGTCAGCTTCGTTTTCGCGTCGCGCTGGGCAATTACTTCACCGGTCCGGGCAGTATTGCCCGTTCCTGGCGTACTGCCCGCACCACCATGATGGTGGGTAAGCAGCGGATGCCGGAAAGCCGCAGTTATTTCTACCAGGATCTGATGCTGCCGGTGCTGCTCGACAGCCTGCGCGGTGGCTGGCAGGCCAATGAGCTGGCACGTCCGTTAGCGCGCCTCAAGGCGATGGACAACAACGGTCTGCTGCGTCGGACGCTGCAGGCGTGGTTCCGTCATAACGTACAGCCGCTGGCAACGTCGAAAGCGCTGTTTATACATCGCAATACGCTGGAATATCGACTGAACCGGATTTCGGAGCTGACAGGACTGGATCTGGGGAGCTTTGACGACAGGCTGCTGCTTTATGTGGCGTTACAGCTCGATGAGCAGAGATGAGTGAAATACGGCCTGATGCCCTTACGCCATCCCTTTCCACGGGAGAGGGCGCAAACACTAAAACGGCAATCAAAGATTGCCGTTTTGCGTTTATTTCCGGGTAAGCTTTTCAAGATCCGCTTCGATTTCGCTAATCTTGTTGGTGACAACGCTTTCAAGGTGACGCAGATCGTCGAGGATCTTACGTTTGAGATCGACTTCAGTGCGGTCGCGCTGACAGATCTGATCGAGTTCATCGATCACATAGCGCAGATTAGGGCTGATTTCCTGAACTTCTTTATATCCCTGTCCTACACCGTCAGCGACGACGGTCTTACGCTGGCGTGGATATTTAAACTTCACGCTCTTGGCGAAAAACTCTCCTTTGTCCTTGTGAAAATAGATTTTCAGAATGTCGTTATTAGCTTCCTGGCGAAGGCTGTAACGATCAATTTCATCAGGATTGGTAATGCCCAGACTTTTCAGATTATCGTACATAGCGGTACCCTTGATCTCAACATAACCTTTGAATAATTAACGAAAAAATCTATTTTCGCCACCCTCAGATATGAAAAAAGCGGGGTGGCCCCCGCTTTTTGTTATATCCGATTAATCGATGGTGCGCAGCAACTCATTGATGCCCACCTTACCGCGGGTTTTCGCATCAACTTTCTTCACGATAACCGCACAGTACAGGCTGTACTTGCCATCTTTTGACGGCAGGTTGCCGGAGACCACAACGGAACCGGCCGGCACGCGACCGTAGTGAATTTCACCGGTCTCACGATCGTAAATACGGGTGCTCTGACCGATGTAAACGCCCATCGAGATAACGGAGCCTTCCTCAACGATCACGCCTTCCACCACTTCAGAGCGCGCGCCGATGAAGCAGTTATCTTCGATGATGGTTGGGTTAGCCTGCAGTGGCTCCAGTACACCACCGATACCCACGCCGCCGGACAGGTGAACGTTTTTACCGATCTGCGCGCAGGAGCCGACGGTTGCCCAGGTATCCACCATGGAGCCTTCGTCTACGTAAGCACCGATGTTCACGTAGGAGGGCATCAGCACGGTGTTACGCGCGATGAACGCACCCTGACGTACGGCCGCTGGCGGTACTACGCGGAAGCCTTCTTTCTGGAAGCGAGCTTCGTCGTAGTCAGCGAATTTCATAGGGACTTTATCGAAGTAGCGGCTTTCTGCTCCGTCGATAACCTGGTTATCATTGATACGGAAAGAGAGCAGCACGGCTTTCTTCAGCCATTGATGAGTTACCCACTGACCGTCGATTTTTTCTGCTACACGTAGCGCGCCGGAATCCAGCAGAGAAATAACCTGATTAACCGCTTCACGGGTAACGGTATCCACATTTGCCGGAGTAATCTCGGCGCGACGCTCAAAAGCGGGCTCAATAACGTTCTGTAACTGCTGCATTGTTTACTCTTTCCATTTCACTAAAAAACACGTCACCCTTTATCGTTTGGATTGAGGGCTGCTGTCAACCGTTGTTGCACTTCAAGTTGCAGGTCATTATTAAGGGCACGCCGGTCGGCGGTGGCGATTATAAATAAATCTTCTACTCGTTCGCCAATGGTTGTAATTCTGGCGCCGTGAAGCGAAATTCCCAGATCGGCAAAAACCTGGCCGACGCGGGCGAGCAGCCCTGGCTGGTCGAGCGCGATCAGCTCCAGGAACGATTTACGATCGGTGTGGGTCGGCAGGAAATTGACCTCGGTATCGACGGTAAAGTGGCGTAATTTCGACGGCTGACGACGCGGCTGCGGTGGCTGCCAGCTGCGCTGGGTGATCGCCTGTTCCAGGCCAAAACGTATCCCTTCATGGCGGTCCGACGACAGCGGGCTTCCGTCTGGCTCCAGCACAATAAAGGTGTCCATCGCCATGCCGTCCCGGGTGGTGAAAATCTGCGCGTCGTGAACGCTCAGGTTACGCCTGTCCAGTTCGGCACAAACCGCAGCAAACAGATAAGGCCGATCCGGGCTCCAGATAAAGATCTCGGTACCGCCGCGCGTGGCCTGCGGACTGAGGAGGATCATCGGCTGCGACAAATCATGCTGAAGCAGATGTCGCGCATGCCAGGCAAGCTGGTTTGGGCTGTGGCGGACAAAATAGTTGGCACGACAGCGCGCCCAAATCTGATGCAGCGCCTCTTCATCAATGTTATCCATCCGCAACAGCGCCAGCGCCTGCAGCTGATGATGGCGTACACGCTCGCGCATGTCCGGGGTGTTTTGCATCCCGCGGCGCAGCTGTTTTTCGGTGGCAAAGTACAACTCGCGCAACAGGCTTTGCTTCCAGCTGTTCCACAGCGTTTCGTTGGTGGCACAAATATCGGCTACCGTCAGGCAGACCAGATAGCGCAGGCGGTTTTCCGTCTGAACCTCTTCTGCAAACTGCTTGATGACCTCCGGATCCTGAATGTCACGACGCTGCGCGGTGACGGACATCAGCAGGTGATGGCGTACCAGCCAGGCAACCAGCTGCGTCTCGCGAGAGTTCAGTCCATGCAGTTCGGCAAATTTCAGCACGTCCTGCGCGCCGAGCACCGAGTGGTCACCGCCACGACCTTTGGCGATGTCGTGGAACAGGGCGGCAATCAGGATCAGTTCCGGGTGGGTAAGACGTGGCCACAGTTCGACGCACAGTGGGTGACGTGAGCGTGTCTCTTCTCTGGCAAAGCTCTCCAGCTTGAGCATGACGCGGATCGTGTGTTCATCCACCGTATAGGCGTGGAACAGATCGAACTGCATCTGCCCGACGATATGTGACCACTGCGGCATATAGGCCCACAGCACGCTGTGGCGATGCATCGGCAGAAGCCCACGGCTGACGGCACCCGGATGGCGCAACATACTGAGAAAAAGGGATCGGGCTTCCGGGATATAGCACAGTGGCTGCGTCAGATGACGGCGCGCATGGCGCAGATGACGCAGCGTTGTGGAGTAGATCCCGGTGATCGTGCTGTTGCGAACCATGGTGTAGAACATCCGCAGGATCGCTTCCGGCTCACGGATAAACAGCGTTTCGTCGCGCAGATCGATAAGCGTGCCGCGCAGCTGGAATTCATCATCGATCGGCCGCGGTTTTTCGTCCGCCGTCAGGGCCAGGATCGCTTCGTCGAACAGCTGCAGCAGCATCTGGTTCAGTTCAGTGACGCGACGGGTAACGCGGAAGAAATCCTTCATCATGTGCTCAACCGGCTCGTTACCTTCACCGCGGTAGTTGAGGCGCTGCGCCACGCTGAGCTGACGGTCAAACAGCAGACGGTTATCGTAGCGGCTAAGCTCGAGATGCAGGGCAAAACGGATCCGCCAGAGCAGGTGCAGACACTCATTCAGCTCGTTTCGCTCAGCCTCGGTTAAAAAGCCGAAGCCAACCATCTCGTCCATTGAGGTGGCGCCAAAGTGGCGGCGGGCCACCCACTGCAGCGTGTGAATGTCGCGCAGTCCGCCCGGACTGCTTTTAATATCCGGCTCCAGGTTATAGCTGGTGCCGTGGTAGCGCTGGTGACGCTGATTCTGCTCCTCGACCTTCGCGGCGAAGAATTTTTCTGAAGGCCAGAAGCCGTCGCTGAAAATGTGTTTTTGCAGTTCCAGGAACAACGCGACGTCGCCAATCAACAGGCGGGTTTCAATCAGGTTGGTGGCGACGGTCAGGTCAGATAATCCTTCGAGCAGGCACTCTTCCAGCGTGCGCACGCTGTGGCCCACTTCAAGCTTTACATCCCACAGCAGCGTCAGCAGTTCGCCAATTTTCTGCGCCTGTTCATCCGGCAGCTTTTTGCGGCTTAAAATCAGTAAGTCGATATCGGAAAGCGGATGAAGCTCACCGCGGCCATAGCCCCCGACGGCGACCAGTGCCACGTCACTGATCTGCCCAAACCCGTAATCAATCCACAGACGCTGCAGGAGCTGGTCGATAAACTCGGTGCGAGCTTCAATGAGCTGCTCCGCGGAGATACCGGCATCAAATGCGCTTCCGAGCCAGCGCTGGAAGACATCCATATGCGCCTTGATACCGGCGCAGGTCAGATCCTGCTGGGGCCAGACGCCCGGGTTATCGGGCTGGTCGGGTAGGGTGGGAAGTGCTGTGTTAGCATACTGTTCGGGTAAAAGATTACTCATCGTGCGCCACCCATAAGAAAAAGCTATAGCCATTAAAAAAGCCGGCATCTGCCGGCTTTTTTATCATTCATCGTGCGTGAGTATCGCCGGGATGGTGTCATCCTTGCGCAACGTCATAATTTCGCAGCCGTTGTCTGTTACCACAATAGTATGCTCGTACTGCGCAGACAAGCTTCTGTCTTTGGTTTTCACCGTCCAGCCATCTTTCATGGTGCGGATACGGTAATCACCGGCGTTGACCATCGGCTCGATGGTGAAGGTCATGCCTTTTTGCAGTACCACGCCGCCGTCATCTGCATCATAGTGCAGAACCTGTGGCTCTTCGTGGAAGACACGGCCAATGCCGTGGCCGCAGTATTCACGCACAACGGAGAAACCTTCCGCTTCAACGAATTTCTGGATAGCGGCCCCGATGGTGCGCAGGCGAATGCCGGGTTTAACCATTTTCAGCGCCAGGTAGAGGCTTTCTTGCGTCACTTTGCACAGACGCTCGCCCAGAATCGTCGGCTTGCCCACGATGAACATCTTAGAGGTGTCACCGTGGTAGTCATCTTTAATGACCGTCACGTCGATGTTGACGATGTCGCCATCTTTGAGCAGTTTTTCGTTGTCCGGAATACCGTGACAAACCACTTCGTTAATCGAAATGCAGACGGATTTCGGGAAACCATGGTAGCCAAGG
Source organism: Enterobacter sp. RCC_40 (assembly GCF_041360735.1). Taxonomy (NCBI): domain Bacteria; kingdom Pseudomonadati; phylum Pseudomonadota; class Gammaproteobacteria; order Enterobacterales; family Enterobacteriaceae; genus Enterobacter; species Enterobacter sp. RCC_40. The sequence continues at coordinate 470,970 of NZ_JBFUPR010000003.1, forward strand.
CAGGCGGAGACCGCGTGCTGCTCATTGACAATATAGTCGTTACAAATGCGGTCCAGTTCACCCGTGCTCACGCCCGGCTTCACGTACGGCTCGATCATTTCCAGCACGTCTGCGGCCAGACGACCGGCGACGCGCATCTTTTCAATTTCTTCAGGTGTCTTAATAGAGATAGCCATGTAATCTGTCCATCAGTGTCGATTTTTTCGACAATACTAGTCTAAGTGTCGTTAATGGTATCAGTCAGGCGCACCCCGTGCCAAATTGAGAATCATTAACAGCACACTCGGCCAACAACTGTTGGTTTCTGGTCGTGTTTTGTGGTATAAAGCGCGCCGGACTTCCGATCCATTTCAGATACACAGGCTGGACGGAAGCGACAAATCTCACTTTGTGTAACAACACACACGTATCGGCACATATTCCGGGGTGCCCTTCGGGGTCGGTAATATGGGATACGTGGAGGCATAACCCCAACTTTTAATATAGAGGTTTTAAACATGGCAACTGTTTCCATGCGCGACATGCTCAAGGCTGGTGTTCACTTCGGTCACCAGACCCGTTACTGGAACCCGAAAATGAAGCCTTTCATCTTCGGCGCACGTAACAAAGTTCACATCATCAACCTTGAGAAAACTGTACCAATGTTCAACGAAGCCCTGGCTGAGCTGAACAAGATCTCTTCCCGTAAAGGTAAGATTCTGTTCGTTGGTACTAAGCGCGCTGCAAGCGAAGCTGTGAAAGATGCTGCTAACAGCTGCGATCAGTTCTTCGTGAACCATCGCTGGTTGGGCGGCATGCTGACTAACTGGAAAACCGTTCGTCAGTCCATCAAGCGCCTGAAAGATCTGGAAACCCAGTCTCAGGACGGTACTTTCGACAAGCTGACTAAGAAAGAAGCGCTGATGCGCACTCGTGAACTGGACAAGCTGGAAAACAGCCTGGGCGGTATCAAAGATATGGGCGGCCTGCCAGACGCGCTGTTCGTAATCGATGCAGACCACGAGCACATCGCAATCAAAGAAGCTAACAACCTGGGTATCCCGGTATTCGCTATCGTTGATACCAACTCCGATCCGGACGGTGTTGACTTCGTTATCCCGGGTAACGACGACGCAATCCGTGCTGTTAGCCTGTACCTGAGCGCTGTAGCTGCTACCGTTCGTGAAGGCCGTTCCCAGGATCTGGCTTCTCAGGCGGAAGAAAGCTTCGTAGAAGCTGAATAATAAGGTTTCACCCCTTATTAGTACCGTGTATGAATAGGGGCCAATTATCGGCCCCTTTTTTCAATTTACACTGTTTGGCCGCAGGCCGGGCAGTTCACATCTCCCGAGGATTTAAGAATGGCTGAAATTACCGCATCCCTGGTAAAAGAGCTGCGCGAGCGTACTGGCGCAGGCATGATGGATTGCAAAAAAGCGCTGACTGAAGCGAACGGCGACATCGAGCTGGCAATCGAAAACATGCGTAAATCCGGTGCGATCAAAGCAGCTAAAAAAGCAGGCAACGTTGCTGCTGACGGCGTGATCATCACTAAGATCGACGGCAACTACGGCATCATCCTGGAAGTTAACTGCCAGACTGACTTCGTTGCTAAAGATGGTGGTTTCCAGGCATTTGCTAACAAAGTTCTGGACGCAGCTGTTGCGGGCAAAATCACTGACGTTGAAGTTCTGAAAGCACAGTTCGAAGAAGAACGTGTTGCTCTGGTTGCTAAAATCGGTGAGAACATCAACATCCGTCGTGTTGCTTCTCTGGAAGGCGACGTTCTGGGTTCATACCAGCACGGTGCACGTATCGGTGTTCTGGTTGCGGCTAAAGGCGCTGATGAAGAGCTGGTTAAACAGCTGGCTATGCACATCGCTGCAAGCAAACCAGAATTCGTTAAGCCAGAAGACGTGTCTGCTGAAGTGGTAGAGAAAGAGTACCAGGTTCAGCTGGACATCGCGATGCAGTCTGGTAAGCCAAAAGAAATCGCAGAGAAAATGGTTGAAGGCCGCATGAAGAAATTCACCGGCGAAGTTTCTCTGACTGGCCAGCCATTCGTTATGGATCCAAGCAAGTCTGTTGCTCAGCTGCTGAAAGAGCACAACGCTGACGTGACTGGCTTCATCCGCTTCGAAGTGGGCGAAGGCATCGAGAAAGTTGAGACTGACTTCGCAGCAGAAGTTGCTGCAATGTCCAAGCAGTCTTAATGATTGAAAAGGAGCCGCCTGAGGGCGGCTTCTTTTTGTCACCCGTCACACGAAATCAGACAGGCTCCAGTATCCCTGTGCTGATATGCGACATATCATGTCGCCAGAATTAACCCCCATCTTAATCGTTGACAGTCTCAGGAAAGAAACATGGCTACCAATGCAAAACCCGTGTACAAACGCATTCTGCTTAAGCTGAGTGGCGAAGCGCTGCAGGGATCGGAAGGCTTCGGTATTGACGCAAGCATCCTTGACCGCATGGCACAGGAAATCAAAGAACTGGTCGAACTGGGTATTCAGGTTGGCGTGGTCATTGGCGGTGGCAACCTTTTCCGTGGTGCTGGTCTGGCGAAAGCGGGGATGAACCGCGTTGTGGGCGACCACATGGGTATGCTGGCAACCGTGATGAATGGCCTGGCAATGCGTGATGCGCTTCATCGCGCCTATGTGAACGCCCGCCTGATGTCCGCAATCCCATTGAATGGCGTCTGCGATAACTACAGCTGGGCAGAGGCGATTAGCCTGCTGCGCAACAACCGCGTGGTGATCCTCTCCGCCGGTACGGGTAACCCGTTCTTTACTACCGATTCCGCTGCTTGCCTGCGCGGTATCGAGATCGAAGCCGATGTGGTTCTGAAAGCGACCAAAGTGGATGGCGTGTTTACTGCCGACCCGGCAAAAGATCCGTCTGCTACCATGTACGATCAGCTGAGCTACAGCGAAGTGCTGGAAAAAGAGCTGAAAGTGATGGATCTTGCCGCCTTTACGCTGGCTCGTGACCACAAACTGCCGATCCGTGTCTTCAACATGAACAAACCTGGCGCACTGCGTCGCGTGGTCATGGGTGAAAAAGAAGGCACTTTGATCACGGAATAATTTCCGTCGGCGATAAATACAGGTAAGATTCCGCTTTATTTTGTAGTGGTATCTTACCTGGGCGCGCCTTTGGCGTTGTCAGAATTAAACGCGACTATACTTAGCACACCTGTAGCGCTGTGCTGGCGGATAGTCTGCCTGAGACAAGTTTTCAAGGATTCGTAACGTGATTAACGAAATCAGAAAAGATGCTGAAGTACGCATGGAAAAATGCGTAGAAGCGTTCAAAACCCAAATCAGCAAAATCCGTACTGGCCGTGCTTCCCCAAGCCTGCTGGATGGCATCATCGTAGAATACTACGGCACGCCAACGCCACTGCGTCAGCTGGCGAGTGTTACCGTTGAAGATACCCGTACGCTGAAAATCAACGTCTTCGATCGTTCTATGAGCCCAGCGGTTGAGAAAGCGATCATGGCGTCTGACCTGGGTCTGAACCCAAGCTCTGCGGGCGCAGACATTCGCGTTCCACTGCCTCCACTGACTGAAGAACGTCGTAAAGACCTGATCAAAGTTGTTCGTGGTGAAGCTGAGCAGGGTCGCGTATCCGTGCGTAACGTACGTCGTGATGCGAACGATAAACTCAAAGCGCTGCTGAAAGAAAAAGAGATCAGTGAAGATGACGATCGTCGTTCTCAGGACGACATTCAGAAGATGACGGATGCTGCAATCAAGAAAATTGATGCGGCGCTGGCAGATAAAGAAGCGGAACTGATGCAGTTCTGATTTCTGTCGTACACTGATAAACGCCGTTCAGAAGGACTTCGGGTCTTGCTGGCGGCGTTTTGCTTTTATCTGGTCTAACTTTTTTCGGGCATCTCATGAAGCATTTAACACTCCTTGGCTCAACCGGCTCTATCGGTTGCAGCACTCTCGACGTTGTTCGCCATAATCCTGAACATTACACCGTGACCGCGCTGGTGGCCGGTAAGAATGTGCAGCGTATGATCGAACAGTGTCTGGAGTTTACGCCTCGCTATGCGGTTATGGATGACGAAGAGAGCGCCCGCCTGCTCACCGCGCAGTTGCGTGAGAAAGGCTGTCGTACCGAGGTCCTGAGCGGCCAGCAGGCGGCCTGCGACATGGCTGCGCTGGATGAGGTTGATCAGGTCATGGCGGCAATCGTCGGGGCTGCAGGGCTGCTACCGACGCTTGCCGCTATTGATGCCGGTAAAGAGGTTCTGCTGGCTAACAAAGAGTCGCTGGTGACCTGCGGACGTCTCTTTATGGAGGCGGTGAAGCAGCGCGGGGCGCGTCTTTTACCGGTCGACAGCGAGCACAACGCGATTTTTCAGAGTTTACCGCAACCTTTTCAACAGAACCTGGGGTACGCTGACCTGGAGCAGAATGGCGTTGTATCGATTTTGCTTACCGGGTCAGGTGGCCCGTTCCGTGAAACGCCACTGTCTGAACTGAGCGCAATGACGCCTGAGCAGGCGTGCCGTCATCCGAACTGGTCAATGGGGCGTAAAATCTCCGTTGACTCCGCCACCATGATGAACAAAGGTCTGGAATACATTGAAGCGCGCTGGCTGTTCAATGCGTCGGCGAAACAGATGGAAGTGCTGATCCACCCGCAATCGGTGATTCACTCGATGGTGCGCTATCAGGATGGCAGCGTCCTTGCGCAACTGGGCGAACCGGACATGCGCACGCCTATCGCGCATGCCATGGCGTGGCCAAATCGGGTGAAGTCCGGGGCGAAACCGCTCGATTTTTGCAAGCTGAGTTCACTGACCTTTAGCGAACCGGACTACGATCGTTATCCGTGTCTAAAGCTTGCGATGAAAGCCTTTGACCAGGGGCAGGCGGCGACGACGGCACTTAATGCAGCTAATGAAATTACCGTTGAGGCATTTCTGAATCAGCAGATCCGATTTACCGATATTGCGACGTTGAATTTATCGGTACTGGAGATGATGGATTTGCGCGAACCACAAAGCGTGGAAGAGGTGCTGGCGGTGGATGCACAGGCTCGCGTTATTGCACGTAAGCAGGTGACACGCCTCGCAAGCTGGTGATAAAGCAAGCACTAGTGGTTGTGCTATTTGTTAGCGTTGGGCTTCAGTGATATAGTCTGCGCCACCTGATCGCAGGTATTTGACTTTACGTGGTCAGGTAAGCCGTGGTTTGACACGGCTTTTTTATGTATAGGCTTCAGTATTCCTGAGTACCGTTAAATCCTTTTCAGGGACCAAAAACGCGTTATGTTGTCTGCGAATCAACCAATAAGCGAAAACTTGCCAGCTCATGGCTGCCGTCATGTAGCAATCATTATGGATGGCAACGGCCGCTGGGCGAAAAGACAAGGGAAGATACGAGCCTTTGGGCATAAAGCTGGGGCGAAATCTGTTCGCCGCGCCGTTTCTTTTGCCGCCAATAACGGCATTGATGCGTTAACGCTCTATGCTTTTAGCAGTGAAAACTGGAATCGACCGCCGCAGGAAGTGACCGCGTTGATGGAATTGTTTGTGTGGGCGCTCGATAGCGAAGTAAAAAGCCTGCACCGCCACAACGTCCGTCTGCGTATTATCGGCGAAACCAGTCGTTTTAACTCACGTTTGCAGGAACGGATTCGTAAAGCAGAAGCGCTGACTGAAAATAATACCGGTCTGACGCTCAATATCGCGGCGAATTACGGTGGACGCTGGGATATTATCCAGGGCGTTCGGCATCTGGCCGAACAGGTTCAGGAAGGGCTGTTGAGACCCGACCAAATTGATGAAGAGGCGCTGAGTAAGCAAATCTGCATGAATGAACTGGCACCTGTGGATTTGGTAATTAGGACAGGGGGAGAACATCGCATCAGTAACTTTTTGCTGTGGCAAATTGCCTACGCCGAACTTTACTTTACTGATGTTCTTTGGCCCGATTTTGATGAACAAGACTTTGAAGGTGCGCTGCATGCCTTTGCCAATCGAGAGCGTCGTTTCGGCGGCACCGAGCCAGGTGGCGACAAAGCCTGATGGGGGTAGCTTTTGCTGAAGTATCGCCTGATTTCCGCTTTTGTATTAATACCCATTGTCATTGCGGCGCTGTTTTTACTGCCCCCGGTGGGATTCGCTATTTTGACGCTGGTGGTCTGCATGCTCGCCGCGTGGGAATGGGGTCAGTTTAGCGGCTTTACCTCGCGCACTCAGCGGGTATGGCTGGCGGTACTCTGTGGCTTTATCCTGGCCCTGATGCTGTTTACCTTGCCTGAATATCACCATGATATTCATCAACCGCTGGTTGCCGGTTCCCTTTGGATATCGCTGGGCTGGTGGGTTGCCGCGCTGCTGCTGGTGCTTTTTTACCCAGGTTCCGCGGCATTCTGGCGTAATTCAAAAGTGTTGCGTCTTATTTTTGGCCTGCTCACAATTATTCCTTTTTTCTGGGGTATGGTCGCTCTGCGCGCCTGGCACTATGACGAAAACCACTACAGCGGCGCGATCTGGCTGCTTTATGTGATGATTCTCGTCTGGGGGGCTGACTCTGGGGCCTATATGTTTGGTAAACTGTTTGGCAAACATAAACTGGCGCCAAAAGTGTCTCCGGGCAAAACCTGGCAAGGATTCATCGGCGGCCTGTTTACGGCAGCAATCATTTCCTGGGGCTATGGCGTCTGGGCGAATCTGGAAGTGGCACCGTCAATACTGCTGGTGTGCTCTATTTTTGCTGCGCTGGCCTCGGTACTCGGTGATTTAACCGAAAGTATGTTTAAGCGTGAAGCAGGGATTAAGGACAGCGGACACCTGATTCCAGGACATGGCGGTATACTGGATCGCATTGATAGCCTGACAGCGGCTGTTCCAGTGTTTGCGTGCTTGCTTTTACTGGTATTCGGGACGATTTAACGGAAGGTTTTATGCTGAGCATTCTCTGGAATCTGGCGGCGTTCATTGTTGCACTGGGTGTACTGATTACCGTGCATGAATTTGGCCATTTCTGGGTTGCTCGCCGTTGCGGTGTGCGGGTAGAGCGGTTTTCCATCGGTTTTGGTAAATCACTCTGGACGCGCACTGACCGCCACGGCACAGAATTTGTCATCGCTCTTATCCCGCTTGGCGGCTACGTTAAGATGCTCGACGAACGCGTTGAGCCTGTCGCCCCTGAGCTACGACACAGCGCATTCAACAACAAAACCGTTGGACAACGCGCCGCCATCATCGCTGCCGGGCCGGTAGCCAACTTCATCTTTGCTGTTTTCGCCTACTGGCTGGTGTTTATCATCGGCGTGCCTGGCGTGCGTCCGGTTGTGGGTGAAATTGCGCCTGATTCCATCGCGGCGAGTGCGCAAATTACGCCGGGGATGGAACTTAAAGCGATTGATGGCATCGAAACCCCTGATTGGGATGCCGTGCGTCTGCAGCTGGTAGCCAAAATTGGCGATCGGCAGACAACATTCAGCGTGTCGCCGTTTGGTTCTGACCAGCGGCAGGACAAAGTGCTCGATTTACGTCACTGGCGTTTCGAGCCAGACAAAGAAGATCCCGTCTCTGCGCTGGGCATTCGTCCACGCGGTGCGCAGATTGAGCCGGTATTAGCCGAAGTACAGGCAAACTCGGCTGCCAGCAAAGCAGGTTTGCAAGCGGGCGACAGGATCGTTAAAGTCGATGGTCAACCATTAACAGAGTGGATGACCTTTGTTACTCTGGTGCGCGATAATCCGGGCACGTCGCTCGCGCTGGAAGTTGAAAGGCAGGGCAGTCCGCTTTCGCTGACGCTGACTCCGGATACGAAGTCGGTCGGCAAAAAGGCAGAAGGGTTTGCAGGCGTTGTGCCGAAAGTCATCCCGCTGCCAGATGAGTACAAGACAATACGCCAGTATGGGCCGTTCAGCGCCATCCTTGAAGCCACGGATAAAACATGGCAACTGATGAAGCTGACGGTAAACATGTTGGGGAAATTGATAACCGGTGATGTGAAACTGAACAACCTCAGTGGGCCAATTTCAATAGCTCAGGGGGCTGGGATGTCAGCGGAATTCGGGGTGATTTACTATCTCATGTTTCTTGCGCTCATTAGCGTGAACCTTGGGATAATCAACCTGTTCCCGCTTCCCGTTTTAGACGGGGGTCATCTGCTGTTTTTGGCGATTGAAAAGCTAAAAGGCGGGCCGGTATCCGAGCGAGTTCAAGACTTTAGTTATCGCATTGGCTCGATTTTGCTGGTGCTGTTAATGGGGCTTGCACTTTTCAATGATTTCTCTCGGTTGTAAGAGAGTTAGTTAGGAAGAACGCATAATAACGATGGCGATGAAAAAGTTGCTCATAGCGTCGCTGCTGTTTAGCAGCGCCACCGTATACGGTGCTGACGGGTTCGTAGTGAAAGACATTCATTTCGAAGGCCTTCAGCGTGTCGCCGTTGGTGCGGCCCTCCTCAGTATGCCTGTGCGCCCCGGCGATACGGTTAATGATGATGACATCAGTAACACCATCCGTGCTCTGTTTGCCACTGGCAACTTCGAGGATGTCCGCGTCCTGCGCGATGGTGATACGCTTCTGGTTCAGGTTAAAGAACGTCCGACGATCGCCAGTATCACCTTCTCCGGTAACAAGTCGGTGAAAGATGACATGCTCAAGCAGAACCTTGAAGCATCTGGCGTACGTGTGGGGGAATCCCTGGATCGCACAACCCTTTCAGACATAGAAAAAGGTCTGGAAGACTTCTATTACAGCGTGGGTAAATACAGTGCCAGCGTGAAAGCGGTTGTGACGCCGTTGCCACGTAACCGTGTTGACCTGAAACTGGTCTTCCAGGAGGGTGTTTCTGCGAAGATCCAACAGATCAACATCGTGGGTAACCACGCGTTCAGCACCGATGAACTGATCTCTACGTTCCAGCTGCGCGACGAAGTGCCATGGTGGAACGTGGTGGGCGATCGTAAATACCAGAAGCAGAAACTGGCGGGCGACCTTGAAACCCTGCGCAGCTACTATCTGGATCGCGGTTATGCCCGTTTCAACATCGACTCGACTCAGGTCAGTCTGACGCCAGACAAGAAAGGCATCTACATTACGATTAACATCACAGAAGGCGATCAGTACAAGCTTTCTGGTGTTGACGTAAGTGGTAACCTGGCAGGCCATTCTGCTGAGATCGAATCGCTGACCAAAATTCAGCCGGGCGAGCTGTATAGCGGGTCTAAAGTGACCAAAATGGAAGACAGCATTAAGAAGCTGCTCGGCCGCTATGGTTATGCTTACCCGCGTGTACAAACTCAGCCTGAAATCAACGACGCGGATAAAACTGTGAAGCTTCACGTTAACGTTGATGCGGGTAACCGTTTCTACGTGCGTAAGATCCGCTTCGAAGGTAACGACACCTCTAAAGATTCTGTCCTGCGTCGCGAGATGCGTCAGATGGAAGGCGCATGGTTAGGTAGCGACCTTGTTGACCAGGGTAAAGAGCGTCTGAACCGTCTGGGCTATTTCGAAACGGTTGATACCGATACCCAGCGTGTTCCGGGCAGCCCGGATCAGGTTGATGTCGTTTATAAAGTCAAAGAGCGTAACACCGGTAGCTTTAACTTCGGTGTGGGCTACGGTACTGAAAGCGGCGTCAGCTTCCAGGTCGGCGTACAGCAGGATAACTGGCTGGGTACGGGTTACTCCGTAGGTATCAACGGTACCAAAAACGACTACCAGACCTACTCTGAGTTCTCTGTTACCAACCCATACTTCACCGTAGATGGTGTGAGCCTGGGCGGTCGTATCTTCTATAACGACTTTAAAGCAGATGACGCGGATCTGTCTTCTTACACCAACAAGAGCTACGGTGTAGATGGCACGCTCGGCTTCCCGGTTAACGAATACAACTCGCTGCGCGCTGGTTTAGGTTATGTGCATAACGACCTGTCCAACATGCAACCGCAGGTGGCGATGTGGCGTTATCTGGACTCTATTGGCCAGTCAACCAGTAAAAATGGGGACAACAACGGCTTTGCTGCTGATGACTTCACCTTCAACTATGGCTGGACCTATAACCGTCTCGACCGTGGTTATTTCCCGACGGAAGGTTCTCGTGTCAACCTGAACGGTAAAGTGACCGTTCCGGGGTCTGATAACGAGTTCTACAAGGTAACGCTGGACACCGCGTCCTACTTCCCAATTGATGACGACCACAAGTGGGTAGTCCTGGGTCGTACCCGTTGGGGCTATGGCGATGGTTTAGGTGGCAAAGAACTGCCATTCTATGAGAACTTCTACGCCGGTGGTTCCAGCACCGTTCGTGGCTTCCAGTCCAACAACATTGGTCCGAAAGCGGTCTATTACGGCGGTAACGACACCGATAACTGTAATAAATCGTCGTCTTCTGAAGTCTGTAGCTCTGATGATGCGGTGGGCGGTAACGCCATGGCCGTTGCCAGCCTGGAGTTCATCACACCAACGCCGTTCATCAGTGATAAATACGCAAACTCAGTCCGTACATCCATCTTCTGGGATGCCGGTACTGTATGGGATACCAACTGGGAGAATACTGCCCAGATGCGTGCGGCAGGCGTACCAGACTACAGCGATCCGAGCAATATTCGCATGTCTGCAGGTATCGCATTACAATGGATGTCACCGCTGGGGCCGTTGGTCTTCTCTTACGCCCAGCCGTTTAAGAAATACGATGGAGACAAAGCGGAGCAATTCCAGTTTAACATTGGTAAAACCTGGTAATAATCCGCTGCAATGGAATGCGTTGGCAGTGTAGCGCTGACAACTGGCGATCGGTAACACGATCGCCTTGCCACGCAAAGAACGGTACCTTCTGGTGCCAATGGGATGGTAAGGAGTTAATTGTGAAAAAGTGGTTATTAGCTGCAGGTCTCGGTTTAGCGATGGCAACCTCTGCTCAGGCAGCAGACAAAATTGCAATCGTCAACATGGGTAATTTGTTCCAGCAGGTTGCACAGAAAACAGGTGTTTCTGCGACGCTGGAAAACGAATTCAAAGGCCGTGCAAGCGAACTGCAGGGTATGGAAAACGATCTTCAGTCCAAAATGCAGCGTCTGCAGCGTGATGGTTCTACCATGAAAGCGAGCGACCGTAGCAAGCTGGAAAAAGACGTAATGGCTCAGCGTCAGACGTTCTCCCAGAAAGCGCAGGCTTTCGAGCAGGATCGTCAGCGTCGTTCTAACGAAGAGCGTGGCAAGCTGGTGACTCGCATTCAGACTGCTGTTAAAGCAGTTGCTGCCGATCAGAGCATCGATCTGGTTGTTGATGCGAATGCCGTTGCTTTCAACAGCAGCGATGTTAAAGACATCACCGCTGATGTTCTGAAACAGGTTAAATAAGTAATGCCTTCAATTCGACTGGCTGATTTAGCTCAGCAGTTGGATGCAGAATTACACGGTGATGGCGATCTCGTCATCACCGCTGTTGCGTCCATGCAATCTGCTAAAGCCGGCACTATTACCTTCATGGTAAGCCCTAAGTACCGTGAGCAACTGGCTCAATGCCAGGCGTCAGCTGTTGTTCTGACGCAGGACGATCTTCCGTTTGCCACTGGAAGCGCGTTGGTAGTGAAAAATCCCTACCTGACGTATGCACGCATGGCACAAATTCTTGATTCCACGCCGCAGCCGGCGCAGGACATTGCTGCCAGTGCAGCGATTGATCCAACGGCTCAGCTTGGTCACAACGTGGCAGTTGGCGCAAATGCCGTTATCGAATCTGGCGTGGTGCTGGGCGATAACGTTGTCATTGGTCCAGGTTGCTTCGTTGGGAAAAATACGAAAATCGGCCCCGGGACCCGTTTATGGGCCAACGTGTCTGTTTACCATGAAGTAGAAATTGGCGAAAATTGCCTCATTCAGTCCAGCACAGTGATTGGTTCTGATGGCTTTGGCTACGCTAACGATCGTGGTAATTGGGTTAAGATCCCACAGCTTGGTCGCGTGATTATCGGCGATCGTGTTGAGATCGGTGCTTGTACCACCATTGACCGTGGTGCACTTGACGATACGATTATTGGCAATGGTGTTATCATCGATAATCAGTGCCAGATTGCGCATAACGTTGTGATTGGCGACAATACCGCGGTTGCGGGTGGCGTTATCATGGCGGGCAGCCTGAAAATTGGCCGTTACTGCATGATCGGCGGTGCGAGCGTGATTAATGGCCATATGGAAATATGCGACAAGGTGACCGTGACAGGAATGGGCATGGTAATGCGTCCTATCACCGAACCTGGCGTCTATTCCTCTGGCATCCCGCTGCAACCCAACAAGGTATGGCGTAAAACAGCTGCTCTGGTGATGAATATTGATGATATGAGCAAGCGACTCAAGTCTCTTGAGCGCAAAATCGATCAACAAGACTAAGCGTTCATCCGTTTAATGCTATATTCCCCGGCCTGTCGGCTTTCTTATAAACCGGCAGGCCGTGTTATTATTTTTATCAGTACATTTTGACAGGAAGAGTATTTTGACTACTGACACTCATACTCTGCATATTGAAGAGATTTTAGAACTTCTGCCGCACCGCTACCCGTTTTTGCTGGTAGACCGTGTGCTGGATTTTGAAGAAGGTCGTTTTCTGCGCGCAGTGAAAAATGTTTCCGTGAACGAGCCGTTCTTCCAGGGACACTTCCCGGGTAAACCTATCTTCCCGGGTGTGTTGATTCTGGAAGCGATGGCACAGGCTACCGGTATTCTTGCGTTTAAAAGCGTGGGCAAACTGGAGCCGGGTGAGCTGTACTACTTCGCGGGTATCGATGAAGCGCGCTTCAAGCGTCCTGTCGTGCCTGGTGATCAGATGATCATGGAAGTCACTTTTGAAAAAACGCGTCGCGGCCTGACTCGCTTCAAAGGCGTAGCCCTGGTTGACGGCAAAGTTGTTTGCGAAGCGACTATGATGTGTGCTCGTAGCCGGGAGTCTTGATACGTGATTGATAAATCCGCCTTTATTCATCCTACCGCCATTGTGGAAGTCGGTGCCATTATTGGTGCTAACGTCCATATTGGCCCATTTTGTATTGTTGGACCCCATGTCGAAATTGGTGAGGGTACAGTACTGAAATCTCACGTTGTCGTGAATGGTCATACGACTATTGGCTGCAATAACGAGATCTATCAGTTCGCTTCCATCGGCGAAGTAAACCAGGATCTTAAATATGCTGGTGAGTCGACCCGTCTGGAAATCGGCGATCGTAACCGCATTCGCGAAAGCGTCACCATTCATCGTGGAACAGTACAGGGTGGTGGATTGACGAAGGTGGGCAGCGACAACCTGTTTATGGTTAATGCGCATATCGCGCACGACTGTACGGTAGGTAACCGCTGTATTCTTGCCAACAACGCAACGCTGGCAGGACACGTATCGGTAGATGATTTCGCAATTATTGGCGGCATGACCGCAGTCCATCAGTTCTGCATCATTGGTGCACACGTGATGGTCGGCGGATGCTCCGGTGTGGCGCAGGATGTCCCACCGTTCGTCATTGCGCAGGGTAACCATGCCACGCCGTTTGGCGTGAACATCGAAGGCCTCAAGCGTCGTGGCTTTAGCCGCGAAGCGATTACTGCAATCCGCAACGCGTACAAGCTGTTGTACCGTAGCGGTAAAACGCTGGAAGAGGCGAAGCCGGAAATTGCCGAGCTGGCGGAGAAGCACCCTGAAGTGAACGAGTTCATGACGTTCTTTGACCGTTCCACAAGGGGTCTGATTCGTTAATGGTCGACAGTCGTCCGCTTACGATAGCCCTGGTCGCCGGAGAAACCTCCGGCGATATTCTTGGTGCAGGTCTTATCCGCGCACTTAAGGCCCGGGTACCCAATGCACGCTTTGTAGGCGTTGCTGGCCCGCTGATGCAGGCCGAAGGCTGTGAAGCCTGGTATGAAATGGAAGAGCTGGCTGTGATGGGCATCGTTGAGGTGCTGGGTCGCCTGCGTCGTCTGCTGCACATTCGTGCCGATCTCACCCGTCGCTTTACCGAACTCAAACCCGATGTGTTTGTCGGTATCGATGCACCGGATTTCAACATTACCCTCGAAGGGAATCTGAAGCAGAAGGGCATCAAAACCATTCATTATGTCAGTCCGTCCGTCTGGGCGTGGCGACAGAAACGCGTTTTCAAAATCGGACGGTCAACCAACCTGGTGCTGGCTTTTCTGCCTTTCGAAAAAGCGTTTTACGACAAATTTAATGTCCCGTGCCGTTTTATCGGTCATACCATGGCGGATGCAATGCCGCTGGACCCGGATAAAAACGCGGCGCGCGATGTGCTGGGTATTCCCCATGATGCGCACTGTCTGGCACTGCTGCCCGGTAGCCGTGGTGCAGAAGTCGAGATGCTCAGCGCGGACTTCTTGAAAACGGCGCAAATCCTTCGCAAGACCTATCCTGACCTCGAAGTGGTTGTGCCGCTGGTGAATGCAAAACGTCGCGAGCAGTTTGAGCGCATCAAGGCGGACGTTGCTCCGGATCTCCATGTTCATCTGCTGGACGGGAAGGGCCGTGAGGCGATGGTCGCAAGCGACGCCGCACTGCTGGCCTCGGGCACCGCTGCGCTGGAGTGTATGCTGGCGAAGTGCCCGATGGTGGTTGGCTATCGCATGAAGCCGTTCACCTTCTGGCTGGCGAAACGTCTGGTGAAAACGGACTATGTCTCTCTGCCAAACCTGCTTGCCGGGCGCGAGCTGGTAAAAGAGCTTCTGCAGGATGAGTGCGAGCCGCAGGCGCTGGCCGATGCGTTGTTACCGCTACTGGCCGACGGCAAAACCAGCCACCAGATGCATGATACGTTCCGCGAACTGCATCAGCAGATCCGCTGTAATGCCGATGAACAAGCGGCTGAAGCGGTGCTGGAGTTAGCAAAATGATGGAATTTATTTATCCTCACACCCACCTCGTGGCGGGTGTGGACGAAGTCGGTCGTGGCCCGTTAGTGGGTGCAGTGGTGACCGCTGCGGTGATCCTCGATCCTGCTCGCCCGATTATCGGGTTAAACGACTCTAAAAAATTGTCTGAAAAGCGCCGTCTGGCGCTGTTTAGTGAGATTCAGGAAAAGGCGCTGGCCTGGAGCCTGGGGCGTGCAGAGCCGCATGAGATCGACGAACTCAATATTTTGCATGCCACTATGCTGGCGATGCAGCGTGCAGTGGCGGGTCTGAAAATTACCCCGGAGTATGTCCTGATTGACGGAAACCGCTGCCCTGCATTGCCGATGCCGTCAATGGCGGTGGTGAAAGGCGATAGCCGGGTCGCAGAAATCAGTGCGGCTTCTATCATTGCCAAAGTGACGCGTGATGCCGAAATGGCCGCGCTGGACCTCACTTACCCTCAGTATGGCTTCGCCCAGCATAAGGGTTATCCAACGGCCTTTCATCTGGAAAGGCTGGCTGAACATGGCGCAACTGAACATCACCGACGCAGCTTTGGCCCGGTGAAACGCGCGCTGGGACTGGTGTCCTGAATCAATACGCAAGCAATTAAGTAACGCGGAATCTGAAGATGGCTGAACCACGTTTCGTACACCTGCGGGTGCATAGCGACTACTCCATGATCGATGGGCTGGCGAAGACCGGGCCGCTGGTAAAAAAGGCGGCCTCGCTTGGCATGCCTGCGCTGGCGATCACCGATTTTACCAACCTGTGTGGCCTGGTGAAGTTCTACGGAGCGGCACATGGCGCGGGGATGAAACCCATCGTTGGCGCGGATTTTCACGTCCAAAGCGATCTTATCGGCGATGAATTGACGCAAATCTCCGTGTTAGCGATGAATAACGTAGGGTATCAAAACCTTACTCTGCTTATCTCCAAAGCCTATCAGCGCGGCTATGGCGCACTGGGGCCGTGGATCGACCGGGACTGGCTGGCTGAGCTGAACGACGGGCTGCTGCTGATCTCCGGCGGCCGTATGGGTGATGTCGGCAAATGTCTGCTGCGTGGCAACAGTGCGCTGGTGGATCAGTGCGTGTCGTTCTATGAAGAACATTTCCCGGATCGTTACTACCTTGAGCTGATCCGCACCGGTCGGCAGGACGAAGAGAGTTACCTGCACGCCGCGGTTGCGCTGGCTGAAGAACGCGGCCTGCCCGTGGTGGCAACCAATGACGTGCGTTTCCTTGAGCCTGGCGATTTTGACGCGCACGAGATTCGCGTCGCGATCCATGATGGCTTCACGCTTGACGATCCGAAACGTCCGCGCAACTACTCGACGCAGCAGTACATGCGCAATGAAGAGGAGATGTGCGAACTCTTCTCCGATATCCCGGAAGCGCTGGAGAACAGCGTAGAGATAGCCAAACGCTGTAACGTCACCGTGCGCCTTGGCGAATACTTCCTGCCGCAGTTCCCGACCGGGGACATGACCACGGAAGACTTCCTGGTCATGAAGTCAAAAGAAGGCCTCGAAGAGCGTCTGGAATTCCTCTTCCCGGATGAAGAAGAGCGTAAAAAGCGTCGTCCGGAGTATGACGAGCGCCTGGATATTGAACTCCAGGTGATCAACCAGATGGGTTTCCCGGGCTACTTCCTGATCGTTATGGAGTTTATCCAGTGGTCGAAGGATAACGGCGTACCGGTTGGACCGGGGCGTGGCTCCGGTGCGGGCTCGCTGGTGGCCTATGCACTCAAAATTACCGACCTCGACCCGCTGGAATTTGACCTGCTGTTCGAACGTTTCCTTAACCCGGAACGTGTCTCGATGCCCGACTTTGACGTCGACTTCTGCATGGAGAAACGCGACCAGGTTATTGAACACGTGGCGGACATGTACGGCCGCGACGCGGTATCGCAGATTATTACCTTCGGTACGATGGCAGCGAAAGCGGTTATTCGCGACGTTGGCCGTGTACTGGGGCATCCGTACGGTTTTGTCGATCGTATCTCTAAACTGGTGCCACCTGACCCAGGTATGACGCTGGCAAAAGCGTTTGAAGCTGAACCACAGCTGCCAGAAATCTACGAAGCCGATGAAGAAGTTAAAGCGCTGATCGACATGGCCCGCAAGCTGGAAGGCGTTACGCGTAACGCCGGTAAGCATGCGGGTGGGGTGGTTATCGCGCCGACCAAAATCACCGATTTTGCGCCGCTATACTGCGATGAAGCGGGCCAGCATCCGGTCACCCAGTTTGACAAGAACGACGTCGAATACGCCGGGCTGGTGAAGTTTGACTTCCTCGGTCTGCGTACGCTCACCATCATCAACTGGGCGCTGGAGATGATCAACGCCCGTCGCGAGAAGAACGGCGAGCCGCCGCTGGATATCGCGGCCATCCCGCTTGATGATAAGAAAAGTTTCGACATGCTGCAGCGCTCGGAGACCACCGCCGTCTTCCAGCTTGAATCCCGCGGCATGAAAGATTTGATTAAGCGCCTGCAGCCTGACTGCTTCGAAGATATGATCGCACTGGTGGCCCTGTTCCGTCCGGGCCCGCTACAGTCAGGGATGGTAGATAACTTTATTGACCGTAAGCACGGGCGTGAAGAGATTTCCTATCCGGATGTACAGTGGCAGCACGAGTGCCTGAAGCCCGTTCTGGAGCCAACCTACGGCATTATCCTGTACCAGGAACAGGTTATGCAGATTGCCCAGGTGCTCTCTGGCTACACCCTTGGTGGCGCGGACATGCTGCGTCGTGCGATGGGTAAGAAAAAGCCGGAAGAGATGGCCAAGCAGCGCGGCACCTTCGAAGAAGGCGCAAGAAAAAACGGTATTGATGGCGAGCTGGCGATCAAAATCTTTGACCTGGTAGAGAAATTCGCCGGGTACGGATTTAACAAATCCCACTCTGCTGCCTATGCTTTGGTCTCTTACCAGACGCTGTGGCTGAAAGCGCACTATCCTGCTGAATTTATGGCGGCGGTTATGACTGCCGATATGGACAACACCGAGAAGGTGGTTGGCCTGGTGGATGAGTGCTGGCGCATGGGGCTTAAGATCCTGCCGCCGGATATCAACTCCGGTCTCTATCATTTCCACGTCAACGAGCACGGGGAAATTGTTTACGGGATTGGCGCGATCAAAGGCGTGGGTGAAGGCCCGATTGAGGCGATCCTCGAAGCGCGTAATAACGGCGGTTATTTCCGCGAGTTGTTCGATCTTTGCGCCCGTACGGACACCAAAAAACTGAACCGCCGCGTGCTCGAAAAACTGATCATGTCCGGCGCGTTCGACAGGCTGGGGCCGCATCGTGCCGCGCTGATGAACTCTCTCGGCGATGCGCTGAAAGCGGCGGATCAGCACGCCAAAGCGGAAGCGATCGGTCAGGCGGATATGTTTGGCGTACTGGCGGAAGAGCCAGAGCAGATAGAGCAGTCTTACGCCAGCTGCCAGCCGTGGCCAGAACAGGTGGTGCTGGATGGAGAGCGTGAAACGTTAGGCTTATACCTGACGGGGCACCCCATCACCCAGTACATCAAAGAAATTGAGCGCTATGTCGGAGGCTATAGGCTGAAAGACATGCATCCGACAGAACGTGGTAAAATCACCACGGCTGCGGGGCTCGTGATTGCTGCAAGGGTTATGGTCACCAAGCGCGGCAATCGTATCGGCATCTGTACGTTGGATGACCGTTCCGGGCGTCTGGAGGTGATGTTGTTCACCGACGCGCTGGATAAATACCAGCATTTGCTGGAAAAAGACCGCATACTTATCGTCAGCGGACAGGTCAGCTTTGATGACTTCAGTGGGGGGCTTAAAATGACCGCCCGCGAAGTGATGGACATTGACGAAGCCCGGGAAAAATATGCTCGCGGGCTTGCTATCTCGCTGACGGACAGGCAAATTGATGACCAGCTTTTAAACCGACTCCGTCAGTCTCTGGAACCCCACCGCTCGGGGACAATTCCAGTACATCTCTACTATCAGAGGGCGGATGCACGTGCGCGGTTGCGCTTTGGTGCAACGTGGCGTGTCTCTCCGAGCGATCGTTTACTTAACGATCTCCGTGGCCTCATTGGTTCGGAGCAGGTGGAACTGGAGTTTGACTAATACAGGAATACTATGAGTCTGAATTTCCTTGATTTCGAACAGCCGATTGCTGAGCTGGAAGCGAAAATCGATTCTCTGACAGCGGTAAGCCGTCAGGATGAAAAACTGGATATTAACATCGATGAAGAAGTGCATCGTCTGCGTGAGAAAAGCGTAGAACTGACGCGCAAAATCTTTGCCGATCTCGGCGCATGGCAGATCGCCCAGCTGGCGCGTCATCCACAGCGTCCGTACACCCTGGATTATGTCCGCCTGGCGTTTGACGAATTTGACGAACTGGCAGGCGATCGCGCTTACGCTGACGACAAAGCTATCGTCGGCGGCATCGCACGTCTGGACGGGCGCCCGGTGATGATCATTGGTCATCAGAAAGGCCGTGAAACCAAAGAGAAAATTCGTCGTAACTTTGGTATGCCGGCACCAGAAGGCTATCGTAAAGCCCTGCGTCTGATGGAGATGGCTGAGCGTTTCAAGATGCCAATCATCACCTTCATCGACACCCCGGGTGCGTATCCTGGCGTGGGCGCGGAAGAGCGTGGCCAGTCAGAAGCCATCGCGCGTAACCTTCGCGAGATGTCTCGCCTGAAGGTGCCGGTCATCTGTACCGTTATCGGTGAAGGGGGTTCCGGTGGTGCGCTGGCGATTGGCGTGGGCGATAAAGTGAATATGCTGCAGTACAGCACCTATTCCGTTATCTCCCCGGAAGGTTGTGCCTCTATTCTGTGGAAGAGCGCCGATAAAGCGCCTCTGGCTGCAGAAGCGATGGGCATCATTGCCCCACGTCTGAAAGAGCTGAAGCTGATCGACTCCGTGATCCCTGAACCTCTGGGTGGCGCGCATCGTAAGCCGGAAGTGATGGCGGCTTCCCTGAAAGCGCAGCTGCTGGCAGACCTGGCGGACCTGGATGTCCTGAGCACAGAAGATCTGCTCAACCGTCGTTACCAGCGTCTGATGACCTACGGTTACGCGTAAGCTTCACAATTATCCTAAAAGCCGCACATTGTTGCGGCTTTTTTTATGCCTGCCGTTTACCTTAACTATGCTTAGCTAATGTTTTTAAAGGAGGTAAACCGTGAACATCATCGCCATTATGGGGCCGCACGGCGTCTTTTATAAAGACGAGCCCATTAAGGAGCTGGAGCACGCCCTTCAGTCCCGCGGGTACCAGCTGATTTGGCCGCACAATAGCGCCGACCTGCTGAAATTTATCGAGCACAACCCTCGCATCTGTGGCGTGATCTTCGACTGGGACGAGTACGACATGGAGTTGTGCAGCGATATCAATAAGCTGAACGAATATCTCCCGCTGTACGCTTTTATTAATACCCACTCGACAATGGACGTGAGCGCTCATGATATGCGAATGGCGCTGTGGTTCTTTGAATACTCACTCGGTGTCGCGGAAGATATTGCGACCCGTATTCAACAGTACACCGGTGAATATCTCGATAACATCACCCCACCGTTTACCCGCGCGCTGTTTACTTACGTCAAAGAAGGCAAATACACCTTCTGCACGCCAGGCCATATGGCAGGGACGGCCTATCAAAAAAGCCCGGTGGGTTGTTTGTTCTATGATTTCTTCGGGGGCAACACGCTTAAAGCGGACGTGTCGATTTCCGTCACTGAACTCGGATCGCTGCTCGATCACACCGGACCGCACCTGGAAGCTGAAGAATACATTGCCCGGACTTTTGGTGCCGAGCAGAGTTATATGGTGACCAACGGCACCTCGACATCAAACAAAATCGTCGGAATGTACGCCGCACCCGCCGGCAGCACCTTGCTGATTGACCGTAACTGCCACAAGTCGCTGGCTCATCTGTTGATGATGAGCGATGTCGTGCCGTTATGGCTCTCCCCGACGCGAAACGCGCTTGGGATCCTCGGCGGGATCCCGCGTCGTGAATTTAGCCACGCCGCGATTGAACATAAGGTCGCGGCGATCCCGGGGGCAAGCTGGCCGATCCATGCGGTCATCACTAACTCCACCTATGACGGTCTGCTCTATAACACCAACTGGATTAAGCAGACGCTGGATGTGCCGTCGATCCACTTTGACTCCGCGTGGGTGCCATACACCAACTTTCACCCGATTTACGCGGGAAAAAGCGGCATGAGCGGTGAGCGCGTGCCGGGCAAAGTGTTTTTCGAAACGCAGTCGACGCACAAAATGCTGGCCGCGTTTTCTCAGGCCTCGCTTATTCACATCAAAGGCGAGTACGACGAAGAGACGTTTAACGAAGCCTTTATGATGCACACCACCACCTCGCCAAGCTATCCGCTGGTGGCCTCTATTGAAACGGCGGCGGCAATGCTGCGCGGGAATCCGGGCAAGCGTCTGATCAATCGGTCTGTTGAGCGGGCGCTGCATTTCCGTAAAGAAGTCCAGCGGCTTAAAGATGAAGCGGACGGCTGGTTCTTCGATATCTGGCAACCCGAAGAGATTGATGAGGCCGAGTGCTGGCCTGTCTCACCCGGCGAGAGCTGGCACGGTTTTCGCGATGCCGACGCCGACCATATGTTCCTCGACCCGGTGAAGGTAACGATCCTGACGCCGGGGATGGACGAACAGGGCACGATGAGTGACGAAGGCATTCCTGCTGCTCTGGTGGCAAAATTCCTTGATGAACGTGGCGTAGTGGTGGAGAAAACCGGCCCGTATAACCTCTTGTTCCTGTTCAGTATCGGGATTGATAAAACCCGTGCGATGGGTTTATTGCGCGGACTGATGGAGTTTAAGCGCGCTTACGATCTCAACCTGCGGGTGAAAAATATGCTGCCGGATCTTTATGCTGAAGATCCTGACTTCTACCGCAATATGCGCATTCAGGATCTGGCCCAGGGGATCCATCGGCTGATTCGTCAGCACGATCTGCCGCGCCTGATGCTGCAGGCGTTTGACGTGCTACCAGAGATGAAGTTGACCCCACACAAGGCCTGGCAACGTCAGGTGAAAGGGGAGGTTGAAACCGTTGAGCTGGAAAATCTGGTCGGGCGCGTGTCGGCTAACATGATCCTGCCTTATCCGCCGGGCGTACCGTTGTTGATGCCGGGGGAGATGATCACCGAAGAGAGTCGGGCGGTGCTCGATTTTCTGCTGATGCTCTGCTCAGTGGGGCGCCACTATCCGGGCTTTGAGACTGATATTCACGGGGCGAAGCGCGATGAGCAAGGGGTTTACTGGGTGCGAGTCCTAAAATAAGGGCGACAGCTTGCCAGGCCCGGGTTGTCGGTTGTAACGTTCAGGCATCATAAAAAGGAGAAGCTATGCTGGGTTTAAAACAGGTTCATCATATTGCGATCATTGCCACCGATTACGCAAAAAGTAAGGCCTTCTACTGCGATATTCTGGGCTTTACGTTATTAAGCGAGGCTTACCGTGAGGAGCGTGACTCCTGGAAAGGCGATCTCGCTTTAAACGGGCAATATGTGATTGAGCTGTTCTCTTTTCCTTTTCCGCCAGCACGTCCGTCCCGCCCGGAAGCCTGCGGCCTGCGCCACCTTGCCTTTAGCATCGACGACATTGATCGCGCCGTAAAACATCTGGAGACCCACGGCGTGAAGTGCGAAGCGATTCGTATCGATCCGTTCACCGACAAGCGTTTTACCTTTTTCAACGATCCGGATGGCCTTCCGCTGGAGCTTTACCAGCAGTAATTTCCACCCTGTGTGATAATGCCCGCTCAGTTCGGGCATTTTTATGTGTGATTTTCTATGACCCTACCCGCGATTGCTCAAGCCGTTTCACCGTACCGCCAGCTGCTGGTGGGGTTTAGCGGTGGCCTGGATTCCACCGTTCTGCTCCACCGTCTCAAACTCTGGCGTGACAACGAGTCTGATATTCAGCTTCGGGCGATGCACATTCATCACGGGTTAAGCCCGCACGCGGATGCGTGGGTGGCACACTGCGAGGCGGTGTGTGCAGCATGGGCGATCCCGCTGACTGTTGAACGTGTACATCTCCAGGATGAGGGGCTGGGCATTGAGGCGCAGGCGCGTAAAGCACGCTATGCCGCTTTTGCCGCTGAATTACAGCCTGACGAAGCGCTGGTCACGGCGCAGCATCTCGATGACCAGTGCGAGACGTTATTACTGGCCCTCAAACGAGGAAGCGGCCCGGCGGGGCTATCCGCGATGCCAGAACGGGCTGATTTCGCCGGATCGCACCTCCTTCGTCCACTGCTTGGCGAGACGCGAGCCTCGCTGGAAACGTGGGCACGGGAACACGGGCTGAGCTGGATTGAAGATGAAAGCAACCAGGATGACCGCTATGACCGTAACTTCCTGCGTCTGCGTGTCGTACCGCTTCTGAGCGAGCGCTGGCCGCACTTTGCAGAAGCGGCAGCACGCAGCGCCATGCTGTGCGCTGAACAGGAGAGTCTGCTGGATGAGCTGCTGAGCGAAGTGCTGGCGCAACTGATTACCGCGCAGGGATCGCTTACCATCGCACCGCTGGAAGCAATGAGCCCGGCGCGTCGGGCCGCATTGTTACGACGCTGGCTGGCCGCTCACGGTGCCGCTATGCCGTCGCGGGCAATGCTGGCTCGTCTCTGGGATGAAGTCGCCCTGGCACGGGAAGATGCTACGCCGTGTGTGCACCTGAACGGTTTCGACGTCAGACGCTATAAAGGGGCGCTCTGGTGGGTTAAATCATCTCCCTCGCTCGCCGACAGGGTGCTCGACTGGCCGTCGCTTGCGGAACCGCTGCTGTTGCCCTGTGATGCCGGTCGTGTGTCTCTGGTGCCAACCGGCCATGTGCGTCTGCCTGAACCCGGGGAGCCGGTCACTGTGCGCTTTAAGGCGGGCGGACTGCTGCATATTGTCGGGCGCAACGGAGGGCGGAAGCTGAAGAAAATCTGGCAGGAGAGCAATGTGCCGCCCTGGCGACGCGATACCACGCCGCTACTTTTCTACGGTGAAACGCTGATTGCAGCAGCAGGGGTATTCATTACGCAAGAGGGGTGGGCAGAAACGGGCGTGCAGTTTGAGTGGAAAGCGTAACGGGCAGCCGGGCTGCCCGTTAGTGTCATCAGGATTCGCTCACCACAACGGTGCCGATTTGCGGGTGGCTGAAGCTGGCAATTTTGTCCAGACGTAGCTCACGCGTCGCCCCGGCATCTTCCACTATCAGATATTCCACATTCTTTCGCGAAACCAGGTCGCTGGCTTTTGCCTTCAACACTTCGCCATCTTTTAGCTCCAGCGTCAGTATTAAATGATGCTGGCAGGCGAGTTCGAGGTTGTCATAGTCATCACAATTGATGGGTTGATAAGTTTCATTCATTGACATAATCGCTCACCAGTAAATTCGCCGCAGCATACGCTGCTTTTTCCCTGACCGATTCTGAAAGGCCCTCATCAGAGGCCACTTCATTAAGCACTTTCAATACACAGCCCAACGCGTCCGGGACATACCCCAGATCTCCGCTGGCGATTTCCGCATACCGTTTGCGAATTAACTCACAATAATTATTCACATCCCCTCCCGCCAGCGCACTGACTTACTGTGAGATATCATTAAGCCTACGAAGATAAACTCGGTTTAGCAAGGTGACTATACCATACTCATTTAAGCAATATCAGCGCCTTGATAGCCGGTGAATGTTCACCCGGGAACAGCCTTTTTATTCCTTTTTCGCTACAATGTGCGCCTGATTCGAAAGGAGTTCTCTCATGGCGCTGAAAGCGACAATTTATAAAGCTGTGGTCAATGTGGCAGATCTTGACCGCAACCAGTTCCTGGATGCGTCACTCACTCTGGCACGCCACCCCTCTGAAACCCAGGAGCGCATGATGCTGCGCCTGCTGGCGTGGATAAAGTATGCTGACGAGCGTCTGCAATTTAGCCGTGGCTTAAGCGCTGAGGACGAGCCAGAGGCCTGGCTGCACAACGATCATCTGGGTATCGATTTATGGATTGAACTCGGTCTGCCGGATGAGCGTCGCATTAAAAAGGCCTGCACGCAGTCCGCTAACGTGGCGTTATTCGCGTATAATCAACGTGCTGCGGAAATCTGGTGGCAGCAAAGCAAGAGCAAGTGCGGGCAGTTTGCCAACCTTACCGTCTGGTATCTGGACGATGATCAACTGGCGAAGCTGAGCGAGTTTGCCAGCCGGACGATGGTCCTGCAGGCCACAATTCAGGACGGTGCTATCTGGCTTTCTGATTCTCAGAATAATCTGGAAATTCATTTGACGGCGTGGCAGCCAGCGCCATGATTGTCTTGTCCCGAAACGTTAGCATCCCTGACAATGAGCTGGAGATCACCGCCATCCGTGCTCAGGGGGCGGGTGGACAGCACGTTAACAAGGCTTCAACGGCTATCCATTTGCGCTTTGACATTCGGGCCTCCAGCCTGCCAGAGTATTACAAAGAAAGCCTGCTCGCTGCCAGCCATCACCTGATCACCAGTGATGGCGTGATTGTGATTAAAGCGCAGGAGTACCGCAGCCAGGAGTTGAACCGCGAAGCGGCGATTGCCAGACTGGTGTCGATGATTAAAGAATTAACGGCAGTGCAAAAAAGCCGTCGGGCAACGCGACCGACCCGCGCATCGAAAGAGCGTCGGCTATCGTCGAAGGCCCAAAAATCCACAGTGAAAGCACTACGCGGTAAAGTTCGTCGCCCTACGGAGTGACGAAAAGGAACACAATTTCATAAGGAATTCATTGTGAAAAAAGCATTATTGTCAGCGCTGGCAGTGAGTACGCTGTTTGCGCTTTTCGGGTGTAACAACCGTTCTGAAACGCAGGTCGTGCAGCCTGCGCAGAATGAAGAGTTAAAGCCAATGCAGCAGAGCTGGCGCGGCGTTTTACCGTGTGCCGACTGCGAGGGCATTGAAACGTCACTGTTCCTGCAGAAAGACGGTACCTGGGTTATGAACCAGCGTTATCAGGGGGCGAAAGAACCATCTTCCTTTGCGAGCTACGGGACATGGGCGCGTACGGCTGAGAAGCTGGTACTGACGGATACCACCGGTGAGAAAACCTATTTCCGCGCCAAAGGTGAAGGGATGGAGATGCTCGACCGCGAAGGCAATCCGATTGAGTCCCAGTTCAACTATACGCTGGCCCCGGTGAAAGCTGCTCTGCCTGCAACGCCAATGCCAATGCGTGGGATGTATTTCTATATGGCGGATGCGGCGATCTTTACCGACTGCGCCACCGGCAAGAAAATCAGCGTGGCGAACAATGCGCAGCTGGAGCGTGATTACGCTGTTGCGCGTGGCAATGACAGCAAGCCTGTCCTGCTGACGGTAGATGGTCACTTTACGCTGGAGCCGAACCCGGACAGCGGAGAGCTGGTGAAAACGCTGGTGGCAGATAAAGACGCGAAGTTTGTTGCGGGCAAAGACTGTAACAGCAAATAAGCCGATATCGACCCATTAAAAAACCCCGCCTGAGCGGGGTTTTTTGTTGAACGTTAACCTTTGATGGCTTTCACCAGGTAATCAAGAATGTCGCCAGTCTTGATCATCTGCTTTTCACCACTGCGACGGTATTTGTATTCAATGTCGTCGCTGTCGAGGTTACGGTCGCCGATGACTACGGTGTGCGGGATACCGATCAGTTCCATATCGGCAAACATCACGCCTGGACGCTCTTTACGGTCATCCATCAGCACTTCGATACCCTGAGCGCGCAGCTCGGAGTAAAGTTTTTCGGCCAGCTCCTGCACACGGTAAGACTTGTGCATGTTCATTGGCAGAATAGCCACCTGGAACGGGGCGATATTGTCTGGCCAGACGATGCCACGTTCATCGTAGTTTTGCTCAATGGCTGCTGCAACCACACGCGTCACACCGATACCGTAGCAACCCATGGTCAGGATCTGGTTGCGGCCATCTTCCCCCTGAACGGCGGCATTCAGCGCGCGGGAATATTTATCCCCCAGCTGGAAGATGTGGCCCACTTCGATACCGCGTTTGATCATCAGGGTGCCCTGGCCGTCCGGGCTTGGATCGCCTGCCACCACGTTACGGATATCAGCCACTTCCGGCGTCGCGACATCGCGATCCCAGTTGATACCGAAGTAATGTTTACCGTCGATGTTAGCGCCAGCGGCGAAGTCGCTCATTGCGGCTACCGTACGGTCAATAACCACCGGAACCGGCATATTCACCGGGCCCAGAGAGCCAGGACCTGCGTTCACGACGGCACGGATTTCCGCTTCCGTTGCGAACGTCAGCGGGCTGGCAACCTGAGGCAGCTTCTCAGCTTTCACTTCATTTAGTTCGTGATCGCCACGCACCAGCAGGGCAACCAGCGGGTACGCGCTACCTTCGGTGGATTTCACCAGCAGGGTTTTTACCGTTTTTTCGACGGGCAGGTTGAACTGCTCAACCAGCTCGGCAATGGTTTTTGCGTGAGGTGTATCAGCCAGCGTCATCTCTTCCGTTGCAGCAGCACGTGGCGCTTTAGGGGCCAGCGCTTCTGCAAACTCGATGTTCGCAGCGTAATCAGAAGAGTCAGAGAAGATCACATCGTCTTCACCGCTCTGAGCCAGAACCTGGAACTCATGAGACGCGCTTCCGCCGATAGAACCGGTATCAGCCTGCACAGCACGGAAATCCAGACCCATACGGGAGAAGATTTTGCTGTAAGCCTCGTACATTTTGTCGTAGGTCTCTTGCAGCGATTCCTGAGACGTATGGAAAGAGTAAGCATCTTTCATCAGGAATTCGCGTGAGCGCATGACGCCGAAACGTGGGCGAACTTCATCACGGAACTTGGTCTGGATCTGGAAGAAGTTTAGCGGCAGCTGTTTGTAAGAGCTCAGCTCATTACGAATCAGGTCGGTAATGACTTCTTCATGCGTTGGGCCGAGGACGAATGGACGCTCGCCACGATCAACGAAACGCAGCAGCTCAGGGCCATATTGCTCCCAACGGCCGCTCTCCTGCCACAGGTCAGCGGGCTGAACCACAGGCATGGACACCTCGATAGCACCGGCGTTGTTCATCTCTTCACGCACGATGTTTTCGACTTTTTTCAGGACGCGCACGCCGGTCGGCAGCCAGGTATATAACCCGGAGGCCAGCTTGCGGATCATCCCGGCGCGCAGCATCAGCTGATGGCTGATCACTTCGGCGTCGGCAGGCGTCTCCTTCAGAGTGGAGAGCAGATATTGGCTAGTACGCATGTTGTTACGGTTCCATTTCGACGATTGGAACAGGCTGAAACACCAGCCTGAGACAAAAAAAGTGGTTTAGTTTACCAGTGTGGCAAAGATGCCAAAAGAGAGGAGGACAAAATTACCTGGGTTCAAGGGCAAACACTTCAAAACCTGCCCCGGTCACGCGCCAGCGAACGTTAAAATCCAGCAGCCAGACGGCGTAGGTTTTCCCGGCGTCCTCTTCTTTACGATAGGCCGGACGGGGGTCCTGAGCCAGCACTTCGGTGATAAAGTCACGAAGGCGGGGATAGCGTGTTTCCAGCTGCTCAAGCTGCGTGGTTATCTCAGCCGTGAAGTGAACAGGCATATCTGCCTGCGGTGCTTCCTGTGCATAGCTTGCGCGGGCATCAGGTAACGCTTCGGCAAAGGGGAGATACGGCTTGATATCGATAACCGGCGTGCCATCAACCAGGTCAAGGCTGCCTAACTCCAGTATGACCTGATCCTTCTGACAGCGTATACCTTTCAGTTCGACCAGCGACATCCCGACAGGGTTTGGACGGAAGGTTGAGCGCGTCGCAAACACGCCCATCCTGGCGTTGCCTCCCAGACGAGGAGGGCGTACGGTCGGACGCCAGCCACCTTCCATCGTCTGGTGAAACACAAACACAACCCATAAGTGGCTGAATGCTTCGAGCCCGCGTACGGCATCGGCCTGATTGTAGGGCGCGATCAAGTGAAGCTCGCCACCGCTGGTGACCAGACCTGGCTGGCGTGGCACGGCGAACTTCTCTTTATAGGGAGAGCGAATAACGCCTATCTGTTCGAACTGAAATGAACTCATTTCGCCGTAATGTTCAGCGCCGAGCCGATGCAAACCGCCTGACGGTAGCAACCCGGTGTTCCACTGGTCACTTCGCAGCTATGCAGCAGAACCGCGTTGGCTTTCATTTTTGCCGCGTTGATCTGCATGCGTTTACGCGCTGTTGGGATATTCGGTGGAGAGTCCTGATTGGTAGCCTGACAGGATTCGCCGCTTACTTCACCCAGTTCACGGAAAGGTTTACCCACGAGTTCGTCAGCTTTGGTAATAATGCGAACCGGCGCAGGGCGAGGCGCTTTCGGTTTTACGGGTTCTGCTTTTGGCGGGGTTGCCGTGCTTTGGACAGGTTCAACAGGAGATCTGCTTAGCATAGAACAGCCGCTCAGCATGAGTGCTAAAAGACAGATCGGTAAAGCACGCATAATAATTCCTCAATGGATAATCAAAACGTCAGATATTGAATCAGTTGACTGCACAAATGACAAGACGGGCATAAGCCCGTCTTGATGATATTACACTGAGGTGAGATTACCAGCCCTTAACAGCGCCGCCGTTAAACACTTTGTTGGCTTCCTGGTAAACTTCGTCAGACTGATAAGCCTGTACGAACTTCTTCACGTTTTCCGCATCTTTGTTGTCTTCGCGAGTCACGATCAGGTTTACGTACGGGGAGTCTTTGTCTTCAACGAAGATACCGTCTTTCGCTGGCGTCAGGCCAATCTGGCTGGCGTACGTGGTGTTGATAACGGCCAGGGCAATCTGCGCGTCGTCGAGAGAACGTGGCAGCTGTGGGGCTTCCAGCTCAACAATTTTCAGATTTTTCGGGTTCTCGGTGACATCCAGAACGGTTGGCAGCAGGCCAACACCGTCTTTCAGTTTAATCAGGCCCACTTTCTGCAGCAGCAGCAGGGAACGGCCAAGGTTGGTTGGGTCGTTAGGGACGGCAACCTGAGAGCCTGGCTGCAGTTCATCCAGAGATTTAATTTTCTTGGAGTAACCGGCAATAGGGTAAACAAAGGTGTTACCCACACCCACCAGTTTATAGCCGCGATCCTTGATCTGCTGATCAAGGTAAGGTTTGTGCTGGAAGGCGTTGGCGTCGATATCACCTTTGCTCAGCGCTTCGTTCGGCAGAACGTAATCGTTAAAGGTCACCAGCTCAACGTCCAGACCATACTTCTCTTTCGCGACTTTCTGCGCGACTTCAGCAACCTGCTGTTCTGCACCCACGATAACGCCCACTTTGATGTGGTTTGGATCTTTTTCGTCCTGACCGCAACCCACCAGTGCCAGAGAGCCGATCAGCGCGCCTACCGCTGCAAAGGTCTTTAATTTAAACGCCATGTTATATCCTTAACTCGTCGAGTTTGTGTTGTGTGTAACGTTATTTGTGAGTAACAGTCCGGACGATGCGATCGCCAGAGAACTGGATTAAGTAAACCAGCACAACCAGCAATACCAGAACGGTATTCATTACGGTAGCGTTATAACCAATATAGCCGTACTGGTAGCCAATCTGGCCTAAACCGCCGGCGCCAACGGCACCGCCCATCGCGGAATAACCCACCAGAGTAATCAACGTAATGGTTGCCGCGTTAACCAGCCCAGGCAGCGCTTCAGGCAGCAGGACTTTACGCACGATCTGCATTGGCGTTGCCCCCATCGCGCGGGAAGCCTCGATCAAACCGGTCGGGATTTCCAGCAGGGCGTTTTCCACCATACGGGCGATAAACGGCGCAGCTCCCACGGTCAGCGGAACGATGGCTGCCTGCAAACCGATAGACGTTCCCACGATCACACGGGTAAATGGAATCATCCACACCAGCAGAATAATGAACGGGATAGAACGGAAGATATTCACCAGTGCAGACAGGGTGCGATACAGCTTCGCGTTCTCAATGATTTGTCCCGGGCGCGTCACATACAGCAGCACGCCGACCGGCAGACCAATCACAAAACCAAAGAAGCCTGATACAAAGGTCATTGCCAGCGTTTCCCAAACGCCGCGAACCAGCAGCCACATCATCGGCTCAGACATAACCCAGTACCTCTACTTTTACGTGATGTTCTTGCAGCCAGGCAATTGCCGCCTGGGTTTCTGCTTGTGTGCCGTGCATTTCCGTCAGCATGATGCCGAACTTCACGCCACCGGCGTAATCCATTTGCGCGCTGATGATGTTGTTATTCACATTAAAGCGGCGCGCGGTTTCGGACAGCAGTGGCGCATCGACGGACTGGCCAGTGAACTCCATACGCAGCATCGGGACGCTGTCCGCGGTCGATTCTGTTTTTAAACGCTCCAGATAATCTTCCGGAATATCCAGGTGCAGCGTGGACTGAATAAACTGTTGTGCCAGTGGGGTTTTCGGATGGGAAAACACTTCGCTGACCGTGTCTTGCTCAATCAACTCACCGTTGCTGATTACCGCGACGCAATCACAGATGCGTTTCACCACGTCCATTTCATGTGTAATAAGGAGAATGGTCAGGCCGAGGCGACGGTTGATGTCCTTCAGCAGCTCCAGAATGGAACGCGTAGTGGCGGGATCTAATGCGCTGGTGGCTTCATCGCACAGCAGCACTTTCGGGTTACTTGCCAGCGCGCGGGCAATGGCCACACGCTGTTTTTGTCCACCGGACAGGTTTGCCGGGTAGCTATCGTGTTTATCACCCAGACCAACGAGATCCAGCAGTTCGGTTACGCGACGCTTAACTTCTTCTTTTGGCGTGTTGTCCAGTTCCAGCGGTAAGGCAACGTTGCCAAACACCGTACGGGAGGCCAGCAGGTTAAAGTGCTGGAAGATCATGCCAATCTGGCGGCGTGCTTTCGTCAGTTCTTTCTCTGAAAGGGCGGTCAGTTCCTGCCCGCCTACTTCTACACGACCCTGGGTTGGGCGCTCAAGCAGGTTAACACAACGGATCAGCGTACTTTTACCTGCACCCGATGCGCCAATGACGCCATAAATTTGACCAGCAGGAACATGCAGGCTGACATTGTTCAGCGCCTGAATGGTTCGGTTCCCCTGCTGGAACACTTTGGTGATATTGGAAAGTTTAATCATTAGATTATTTTTATCGTATGTAAGTTAGCCGTGGCATTTTCTTCTGCCAGATACGGGTGATGACCGTAAACAAAACGGATGTTAAGGCATCCAGACGTCTAAATCAATCCAACTCTGTACGATGAGCACTTTATTGCGCTGCGATTCATGAGATACTAGCTGTACATGCCTTTTTCAGGAGCAAACCGGTGGCAAAATCAGTACCCGCAATTTTTCTCGATCGTGATGGCACTATTAATGTGGATCACGGTTATGTCCACGAGATTGATGAGTTCGAGTTTATCGAGGGCGTTATCGATGCCATGCGCCAGCTGAAAGAGATGGGCTATGCGCTGGTGGTCGTGACCAACCAGTCCGGCATCGCACGTGGAAAATTCACCGAGGCGCAATTCGAGACGCTGACGGAATGGATGGACTGGTCGCTGGCTGACCGCGGTGTCGAACTTGATGGCATTTACTATTGCCCGCACCACCCGCAGGGAACTGTAGAAGAGTTTCGCCAGACGTGTGATTGCCGCAAGCCGCATCCGGGAATGTTTATCTCTGCGCAGGAATTCCTGCATATCGATATGGCTGCTTCTTATATGGTGGGCGATAAACTGGAAGATATGCAGGCAGCAACCGCCGCAGGTGTGGGGACTAAAATTCTTGTGCGCACCGGCAAACCTGTGACGCCCGAAGCAGAGAGTGCCGCGGATTGGGTGATTAATAGCCTGGTAGAACTGCCAAAAGAGATTAAAAAGCACCAAAAATAGCCTTTTTGGTGAAAAGGTGAGCGGTCGAAATAAAAATGCATATTTCCGCTTGTCATTCCTCGGCGGCACCCTATAATGCGCCTCCATCGACACGGCGGAAGTGAATCACTTCACAGTTAACCCGGTCGGTTGAAGAGAAAAAATCCTGAACATCAGGGTTGACTCTGAAAGAGGAAAGCGTAATATACGCCACCTCGCGACGGTGAGCTGTAAGCCGCGTCGCAACTGC
>NZ_JBFUPR010000004.1:0-485415 GCF_041360735.1 Enterobacter sp. RCC_40
GCGGGGTGGAGCAGCCTGGTAGCTCGTCGGGCTCATAACCCGAAGGTCGTCGGTTCAAATCCGGCCCCCGCAACCAACACTTCTAAAAACAATAAACACCCTTCAGGGTGTTTTTTTGTATCTGCGGTGTGTGAAACTGCCGGGCGTTTACCCGGCGCACTCAACTACCCAAGCCTTGCCAGCGTCGCCCCATCTGAGAAATACGCCCGGATCCCTGCCAGAATCGACTCTGCCACTTCCTGCTGGAATTTTGCCGTCCTGAGCTTACGCTCTTCTTCCACGTTACTGATAAACGCGGTCTCGACCAGAATCGACGGAATATCCGGGGCCTTCAGCACCGCGAACCCGGCCTGTTCAACGCTGTTTTTGTGCAGCTTATTAACATTGCCTAGCTTGCCCAGCACCGCTTTACCAAATTTCAGGCTGTCGGTGATGGTCAGCGACTGCACCATATCAAACAAGGTGTGGTCGACATAGCGGTCGCCACTTTTGCTCACGCCGCCAATCAGGTCCGAGGCGTTCTGAGAGTCAGCCAGAAATCTTGCGGCGGTGCTGGTTGCCCCTTTAGTCGAGAGCGCAAACACCGACGAACCGCTCGGCTGGCGGCTGGTAAACGCATCGGCATGGATCGAGACGAACAAGTCTGCACGCTGCTTCTGGGCTTTCGCCACGCGGACTTTCAGTGGAATAAAGACATCTTCGTTTCGCGTCATATAGGCGCGCATATTGCCTTCTTTATCGATCAGCGCCTTCAGCCGACGGGCGATTTGCAGCACCACATCTTTTTCCCGGGTACGATATTTCCCCACTGCGCCCGAGTCTTCGCCGCCATGGCCAGGATCAAGCATGATCACAATCGGGCGATCGCGCCCTGCTTTTCCGGGCTGCGGACCGCTCTGGGCCGGTGGCACCTGCTTCTCCAGGTTACCCTGGTTGTAGTCTTCCAGTAATGCCAGCAGCGGATCCTGAATATCCGTCGCATTCGCCGGGTAGAGATCCATGACCAGACGCTCTTTAAACGTCGCAACAGGTGCCAGGGCAAACAGCTGCGGTTTAACGTTTTGCTTCAGCTCGAACACCATGCGCACGGTTTGCGGATCAAACTGACCCACGCGCGCCGATTTGATAAACGGATCGTCGCCGCGGATCTCCGCCGCCATTCCCTTAAGCACAGAGTTGAGGTTAACACCTTCGAGATCCACCACCACACGCTCAGGATTGCTGAGGGCAAATTGCTTATATTTCAGCACCCGATTGGATTCTACCGTAACGCGTGTATAGGTCGACGACGGCCAGACGCGCACCGCCACCACCTGACTGGTGGCGGCAAGACCCACCTGGCTGACGCTAAGCAACCACATCGCCCCTGCCCCTTTTAACAACCGGCGGCGGCTTATTGCTGAATTGGATCCCGACATGCTTCTCCCGAGCAAGAAAGTGATTGATTTACAAAATCGCTAAATTGACCGAAAACTTTAACGAATGACGCATAAACTGTCATCTATAAAAGGGTAAACATTCATACGCTAACGCACGGATTACTTATCAATTTCTGTGGGTCGCAGAAAATTTAGGCTTGCACACACGGCCACA
Organism: Enterobacter sp. RCC_40; assembly: GCF_041360735.1. Classification (NCBI taxonomy): domain Bacteria; kingdom Pseudomonadati; phylum Pseudomonadota; class Gammaproteobacteria; order Enterobacterales; family Enterobacteriaceae; genus Enterobacter; species Enterobacter sp. RCC_40. Next base: position 1,594 of record NZ_JBFUPR010000004.1, read on the forward strand.
ATCGAATAAAAATACAGAAATTACGAATAAACATTCATTAAGGGTTGTGTCATGGTGAAGGAACGTAGAACCGAACTGGTCCAGGGATTCCGCCATTCTGTTCCCTATATCAACGCCCATCGGGGGAAAACGTTTGTTATCATGCTCGGCGGCGAAGCCATTGAGCATGAAAACTTTTCCAGCATCGTCAATGACATTGGCCTGCTGCACAGCCTCGGGATCCGCCTGGTTGTAGTGTATGGCGCGCGCCCGCAGATTGATGCCAACCTGGCCGCGCATCACCACGAGCCGATTTACCATAAACATACCCGCGTCACGGATGCGAAAACCCTTGAGCTGGTGAAACAGGCGGCGGGTTTGCTGCAGCTGGATATTACCGCTCGCCTGTCGATGAGCCTTAACAACACACCGCTGCAGGGCGCGCACATCAACGTTGTGAGCGGCAATTTTATCATCGCTCAGCCTCTCGGCGTGGACGATGGCGTGGACTATTGCCATAGCGGACGTATTCGTCGTATCGATGAAGAGGCCATTCACCGCCAGCTGGACAGCGGTGCCATCGTGCTGATGGGGCCTGTGGCAGTGTCCGTGACCGGTGAAAGCTTTAACCTCACCTCAGAAGAGATTGCCACTCAGTTGGCCATCAAGCTGAAGGCGGAGAAAATGATTGGGTTTTGCTCTTCCCAGGGCGTCGTGAATGATGAAGGGGTGATTGTGCCAGAGCTCTTCCCGAATGAGGCCCAGGCTCGCGTGGAAGCGCTGGAAGCCGAAGGGGATTACCACTCGGGTACCGTGCGTTTTTTGCGCGGTGCCGTGAAGGCCTGCCGCAGCGGCGTGCGTCGTAGCCACCTGATCAGCTATCAGGAAGACGGTGCCCTGCTGCAGGAACTGTTCTCCCGCGATGGTATCGGCACCCAGATTGTGATGGAGAGCGCGGAGCAGATCCGTCGCGCCACCATCAATGATATCGGCGGAATTCTGGAGCTGATTCGCCCACTGGAACAGCAGGGCATTCTGGTTCGGCGCTCCCGCGAACAGCTGGAGATGGAGATCGACAAATTCACCATTATTCAGCGCGATAACCTGACCATTGCCTGCGCCGCCCTCTACCCGTTCCCGGAAGAGCAGATCGGAGAAATGGCCTGCGTGGCGGTGCATCCTGACTACCGGAGCTCTTCACGGGGTGAAATGCTGCTTGAGCGCGTGGCGGCTCAGGCGCGTCAGATGGGGCTGAACAAGCTGTTCGTGCTGACTACGCGCAGCATTCACTGGTTCCAGGAGCGCGGATTTACACCGGTGGACATTGAATCACTGCCGGAGAGTAAGAAAGAGATGTACAACTATCAGCGCCGATCAAAAGTGCTGATGGCCGATCTGGGATAATACGAAGCCCTCACCACCCGGTGGGGGCTATCGCTTAAAGGGATTCAAATATCGCGCTCAGGCCGCTTCGACGTTCCGTGCGGGTGGCAATCGCCTGTAGCAGCACACGTTCATCGGCATACAGCGACAGGCGCTGACGCGCGCGCGTAATGGCGGTATAAATCAGTTCGCGGGTAATGACGGGCGAAAGCTGTGTCGGCAGGATCAGCGCCGCATGGTTGAACTCGGAGCCCTGAGACTTATGCACCGTCATTGCCCAGGCCGTTTCATGTTCAGGCAGACGGCTGGGCTGAACGGATTTCACGCTTCCATCCGGCATCTGGAACCAGACGCGCAGCCCCAGTCCACGATCGAGGGCAATCCCGATATCCCCGTTAAACAGCCCCAGCGCGCTATCGTTGCGGGCGATCATCACCGGGCGTCCCTCATACCAGCGCGAGTGCGGGGTGCGGTGGATTTTGCGTTTCTGGCCCAGGAGCTGTTCGAACCTGTCGTTCAGACCGCTTACGCCAAATGGCCCTTCCCTCAGTGCGCACAGTAGCTGATACTCGCCAAAGGCGGCGAGCGCCTGTGCCGGCGTGCATTGCTGTTGTACACCCGTCAGGAAATGCTGATACCCCTGCAGGGCGTCATCAAGCATCGCCTGATACTCTTCCCCGGTTTGCAGCGATTTTTTCTCGATATCGGTGAATTGACCGTCAAATACCGCACAGGTCGTCTGCCGGTCGCCTCTGTTCACAGCCGAAGCCAGCTGACCGATGCCCGAGTCGCTGCCGAAACGGTAGCTTTTTTGCAGCAGGCACAGGCTGTCGCGCAGCGCCCCCGCCAGGGAATGGTTTTCACTGGCGAGCGAACAGCCGGTCAGACGGGACAGCTCCTCAGCGCGTTCAGCGGTATATCCCAGGCTTGCATAAGTGCAGATATCTCCCAGCACCGCCCCGGCTTCCACCGAGGCAAGCTGGTCGCGATCGCCCAGGAAAATGACGCGGGCGTGCGCTGGCAGAGCATCAATCAACCGCGCCATCATCGTCAGGTCGATCATTGACGCCTCATCCACCACCAGCACATCCAGATGCAACGGGTTACCGGCGTGATAGCGCAGACGCTGACTTCCCGGCTGAGCGCCCAGCAGCCGGTGCAGCGTGCTGGCTTCGTTTGGGAAAAGGGCAAGCTGCTCCCCGGTGAGTGGCAACTTCTGCAGCGCACCACCTAACGACTCGGTCAGGCGCGCCGCCGCTTTGCCAGTAGGGGCCGCCAGACGAATACGGCACTTTTGCTCACCTGATAACTGAATCAGGGCGGCAAGCAGTTTGGCCACGGTGGTGGTTTTACCGGTTCCCGGGCCGCCAGAGATGACGGAGATCCGCCGTGTTAAGGCCACGGCCGCCGCCACTTTCTGCCAGTCAGTCGCCTCAACAGAGGTAAACAAGGTATCCAGCGTTTGCCGCAGTTGGGCTTCATCGCAGGGAAGAGGCGCATTGGTCTCGCTGAAAAAACGCGCGACCGCCAGTTCATTACGCCACAGTCGGTTGAGATACAAACGATCGCCCGTCAGGATCATGGGTGTCTGGCTATCGGCTGCGCTGACGGCAGGCGAACGGTGCAACACCGTCGGCCAGTCCACGGATTCTCCCAGCAGAGCAAAGCAGGACTGCAGGGCCGCGGGCATTTTCTCATCCATCGCCAGACGCGAAAGCGGCAGGCAAACGTGCCCTTCCCCTGCGTCTTTACTCAGGATGGCAGCGGCGAGCATCACGGCAGGCTCATCACCTGACACCATCATGGCGAACTGTACGTCCAGGTGGCGCAGTAGTCGCTGTTCTACCGCTTCCAGCAACAATTCCTGCATCGTCATGTCACTTCCTCCGTGTTTGCTGCAAATAAGTTATCCATTTTCTCAATCAGTGCCGCATGCGGGCGTGTGCTAAAGATGCCTGAACGCGGGTCAGCCGCATCCACACCGCGCAGGAAAAGGTAAATCACCCCACCAAAGTGCTCTTCGTAACGGTAGTCAGCAATGCGATGGCGCAGATAACGATGCAGCGCCAGAGTGTAGAGCTGGTACTGCAGATCGTAGCGATGCATTTGCATGGCGGATGCCATCGCCTGCTGGGTGTAGGCTTCGCTGTTCTCACCCAGCCAGTTTGATTTGTAATCCAGCAGGTAGTAGCGCCCTTCGTGACGGAAAACCAGGTCGATAAAGCCTTTTAACATCCCCTGCACCTGGCGGAAGTTCAGCGGCGGGCAACCGGCAGACAACGGGTCATACTCGCGGATCACCGCATCAAGCGCGTCAGCCCGCAGCGGGCTGGCGATGGGAAGGTAAAACTCCATCTCCACCTGTTTATCTTTGGCGGTCAACTGGCTGAGAGAGAGGCCCTCTGCCGTGAGCGGGGCGTGCAGAATAGCGCGGATCCACTCGGTGAGGACCGGCTGCCATTGTGCATCATAGCCCCCACTCTGTAACATCTTCAGGACCCATTCGTCAGAGACAGGCTGGGTAAAATCAAGCTCTTCAAACAGGCTATGCAAAAAGGTTCCCGGTGACGCGCCGCGTGGAAATTGATGCGGCGTAAGCGCAGGCTCAACAGGTACGCTACCGGCTCCGGCGGCATCAATATCCAGCTTTGGCATCAGGTCCTGCGCAATGCTCTGCCCGTGCTGCTGTAACCCGGAGTAGCTGGTAACGCGCCAGTCGTCGGCAATGGTGCGCAGAATCTGCCGGGCTTCCAGTTCAGATTCCCGCCAGTCCGGCATCTGCCAGCGGCTGTTATCGGGTGGCGACGGAATGTGCAGGGCAACATGCTCGCCGCACAGCGACTCGATGCACTGGCGCAATCCGGCAGCATCTTTGGGCTCACCGAGCTGAATGAGTCGCCCCAGCGCGCTCAGGTGGAAATCGCTCTCCCCCGACTTGTCGCCACGACGGCGGAATAGCGGCGCCACGCCCAGGCTGCAGTGCCAGACCGAACGGGTCAATGCCACGTAGAGCAGGCGTAAATCTTCTGCCAGACGTTCGGCCTCGGCCAGCTCAACGCTGGACTCCGCTTTACTGAGATCGAGCACCGCGTCGAACGATTCGCGATCGTGGTAAAAGGCCTGATCCTGCACGCGGTAATTGGCGATAAACGGCAGCCAGACCAGCGGATACTCCAGGCCTTTCGACTTGTGAATCGTGACGATCTGTACCAGATGTTTATCACTCTCAAGACGCATCTGCTGGCTGGAGGCGTTGCTGTTTGGGTCAGCAATCTGTTGCGCCAGCCAACGCACCAGAGCATGTTCGCTTTCAAGCTGCGTGCCCGCCTCCTGCAACAGCTCACTGATATGTAAAATGTCGGTCAGACGGCGTTCACCGCCTGCTGTCGCGAGCATATTCTCCGCAAGGTGTCGCTTCGCCATGAGCTCGCGCACCATCGCCATCACACCGCGCTTCTGCCATCGCTCACGGTAGTGAACGAACTCTTCGACGACCGCATCCCATGCGGCTTCGTCATTATTGAGTGCATCAATGTCACGGGCGTTCAGACCGAGCATTGCGCTGGCTAGTGCGCTGCGAAGCGTACTTTCGCGCTCCGGAGACAGCACGGCCTGAAGCAGCCACAACATCTCCTGTGCTTCCAGGGTTTCAAAAACGCTGTCACGGTTTGAGAGGTACACGGACGGGATGTTCAGCAGGGTAAGTGCATCGCGGATCAGCGACGCCTCCTGACGACTGCGCACCAGCACCGTGATATCAGACGCCTTCACGGGGGCTGACTCATTTTCCTTCCACAACAGCGCCTCGCCACGCGCACCAGCGCTGAGCCAGTCACGGATCTGCGCGGCACAATGCTGGGCCATGGCATTTTGATAGTCCGCGACGCCACAGCCTTCACCGTCCAGCAGCCAGAAGTTCATGGCTGGCTGCGTCACCCCGTTGAATTCGAAACGCAACGAGCTATTTTTTGCGGCAAACTTTACCGGCTGAAAGGGGATCTCACGGAACATAAACGCCGTATCCATGCGGCTAAACAGCGCATTGACGCTTTGCACCATGCCCGGGGAAGAGCGCCAGTTGGTATCCAGCGTATAGTGCGCCTCTACCTCACTGCGGGCCTTCATGTAGGTGAAAATATCCGCACCGCGGAAGGCGTAAATGGCCTGTTTCGGATCGCCGATTAACAACAGCGCGGTGTCGGGCTGTTGTCGCCAGATGCGGCGGAAAATACGGTACTGCTGAGGGTCCGTATCCTGAAATTCGTCAATCATCGCTACCGGGAAGCGGGTACGGATCGCGCAGGCAAGGGCTTCGCCGTTTTCACTGCACAGCGCCGCATCAAGGCGGCTCAACATATCGTCAAAACCCAGTTCGCCACGGCGACGTTTCTCACGTGATACGGCTTCGCGAATTTCCGTCATGGCGCGGGTGATCATCAGGTCATTGAGCGTAAGTGGCTCAGCGAGCAGCGATTCAATCGCAACAAACAGAGGATGCTCAGGCACAATGCCGTCGGCTTTAGTCCGCTCAATCAAAAAACGCTGCGAGAATTTCTCCAGTGCGTCCGGAAGCTGATAACCGCGCGTCTCTTCCTGCGCCCAGGCGCTGATCTTCTCGATCCATTTACCCTGGTTGCCGCGGTTAAATTTACGTCTGTCGATCCCGGAGTTTTCGATGATCGCCTCAATCTCACCGACAGACTCATTCCATTTTTGCTTGAGCGCAGCAATTTTTCCGACAATCTTTTCATGCCGTGAAGCCAGCGTTTCGTCAGCAGGTGGCGGAGATTTGATAACCGGCGCTTCGCCCTGAAGATAACGGTCGATAGCGCGAAGAAGCTCTTCGGGACCTTTCCACAACGCATGGACCGCTTCAGCGATATCGCGCGATAAAGGGTAACAGTGGCGACGCCAGAAATCCGCACAGGCCTGATAGCGAAGCACAGATTCATCTTCAATGAGCTGCTGTTCAAACAGCATTCCGGATTCAAACGCATTCAGGCTCAGCATGCGCTGACAAAAACCATGAATGGTGAAAACGGACGCTTCGTCCATCTGCCGTTCCGCCAACAGCAGCCACTGGGCGGCCTGTTGCTTATCTGCAATCTCTTCAAGAAGGCTGGCGTAGAGAGGGTTATCCGTGGTCTGGCGCAGGCAGGCGATGCGCAGCTCATGAATATTGGCACGAATACGACCGCGCAGCTCAGCGGTAGCGGCCTCGGTGAAGGTGACCACCAGCAGCTCTTCCACGCTTAACGGACGTGGAAAAGCGGCGTTACCACCAAGCCCTAACAGAAGACGCAGATAGAGCGCGGCGATGGTGAAGGTTTTTCCCGTTCCCGCTGAGGCTTCAATCAATCGTTCACCCTGTAGAGGTAAACGTAAGGGATTAAGGGGCTCAGCGGTATCGGTCATTCTTTCTTACTCCAGGGCATAGATTGCTGCAGCGCGCTGACGCTCTTCCAGATCGTCCAGCCTTTCGGGTTAACGTAGTCCGTTTTCCCGTTCTGACTACCGGAAACCTGCGACAGAATCGCCATTCCCTGCGGTTTAACCACCGCCTGGTGGAAGAAATCAGCAACCTTCTGCGGCGTCAGCTGTTTTATCTCGGCCACTACTTTATCACGCGAATCAAATTTCAGATTACCGCGATCAAAATCTTTGCTCAGTTGTGATGCTTCTTCACCCAGCGTCTGCGGCGGCTGCATCACCTGCGCGATGACGGCCTGCTGAATCTGAGCAAACTCCTCCGGCTTCATCGCCCGCAGCTTCGCTTCCGCCTGTGGGAAGAATGCCTGATAACGCTGCCAGAGATAAGCAGGCTGTTTATCACTGCTTTGCAGCAGGAAGCCCAGCCCCCACTGGCGACCCACGTTCATGGAGAAGGCAAAGACCGCGTAACCAAGCTGCTCTTCTGTACGCAGCTGGTTGTAGAACCACGGCTGAATAATCTGCCCCAGCACCGCACTCTGCGCGGTACTGGTGAATTCATCATAACCCGTGGGTACAAACACAGCGGCCAGTGCAGAATCCGTGCTGTTACCCGCCTTTTCAAAAATCACATTCTGTTTTTTCTCAACCAGTACGTCCTGGTTGCGGCACCACTCGTCGCCTTTTGAACCAAGCTGCGTACGGACATTTTCTGCCAGTGTTTTGGCCTGTACGTCACTCATATTCCCGACGATAAGGAACTCCGGACGCGTGTTCGTTTTCAGCGCATCACGATACGCCAGCACATCTTTTAAGGTGATAGAGGGCAGCAGCGCCCGGCGATCTTCGCGCTGGAAATAGGGAATTTGCGAAAGCATTTGCGTCGGCATGAGCGCCAGGTCATACGCTTTACCCTTCTCGGCAGAATCCATCATCTGCGCATACCAGGATTTGGCCTGCTCAAGTTGCTCTTCGGTCGGGGTATAACTGAAATAACCTTCCAGTAACGCCTGGAACAGCTGCGGCAGACGCTGGGTGTAGCCGTTGGCATTGACCATCAGACCGTTATTGGCGTTGGTCGAGAAGCTTATCCCGCCGACGGCCGCCTGATTGCTAAGCTGATCGAGTGCAATACCGGCAAGATAGTCATTGAGCGCAAACATCACCTGATTTTTAGCGCTGTTCATTGCTTTTGGGTTACGCAGAACCACGCTCACATCGGCTTTCGGTTCACTCGCGAAATAGCGGCTTGGCGTATACACCACGCGCAGCGTCGGCTCGTCAACGATAAGTTCCGGGTGCGGATAGGCTTTCGTGGTTTTAATCAGCGAGAAATCATCCGGAATGTAGGGGTTCAGCTCCGGCAATTTAAGCGCGATCTCACCGGCCTTTTTCTGCCAGTCGGCGAAGGTCTGGTCACTGATTTTATCCACCTGGTAAGGGGCATCGACAAAATAGGCCATTTTGTTATGCGGTTCGTTCGGGCTGATATACCAGACGCGGGCATTCTGCGGCGTCATCATCGCCAGGCGGGCTTTTACCGCGTCGGCGTCATACTGGTCGGCAATATTGACCGCGTCGAGGGTATGTTCCACCGGCACACGGATCATGGTATCCGCCAGCCACTCAACGTAATCCATGTCGCGGGTAATAGACGGATAACGGAAATCGAGATCCAGCACGTGCGCCAGTTCATCAAAGTAGCGTTTATCGACGCCTTTATCGCGCAGCAAAGAGAGGTAGCTGAAGATAGCCGCTACGACGTCATCACGGTGAGCCAGACCTTTGTCAGTCAGGGTGGCGGAGATCGCCAGCACGCCGCTGTTGCCGTTCACAACCGGATCGGAGTCGGCACGGATACCTTCCACTAGCCCTTGTTTTTGCAGCCAGTCAGAAAGTGTTCCCGGGCTACGGTTGCCAATCAGGTAGGTGACCAGTTCATCGGTTTTGCTGCGAAACTGCGCCGTATTGTTATCAATGCGGAACTCAACGCGTAACACTTTACGCGGCAGTGCAGGAACGTAGTGGATAACGATCCCTTTTTGCGCGTCCGTGACCACAGGAACGTTTATCTGCGGCAGGTCGATATTTTTATTCGGTACCCGGCCAAACGTCCGTGCCGCCATGCTTGCCAGCTCAGGCAACGGTTTGTTGCTGTAGATGACCGCTTTCATCAGATTGGCGGAGTAGTATTTATCGCGAAAGGCATGCAGGGCATCCAGCACCGGGCTGTTCGGTTTATCGCTCAGCGTCTCCAGGTTACCACCGGAAAAACGCGATCCCGGGTGCGCCGGGTTAATGGTTTCTGCACTCACCTGCGCCATGCGCATCCCGTCTCGCGTACGGGCAAGGGTCAGTTCAGCATTAACGGCATTGCGTTCGCGGTCAGCGTATTTTTTATCCAGCAGGGGAGCCGCGATAGAATCCGCCAGACGATCCACTGCACCTCCCAGCGCATCATTCTCAACTTCGAGATAGAAGGCTGTACGGTACGGCGCCGTGCTGGCGTTGTGGCTGCCGCCATGCATTTTGAGAAATTCGGACAGGCTATCTGGCTGTGGGTATTTTTTGGAACCCATAAGCGTCATATGTTCCAGATAGTGTGCAAGCCCAGGGTGGGCTTCCGGATCTTCCAGCGACCCAACCGGCACCACCAGTGCCGACAGGGATTTTACCGCCTGCGGATCGGAAACCAGCAGCACAGTCATCCCGTTATCAAGGCGAATAGCCTGATACTGACGGGTATCTTTTTCGCTCTTACGGATAGTTTCCTGAATGGGTTGCCAACCGGAGCCTGCCTGAGTGAAAGGTGCCCAAAGGGCGACAAACAAAACAAACGCTTTGAACAAGGTGCTGCCTGGCATTACGACCTCTTTATCACGGCTACATCATTAACAAACTGCGTGCTGGACTCACCAACATCTCTTTCTTTGGGTACATCAGTCCGTGATAAGAAGTGCATCATAAATGAACACCCCATGCTGCGCAATTTTTATACAGCACTCAGGACTGATTAAATTTGAACAACGGTAACAGGTAGCGTTGTGCTTCTTCCGTGATAGCCTCGAAGTATTCAGGCTCAAGCGTTCGCCATAAACGTTGATACCAGACATCCTCACCTTCGCCGCGCACCATCATGTTACCTTCATACACCTGCATGAATTTACTCCGTGCTTTCTGCAGTGAAGCGTCATCCGTTAACATGGCATCATTCTGTGCGTCATAACAAGCTTTTATCCAGGCGCCACCGCTCTCGGGCAGTAGCAGGAGCGGTTTATTCATTCCCCGCAGGTAGCCTTCAACGTACAAGGATAAATAACGTAACGCCTGCTCTGCGTCCATCGGCGGAAAGCGCCATTCGCCCTCTTTGCGGACAAAAATACGGCTTTCGCCTTTATGGCCGCCAGCACTGTAGACAAGATGTTCGAGCCAGAGTTGCAAACCTTGTGAAACGCTAAGCATGGAAGGACGCCAGCGCAGGAGCCCATCCGGCTGTACCTGAGTTAGCCAGCCCGTGAGCTGCACACCCTGGCAGTTGAGATCGATTTCAAGACTGGTTCCGGGTTGCCGGCATTCCCTCACGCGTTCTGCCAGAGCTTCCATCTCCTGGCGCTGCGCCTCCCAGACAATTTCTCCGAACGCCCCGTAGGGTAACTGCCCCGCAGCACGGTAGCGGCGGTAAAGCTTGTCGGCATCTTCCTCTTCAACCAGCGCGTTCAGCAGCTGCAGGTTTAGCTGATAACGCTCCAGCCCTTCCAGCGTAAACGGCTCTGCATCAGGAATTTCACTCTCTTCAGAACGGAAATTGACCTGCAACCGTTGCTGGAAGAAAGCGCGTACCGGATGCCCCCAAAACCGCTGAAGCTGTTCAAAGGTCAGGGTGTCTATCGGGCGAGGATCAAGCTCCTGAATGAAATCGGTATGCGCTCTCCCCTCTTTTTTCGCCGCAGGCAGCCATTCGTGGGCATAGCTCTGATGATCGCTGACCACGTAGTTCACCGGGTCAAACGGCATGCGGCTATGGAAGCGGGTGATATGCGCCTTCACTCGCTGCGCGCTTTCATCACAGTTACGGGCTTCATCCCCCGCCAGATAGTGGCTCTGCCCGATATAATCCACCAGTTCCTGCACCAGAACAGAAGGAAAGCGCTCGCTGTTGTCCTGGATAGAGCGGCCGATATAGCTGATATACAGCTGACGTTGAGCCGAAATGAGCGCCTCAAGGAAGAGATAGCGGTCATCGTCACGACGGCTACGATCGCCCCGCTTTGGATTCGCACTCATCAGATCAAAACCCAGCGGCGCCAGGGCGCGTGGGTATATACCGTCATTCATTCCGAGCAGGCACACCACTTTGAACGGGATAGAACGCATTGGCATCAGGGTGCAAATATTGATTGGGCCTGCCAGGAAACGCTGGCTAATTCGCTCCTGATCGAGCCGTTGCGTCAGCTCATCGCGCAGCAATGACAACGGGATAGCCTCGTTATAGTGGGAACTCACGCCCTCTTCGACGATTGCCTGCCACTGCGTTTCAATGAGCGCCATAGCGGCTTCAGTATCACTGTCCGGCAGGAAGAAATCATTGAGCAATGCCCTGCAAACCGGGAGCCACGCATCCAGCGGACGCGGCTGCATCAACTCAAGCCGCCAGCGGTTAAGTTGCATCAGCAGGGAAGCTAAATGACCGACCAGCTCAGCGATCAACCCGCTGGACTCATCGTAGGGCAGGACTTCATTCCACTCGCCCTGACTGCTTTCCATCGCATAGCCCAGCAGCATACGCGTCAGGCCAAACCGCCAGGTGTGCTGGCCGGTGGGAGGAAGCTCGAACGCCTGAACGTTGTCATCATCAATGCCCCAGCGTACCCCGGACTCGTTAACCCACTGACGAAGGTAACGCAGCCCCTCTTCATTGATATTGAAACGTGCGGCCAGGACTGGGACATCCAGTAATGCCAGGACATCTTCGGAGATAAACCGGCTATCCGGTAATGAAAGCAAAGTAATAAAGGCCTGCAAGGCCGGATGAGACTGGCGGGCCCGTCGGTCAGAAATGGCGTACGGCAGGTAGCGTTCACCTGTCGCACTCCCAAAAACAGCCTGAATAAAAGGACTGTAACTGTCGATATCCGCCACCATCACCACAATGTCACGTGGCGTCAGCTCAGGATCGTCCTGCAGCATCGCCAGCAGTTGATCGTGAAGCACTTCAACCTCGCGCTGCGGGCTGTGGCAAACGTGGATCGTGACGCTGCGATCGTCGCCGTCCAGCTTGCGCTTACTGTCGCTGCGTTCAAATTCTTTCGCCGTAACGCCCATGACGGCGCGGTTTTCGAGATCCAGAATGTCGAGCTGGATATTATGCAGCAGGCTATCCGGAGCGATCTCGACGAAGGCATCCACATCCCCTTCGCCTGACGACGTGATGTCTGAGAGCATGTGAATGTAGTCACGGCCCAGCTTTCCCCAGGAGGCAAGTAGCGGGTTCGGCAGATTTTGAATGCCGTGCTCATCAAATAGCTGTGCGGCAGACGCGCTGTCTTTAAACAGTGGCACGGTACGCTCTTCAAACAGGCGTCGTCTCTGACGAGACACCAGCCGCGAAAGCCAGCGTTCATCCTGAATGTCGCCCCAGTACTGGCGACACGGATTGGTAAAGAGGATATGTATGTCGATGTGTTTACCCAGCGCACTCAGCGCCTGCAAATACACCGGTGGCAGCGCCGAGATGCCGCAGATAAATACGCGAGAGGGCAGCCGGGCTGGTCGCTCAGCGCTGTTTTCCAGTATGGAGATAAACCGCTGGTAGAGGTTTGCACGGTGCCACTTCGGCTGGCCGAGTTTCTCAGTGTGTTCCACCAGCGCTTTCCAGAGCGGTGCCTGCCAGACTTGCGCCTCCGGTAACCCGTCGACCCGCTCGCCCGCTTCCCAGCGAGTCAGCCATTCCGGGCGATACACCAGATACTGGTCATAGAGATCGGCGGTGCGCGATGCCAGCTGGAACAGTTTGCGTTTATCGGTGTCGTCATTGAGGTAGTGGCGCAGCATGACGAATTCATCATGCTGCAGCATGTCCGGCAGCAATGCCATCAGCTTCCAGCCCATGCTTTGCTTGTTGAAGGCACTCTGTTCCGGGATGTCCGGCAACACGCGGACAAACATCTCCCAGATAAAACTCGCGGGCAGCGGGAAATCGATATTTGCGGCAATGCTGAATTTACGCGAAAGCGACATCTGCAGCCACTGTGCCATACCGGTGCTCTGCACCAGCACCATTTCTGGCTCAAAAGGATCGTCAAGCCGCTCGCGCTCAACGATAAATTCCATCAGCGCTTCCAGCACATCCAGACGATTTGAGTGGTAGACCCTTAACATAGACGCTCCCGACTACTGGCTAACCGGGCAATGCAGACGCGTCATCTCGCCGCGCCGCCCCAGAGGAGAAATAAGTGTAACCGTGATGCTGACACATCCAGAGAGTGTTGTCTGCCCCCGACTGACCTGCCAGCCTGCCGGGAGAGCAATTGTTGAAAGCTGAGACTGATTCCAGGCATGGTGCCAGAGCTGACGATACTGATTAAACATGGAGAACCGCGTCGCCAGTGCCCGCTGATAACCCGACAGTGCCGTGACAATCATCACCAGCAGCATCATCGCCAGTAACACCTCAACCATGCTAAAGCCTTTTTCTCTGCTCACGGCAACTGGCATAACGCATTCTCCTTAAGCGGACAAAAATCACTCCAGCCGTGTGGCGAGAAATGGATCTTACCGTCGATGATTTCGCCTCTGCGCCATAGCAGCAGGTCATCACTCCCGGCGATAAGCAGCACACGCGCTTCATTCAGTAGCCGCAGGCAAACTCGCCACGCCGATACCTTTTTGCACTGGATCTCAGGCTCAGATAACCAGCTCTGAACGCGTCCCCATTCAAGCGCTGACTGCACGGATGCCTGCTGTTGAACCGAGCGGCTCTCACCGCCCACCAGTGCGCTAAACGTGGCCAGCTGCTGATTGAGGCCGGTGAGGATCAGCGTGCCCAACACCAGTAAAAGTAACACCAGCGCCAGCGAGGACATCCCGCGCTGCCGGTTCACAGGTTGTACCCCGTGACGCCATAAAAAGCCTGACAAGGCACCCCCTGCTCGCCCTGACGAAGGGCGGTCATTTCAATATTCAGCTGGGGGGCAAACCCCGCATGCTCAACTTGACTCACCACAAAGTGCTGGATGAGAAGCCTGTTGGGGTCAGTGAGTTTCTCCCATCCTTTACCCTCACACGATGTCGCCCCATGCAGGGTCTCCAGTGCACCTGATTCCAGACGAAAACCTGTGCTGTCGTTTTCCGAAGACGAGCTATCCCAGTTACCGTTACTGTTTGCATCCCACCGTACAATGACACAGCGACCTTGCCTGCCGATCGTCAGTCCCTGCCCCGCACAGTTTCCGGCGCAATACCCCGCACGCTGAAGCTGTTTGCCGAGGGAAAAAAGGCGTTGCCACACCTCCTCCTCAAGCTCCCGCTGACCGGACTGCTGTAAAACAGCCCGCTGCAAGCCCGGTAAAAAGCGCGAGGCGCTTATCAGTAACAGACTGCTGATCGCCGTGGCAATCAGAACTTCCATCAGTGAGAAACCCTGCTGGTTTAGGGACATGAACCTTCTCCTGTGACATTGCACATCCTGATTCGCCCTCCATTCGAGACAATGACGAGCCATTCTCCTGCACGACTTTGCAGGCGTATTCGCCCTGCCCATGCCGTATCCCTGAGTCCATAGAAGCCAAATAACGGCGTTATTTCACTTACCGTGATCTCCGGCCACAGGGGAATAAATACAAACGGACTGCCCTTATCACAGCCCTGCACGAATGCGCTCATCAGACAGGTGACACCCCTGTCGCGTCGCAGTGTGACCTGGTGGTCACGGTTGTGCCGGTTTGCGTCATTACGCAGAAATACCAGGTAATCACGCACCTGCCCGGCGGTTTGCCAGAGCCGTTGCTGCCGTTGCCAGTTGTCCCAGCCGTATAGCCCGGAGGCGCTGAGAATGACCACCAGCGAGATAGCCACCAGGGTTTCGATAAGCGTAAAACCGTTCTCTTTTTTCATGCCGGGAGTGTGGCGAAATGGCCTGGAATTGACGAGCAACGGATGACCGTTTTACGAGCCCTTATCAAGGAAAGTTAAGCGGTTGCAGTGTGTTGCATACGTTCTGGATTACGCGTCGGAAAGCGGGAAGAAGGCGAAAAAAAACCGGCGCTAAACAGCACCGGTTATGTCACGATTGACGGCCTCAGATAGCGACGGGCGCTTTGATGCCAGGATGAGGGTCATAACCCTCAATCTCAAAATCGTCAAAGCGGTAATCAAAAATGGATTCCGGTTTGCGTTTGATAATCAGCTTAGGCAAGGCGCGCGGTTCGCGAGTCAGCTGGAGATGCGTCTGTTCCATATGGTTGCTGTAGAGGTGGGTATCCCCACCGGTCCAGACGAAATCGCCCACTTCCAGATCGCACTGCTGCGCCATCATATGCACTAACAGCGCATAGCTGGCAATGTTGAACGGCAGGCCGAGGAACACGTCGCAGGAGCGCTGATAGAGCTGGCAGGAGAGCTTACCGTCTGCCACATAGAACTGGAAGAACGCATGGCACGGTGCCAGTGCCATTTTGTCCAGCTCGCCGACGTTCCAGGCGGAAACGATAATACGGCGCGAGTCCGGATCGTTTTTCAGCTGGTTCATCACGGTGGTGATCTGGTCAATATGGCGGCCATCCGGCGTAGGCCATGCGCGCCACTGCTTACCGTACACCGGGCCCAGGTTGCCGTTTTCATCTGCCCATTCGTCCCAGATAGAGACGTTGTTTTCATGCAGATACGCAACGTTGGTATCGCCTTGCAGGAACCAGAGCAGTTCATGAATGATCGAGCGCAGGTGGCAGCGCTTTGTCGTCACCAGCGGAAAACCTTCCTGCAGATTGAAGCGCATCTGGTGGCCAAAAATGGAGAGCGTGCCGGTACCGGTACGGTCATTTTTCGGCGTGCCCTCATCGAGCACTTTTTTCATCAGTTCAAGATACTGTTTCATGGTTCCTCAGGAAAGTTGTTGCTGTGGACGACGACGATACGCCCAAATCATCATAATGACACCCGCGACAATCATCGGAATGGAGAGGATCTGCCCCATGCTGATGTACTGTACCCATTCGCCGGTGAACTGTGCATCCGGCTGGCGGAAGAACTCGACGATGATACGGAATGCACCGTAGCCAATCAGGAACAGACCGGAGACAGACCCCATCGGACGCGGTTTACGGATAAACAGATTCAGGATGATAAACAGCACCACACCTTCCAGCGCCAGCTCGTAAAGCTGAGACATGTGGCGCGGCAGAACACCGTAAGTATCGAACAGGGATTGCCACTCAGGATGAGACGGCAACAGCGCCATGTCCTCTGCACGCGAGCCCGGGAACAGCATGGTAAAGGAGACACTCGGGTCGACACGCCCCCAGAGCTCACCATTGATAAAGTTGCCCAGACGTCCTGCTCCCAGACCAAACGGGATCAGTGGCGCGATAAAATCTGACACCTGGAAGAAGTTGCGTTTGGTGCGTTTGGCAAAAATCACCATCACCAGGATCACACCAATCAGCCCGCCGTGGAAGGACATGCCGCCATCCCAGACGCGGAACAGGTAGAGTGGATCGTTCAGGAATACCGGGAGGTTATAGAACAGAACATACCCAATACGGCCGCCCAGGAACACGCCAAGGAAGCCTGCATACAGCAGGTTCTCGACTTCGTTTTTGGTCCAGCCACTGCCGGGACGACTGGCGCGACGGCCAGCAAGCCACATGGCAAAAATGAAGCCGACCAGGTACATCAGACCGTACCAGTGAAGCGAAACAGGTCCTATTGAGAAAATGACCGGATCAAATTCCGGAAAATGCAGATAACCACTGTTCATCTGTCACCACAAGATGTTGTTATTCCGCTGAAAGTGGACAGCGGTAGAAATGCGATTCTGCTGTTAGCAGAGGCTCCAAAGTTGCGAATCATAGCATAAGGCGGACGCGGAGGATGCGCCAGAGATGTAAAAGATGTGTATAGAGGAGTGTGTTATATCCTCACCTCCGCCCTGTCACAAAGGACGAGGACGGAGTGAGGAGAAAAGTACGTATTAGCGACCGCCGCGAATCAGGCCGCCCATACCGCGTCGTTCCATGAAAGCAGCCACCTGATGACGCACTTCGGCGGCCAGCTGCGCTTCAAGACTGCGTTCAGCCAGCTCGCGGGCATCCTCAATATCGATATGCCGCAGCAGGTACTTCACGCGGGCAACCGCACGGCCGTTCATGGAGAGGTGGCGGTACCCCAGCCCAATCAGGATTGCAACGCACATCGAATCTCCAGCCATTTCACCACACAAGCGCAAATCAATATCGTGCTGTTCGGCTTCTCGCGCGATCATCGCTAACGCCCGGATCATCGCCGGGTGCAGGCTGTCATAGATGCTGGCAACACGCGTGTTGTTACGGTCGACGGCCAGAATATACTGCGTCAGGTCATTGGTACCGACCGAGATAAAGTCGACACGGTTAGCCAGCTGCGGCAGCATAAAGACCATAGACGGCACTTCAAGCATCACCCCAATTCGTGGTTTGGGGATCGCATAGCCAATCATCTCTTCGACTTCACGACCGGCACGCTCAATCAGACGCCGCGCCTCGTCAATCTCATCAATGCTGGTGACCATCGGCAGTAAAATGCTGAGGTTACCCGTCGCCGCATTCGCGCGCAGCATGGCACGCACTTGGATCAGGAAGATCTCAGGCTGATCGAGCGTAATGCGTATCCCACGCCAGCCCAGGCACGGGTTTTCTTCACTGATCGGCATGTACGGCAGCTGTTTATCTGCCCCGACATCAAGGGTGCGCAGGGTGACCGGTTTGTCGTTAAACATCTGCAGCATGCCCTGATACTGCGCAACCTGCTCCTCTTCAGAGGGAAAGCCACTTTGCAGCATGAACGGGATTTCGGTGCGGTATAAGCCGATACCGTCGATGCGGCTGCCGAGCTTCTCTTCATGCTCGGGGCTTAAACCTGCGTTGAGCATGACTTTGATTCGCTCGCCGCTTTTGAGCTGCGCGGGCAGATTAACGTCATCCTCTGCCAGCTTGCTTAATTCATTCTCTTCGCTGATAAGGCGCTGGTATTCCTGAAGCAGAACCGGCTCAGGATCAACCAACAGCTCACCGCGATAACCGTCGACCACCAGGGTGCGTCGGTGCAGCACCGATGGCTGGATATCCGCCCCCATAACGGTGGGAATTCCCAGCGCGCGCACCATAATGGCCGCGTGCGAGTTCGCCGCGCCATCACGTACCACTACGCCCGCCAGGCGGTCATGAGGCAGTTCAGCCAGCGTTGTCGCGGAGAGTTCATCGGCAACCAGCACAAAACGTTTTGGCCAGGCATTCGCGCCCTGAATAGTGTCATCAAGATGGAACAGTAAACGCTGCCCCAGGGCGCGTAAATCACCGGCCCGCTCTTTCAGGTAACCGTCGGTCAGTGCCGCAAACTGTTCGGCAAATTTTTCGATGACCTTTTTAACCGCCCACTCCGCAACCGCACCTTTGTCGACTTCGTCAAAAAGCTCGCGGCGCAGACGTGCATCGGAGAGAAGGTGCGAGTAGAGGTCAAAAATGGCCGCCGTCTCTTTTTGCGCCCCAGCGGCAAAGCGCTTGCTGTAGCGACGAAACTCATTCGACGCCTCTTCCAGCGCGGCGGTGAGACGCTCACGCTCAAGCGCTTCATCAAGCGTTGAGGCTTCGTACACTTGCTCCATCAACGGCAGAGTGGCGTCCATCCAGCCTTCGGCGATAGCGACGCCCGGCGACGCCGGAAGCGCGCGAATACGCGTATGACGATACTGACCAAACAGTGCCGTCAACTGGGACTGGGAGAGGATCGCGGCCATCTGCGTGGCCAGCGTGACGAGGAAAGACTCTTCGCTTTCATCGTACTGACGCAACTCACGCTGCTGTACCACCAGCACACCAAGCAGCTGACGGCGCTGAATAATCGGCACGCCCAGGAAGGCGCGGAAACGATCTTCTTTTACGGAGGGGATATATTTAAAGCTGGGGTGTTTTTGCGCGTCGGCAAGGTTGATAGGTTCGGCGAGTCGCCCAACCAGACCAACGATACCTTCATCAAACGCGAGCGTTACGGTGCGTCCACGTGGCTTTTTCAAACCACGGGTCGCCATCAGGTAATAGCAACGCCGATCGTGGTCGGCCAGATACACCGAACAGACTTCGGTCTCCATCGCAAGACAGATGTCGGTAACCAGAATGTTCAGCGCCTCATTCAGACGCGGCGCACTGGCCACCTTCTCGACTATTTCTCGCAAGCGGGTGAGCATGATTTGCGTAGCTTAACCTCTTTTACGTCGCCAGGCAGGTGCGCTCTGCGGCTTAGGCGGGATCTCCTGAAGCTGCATGACAACACTTGCGAACTCTTTCATCACCCTACGGTAAACATCGCGTTTAAATGACACGACCTGACGAACAGGATACCAATAGCTCACCCAACGCCAGCCATCAAACTCCGGCGTACTGCTGGTTTGCATATTGATATCTGAATCGTTGCCCACCAACTGCAGTAGAAACCATTTTTGTTTCTGGCCGATACAAACCGGCTTTGTGTCCCAACGCACCAAACGTTTCGGTAACTTGTAACGCAACCAGTTGCGGGTCGAAGCCAGGATGCGAACATCTTTTCGGCTTAAACCAACCTCTTCAAACAGCTCCCGGTACATCGCTTGTTCTGGGGACTCTCCCGGGTTGATCCCGCCTTGCGGGAACTGCCAGGAGTGCTGACCATATCGACGGGCCCACATCACCTGGCCCTGACGATTACAAATTACTATTCCTACGTTCGGGCGGTAGCCATCGTCATCAATCACCGGACTACCCCAAACTAAACCTTATATATGAATGATTGTTTCACACTACAGGGAGGCGGTAAACCACTCTCTTACAGGGCTGCAACCTAATAACATTTGAATAACTCACAAATACAGGCAGAGTTATAAACAGATGAGCGGCTCTGAGGGGAATTTTATTCACCTTTTCTGTGGATATAGTTGTGAAGAAGTGTCTGATTACCGATGAACAACCTCAGCCGCCGTCAATCTCCCTCCATTACCAATAAAAAATAAAATCATTATTTTCATAAAGTTAATCGTCATAAAACCAACCCACACCGCTTAAGCGTGACGATCGTCACATCAGGGATCGTTGTGCTGATGAAAGATCGAACAGCGTCGGTTTTATCCACAGATTGTGCCAATAAGTTAGGCACAATTTGTTTGAAAATTGGATTTTCGTCGCACGTCAAGGCTGTAAATTGAAACAGTAGTCAGGGTTATGCCCAGTTATCCCACTTTTCTGTGGATAACATGGTGTAAGATCCTGTTCATTGTCAGTGACCAGAATTGAACAACCGAATTTTTGTCCCTCGCCATCCATTTTTAGTGTACTAAAAAAACCTATAAATCATGCACATGGCATATTCGTACAGAAAAAGTTAAACTCTATCCACAGGGGACAATTTCTTAGTGTATTTTTTAATCAAAAGGTTACCTTCATGCATTCGCTTTTACCCTTGCTTTCACCGCCGTCCAGCGAAACCCAGTTGCTACAGCAGGCGCAGCGTCTGGCTGGCTTTTCGCTTGGCGAGCTGGCGGCAATGGCTGGCCTGCCGATCCCTCAGGATCTGAAGCGGGATAAAGGCTGGATCGGCATGCTGCTGGAGCTGTGGCTGGGTGCAAGCGCAGGGAGTAAACCGGAGCAGGATTTCGCCGCCCTGGGCGTAGAGTTAAAAACCATTCCCATCGATAGCCTTGGGAAGCCCCTGGAAACGACATTTGTCTGCGTTGCACCGTTAACCGGGAATACCGGTGTGACGTGGGAAACCAGTCACGTTCGCCATAAACTGAAGCGCGTGCTTTGGGTTCCCGTAGAAGGAGAACGTCAGATCCCGCTGGCTGAACGCCGGGTTGGCGCACCGCTGTTGTGGAGTCCGGATGAAGATGAAGAGCATCAGCTGCGTCTGGACTGGGAAGAGCTGATGGATATGATTGTCCTCGGTCAGGTTGAGCGCATCACCGCCCGACACGGAGAGGTGTTACAGCTGCGGCCAAAGGCGGCGAACAGTAAAGCGCTCACGGAAGCAATCGGTGCCCGGGGCGAGCCGATACTGACATTGCCACGCGGTTTTTATCTCAAAAAGAACTTTACCGGGGCGCTCCTTGCTCGCCATTTCTTACTCAAAACGTAG
Source organism: Enterobacter sp. RCC_40 (assembly GCF_041360735.1). Classification (NCBI taxonomy): domain Bacteria; kingdom Pseudomonadati; phylum Pseudomonadota; class Gammaproteobacteria; order Enterobacterales; family Enterobacteriaceae; genus Enterobacter; species Enterobacter sp. RCC_40. The sequence continues at coordinate 22,738 of NZ_JBFUPR010000004.1, forward strand.
TTTTTTACTTATTTTGAGAGCGCTCAAACATAATCACCTGGTTTTTAAGATTTTACCGCTTCCTCCTGTCGAAATATCGGGTTATTACTACACTATGATTTGATACGAGCCAGGTGAGGACGATAACGATGAAAAAATGGGCAGTGTTAATTTCAGCAGTCGGATTAGCGTTTGCAGTATCGGGCTGTAGCAGCGATTACGTGATGGCGACAAAAGATGGCCGGATGATCCTGACAGACGGCAAGCCGGAAGTCGATGATGACACCGGCCTGGTCAGCTACCGCGATCAGTCCGGGAATAAAATGCAGATCAATCGCGACGAAGTCTCGCAAATTATCGAGCGATAAACAGAGAGAGGTCAGTACCTTGCTGGCCTTTTTGATTTTTTTCTTCCCCTTTTGCTTCCCCTCTGCCATGTTTATATTCCTTTGTCGGGAGGTTCCTGACGCGGTCTACATGTCTATTGAAGGAAGCCGGCTATGCATTATCACCGTATCCCCCACAGCTCTCTGGAGATAAGCCAACTGGGGTTGGGCACGATGACATTTGGTGAACAAAACAGCGAAGCCGATGCCCATGCACAACTCGATTATGCCGTCAGCCAGGGCATTAACCTGATTGATGTCGCAGAGATGTACCCTGTTCCTCCACGCCCGGAAACGCAGGGGCTTACCGAAACCTACGTCGGCAACTGGCTGGCAAAACGCGGCAATCGCGAAAAACTGGTTATCGCCTCGAAAGTCAGCGGCCCTGCGCGTAACAGCGATGCCGGGATCCGCCCAAACCAGATCCTCGATCGCAAGAATATCCGTGCCGCGCTGGATGCCAGCCTGAAGCGCCTGCAAACCGATTATCTTGATCTCTACCAGGTACACTGGCCGCAGCGTCCAACCAACTGCTTTGGTAAGCTCGGCTACAGCTGGAACGAAAGCGCTCCCGCCGTTACGCTGCTTGAAACGCTGGAAGCGCTGACCGAATGCCAGCGAGCGGGCAAAATCCGCTACATCGGCGTGTCTAACGAAACGGCTTTTGGCGTTATGCGCTACCTGCACCTGGCTGATAAACACGATCTGCCGCGCATTGTCACCATCCAGAACCCCTACAGCCTGCTCAACCGCAGTTACGAAGTGGGTCTGGCCGAAGTGACGCAATATGAAGAGGTTGAGCTGCTCGCCTATTCCTGCCTGGGCTTTGGTACGCTGACGGGTAAATACCTGAACGGTGCGAAGCCGGCCGGCGCGCGTAATACGCTTTTCAGCCGCTTTACCCGCTATAGCGGCGAGCAGACGCAGAAAGCCGTCGCGGCCTACGTTGATATTGCGAAGCGTCACGGGCTCGATCCTGCCCAGATGGCACTGGCCTTCGTACGCCGTCAGCCGTTTGTGGCCAGCACCCTGCTGGGCGCAACGACGATGGAACAGTTGAAAACCAACATTGAGAGTTTCCATCTGGACCTGAGCGAGGACGTGCTGGCGGAGATTGACGCGGTGCATCAGGTTTATACCTATCCGGCACCGTAAAAAAAACAAAACGGCAACCTCTGTTGCCGTTTTTAATGTTTGCACCCGCTTGTGAAAAGGCGCTGAAGACGACCCGAATCAGCGGCGGCGCTGCCAGACCCACAAGCCAGCAATCGCCAGCGCGAACAGTCCACCGAACCCGACGCCAATCCCCACCACCGGCGCGCCGGCTTTAACCGCCAGCGAATACAGGCCCAGCATCAGCAGCATCGCCAGGTTTTCACCGAGGTTTTGCACCGCAATAGCATTGCCCGCCCCGACCGTCTGCTTGCCACGCTCCTGCAAAAGCGCATTCAGCGGCACCACGAAGAAGCCCCCCAGAATACCAATCAGGATCAGCAGTACGTAGGCTGGCAATAACGCGTGTTGCAGTGCGAAAAAAAGCACCGCAACGCCAATCAGGATCCCTGCCGGCATGCAGCGAGCAACGGTGTCGAGCGTCACCAGTTTTGCCGCTGCCCCCGCGCCCACCACAATCCCGATCGCCACCATCGCATTAAGGTAGGTTGGCGTCGCGTTGTCCGTGATCCCCAGCGCCACCGGCACCCACAGCACCAGCAGGAAGCGCAGCGTAACGCCTGCGCCCCAGAACATACTGGTGCCCATCAGAGAGAATCGCGTTTCACCATTACGCCACAGCACGCGGCAGGCATTGAAGAAGCTGCCGGTCATCGGCTTAAAGCGCCAGGATTGCCCCGGACGCGCCACCGGCAGTTTCGGAATAAACAGGTTAGCGACTACCGCGCCACCGTACACCACAGCACACACGCCGAGGGCCGCCAGCACGTGCCAGTCAGCGAGGACACCGCCTGCGACGGAGCCAAGCAGGATTGCCGCAATGGTGGAGGACTCCATCAGCCCATTGGCTTTCACCAGCTTATCACCGGTGGTCAGCTCCCCGAGGATGCCATACTTCGCCGGGGAGTAGGCTGCGGCACCAATGCCGACCAGCGTATAGCCAATAAATGGATTGAAACCAAAACAAATGCTGGCGGCTCCCAGCAGTTTCAGACCGTTGGCAAACATCATTACCCGGCCTTTCGGGAAGCTGTCCGCAACCTGTCCGACAAACGGTGCAAAGATAATGTAAGCGCCCACAAACACCATCTGCAGAACCGGCTGACTCCAGTCGGGGTAAAACTCAGCCTTGAGCAGTGCCAGCGTGGCAAACAGCAGCGCGTTATCGCCAAAGGCGGAAAGGAACTGGGCGGCAATCACCGCCATCATGCCTTTTGAGCGCAGAGAGGTGTTAGTGTGTACTGACTCACGCATTATGTTGTTCCGCCTGTTCAACCATGCCCTTGAGGGTCACGAAGTCGGGCTTACCGCTGCCGAGCACCGGAAGCTGTTTCAGGTAGCGAATATCACGAGGTACCGCCAGCTCCGGAATGCCGTGCTCGCGGGCATAGCTCAGTAACTGGTCGCGCTTAAGCTCGCTGTCGGTGGTGAACAGCACCAGCGCCTCGCCTTTACTTGCATCACTCTTCACAACCGTGGCATGCATCTTGTCGGCGGATACGCCCGATGCCAGCTGTTCAACCATCTCAAGCGAGACCATTTCACCCGCAATCTTGGCAAAGCGTTTTGCACGCCCCTGGATCTGCACAAAGCCTTGCTCATCGAAACGTACAATATCGCCGGTGTCGTACCAGCCCGTTTCAATCTCGCCATTAACGTTTTCTGCGGTCGGTGCTTCCAGCACACCGGGGTTTTCCACGCGCAGATAGCCGTTCATCACGTTTGGCCCTTTCAGCTGCAGACGGCCGCCGTCTTCAATACCAGGCACCGCCAGCAGACGAGCATCCAGCCCAGGCAGAATTCGGCCTACTGTCCCCGGCTTCGCCGCCATTGGCACGTTGATAGAGACCACCGGCGCACACTCTGTCACGCCATACCCCTCGAGGATGCGCAGACCAAATTTGTCCTGCCAGATCTGTCGCGTGCTCTCCTGCAGTTTTTCCGCGCCAGCAACCACGTAGCGCACGCGGAAGAAGTCATACGGATTGGCGAAACGCGCGTAGTTTCCGAGGAAGGTTGAGGTTCCAAACAACACGGTACAGTTACGGTCATACACCAGCTCCGGCACAATGCGGTAATGCAACGGGCTTGGATAAAGGAAGACTTCGGCACCGGTCAGCAGCGGCGTGAAAAGCCCCACCGTCAGGCCAAACGAGTGGAACAGCGGCAGCGCTGACATAAACCGGTCTTTCGCGGTAAAGTCGGCAATGCTTTTGATCTGCTCAACGTTCGCCAGAATACTCTTGTGACTGTGGACGACACCTTTCGGGTTGCCTTCAGAGCCAGAGGTGAAGAGGATAATCGCGTCGTCTTCCGGCTGCTGTTTCACCTGGGCCAGACGCGGCATCAGCAGATGAGCAAAAATCCACAGTTTGTCGCCTGTCGTCACGTCCGCTTTAAGATCTTCCAGGAAGACCCAGCGTACCTGGGTAAGCTGTTCAGGAAGATGCCACAGTTTGCCTTTGTCGAGGAACTGGCGGGAGGTAAAGACGGTTTTGATTTGCGCTGCCGTGATGGCGCTGGTCAGCCCTTTCACGCCCGCCGTGTAGTTCATCATCGCCGGAATACGGCCACGGGAAACGGCTCCAAAAATCACCGCCGCACTGATGCCTGCGTTGGGCAGCATCAGGCCAATCTTTTCGCCCTGCTGACTGTACTTCTCAAGAATACGGCCCACGAACAATGTTTTGGTCAGCAGCTTGCGATAGGTATCCGGGGTAAAGTTGATGTCTTCGATGCAGTTTTTCTTCGCGCCGTAGCGGTGCTGTGCCGACAGCAGGGATTCATACAGCGTCTCGCGCGGGCGGACCGCCATACGCGCTTCCATCATAATCTGGTGCAGCATCTCTCCAGCAATTTTACGGCGATCGCGTGCACGGGGCGCGTCAGGCATCGGTAACGACGTTGGCGGCAGGATATGCAACGTAATTTTTGGGAACACGCGCTGCTTTACCAGCCCTTTCAGACGGCTGAAATAGGAGCGCTCCGCCCCTTCAATACGCAGTGGCACCACGGTTGCTTTTGACTTCGCCGCGACAAACCCGGCGCCGTCGTAGATTTTCATCAGTGAACCGGTCACCGAGATGCGCCCTTCCGGGAAAATAACCACCGGACGCCCCTGCTCCACCAGACGCACCAGATGTTTAATCATCATCGGTTTGGTCGGGTCGAGCGGCACAAAATCAATCAGCGGCGTGAGCCAGCGCATGTACCACTGCTGGCTGATGGAGGTATAAACCGCAAACACCGGACGCACGGGCAGAAATAGCGCCAGCAGAATGCCGTCGATAAAGGAAACATGGTTTGGTGTGATAAGAACGCGTTCGCCGCGAAGCGCCTGAGCATCGCCAGTGACGCGAATGCGAAAGAGAATACGAAAGAGTGTACGGAAGAACCCAAAAAGCATCTCAACTCCCTTTGCCAGCCAGTGTGAAGGGTTGATAGTAAATGGTGGCAGATTACACGAGAAGTGATACGGGAGCGACTGCAAAGTTGAGGCGAAAAAAAACCTGCGCATCCGCGCAGGTTGGTGCAAGAGAAGAGTACGAAACCGTACTAAGAATTCTCACCAATCAATACCTCTGGGATCTCGACTCTATCAATCTCCCCCTCATCCTCGCCATCGGACAATCGCAACAGCCTGAGGCAAAGTGTAACTAAAGGTTCAGATTGACATTATTCAGACATGACTGGCCGTGTAACGATTACACGGCCAGGGTTGTGCTGCGTCACGTTTGTGGAGGGCGAACCCCCGCGCCCCTTGAATGCACGGCGCTTTTCCGCAACACTATTTCGTGTGTAAACGCTTACCCCCACTAAGAAGGTATGTAATGGCGACAATAAAGGATGTGGCCCGTCTGGCTGGTGTTTCCGTGGCGACCGTCTCGCGCGTGATTAACGACTCCCCTAAAGCCAGTGACGCATCACGCCAGGCGGTGCAAAACGCCATGGAATCATTGAATTACCATCCGAATGCCAACGCCCGGGCCCTTGCCCAACAGTCTACTGAAACCATCGGACTGGTGGTGGGCGATGTGTCTGACCCGTTTTTCGGCGCCATGGTAAAAGCGGTTGAACAGGTTTCTTATCAGACCGGCAATTTTCTGCTGATCGGCAATGGCTATCACAACGAACAAAAAGAACGCCAGGCTATCGAACAGCTGATGCGCCACCGCTGCGCTGCGCTGGTTGTTCACGCCAAAATGATCCCCGATGCTGAACTCATTCATCTGATGAAGCAGATCCCCGGCATGGTGATCATCAATCGAATTATTCCCGGTTTTGAGAAACGCTGCGTGGCACTCGACGACCGCTACGGCGCCTGGCTTGCTACCCGCCATTTGATTCAGCAGGGCCATACCCGCATTGGTTATCTCTGCTCCAATCACCCGATTTCCGATGCCGAAGATCGCCTGCAGGGCTACTACGATGCCCTGCGCGAAAACGGTTTGCCGTGTAATGACCGGCTGGTGGCCTACGGCGAACCGGATGAGAGTGGCGGCGAACAGGCAATGACAGAGCTGCTGGGGCGTGGACGGAATTTCACGGCGGTTGCCAGCTATAACGACTCGATGGCCGCCGGGGCAATGGGGGTGTTAAATGACAACGGAATCGAGGTGCCGGGAGAAATTTCACTCATTGGCTTCGATGATGTGCTGGTGTCCCGCTACGTGCGTCCCCGCCTGACCACCGTACGTTACCCGATTATCACAATGGCAACGCAGGCTGCGGAGCTGGCACTGGCGCTGGCCGAACAACGCCAGCCACCGGATATCACCCACCTGTTCAGCCCCACCTTAGTCCGCCGTCACTCTGTAGGTTCGCCAGCAGAAGCGGGAGAGGAATAGCGATACAGATGTACCGTTTTGTTCGGGTATTCAAGCGCATCGCCAATGTACTGCCAGCCGTAACGTTCGTAGAAGTCGCGGCAGGCAGACCACAGATGCAGTTCGTGATAGCCGGCCTGCGCGGCATAGGCGATAACATGCTGCTGCAGTTTTCCCGCCAGTCCCTTACCACGCGCCGCTTCATCAACGTACAGCGCAGCCAGCCACGGACAAAGATCCTGTCGGGTGATTAAATCGCAGCGCCAGAGCCCGACCGTACCCAGAAGCTGTTCGCCCTCCAGAGCAATAAAGGTCAACGGTAACGCGCCCGGCGTCTGGCTGTGTTCAACGATGCTCTGGAAAAACGCCCGCGTAAGCCCGTCACCGAACGCCTGCCAGATCCAGTCAGTTACCTGTTCCGCATACTGAGGCGCGGCATAGAGAGGCAGAATAGTCACACCAGCTTCCCCTGAAAAACGGGCACAGATTCAAAAAGATAACCGTCAAAATCCGGCGCATCTTCATCGGAGAGTTCAAGTAAACTCTTTTTCACATTTTCCAGATGCTGGAACATCGCCTGCCAGGCGCCCATCACGTCACGACGACGAAGCGCCGCGAGGATAGTTTGCCTGTCGCCCAGCCATTTCAGGCGGTATGCACGGCTGGCGATATGCCCATTAAATTGCTGCCACAGCGGGCTGCTGTCCATGTGGTGCCAGATACTCTCTACCGTTGCCAGCAGCATCTGGTTTTGCGTTGCCCCCGCCAGCACCAGGTGAAACATTTTATTGTTGTCCTGGCTGTTATCGTTGGCGGCAATGGCGCGTTGCTCCTGCTCAATAATACGGCGCAGATTGTCGATGTCTGCGCGTGTCGCCATTTTGGCAGCAAACGCGGCGATGTTGCTTTCGAGGAGCTGGCGCGCCTGCAGGATCTCAAAGGGGCCGACGTCGCTGTTCAGAAAACGCTCTTCTTCGTTTTCGTGTTCTTCAGGAATGCGCATCACATAAACGCCAGAACCCTGGCGGATATCCACCGTGCCCTGCAGCTCCAGCATCAGCAATGCCTCACGCACGATGGTACGACTTACGCCGTACTTCTCAGCAATATTACGCTCGGGCGGCAGACGGGAACCTACAGGATAGTGCCCCTGGATAATTTGCGCCCGTAAATCCTCGCCAATTTCCTGGTACTGTTTTTTTTCCGGCAGGATGACAGCCTTATCCACGTTTTCACCTGTTTTTTCAGTTAATGCGCAGGCCGGGCGTCCTCCCGGCCAGTTTGTGCGCTATTTTACCAGAACCAGCATGGTTTTCGCTTACTTCCATTCATCATCGACCGGGAGCGTGAGCACGCGCGCATCGCGCAGCTGCCGGAACCAGCTCGCCGACCTTTTCGCCCGCCTGGCGCGATTGTTATCGAGATCGATCTCAATGAGCCCGTAGCGGTTTTTGAAGGCGTTCATCGGTGATACGTTGTCCGTAAAGGCCCACAGCATATAGCCATGACAGTTTGCCCCCTCCTCCCGCGCCAGCAGCGTGTAATAGAGGTGCTCGCGAATGAACGCAATGCGGTACTCGTCGTCAATGACCCCGTCACTGTTGCGAAATTGCGTTTCGTTCTCCACGCCCATCCCGCTCTCCGCCACGAACCAGTCGATATTGCGGTAGTCATTTTTTATCCGCATCGCCATATCGTAGATAATGCGGGGGTAGATTTCCCAGCCGCGGGATTTATTCATTCGCCGTCCTGGCAGTTCGAACGGTTCGTAGTAGTACACCGGGTGGAACGGTGTCTCCGGATGCCAGGCACGAGACGGCGCTTTCACCCGATGCGGGTAATAGAGGTTTATCCCCAGCTCATCGACGGTGTTCTGCGCAATCAGTTCCAGCTCTTCTGCGGTGTAGTCCCACGCCACCTGATGCTGTTCCAGCAGCGTAAACAGTTCTGGCGGGTAGCGCCCGTGCACCAGCGGATCGAGAAATACGCGGTTATAGAACAGATCGTACTTCTCTGCGGCGTTAACATCGTGCGGTGCGCACGATCGAGGATAGGTGACTTCGGGGTTGAGAATACAGCCAACCGAGCCAGGGTAGCCTTTGGCACGAAACAGCTGTACAACCTTTGCCGTCGCCAGAACCTTATTGTGGTTCCACTGCATCCATTTACCGGTATTCTGCTCGTAGGGCCAGCGCAGCGCATCGAGATAAACGCGGGTCTGTACCACGATCGGTTCATTGAAGGTAAACCAGCGGGTGACTTTACCGTGGTAGCGTTCAAAGACTTTTTCCGCATAGCGGACAAACAGTTCAACAACCTGCTTTGAAGCCCAGCCGCCGTAAGTGTCAAGCAGCACGCCCGGCAGCTCGTAATGCTCAAGGCAGATCATCGGCTCAATACCCTGACGGTGCATCTCATCGAATAACGCGTCGTAATAGGCGGCGTACTCCTCGTCCACCGTCACTTTTTCATAGTCGGTTAAAAAACGTGACCAGTTAATCGAGGTTCGGTAGTGCGTCAACCCCGCCTGCTTCATCAGCGCCACATCCTCGCGAAAGCGGTTGATAAAGTCGGTCGCCACCGCCGGGCCATAGCCGTTGTGCCAGACGTGGCGATCGTTTTTGTACCAGAGATCGATCCACGAATCCTGCCCCGCCTTTTTGCCGCTCCAGCCTTCGGTTTGCCAGGCTGACGCGGCCGCGCCCAGAATGAAATCCTGCGGAATGGTTATCTGTTTCGTCGTCATCACATCCTCATGCATTGTCGGTCGCCTGTTGCAGTGCGGCCTGTTCGGCACGTCGTGAAGCAATCTTCACAAACGGCAGGTAGATAATGACGGCAGTCACAATGCAGATAAGCTGAGTGATGACCGCCCCCATCGATCCGGCGGTGGAGAGCCAGGCGTTGATCAGCGGCGGCGTGGTCCACGGCACCATCACCACGGCTTTACCGGCAAAGCCGGTCACAGTGGCAAAGTAACCGATAGAGCCGGTCACCAGCGGCGTGATAATGAAAGGAATGGCGAGGATCGGGTTAAGCATGATTGGCATGCCGAAGATCACCGGCTCGTTGATGTTAAAGAGCCCCGGACCAATGGAAAGCTTGGCGATCTCTTTCATCTCTTTGCGTTTGGTGGCAATCATGACCGCGATCAGCAGGCCGATGGTCAGCCCCGACCCGCCGATGCTCATGTACACATCCCAGAACGGCATGGTGATGATATTCGGCACCTCTTTGCCCTGCTCAAAGGCGCTCATATTAACGGTGATGGCGCCTAACAGCAGCGGCTCGCGGATCGGCTTGATCATCTGGTTGCCGTGAATACCAATCACCCAGAAAAGCTGTGCGACAAACATCAGCAGCAGAATGCCCGGCAGGCTTTGCACCACGCGCTCCAGCGGCTGTTGCACCACCTGATAGACCGCGTCATAGAGATACATGCCGGTGAGTTGATGGAAGACGAAACCCAATGTGGCAATCGCGGTAGTGGTGATGATCGCCGGGATCAGCGCGGAGAACGATGCCGCCACGTTTGGCGGTACGGTGTCCGGCATCCTGATCTTCAGCCCCTTGCGATTTTCCAGCCAGCAGTAAATTTCAACCGACAGAATCGCGATAAACATGCCGAGGAACAGGCTACGGGTATCAGAGAACTGACGCAGCAGCACGTCTTTCACCACGTGCATTTCACCATCCACCAGCATCTCGACGGTTGTCGGCGTCACGCAGATAAAGCAGATCACCGCCAGCAGGCCAGGGAATAAGGATTTGATCCCGTTGATGCGGCCCAGTTCGATACCGATTAAGAACACCGCGCCAATGTTAAGGAAATTCAGGGTGGCGTAATTGAGCGCGCTGGTGATGGGTTTTAGCGTGGCGAGAAAAGAGAGGGACTGGAAGCTCGCCAGGCCATTTTTCGGATCCAGTACCATATTGGAGATCAAGACAGAGAATGCCCCAACGATGATGACCGGCATTAAGGTAATAAAGGCAGACTTGATCGCCATGATATAGCGATAACTGTTGAATTTTGTGGCAAAACTGCCCAGAGCGTCGATCAGTTTTTCCTGTAATGCCATAGGGTAATACCTCAGTAAAAGGGCTTTTATTGGATAAGGTGTACAGCCGGATACTATTGGCATACCAAAAATAGCTACATGTCGGGTTTTGTTCTGTGATTAAGCTCTCAACGACGTAACAGGTATTCCAAAATGCGGTTTATATCGATTTTGGCATACCACTTAAAACCCTGTATGTCGAACTGACCGATCGTTACCTAAAAGCGTGATCGTGCTGGAAGTTTTGCCCTTCCCGCATCGCTTATGCACCGGATGGTCTGTGTTAAACTGCAGATCGTTACGTGGAATCAGGAATGTCTAATGGCAACAATGCTGGATGTCTCATTGCGCGCGGGCGTGTCGAAAGCCACGGTATCGCGCGTGCTGAACGGCACAGGTCAGGTTAAAGAGAGTACGCGTCAGCAGGTGTTTAATGCGATGGAAGAGCTGGGCTACCGCCCAAATTTTCTCGCGCGTTCGCTGGCGAACCAGACCAGCAACAGCATTGGTCTGGTGGTCTCTACCTTTGATGGTTTTTACTTTGGTCGTCTTCTTCAGCAGGCCTCCCGGCAGACGGAAACCCACGGCAAACAGCTGATCGTCACGGATGGTCACGACGCCCCGGAGCAGGAAGAGCAGGCGGTACAAATGCTGGCCGATCGCAAATGCGATGCCATCGTGCTTTACACCCGCTACATGAGCGAAAAAGCGATCATGAAGCTGATCCATTCGGTGCAAACCCCGCTGGTGGTCATCAACCGTGAAGTCAGCCAGGCGCCCGATCGCTGCGTGTTCTTCGAACAGCAGGATGCCGCCTTTAAGGCCGTGGATTACCTGATCAACCAGGGCCACCGGGAGATCGCCTGTATCACCGTCCCGATCCACACGCCAACCGGGAAAGCGAGGCTGATGGGCTACCGTAAAGCGCTGGAAAAGCACGGCATTCGTCTGGACGAGCGGCGGATTAAGTATGGCGATGCGGGAATGACGCGAGGATATGAGCTCTGCAAAGAGCTGATTGCCGACGGTATAGCGTTTAGCGCTCTGTTTGCCTGTAACGATGATATGGCGCTGGGTGCGTCCAAGGCGCTACACCAGGCGGGGCTGCGGATCCCACAGGATATTTCCCTGTTTGGCTTTGACGATGCCCCATGCGCGAAATGGCTGGAGCCAGCGCTCTCGTCGGTTTATCTGCCTATCGACAATATGATCGTTACGGCTATCGATCAGGCGATCCGGCTGGCAAAAAACCAACCGGTCGATGCGATCCCGCCGTTCACCGGTACGCTGGTATTACGCGACTCGGTCACGACGGGGCCGTACTTCACTCAGACGAGTTCCAGCGCCAGCAGCTCCTGAATGGTCTGGCGGCGGCGGATCAGCCGCGCCTTGCCGTTATCAAACAACACTTCTGGCAGCAGCGGGCGGCTGTTGTAGTTTGAGGACATTGACGCCCCGTAGGCACCGGTATCGTGCAGCACCAGATAGTCGCCTGGTTTAACTTCCGGCAACGCGCGGGTTTCCACTTTCCCCCCTTCCTGCTGGGTAAAGACATCACCAGACTCACACAGCGGGCCCGCAACAACCGTCTCAATACGCGGCGCGTGAGTTAAATCGCGGCCATCGGCAGCCAGAGCCGAAATGTGGTGATAGCTGCCGTACATTGACGGGCGCATCAGATCGTTAAAGCCGGCGTCAATCAGCACAAAGTGGCGCGAGCCCATCTCTTTCACGCTGCGAACCTGCGCCACCAGCACCCCGGATTCAGCCACCAGGAAACGACCCGGCTCAATTTCCAGCTTCACGGCATGACCAAGATGCGCGGCGACCTGGTCACGCGCGGCGCTCCACAGGCCGTAATAGTGATCGGTGTCGATTGCCTCTTCCCCTTCACGGTAGGGAATGGAAAGACCGCCCCCGGCGGAGATCGCCTCCAGATCCTGACCAAACTCGATCACCTGGCGCACCATTGCGCCACAGACCTGCTCAAGGTGCGCGTAATCCACGCCGGAGCCGATGTGCATATGAATGCCCACCAGCTTCAGATTGTAACGCTGCAGTACGTCCAGGGCAGCGGGCATATCGGCATACCAGATACCGTGCTTGCTGTTTTCGCCGCCGGTATTGGTTTTTTGGCTATGACCGTGACCAAAGCCAGGATTCACGCGCAGCCAGACGCGGTGGCCCGGAGAAACTTGCCCAAGTTGTTCCAGCATATCCACGGACCCGGCATTTACCGGCACCTGCAGCTCATGGACGCGAGCAAGCGTGGCGTCGTCGATCACATCGGCGGTAAACACAATCGCGTCAGGATCGGCTTTCGGATCAAACCCGGCCGCCAGCGCGCGCTCAATCTCCCCCAGGGAGACGGAGTCGACCTTCACACCCTGCTCACGCATCAGACGCAGAATGTGGATATTGGAGCACGCCTTCTGGGCAAAACGCACCACGTCAAACTGATGCAGGGCAGCAATCTTCTCGCGAACAATCTGCGCGTCGTAGACCCACACCGGACAGCCAAACTCGGCAGGCAGGCGTAGCAGGTTTTCGGCATTCAAATCAGTATCAGTCTGGTTAAGCGGGCGTGGCATGGTCTTTCTCCGGGGTGATATTTTTTTATGATTACGCCACAGCAGGAAGAGAATAAAAAATATCGTTTTATCGCGAGTCTATGCAAAAATGATATGGACAGTTCTTTGTATTCAGGTGACCTATGCCCGCCGTCAATTTACGCCATATCGAGATTTTTCACGCCGTGATGACCACGGGCAACCTCACCGAGGCTGCGCAGATGCTCCATACCTCGCAGCCAACGGTCAGCCGCGAGCTGGCGCGATTCGAGAAAGTGCTGGGACTGAAGCTGTTCGAACGCACCCGGGGCAGGCTTCACCCGACGGTACAGGGGCTGCGCCTGTTCGAGGAAGTGCAGCGCTCATGGTACGGGCTGGACCGCATTGTCAGTGCGGCGGAAAGCCTGCGCGAGTTTCGGCAGGGCGAGCTATCGATTGTCTGCCTGCCCGTCTTTTCACAGTCTTTTTTGCCGACGCTGCTCCAGCCTTTTCTGGCCCGATATCCGGAGGTGAATCTCACGATTGTCCCGCAGGAGTCACCGCTGCTCGAGGAGTGGCTCTCCGCACAGCGCCATGATTTAGGCCTGACCGAAACCCTCTCTACGCCCGCGGGAACGGAACGCACGGAACTGCTCTCTTTAGATGAGGTGTGCGTGCTGCCAGCCGGGCATCCGCTTGCCCGCAAGCAGATTCTGACGCCAGCGGATTTTCACGGTGAGAACTACATTAGCCTGTCACAAACCGACAGCTACCGGCAGCTGCTGGATTCACTGTTTGCCGAGCATCAGGTGAAGCGCAGGATGGTGGTCGAGACCCACAGTGCGGCCTCCATTTGCGCCATGGTGCGCGCCGGGGTGGGCGTTTCGGTGGTGAATCCACTGACGGCGCTGGATTACGCCGGGCGCGATATTGTCATCCGCCCGTTTAGCCTGTCAGTCCCGTTCACCGTGAGCCTGATCCGCCCCCTCCATCGCCCGGTCTCAGCGCTGGTGGAGGCGTTTACGGAACACCTGATAGCCCATGCCCGTCAGGTGGCGCTTCGTTTATCCGATCGGCAAAGTTTATGACAGCATAAACTCCACGGCATCGGCGGCATGAATCGCGGCGGTATCGAAGACCGGAATCGGGCTTTGCTCAACCGGCACCAGTAAACCGATTTCCGTACAGCCGAAGATCACCCCTTCCGCCCCCTGCTGCGCGAGTTTTTCAATCACGCTGACGTAATATGCCCGGGATGATTCGCTAAAGGTGCCGAGGCAGAGTTCATCAAAGATAATCTGGTTGATGCGGGCCCGGTCTGCCTCATCCGGGATCAGGCTTTCAATGCCAAACTGGCTGCTCAACCGACCGCGGTAAAAATCCTGCTCCATGGTGTAGCGCGTTCCCAGCAGCGCCACACGACGTAATCCGGTTGCGGTGATGGCCCGCCCGGTTGCATCGGCAATGTGCAGGAAGGGCAGCGAACAGCGCGCTTCGATATGGGACGCGACTTTATGCATGGTGTTGGTACAGAGCAAAATCCCCTCTGCTCCCGCACGCTCCAGCCCCAGCGCGGCCTCGGCCAGTATTTCCCCGGCTTTATCCCATTCACCACTTGACTGGCAGGCTTCGATTTCATGGAAATCTACGCTGTGCAGCAGCAGGCTGGCAGAATGCAGGCCCCCCAGACGTTGCTTCACCCCTTCATTAATCAGGCGGTAATAGGGGATTGTCGATTCCCAGCTCATCCCCCCTAACAGGCCGATCGTTTTCATCATCCCTCCTTATGTGTTTATCCCAGTGAAGCAAACTTGTGATCGTGTTTCCAGTTCTTTGTCACGTCGTTTCTTTTTAACCCCTGGTGATATAAATTAAATGAAACATTGTTTTAATACATTCTGGGGTGACGATATGTTTATTTTCCACAACGAGACCACGCTTGACGATCTGGGGAACGGCGTGACGCGCCGTATTCTTGCCCATGGCGGTAAAATGATGGCGGTGGAGGTGAATTTTGAACAGGGCGCGACAGGCCCACTGCATAACCATCCTCATGAACAGTTAACCTATGTGCTGTCCGGCGAGTTTGAGTTCACGATTGGAGATGAAAAACATGTGGTGACAGCCGGGGATACCCTCTACAAAAAGCCACATGTGATGCACGGCTGCGTGTGTCTTAAACCCGGCACGCTGCTGGATACCTTCACGCCGGTACGTGAGGATTTTTTGAAATAAAAAAAGGGCGCTGATAACAGCGCCCTTCTCGTCTGCGTTTTTTATTCCGTTACAGGCTCGACCAGAGGATTGCGGCTGAGCATGGCCTCACGCAGTAATACGCTGCCACAGGCAAACAGCCCGCCCAGCAGTCCCGCCAGGATCACAATCAGGGCTTTGCCCGGACCGTCTTTTTTCACCGGCATGGATGGAGAGAGCTGATACTTGAACGGTTCAAGTTTGACGTCTTCGACAGACAGCTTTTTCAGCTGCGCCAGGTAGTATTCCCGGTTCTGGAAGTCCGCGTTCAGCTCAGCGATGTCCTTGAGATTTTTTTCAATCTGCAGTTTTTGCGCAATACCGTCGGCACCGAGCGCGACGGAGTAATCCGGATCGTCTTTAACCGCCTGACCGTTGCTGTAGACCGGCTTTTTGATACCCGCCGCGTTGGCCACTTCCAGAGAATAGTTAAGACGCTGCAGATTGGTGTTGTGAACATTCGTCAGACGTACCCGATCCAGCTCCAGCTGCTGCTCCACCACTTTGGTTTTCAGGGTGATCTGGTTACGGATATTCTCCATGGTTTCCTGCTCAACAATCTGTGAGATGTAATCCACGTAACCTTTAAGAACCGTTTGCGCATCCCCCGCCGTCGGCGCGGTGAAGCTCAATGTCCACGCGACGTACGGCACTTTATCCGCGTCTTTTGCCTGGGTGTTATCTACCGCTTTCATCTTTTCGGAGATATTGACCACCGCACGATGCAGCTCAAGCGGATCCACATCAGTGCCTTCCAGCTGTGCCATCACGTAAGGTGAGGATTTCATGTACTCCTCAAGCAACGACTGCGACTGGAACTTTTTAATAAACTGGTTAAACACGTCCGGACGGGTAATTTTCACGTCCACGTCGAGCACCTGCAGGGCGACCATCATCTGGCGCAGCGGGTTCCACTGCGTCTGTTCCGCCGGTGTGATCACCGCTTTACTGGTCCATTTTTGTGGCAGTAAGAACGCGATGGCCAGTCCAACCAGTGCGAATGCGAAGGCAATCACGACGATACGTTTTTTTGCCGCCAGAAGAACTTCTAACAGTCCCAGAAGGTCAATTTCTTTGGAACTGACTGCCGGAGCCGCGTAATGGGGGAAGTCGAGATCCGTATTTTTTTTGAAATCCATTGCTGACATAGCCATTCTTCTTTTGAGGGTGCAGACCATTTCTGCCTGATTGGTTACAGTGGTCCGATGATACAAGAAAGTAAGAATTATCTGAACGAAAGAATGATCCAGCTGTAGACCTGCTATCAGAATTAGTAGTTAGTTTCTCCACGGTATTGTCTTTATTAATCATCCGTTTCTTTCCGCCCCGCCCTCCTCTCTCTTCTTTGAACGCCTAAAATAGCGCAAAAATGCCATCCTCATCACCTTATTGAAACACTGTTCCGACTTTGATCACATTTCCGCTATTAAGCGAATGACGCAGAAACAAATAGCAATAATATAAAATAAAACGCCGTTTTATTATCCAGAAACACGAGTTCGACCGTATTGAAACCCAGGCATTTCGCTCAACGATGAAATCGAAAAAAGCCTTATAAAACAAAGTTAAATGAAGTAACCGTGACACGTATTACCCAGAACATCGCCGTTCAGGCTCGGTTTCGACAGCCTGAAAGGTTGTTACAGACGCAGATTCCGTTTTAAACCATTGATTACCAGGTAGGTAAGTATGAATGAAAACAAGCTGCTGGGGCTCGCGTGGATATCACCCTACATCATTGGGTTGATACTCTTTACGGCTTTCCCCTTCGTCTCATCGTTTTTCCTGAGTTTTACGGATTACGACCTGATGAGCCCGCCGGTATTTAACGGCATTGAAAATTATCGCTACATGTTTACGGAAGACACGCTCTTCTGGACATCAATGGGAGTGACGTTTGCGTATGTATTTCTGACCATCCCCCTGAAACTCGCCTTTGCATTAGGGATTGCGTTTGTTCTGAACTTTAAATTACGCGGTATTGGATTCTTCCGTACCGCCTACTATATTCCGTCGATCCTCGGCAGCTCCGTGGCCATTGCTGTTTTGTGGCGCGCGCTCTTTGCCATTGATGGTCTGCTGAACAGCTTTATTGGCGTATTTGGTTTTGACCCGGTGAACTGGCTGGGTGAGCCCTCGCTGGCCCTGATGTCGGTCACCCTGCTGCGCGTCTGGCAGTTCGGTTCCGCGATGGTCATCTTCCTGGCCGCGCTGCAAAACGTACCGCAGTCGCAGTATGAAGCGGCGATGATCGATGGGGCATCCAAATGGCAGATGTTCACGAAAGTGACCGTGCCGCTGATCACGCCGGTGATTTTCTTCAACTTCATTATGCAGACCACCCAGGCGTTCCAGGAATTTACTGGACCGTATGTCATTACCGGCGGCGGGCCAACGTATTCCACTTACCTGTTCTCACTCTACATCTACGACACCGCGTTTAAATACTTTGACATGGGTTACGGCGCAGCACTGGCGTGGATCCTGTTCCTGGTGGTGGCCATTTTTGCCGGTATCGCCTTTAAGTCATCGAAATATTGGGTGTTCTACTCCGCCGATAAAGGAGGCAAAAATGGCTGATATCCAACAACTTTCCACGGCGAGGACGATTGCCGAGCGTGAAGTCGCCCGCACGCTGCGCAGAGAGAAAATTAACGCCGCAGTGCGCTACGTGATCCTGCTGTTTGTCGGCCTGCTGATGCTTTATCCGCTGGTGTGGATGTTCTCGGCGTCGTTCAAACCGAACCACGAGATTTTCACCACTCTCAGCCTGTGGCCTGCCCATGCGACCTGGGACGGTTTTGTGAATGGCTGGAAAACCGGTACCGAATACAACTTCGGCCATTACATGCTGAACACCTTTAAGTATGTGATCCCGAAAGTGATCCTGACCATTATCTCCTCCACCATCGTGGCGTACGGCTTTGCGCGCTTTGAAATCCCGTGGAAGAAATTCTGGTTCGCTACCCTCATCACCACCATGCTGCTCCCCAGCACCGTGCTGCTGATCCCGCAGTACCTGATGTTCCGTGAAATGGGCATGCTCAACAGCTATATGCCGCTGTACCTGCCGCTGGCCTTCGCCACCCAGGGGTTCTTCGTCTTCATGCTTATCCAGTTCCTGCGCGGCGTGCCGCGTGACATGGAGGAGGCGGCGCAAATTGACGGCTGTAACTCGCTTCAGGTGCTGTGGTACGTGGTGGTGCCGATCCTGAAACCGGCCATTATCTCCGTCGCCCTGTTCCAGTTCATGTGGTCAATGAACGACTTTATCGGGCCGCTGATTTATGTCTACAGCGTGGATAAATACCCGATTGCACTGGCTCTGAAAATGTCCATCGACGTCACCGAAGGGGCGCCGTGGAACGAAATTCTGGCAATGGCGAGCATCTCCATTCTGCCATCCATCATTGTCTTCTTCCTGGCACAGCGCTACTTCGTCCAGGGCGTCACCAGCAGCGGAATTAAAGGTTAAGAGGGAAATATTATGGCTGAAGTTATCTTCAACAAACTGGAAAAGGTCTACTCCAACGGCTTTAAAGCGGTACATGCCATTGACCTGAAAATCGCTGAAGGAGAGTTCATGGTGATCGTTGGCCCCTCCGGCTGCGCCAAATCCACCACCCTGCGCATGCTGGCTGGCCTGGAAACCATCAGCGGGGGTGAAGTCCGCATCGGCGATAAGATTGTGAACAACCTCGCGCCGAAAGAGCGCGGGATTGCGATGGTGTTTCAGAACTACGCGCTCTATCCCCACATGACGGTGCGCGAAAACCTGGCCTTTGGTCTGAAGCTGAGCAAACTGCCAAAAGATCAGATTGAATCTCAGGTCAACGAAGCGGCCAAAATCCTTGAGCTGGAAGAGTTACTCGACCGCCTGCCACGCCAGCTTTCCGGCGGCCAGGCACAGCGCGTGGCGGTAGGCCGTGCGATTGTGAAAAAGCCGGATGTATTCCTGTTCGACGAACCGCTGTCAAACCTCGACGCCAAACTACGTGCCTCAATGCGCATTCGTATTTCCGATCTGCACAAGCAGTTGAAGAAATCCGGTAAACCGGCGACCACCGTCTACGTCACCCACGACCAGACCGAAGCGATGACCATGGGCGACCGCATCTGCGTGATGAAGCTCGGCCACATCATGCAGGTTGATACCCCTGACAACCTCTACCACAAGCCGAAAAACATGTTCGTGGCAGGCTTTATCGGCGCGCCGGAGATGAACATTCGTCAAAGCCAGCTGGTGGAAAGCGCCGGGAAACTGCACATCGCCATCGGCAATGAAACCATGCCGCTGAACGCCGGGATGCAGGAGAAAGTCTCCGCTTATGCCGGGCAGGCCATTTACTACGGCGTACGTCCGGAATTCGTTTCCCTCTCCGACGCACCATTCGTTGACGGGGGCTGCAGTGGCGAAATGGTTCGCGTGGAAAACATGGGCCACGAATTCTTCGTCTATCTGAAGGTTGCGGACTACGAACTGACCGCCAGAATTCCATCCGATGAAGCTAAGCCAATGATTGATAAAGGCCTTCATCGCAAGGTGTATTTCAAATTTGATATGAATAAATGTCATATTTTTGACGCAAAAACTGAACAGAACCTCTCTCTCTGATGGAGTTTATAAAAATGAAAAAAGTGCTTTTAAGCGCAGCAATCTCCGCGACGCTGGCCCTTACCGCTTTGCCATCGATGGCGCAAGATGTCGAATTACGCATGTCCTGGTGGGGCGGTAATGGCCGCCATCAGGTGACGTTGAAAGCGCTGGAGGAATTCCATAAGCAGAACCCGGATATCAACGTTAAAGCAGAGTACACCGGCTGGGATGGGCACCTCTCCCGCCTGACCACTCAAATTGCGGGCGGCACCGAGCCGGATGTGATGCAGACCAACTGGAACTGGCTGCCAATCTTCTCGAAAACCGGCGACGGGTTCTACGACCTGAACAAAATGAAAGACGTGATCGACCTGACCCAGTTCGATCCCAAAGAACTTCAGTCCACCACCATCAACGGCAAGCTGAACGGCATTCCGATCTCCGTCACCGCACGCGTGTTCTACTTCAACGACGAGACCTGGAAAAAAGCCGGTATTGCATACCCGAAAACCTGGGACGAGCTGATGGCGGCGGGTAAAACCTTCGAGAGTAAACTCGGCAAGCAGTACTACCCGGTCGTGCTGGAGCATCAGGACACGCTGGCGTTGCTGAACTCGTACATGATTCAGAAGTACAACATCCCTGCCGTTGACGAGAAAACCAAGAAGTTCGCCTACAGCAAAGCGCAGTGGGTGGAATTCTTCCAGACCTACAAAACGCTGGTGGATAGCCACGTCATGCCGGACACCAAATACTATGCGTCGTTTGGTAAGAGCAACATGTATGAGATGAAGCCGTGGATCCAGGGAGAATGGGCGGGAACCTACATGTGGAACTCCACCATCAACAAGTATTCCGACAACCTGAAGCCACCGGCAAAACTGGTGCTGGGCAGTTACCCGATGCTGCCGGGCGCAACCGATGCGGGCCTTTTCTTCAAACCGGCGCAGATGCTCTCGATTGGTAAATCCACCAAAAACCCGGAAGCGGCGGCGAAACTGATTAACTTCCTGCTGAACAGCAAAGAGGGAGTAGATACGCTGGGTCTGGAGCGTGGCGTGCCGCTGAGTAAAGCCGCGGTGCAGTTCCTGACCGAAGACGGCACCATCAAAGAGAGCGATCCGTCGGTCGCGGGGCTGCGTCTGGCGCAGTCTCTGCCGGCCAAACTTTCCGTGTCACCTTACTTTGACGATCCGCAGATTGTGGCCCAGTTCGGCACCTCTCTGCAGTACATCGATTATGGACAGAAATCCGTGGAAGAGACTGCCGCTGACTTCCAGCGTCAGGCTGAACGTATTCTGAAACGCGCGATGCGCTAACGAAAAGCCGGGTGGCCTCTTCGCCACCCGGCAACAGACTACACGCCAATATTACGCAGCTTCTCGCCGGACATCAGCCTGCGCTCGATATGCTCCAGCGTGACGCCTTTGGTTTCAGGGATCAGCCAGAACGTGACCCCGATAAACGCGACGTTGAGAACCGTATAGAGCCAGAAGGTTCCTGCCGCGCCGATTGAATCCAGCAGCGTCAGGAAGGTCGCGCCGATGATCATGTTCGACACCCAGTTGGTGGTCGTGGAACAGGTGATGCCAAAGTCACGGCATTTGAGCGGCTGAATTTCGGAACACAGGATCCACACGACGGGCGCAGCGCTCATCGCATATCCGGCAATACACATCATGGTCATGCCAACAGAGAGCCAGGAAAGACCGCTTGAGGCAGTGCCGTTATCAAACTGCATCAGGCAGTAGCCAAGGATCAGCGTACCGAGCGCCATGACGCTAAAGCCAATCTTGAGTGCCGGTTTACGTCCGGCTTTATCCACGGTGAACACCGCGATAAAGGTGGCGAACATAAAGGTCAGCCCCACCACCAGCGTGGCAACCATTTGCTGTTCCGTGGTGGTGAACCCCGCCATTTTGAAGATACGTGGCGCGTAGTACATGATGATGTTCATCCCGGTGAACTGCTGCATCGCCTGCAGCAGCATGCCGAGGAACACCGCGCGGCGTACGTTGCGGTTGATCTTAAACAGCGCCCAGCCCCCCTGCTTCAGCTTCAGGCTTTCGCGGATCTCGTTCAGCTCTTCACGTGCTTTTTCTGAGGTATCACGCAGCATCCGCAGCACCTCTTCCGCTTCCACATGACGGCCCTTTTGCGCCAGCCAGCGCGGACTGTTTGGCAGGAAAATCACCAGAACAATCAGCACCAGCGCCGGGAGCGCCAGCACGCCCAGCATCGCGCGCCAGTTGCCGCTGTAGCTGAAATAAGTGTCAGACAAAAACGCCAGCACGATACCCAGCGTCACCATCAGCTGGTACATACTGATCATCTTGCCGCGCACGTTCTCGCTCGCCATTTCGGAGAGGTACAACGGCGCAGTGTAAGAGGCAATCCCCACCGCCACGCCGAGCAGCACGCGGGAGAGCAGCAGCATTTCCACGTTCGTGGCAAATGCTGACCCAATGGAGCCGGCGACAAACAGAATCGCCCCCACCATCAGGCTGTATTTGCGCCCGAGGCGGAACGAAAGCCAGCCGTTAAACAGCGCGCCGATGGCCGCACCCAGCATCATGCTGCTGACCACCCACTCCTGCAGGCGGTTACTCAACGTAAAGTGATCGGTGATAAAGGGCAGCGCCCCGGCGATCACGCCAATATCCAGACCGAACAGTAAACCGGCCACTGCAGCCGCGATGGAGACAAACTGATTCATGCGTCGGGTATCACGCAACGCGGCGGGCATAAGGGTAGAGTCATTTATAGATGTCATATTTTCCTGCCTGAACAGCGAAATTCGTTAACTGAAATTACGAGATAGCGCGGAAAAGTGTCAGGCCGTAATTCGCGAAGATATGGATTATTTCGCTGTGGCATAGCGTTCTGTGATGGACATTACAATTTCAACTAACGATGAAATACCGCCAGTTTTTATTAATCATTTAATTTTTAAGCAATAAAAATGTGATACATATCATTTATGTTTTTTTAGTATGGATTTTTCGTCTTGAGCCATATGGATAATGGCAATTTTTGGGCAAAAAAAACCTCCACCCACCGGCAGAGGTTTAAGACGGAATACGCAATTAACGCGCCAGCCAGCCGCCATCGACCGCCACGGTATAGCCGTTGATGTAATCGGATGCCGGAGAGGCCAGGAATACAATCGGCCCCTTGAGATCGTCCGGAAGGCCCCAGCGGCCCGCCGGGATACGGTCGAGGATTTCCGCGCTACGCTGTTCGTCAGCACGCAACTGCTGAGTGTTATTCGTCGCCATGTACCCCGGCGCAATCGCGTTGACGTTGATGTTGTGCTTCGCCCACTCGTTTGCCAGCAGACGGGTAACGCCCATCACCGCGCTCTTGGATGCGGTATAAGACGGCACGCGGATACCGCCCTGGAAGGAGAGCATGGAGGCGATATTAATGATCTTGCCGCCTTTCCCCTGGGCAATGAAGTGTTTCGCCGCTGCCTGGGACATAAAGAAAACGCTCTTAATGTTCAGGTTCATCACGTCGTCCCAGTCGCGCTCGCTGAAATTAATCGCGTCTTCACGGCGAATCAGTCCGGCATTGTTCACCAGAATGTCGATATGGCCGAATTCCGCCACCGCGCGATCCAGCAGTTCAGGGATGGCGTCAATTTTACGCAGATCGGCGGTCAGGCTCAGAAAACGACGACCCAGCGCGGTGACGCGCTCGATGGTTTCAGTAGGCTCAACAATGTTAATCCCGACGATATCGCAGCCCGCTTCCGCCAGCCCTAACGCCATACCCTGGCCCAGTCCGGTGTCACAACCGGACACCACAGCCACTTTACCCTGCAGAGAAAATGCATCCAGAATCATGTTTGTTCCTTAATCGTTCAGCGCCTGTCACCAACAGGCAGGTTTATGCTTAACTGCCTGCGGCTAGCGCAGATCGTTAACCGCGACGTGGTCCATGTCATCAAAGACCTGGTTTTCACCGACCATACCCCAGATGAAGGTGTACGCTTTCGTGCCTACGCCCGAATGAATAGACCAGCTCGGCGAAATAACCGCCTGCTCGTTATGCATCACGATATGACGCGTTTCCTGCGGTTGCCCCATCATGTGGAACACGCAGGCGTCCTCGTCCATGTTGAAGTAGAAATACACTTCCATACGGCGCTCGTGGGTATGGCACGGCATGGTGTTCCACAGGTTGCCCGGAGCAAGCTCGGTGAGCCCCATGCTGAGCTGGCAGGTTTCCAGCACATCCGGAACAAAGTATTTATTGATGGTGCGACGGTTGCTGGTGAGGTTGTCACCCAGCGTCACCGGGGCGACATCCGCCGGGGTCACTTTTTTGGTGGGATACGGGGTATGTGCGGGCGCACAGTTGTAGTAAAACTTCGCCGGTTTACCGCTGTCGATGCTGGCGAACACGACCTCTTTCGCCCCTTTACCGACATACAACGCGTCGCGATGACCTATCTCATAGCACTGTCCGTCTACTGAGATGGTGCCGGGGCCACCGATGTTAATCACGCCCAGCTCGCGACGCTCAAGGAAATAGCTCACACCAAGCTGTTTACCCACTTCACCGCCCACGGAGACGGTCTGCGTCACCGGCATAATCCCGCCAATGATAATACGGTCGATATGGCTGTAGACCATGGTGTACTTATCGGCCTCGAACACCTGCTCGACTAAAAACTCATTGCGCAGCCCCTGAGTATCCAGCGTTTTGGCGTGCGCACTGTGGATGCTTTGTCTGACGTCCACCGTAACCTCCAGAAATGATCGTGCCCGCAGGCAGAAAATTAACGAAACGACGTTCCGTTTTCATGATGAGCACAGTCTAGCCCCAGAGAAGGGGGTTTTCAATTACATTTAAAACAACGTTTCATTTTTTCTGTTTGTTTATACCAGAAATGGCGTTCGGATCACGATAAAGAGAGCCAGACATTAATCTCGCCAATGAAACAGACAAAGTGCGCCATCAGTCACACATAATGAAACATTGTTTTGATAATTTAATACTCACTTTTTAATCTACTTTTATCGTTCAAAGGAGTGCATTATGGCTAAAGGTATGCGGGTCAAGCTGAACTACGAGGTCAGCCACGATCCGGATACAGGCGTGGAAGTCACCCGCCTGACCCCACCCGACGTGACCTGTCACCGCAACTACTTCTACCAGAAGTGCTTCTTTAATGATGGCAGCCACCTGCTGTTCGCAGGGGCGTTTGACGGTCACTGGAACTACTACCTGCTGGATCTGCAGAAGGCCGAAGCGGTACAGCTGACGGAAGGCGCGGGGGATAATACCTTTGGCGGGTTCCTCTCTCCGGATGATAAATCCTTCTACTATGTGAAGAACGACCGCACGCTGCTGGAGGTGGATCTCCATACCCTGGTAGAACGCGAGGTGTACCGTGTCCCTGATGACTGGGTCGGTTACGGTACCTGGGTCGCCAACAGCGACTGCACCAAACTGGTTGGGATAGAAATCGCCCGACGTGACTGGACGCCGCTCAACGACTGGAAAATTTTCCACGACTTCTTCCATAAGGGGCCGCACTGTCGACTGCTGCGGGTGGATCTGAAAACCGGTTTAAGCACCACAATCCACGAAGAGAAAAACTGGCTTGGCCACCCTATCTATCGTCCGTTCGATGACAACACGGTGGCGTTTTGCCATGAAGGGCCGCACGACCTGGTCGACGCCCGCATGTGGCTGGTCAACGAAGATGGTACGCACGTGCGCAAAGTGAAAACGCATGCGGAAGGCGAAAGCTGTACCCATGAATTCTGGGTGCCGAACGGTTCTGCCCTTGTGTATGTCTCTTATCTGAAGGGCCAAAAGGGCCGCACCATCTGCAGCTTCAATCCGGATACGGGCGTCAATGACGCAGTCATGCCAATGCCCGCCTGTTCCCATCTGATGAGCAACGTTGACGGCTCCCTGCTGGTGGGCGACGGTTCAGGCACGCCGGTTGATGTGAAGGATACGCACGGTTACACCATCGATAACGATCCGTATCTGTACGCCTTTGACGTGGCGAAAAAAAGCTACTTCCGCATTGCCCGTCACGACACGTCCTGGGCAACGGTGGCAAATAGCCGCCAGGTCACCCACCCGCATCCCTCCTTTACTCCGGACGAGAAAGCGGTGCTGTTCAGTTCCGATAAAGACGGTCAACCCGCCCTCTATATCGCGAAACTTCCTGAGCAACCTGAAATGTTGCATGCATGATTTGAGTTTGTGTTTCTGTAACTGGCCTTGCCCTCCGTTTCGGAGGGCTTTTTTTTCAGTGGGCTTTTGCCCGTTGGGCGGCGCTTATCAGACATGGGAAAGCCGGGTAGGCACTGGCGCTACCCGGCAATGTTCAGCGGAATAACGTGATATCAGAAAGAATAGGCCACGCCTAAACGAAGGCGGGTCTGGCGTTCATCGGTATCTTTCACGCCGATGTTACCCACTTCAACATACGGTGCCCAGTTTTTATCCCATTTATACGCCAGCTTGGCGTTATATTCGTTGGAATAATCTTTGTTATTATTACGAACCATACCTTCAGAACTCTTCGCATAAACATAATTGAGTTCGGTACGCCAGTCACCCATTACCCAGCCAACCCAGGCATCACCACGGTTAACTTTGTCGTCATCTTTATTCGAGCTTGACGGGTAGCGGGTATATTCATAACGATAACGCGCGGCAACGTAGAAGCCGTTGTCGAAACTATATTGCAGATGCAGATTCGGTTTATATATTGTGCGGCTGTCGTTACTTTCAAGGGTAAACGCCGGCGTCAGTGCAATATTCTCAGTCGCTTTCCAGCGCCAGCTAATTTGATCTTCATGCCCGTTACCCACCACATCCGCAAACGGCTGGTCGGCTTTATCACCACCGGATTTCCATTTAGCTTCTACAGAAAAACCGACCCCGTTAGCAAAGCGATGTGAGACCGAGACACGGTCAGCATTGGCACCACTGTCGATATATTCATGGCGCAGATCGACGGTAACGGCCTGAGCCATGAAGGACGTACCGATAAGGGAAGTAAGGACCAGAGATTTCTTAAACATGAAAAAACCCTCAACTGAAATAATGTTTCTTATTTATGAAACTGCAGTTTATTTTTTAAAGAACATTATTTTAGTGACAAAGATCGTAATTATTTGTTTCATTTTTTTTGGCAAAGATGGACGTGACACCCATCAACAAACAGGATGTATTAACGTGAAATTACCGGAGGGAGATCACACTAAGACGTTAACAACGATAATAATTAAGGCCGTAATTATTCAATACCAGAGTGAGAATGTGCTAATAACGGTTAATTCGTCATTCGTTATGTAAAAAAAAACCTCCTGAAGGGAGGCTCTTTTATGCGGGCGGGATTTTAGCGTTCAATGGCGAGGGCGACACCTTGTCCACCACCGATACAGAGCGTCGCAATGCCTTTGCGGGCATTGCGCTTTTTCATCTCATGCACCAGCGATACCAGAATTCGACAACCGGACGCGCCGATAGGATGACCCAGTGCGATTGCCCCACCGTTCACGTTTACCCGCAGGGGATCCCATTCCAGCATTTTGCCAACCGAGATTGCCTGTGCGGCAAAGGCCTCGTTGACTTCAATCAGATCCACATCAGAGAGTTGCCACCCTGCACGTTCCAGGCAGCGACGGGTAGCATAAACCGGGGCGATACCCATTAACGCAGGATCAACACCCACGCTGGCAAATGCCTTAATGCGGGCCAGAACGGGCAGATCCAGCTCGAGGGCTTTGCTTTCACTCATCATCATCACGGCCGCAGCGCCATCATTAATGGAGGAGGCGTTTCCCGCCGTCACTGAGCCCTGAGTTTCAAACGCAGGATTGAGCCTCGCCAGCCCTTCAGCGCTGGCGTCGGTGCGCGGCTGCTCATCGGTATCCACCACGGCAACCTCACCGTTCTGACGCTGCGTGCTGACCGGGACGATTTCATCCCGAAAGCGCCCGGCATCAATCGCCGCGCGCGCTTTTTGCTGCGAGCTTAACGCGTAAGCGTCCTGCAACTCACGGCTGATACCATACTCACGTGCCAGATTTTCCGCCGTCACGCCCATATGATAGTCATTGAACGCATCCCACAGACCGTCATGCACCAGACTGTCGAGCAACTGGCTGTTGCCCAGCTGCGCGCCGGTACGGCTGTCGGTCAGCACGTGTGGTGCCCGGCTCATATTTTCTTGTCCGCCGGCAATCACGACATCCGCTTCACCACACTGAATGGCCTGCGTCGCCAGATGCAGCGCTTTTAACCCTGAGCCACAGACGTCGTTGATGGTGATAGCGGAGACGGTATTGGGCAGGCCACCCTTGAGCGCCGCCTGACGGGCAGGGTTTTGCCCGGCACCGGCGGTCAGCACCTGTCCCAGGATCACCTCATCAATTTCATGTGCTGCAATCCCGCTGCGTTCCACCAGCGCTTTCACCACTACGCTGCCCAAATCAACAGCCGAGTGGCGTGAAAGCGCCCCCTGAAAACAGCCGATAGCCGTACGCAACGCACCCACTATAACGACATCTTTCATCACAACCTCTGTGTTAAATGACATGACGATAGTAGTGGATTGTTATTGGCAATTATCTTAATTGTTTAAAAATAGTGAGTTTAATCACAAGGATTAGCGCGCATCCTGCAGATACTGCCGCAGCCAGCTTCCGGCAACGCCGGGCGGGGATCGTTTATTCCAGAGCAGATCGATACCGATCGCCCGTGGCCACCCGGGGACATTCAGCTGCACCAGCGATTTCGCGGCGGCAAATTCATCCACCAGCGCGCACGGCAGCACGCACCAGCCAAATCCCTGCACCGCCATACTCAGCAGTAACAGGTAGTTGGGTGCCGACCAGACGGGTCCGCGTGCGAGCGTTGCCTCCCGCTCCAGATAGGTGCTGAGCCGCAATTCCCGCCAGCCGTGCAGCTCATCGGCCTGGATTACTTGCTGCCCGGCCAGAGGATGGTTGGTCGCGACATAGATTGCCATCCGGGTCTGTATCGGCAACCGGGTAAAACCAATATCGGTCGGATAACTGTCACGCGCTTCCGTGAGACCAACCTGCGCACGCGACTTCTGCAGCAGATCGATAACGTCCTCTTCCTCGCCAATCAGGCATTCAAATTCGGTATGGGGAAAGCGCTGGTCGAACTGGTTCATCAGGTCTTCCAGCACGTCCGGGTTGAGGGTATCGGAAAGAACAAACGTCAGGCGCGCCTCCGTTTGTGCCGTTAACGACACCGCCAGCTCGTCAAGCCGCGTGCTGGCCGCGAGGATCGCCTGCACATAACCCAGTACCTGTTCGCCCTGCGCGGTTAACACCGGCTGACGGGCCGAACGGTCAAACAGATCGAAGCCCAGATCGGCTTCAAGATTGGCGATGGATGTGCTCACGGTCGACTGGCTTTTACGTAACCGACGCGCGGCGGCAGAAAAAGAGCCCGCCGCGACGGTCTCAACGAATGCGGTAAGGGCTTCAGGAGAATAACGCATGCACTATCTACTTTATCGATGGATACCATCTTTAATATATCACCTTTAGCGATAACAATAGGCCGCATCAACGCCAAAATGCGTATTCACGAGGTCTAAAACTATGCAACATCAGGATGCACTCCAACGTAAACTGCCGGAGCGGATCTTTCATGCCGTCTGTTTCGAAGGGATTGCCACGGCGATCCTCGCCCCGACGGCGGCGTGGCTTATGCAACGTTCCGTGGTGGAGATGGGTGGATTGACCATTATCCTGGCAACCACGGCCATGCTCTGGAACATTATCTATAACGTCGGCTTCGACCGTTTCTGGCCGGTTCACCGCATCACACGCACGGCAAAAATCCGCGCACTGCATGCGCTGGGATTCGAGTGCGGGTTTATTGTGATCGGCGTGTCGATAGTCGCCGCGGTGCTGGGCGTCACGCTGCTGCAGGCATTCACACTGGAAATTGGTTTCTTCCTGTTCTTCCTGCCGTACACCATGTTCTATAACTGGGCTTACGATACGCTGCGCGAGAAATTCCTTAAACGTCGCCAGCAGCGACGCGCCCTCGCAGGCTAATTCCCTCTGGCCGGACGCCCGCTCCGGCCAAACTCCTTCGAAGCAACTGCGCTCTCAACCCATAATTATGGTAAATTGCGCTCCATTCTGTTGGTTTGATAGTTGATACGTTGCTCTAATGTCGAAAATTTGGTCAAAAGATGAGACTCTCTGGAGTTTCGCTCTCTATGGCACGGCCGTGGGCGCAGGAACGCTGTTCTTGCCCATTCAGCTGGGCTCCGCAGGCGCTATCGTCCTGTTTATCACTGCCCTTGTGGCCTACCCATTAACCTACTGGCCGCACCGCGCGCTGGCACAATTCATCCTGTCGTCGAAAACAAAAGGCAATGAAGGGATCACCGGCGCCGTCTCCCATTATTACGGCAGGAAGATAGGCAACCTGATCACCACGCTCTATTTCATCGCCTTCTTCGTGGTGGTGCAGATTTATGCAGTGGCCATCACCAACTCGTTAACTGAGCAGCTGGCAAAACACATGACGGTGGATACCGCCGTTCGCGTGCTGGTCAGTTTTGGCGTGGTGCTGGTGTTAAATCTGATCTTCCTGATGGGACGGCATATCACCATAAAAGTGATGGGCTTCCTGGTGTTTCCGCTGATCGCCTACTTCCTGTTTGTCTCGCTCTATCTGACCGGAAGCTGGCAACCCGCGCTGCTCACAAGCCAGATGGCATTTGACCGCCATACGCTGCATCAGGTCTGGATTTCGATCCCGGTGATGGTATTCGCTTTCAGCCATACGCCGATTATCTCGACGTTTGCCGTTGACCGCCGTGAGAAGTTTGGCGACGCCGCCATGGACAAGTGCAAGAAAATCATGAAGGTGGCGTACCTGATTATCTGCCTGAGCGTGCTGTTCTTCGTGTTCAGCTGCCTGCTCTCTATTCCACCGTCCTATATCGTTTCGGCAAAAGAGGAAGGGGTAACCATTCTGTCGGCGCTGTCGATGATGCCCTCTTCTCCGGCATGGCTGGGGATTTCCGGGATAATTGTGGCGATTATCGCCATGTCGAAATCGTTCCTCGGCACCTATTTTGGGGTGATCGAAGGGGCGACGGAGATTGTGAAGTCATCGCTGAACCAGGTGGGCGTGAAAAAGAGCCGCGCCTTTAACCGCGCGATCTCCATCATGGGGGTGTCGTTAATCACCTTTGCGGTGTGCTGCATTAATCCGAATGCCATTTCGATGATTTATGCCATCAGCGGTCCGCTTATCGCCATGATCCTGTTTATCATGCCGACGCTGTCGACGTACCTGATCCCGTCCCTGAAACCGTACCGATCTGTCGGCAACCTGCTGACGCTGATCGTTGGCGTACTGTGCGTGTCAGTGATGTTTGTAGGCTAAACGCCCCTGCGCCCGGCGTTCTGCCGGGCGCGTTATTCGTCACGCCCTGAAATGTCGAGCGGAAACGGCCTGTCCTGCACGACCGTTTTCATGACCAGCGTTGAGCGAAGATGCTGAACGCCGGGCATCGCAGAGAGCTTCTCATCATAAAGTTTCTGAAAAGCCGGCAGGTCGCGGGTCACGACGTGCATCAGATAATCAGGATCGCCAAATAAACGCTGCGCCAGCACAATTTGCGGGATCTCTTCCACCGCCTCCTCAAAGGCGCTCACCGCTTTTCTGTCGCCCTCTTTTAGCGTCGCAAACACGATCGCCAGAAAGTTAAACCCCATTTTGGCGGGATCGAGACTGGCCCGGTATCCCGTAATGGCCCCGCTTTGCTCCAGCGCCCGCACGCGCCGGTGACACGGCGAGAGGCTCAGGTTCACCCGTTCAGCCAGCTCCGTAAGAGATAAACGGCCATCAGCCTGCAACTGCGCAAGAATTTTTCGATCGATGCTGTCCATGTGGAAGATTTTGTCAATTTCACCGTCTTTTGAGCATAACATTGAAAACTCATTTCGTCCGGATACCGATATGCTTTCTCTCTGTTGACGGGTGAAATTCTGGAGTTTTACAGACGATGGAAATGAGTATTGTGGCTGGGTTTTGGGTGGTGTCTTTCCTGCTCATCATGACGCCGGGCGCCGACTGGGCTTACGCTATTAGCGCCGGCATCCACGGGCGGCGCGTGGTACCCGCAGTGATGGGCCTCATGTCCGGCCATCTGCTGGCGACACTGATTGTGGTCGCGGGCGTGGGCGTCATGATGGCGCAACATCCGCTGGCATTATCCGGGCTGACGATAGCGGGAGCACTTTACTTGCTGTGGCTTGGTATCTCACTGTTACGCGCTCCTGGCGCACCGGAAAGCGCCACAACCTCGGCGGCAAACTGGAAACAGTGGGCGGTGAAGGGATTATGTATCAGCGGCCTTAACCCGAAAGTTTTTTTGCTGTTCCTGGCCCTGCTTCCACAATTTACTGACCCGAAAGGAAGCTGGTCGGTTGCGATGCAGATGTCCGCGCTGGGCTTGCTACACCTCATCACCTGTACGCTGGTCTATCTGCTGGTGGGATACGGTTCAAAAGCCATCCTGGCCACCCGCCCGCAGGCCGCGCGTCTGGTGAGCAGAGCATCAGGGGGAATGATGGTAGTGATTGCGGTGGTGCTGCTGTTTGAACAGATCAGATAAAAAAACACCGGCCATCGCCGGTGTGTTTCTACGCCCGAATATCGTCATATTCCCGCGTATTATCAAACTCATGTTTGGCAAACGGGCATAGCGGGATAATTTTTCGATTTTCACCGCGCATCTTCGCGACCACTTTTGCCACCAGCTGTTTACCCACACCTTGCCCTTTCAGGCTCGGATCCACATCGGTGTGCTCGATAATGCTCAGATGCTCACCGGTCGGTACGAAGACAATCTCTGCAACCTGGTTACCGTCAGCATCGTTGACGTAAAACTTGTTATGGCCTTCCAGAATATCCATGGTTCCTCGCTTATTTTTGGCGATACTTCAGCGCACCGCTCGGGCAGGTATCAATCACATGTACAACCGTTTCGACGTCCACTTCATCCGGTATAATCCACGGTTTACGTTTCAGGTTGAAGAGCTTAGCGCTCCCGCGCACGCAATTTCCTGAGTGTTTGCAGATCGCGGTGTTGAAGTAAACGTCAATTTTCTCTCCGGTATAGGCCCGGTAGCCTGCATCCAGTAGCGCTTTATCCACGACATTGCCTCTGTAATTATTCGGGTGCTGAATGAAGCATAGCCTTACGCGATCCTGATAGCTATAACCCCCAAAACGAAAAGCCAGGTCACAACTCTGTTTTCGCCAGATTGCATCCCCCATTTCCTCATGTCAGTCTGCGCAGACCGCTCTAATCAGACTCCCCGCATCAGGTCGTATGAAACGCAGACTCTCTTTTCAGGTAAAACTTTTTTTAGCGCTGGTGTGCTTCTCCTGCCTGCTGTTAGTTCTGCTGGGAACCATCCTGTTTCATTTTATTGACCGGCAATTGCATCACGATCTCGGCCAGCGCGCCCGGGTTCAGGCCAGCGAAATCGCGTTGATGCCGGGTCTGGCGGAAAACGTCGCGGCCAGAAATATCCCCGCCATCGCCCGTTTAATTCAGCCTATACGGGCCGAAAGTGATGCCAGTTATATTGTCATTGGCGATACCCGGGAACAGCATCTCTATCATTCAGAATCACCGGAACGCATCAATTTACCGATGATCGGCGGGGATAATGCGGAGGTATTACAAGGCAAAACAATTATTTCGGTGCGTAAGGGTGGGATTGGGGTTTCACTGCGCAGCAAAGCGCCCATGTTTAATGCGCAGCATCAGGTGATTGGGATTGTCTCGGTCGGTTATTTGACGTCGTACATTGCGAATATCAATGCGCGTATTCTCTGGCAGTCCGGGTTATACGGTATGGGTCTGTTGCTGTTACTGTTTATTTTTTCCTGGTTGTTTACCCGCAATCTTAAAAAGCAGATGTTCCGCCTTGAGCCAAAAGATATTGCGCAACTGGTCTTACAGCAACGCGCGCTGCTGGAAGCAATGTATGAAGGGGTATTTGCCGTCAATGAAGAAAAGCAGCTGATTTTAATTAACCGTGCCGCCAGAGAGATGCTGGATATTCATCAAAGTGAGAAAGCGCTTATCGGCAAACCGCTGGAAGACGTTCTGCAAACGTCCCCCGGTTTTTTATCTCAGCGCTACGCCTCGGTTAGCCGCGGCAGCCACGACCAGATTGCGGTGCTTAACCAGCGCGAGGTGATTGTGAACCGCGTGGCGATTGAGGTTGAACCTGGTGTTGAAAGCGGTTGGGTTTATAGCTTTCGCGACAAGAATGATATCAACACTCTCAGCAGCCAGCTAAGCCAGATTAAACGCTATGCGGATAACCTGCGCATTATGCGTCATGAACAGCTGAACTGGACCGCCACGCTGGTGGGGTTGCTGCAGATGAAACACTATGACGAGGCGATCCGTTACATCCAGGCACAGTCAGAAGGAGCGCAGCGCGTGCTGGACTTCGTCTCAGCCCATTTTGTCTCGCCGGCCCTGTGCGGATTGCTGCTAGGGAAATATGTCAGCGCCCGGGAAAAGGGCGTTGAACTGCAGTTTGATCCCGCCTGCCAGCTCACCCGCATGCCTGCCAGCATCACGGAAACGGAGCTGGTGTCGGTGATTGGCAACCTGCTGGATAACGCCGTTGACGCCACCCTGAAAGCCCCGGTTCCCGCACCTGTAGAGCTTTACATTTCCGATCGCAACCAGGAGTTGCTGATAGAGGTGGCCGATCGGGGTTGCGGGGTGGATGAGGCGATGAAACCGCATCTCTTTCGCCAGGGATTCAGCAGTAAGCCGGAAAGCGAGAACGACATTGTGGGCACAGAGCACGGTATTGGCCTGTTTCTGGTGGCAGGCTATATCAACAAGGCGGGCGGCAGCATTGAGATAACGGATAACGCTCCTCAAGGCACGATATTCTCTGTGTTTATTCCCAATCCACTCCCCGTTCGACAGGGCTAACGCATGACCACGACCCGAGCACTTGATGTTGTGATTGTTGAGGATGAGCCGCACCTGGCGGAACTGCATCGCGAGTATATCGAGCAAAATTTCCATTTGCGCGTGGTGGGCATTGCCGCGTCGATTGAGCAGGCGTGTAACCTGATACGCCAGCATCAGCCGAGGCTGATACTGCTGGACAATTATCTCCCGGACGGTAAAGGCGTGGCGTTAATCGATAACCCGCTCCTGAAAAGCTATGAATGCTCGGTGATCTTTATCACCGCAGCCAGCGATATGCAGACCTGTAGCCATGCCATGCGCAGCGGCGCGTTTGACTACCTGATTAAGCCCGTTTTTTTCCAGCGTCTGCACGCCTCGCTGGAGCGTTTTATGCGTTTCATCCACACCGTGCAGCAGGTGAAGGTTGTCGACCAGCATGCGCTGGATCGCCTGTTTAACCTCCCCGCCGCGGACACCTCGCAGACCCCGTCCACAAAGGGTATTGAGCCCCACACCCTGGACCGTATTAAGCGTTTATTTGCGGAACACCCCGAAAAAACAATGTCGGTGGAAGAGGTGGTGGAATACGTCGGGATCAGCAAAACCACGGGCCGCCGTTATCTGGAATACTGCGTGGAAAGTGGGTTAATCAGCATTGAAATGCTGTATGGCAATATCGGTCATCCCAGAAGGCTTTACCGCAAAGCGGCAGAGAAAACGTAATCCGCAACCGTTCGTTTGCTAAGCGTCGCGGATTTTATGGTGTTAATTGCTGAAACGACGCTGACAATCACACTTCGGAACCGCAACCCGCGCCCCCCTATTGTCGGCGCGGAGCCATGCGCTATGTTGACAATTAGTTCCTCAAATGTAACTAAAAGGTTAACTATAATGTCGAACATCTTCCGAATTTCTCTGATTACCGCTACCGTACTGTGTTCTGCTTCCGCACTGTCTGCTTTGCCGCAGGGCTATCCTGCTGACTATCAAAAAATGGTCGATGCCGCGACCAAAGAGGGCAAAGTGGTGATCTACTCCACCACCGACACCAAAGCTGCCGGGCCGCTGATTGAGGGCTTCGAAAAAACCTATCCGGGCATAAAAGTTGAATATAACGACATGAACAGCACCGAGCTGTACAACCGTTTTATCAGCGAACAGGCCTCGGGTGGCGGTAGCGGCGATGTGGTCTGGAGCTCCTCCATGGACACCGGGCTGAAGCTCGCTACCGACTACGCCATGGAGTACAAATCACCGGAGCAAAGCCAGCTGCCGAAATGGGCGGTCTGGAAAGATAAAGCCTACGGCACCACCTATGAACCCGTCGTGTTTATCTACAACAAACGGCTGATCCCGGCGGGCGACGTGCCAGATTCCCATGCGGCGCTGGCTAAGCTTATTGCCAGCCAGACGGATAAATTCAAGAGCAAAGTCACCACCTACGACATCGAAAAATCGGGTCTGGGCTTTATGCTCTCGGTGCAGGATCACAAGGCCGATCCTAACTACTTCAAAACCCTGGCCGATATCGCCAAAGGGGGCCTAGCCGTTCAGTCTTCAACCGGCACCATGATGGAGAGGGTGTCATCAGGGGAAAACCTGATCGGTTTTAATATCCTCGGTTCCTACGCGGAAGCGCGTGCGAAGAACGATCCGTCGCTGGGGATCGCCTATCCAAAAGATTACACCCTGGTGTTATCACGCGTGTCGTTCATCAGCCAGCAGGCGCAAAACAGCAATGCCGCGAAACTGTGGCTGGACTACGTCCTGTCTGAAAAAGGACAAAGTATTCTGGCAAGCCAGGCGGATATCCCGTCCATTCGTAACGATATCGACGGCAAAAATGATATCGACGGCCTGACGAAAGTGCTCGGCAATGCGCTGAAACCTATCCCGGTTGATGAAAGCCTGCTGGAGTATCTGCAGCCGAAAAAACGCCTGGAGTACATCAAACAGTGGCGTACCGCCGCCGCCAAATAAGCGTCTGAGCGCGACGCGGGTCGTCGCGCTCCTGTTACCTGAGTTCGTTTTGCTGGGCTGCAACACCAGGGATACCCCATGAATACATTACGCAGAAAGTGGCAAAGCCTGCCGCGCGGTATTGTCGTGTTGATAACCGCCCTGGTTATCTACACGCCGCTGTCGTTTATCGTGATACAGAGCTTCTTGTCCGCCCCGTTCTTTTCACCGGCAAAAGAGTGGAGCCTTGAATCATTTGGTTTTATCTTCACCGACCCTGATTTCTATAAGGCGCTGAAAAGCGGTTTTATTCTCGCTTTCGGGCTGGTCATCATCGCCATTCCGTTAGGGGGCGTGCTGGCCTTTCTGATGGTGCGTACCGACCTGCCCGGCCGCCGTCTGATTGAACCGCTGATCCTCGTTCCGGTTTTCGTGTCGCCAATGGTGCTGGGATTCGGCTACGTGGTAGCCGCCGGTCCGGTAGGCTTTTTATCCCTCTGGGCGCAGGCGCTGATTGGTTTCGTACCGTGGAATATCTACGACATGTCGAGCATCGTGGTCATTGCTGGCCTGACGCATGTTCCGCATGCCTATCTCTATATTTCGTCCGCGCTGCGAAGCGTCGGTTCCGATGTGGAAGAGGCCGCACGTACCGCGGGTGCGTCGCCCTTACAGGTGATGACCTCGGTCAGCCTGCCGATGGTGCGCCCGTCCATTTTGTACGCCATCGTTCTGCTGTTCTTCCTCGGTCTTGAAGTGTTTGGTCTGATGCTGGTCCTCGGCGATCCGGAAGGCAACATGGTGCTGGCAACCTACCTGTACCAGCTGACCAACAAGCTTGGTACCCCTTCCTACCACCTGATGGCGGCGGTTGCGGTGGTGCTTATCTGTATCACCATTCCGCTGGTCATGCTGCAGCGTCGCCTGATGCGCACCGCCAACCGTTTCGTGACCATGAAAGGCAAAGCGTCCCAGGCCCGGGCCTTACCTCTGGGTAAATGGCGCTGGGTGGCGGGCGCGGTGGTCGCCTTCTGGCTTACCGTCACGATCGGCGTTCCCCTGCTCGGCGTGGTATTGCGCGCGTTTATCTCAAACTGGGGCGTGGGCGTTTCACTGTGGGACGAGCTTTCCCTGAGTACTTTTCGCACGATATGGGCGCAGCCGAACCTGCTGCGCGCCATCGTCAACTCCATGTCCATTGGGGTCATTGGCGGCGCGCTGGCCGTGGCGTGCTACCTGTTTGTCGGTATCGCCATGCACCGCAAACCGGACAATACCACGCGTTTTCTGGATTACAGCGTCCTGGTGCCGCGCGCCGTGCCTGGCCTGCTCGCGGGTCTGGCCTTTCTCTGGGTGTTCCTGTTCCTGCCGATGTGGCTGGATAACTCGCTGAAATCGGGCTGGCTTTCCGGGTTCGCCTGGAGCGACTGGATGCGTGAAAACCTGATTGTCTGGCTACGTTCGCTGCGCAGCACCATTTTCAGCGTCTGGCTGGCCTATACGGTGGTCTGGATGGCGTACGGGCTGAGACTCATCTCGTCCACCCTGCTGCAGGTTGCGCCGGAGCTTGAAGAGGCCGCCCGCAGTACGGGGGCTACGCGTGGCCAGATCACCCGCCATGTCACGATCCCGCTCTCCCGCTACGGCCTTATCGGTTCGTGGCTGCTGATGTTCCTGATTTTTGAACGCGAATATTCAACGGGTGTGTACCTGCTTTCACCCGGCACGGAAACCATCGGCTCGATGCTGGTATCCCTCTGGGCCGCGGGAGCCATTGATATTGTGGCGGCGCTCTCTTTTATTAACATCCTGCTGGTGGTGGTAGGTCTGGGCATTGCCCTTCGTTTCGGAGTCAAAATACATGATTGAATTAGCGGTTAACGATCTGCACCTGACCTACGGCGACAATCCTGTTTTAAAAGGGGTCTCCATGAACCTCAACCGCGGCGAAGTGGTCTCCCTGCTGGGGCCATCCGGCAGCGGGAAAACCACCCTGCTGCGTGCGGTGGCGGGCCTGGAAAAACCGACTCAGGGCTCGATTATCATTGGCAAAAACAAAGTCTATGACGGCACGCCGCGCAGTGAGATCCCGGCGGAAGAGCGTAACCTGGGCCTGGTGTTTCAGTCGTATGCGCTGTGGCCGCACAAAACCGTTTTTGAAAACGTGGCCTATCCGCTCAAGCTGCGCAAGGTTCCGGCCAAAGAGATCCAGCAGCGCGTACAGGACGTGCTGGACCAGCTCGGGCTGGGCCATCTGGGCAAACGCCACCCGCACCAACTCTCCGGTGGACAACAGCAGCGCGTGGCAATTGGCCGGGCGCTGGTCTACAACCCGCCGGTCATTTTACTGGATGAACCGCTCTCTAACCTCGACGCTAAGCTGCGTGAAGAGGCTCGCGTATTCCTGCGTGAGCTGATTATCAAGCTGGGCTTATCCGCATTGATGGTAACGCACGACCAGAATGAGGCGATGTCGATTTCCGACCGTATCCTGCTGCTTAACAACGGTAAAATCGAGCAACAGGGCACACCGCAGGAGATGTACGGCTCGCCGAAAACGCTGTTTACCGCTGAGTTTATGGGCAGCAATAATCGCCTGCACGGCAAGGTAACGGAAGTACGTGACGGTAAAGCGCGTATCGAAGGCAAAGGCTGGGTGCTGTGGGGTCAGGCCGGTGAAGGGGTACGAAGCGGTGAAGACGCCACCGCGGTGATCCGCGTCGAGCGCGTGGCGGTGGTCGAGGGGCCGGGTGAAAACCAGCTGGCGCTCCCGTTACTGACCAGCATGTATCTCGGTGACCGCTGGGAATACCTGTTCCGCACGCCGGGGGATGATTTTGTCATTCGCGCCTATGGTCACGAGGCCCGGGACCCGCTGCACTGCCACCTTTCGCTGCCTGAAAAGCACGTGTGGATCTTCCCGAAAAACTAAATGTAAAAAGGCTGCGATAAGCAGCCTTTTTTATGCCCGACATACTGCCTGCACTCGGCAGTGAAAGCCTTACGTCATCAGCTTACCAGGCAAGACTGCCCGCGCTGAGTCAACGTCCATAAGGTTGTGACCGCCGGGATGAACGCAGACTGACCGGCGTTCAGCGTCATGGTGGCACCCTCGGCGTGGCTGAGCGTGGCACTCCCCTTCAGCACCAGCAGAATTTGCGCACGGTCTGTCCGGATGCTTTGCTGCTCGCAATGTTCAATGACGCTAAAGCGAAAATCCGTTACCGGGATCGGGTATTGCTGCATCCCCTCTTCCCGGTGCGGATGCATCCTGAGGCGGTCGGCTGGGGTTTCGTCAAACACCGTACAGCGCACCAATTCTGCCACATTGATGTTCTTGGGGGTTAAGCCCGCACGCAGCACGTTGTCAGAACTGGCCATGACCTCTACCGCCGTACCGTTCACATAAGCATGTAGCGTACCGGCGCGCAGGAACATCGCCTCACCCGGCGCAAGCGTAATGCAGTGCAGATACAGCGGGGCCA
Source organism: Enterobacter sp. RCC_40 (assembly GCF_041360735.1). Classification (NCBI taxonomy): domain Bacteria; kingdom Pseudomonadati; phylum Pseudomonadota; class Gammaproteobacteria; order Enterobacterales; family Enterobacteriaceae; genus Enterobacter; species Enterobacter sp. RCC_40. Next base: position 63,004 of record NZ_JBFUPR010000004.1, read on the forward strand.
GAGCCCCGATGTCCCCCGGGTAGTCTCGCAGTAGCCGTTCGATAAAGGGCGCTACCGGAGCAAACACCCCGCATGCAAGTCGCGCTTCAAGACACGTCAGCACGCCCTCTTTTTCCGCCGGCTCAAGCGCCATCAGACGCGTAAAAAAGGCCTTAAGCCCTTCAGCATGCAGGTTGTTGCGAAACAGCGACAGCGCGGACGTCAGGGCCGGGGCATCCAGGCGCAAAAAGTGATTAGCAATCTCCTGATACGGCCGGAAGCCGTTCATGGCCATAAAAGGCGTCAGGGCAAAAACCAGCTCGGGCTTATGGTTCGCATCGGTGTAATCCTCTCCGGGCAGGTTGCCCTGACGGGCGAACCCGTCTTCTGCCTGGCGCTTATTGGGATGTACCTGCAGCGACAGTGCGCGATCCGCTGACAGCAACTTCAGCAGGTAAGGCAACTGCCCCGCAGTTTCTCCCGCGCACGCACCCAACATCTCTGCCGGCCTCTGTGAAATAAGGTCCTGTAAAGAGCGTAACCCTGTATCGGTTTCAATCTCCGAGCAGCCTGCGGGGTGGCTTCCCATCCAGACCTCGGCCTGGGGTTGATCGTCAGGGTTGAGCAGGCCAAAAAGATGATTAAGCGCTACGCGACTCCCCCAGGCGTAATTTTTGATGCCGTTACGCATCCGGTAAAAAGGCTGACTCATTGCGTATCCTTTTCACATTCGCCAGGGGTGAAGCCATTTTCAGCCGCCAGCTGCGCAAACCACAATGCGTTACGTTTGATTTGTCGCTCCCCGGTGGCTAAATCCAGACGCCAGAAGCCATATCGCCGCTTGAAGCTGTTGATCCAGGACCAGTTATCAATGAAGGTCCACTGATGAACACCAAAACAGTTGGCGCCGTCAGCGATACCACGATGCAGCTGAGCCAGATGCTCCTCCATCAGAGCGATACGGAAGGTGTCATCTATCACGCCACCGGCCTGCACCGGCCCTTCGGACTGCAGATCCATCGCGATGCCAATTTCCGCCAGATACCATTTGATGTTGCCGTAGTTATCGCGAATATTGCAGGCAATGTCATAGATAGCTTCCGGGTGGATCTCGTTATTGTCGCGATAAGGGTTAAACCGTCCCTGAGGATCAATGTAATTTTCGAAATAGACTTCCGGCGTGAAGTAATCGAGCGCGTAAACGCTTTCCCGCGCTTTTACCCTTCTCGGCACATAATAATTCACCCCCAGAAAATCAATTCTCGACTGCAGGATCGTCTCCACATCCTGCCGTGAAACCTCTGGTAAGCAGCCGTTTGCGGTTAAGATTTCGCACAGTTCTTTGGGGAATTCATGTTTAACCAGCGGGTCGAGGAAGCTACGGTTAAACAGCAGGTCGGCATACCAGGCCGCTTTTTTATCGGCCTCGCTGTCGCTGCGGGTATAAGAAGGCGTGAGGTTGAGCACGACACCAATCTCACCCGGCAAGCCCATTTCACGGTAGACATTCACCGCCCTGGCGTGCGCCAGCATAATATTAAAGGCGACCTGAGCCGCCAGTTTGCCATCTTTTTTATACGGATAATGGAAGTCATATAAATAACCGCCTTCCACCGGCACGATCGGCTCATTAAAGGTTATCCAGTATTTCACCTTATGGCCAAACAGCTCGAACGCGGTGCGGGCGAAGCGGGCAAAAAGCTCGGTTACGTAGGATGACTCAAATCCGCCATATGCTTTTTGCAGCGCCTCGGGCATATCAAAATGGTAAAGATTGATGATGGGCTCGATGCCGTTGGCAATCATTTCATCGAAGTAATCGTTATAGAAGCGGACGGCGTCGCGGTTTGGCTGTCCGGTTTTGAAATCATCGATCAGACGCGACCACTGAATAGAGGTTCGAAACGAATTAAACCCCGTTTGCTTCATCAGGGCTACGTCTTCTTTATATTTACTGTAGGTTTCACAAACGTGCTGCGGACCAATCTGCTGAAAAAAACGCTCCGGTTGTTCGGCAAACCAGCTGTCCCAGACAGAACGGTGCGGCTTATTGGCTATGCCTTCCGTCTGCGGACCTGATGCCGCTGCGCCCCAAAAAAAACCTTCCGGGAATTGATACCGGTTCATAACGCCTCCTGAATGAAAAAAGGGCTGCCCCGAACAGGGCAGCCAAATAACTACTCTGCAGTGACTTCAATTGATTTGATGAACATATATCCCCAGTCGCCAGAGAACTTGCCAAAGCTAATGGTGTTGTCCCCTGCCCTGAGCGTGACCGGTACGATCATCGTCTGGCCTTTCTCATCCGTTTGCGGGAATTCAATGTTCACCGGCGTTCCGCCGTTCACAATGAACGAGTTTTTCTTACTCCCCCATTTGCCGTTAAATTTCACGTGCAGGGCAAACTTACCGTCCCAGGGGGCGTTAACCTGCCAGGTCACGCTGTCTCCGTCATTGGCAAAAGGACCAAGGAAACCGTCTTCACCAATCGCTAACGTATCTTTATCGCTCTTGGTAATGTTCAGTTTCCCCTTGCTGACGTCCAGCGTTCCGCCGCCAAAATGACAGTAGTCCGCCGGCACGGGTCCCGCCGCGGCCTTCACGCTAACGTTTACCGTCTTGCTGCTTTTCAGCAGTCCATCGTCAGCGGTAAAGGTCAACGCATAGTCACCGGGAGCCGAGAACCAGGCACGGGTTTCCGCTTTGGTGCTGTCACAAAAGTGGACGTTATCCTTGCCTTCGTGATGCCATGCCACGCTGACCTTCGGCTCCGGCAGATTGTCATCCTGCCAGGCCGCGGTGAGCTGAACGCCTTTATCCACGGTGGTAGAGAGCGCCTCCTGCAGAGTGATGACCGGCGGCAGGTTTTTCTGCGTATGCTCAAGGCGAATCACGTTTGAAGGCGCAGACTGACCGCTTTCGTTCTTTGCGATCACCCGGTAGTAGTAAGTCTGGCCCAGCGTCAGGCTGCGATAGTCATCACGGAAGAGATCCATTTTTGCCGGATCCCACTCATTTTTGCCGTCAGAGATATCCTGACCAACGCGGGTCCACGGGCCGTGTGGCTGAGTCGCTCTCTCCACATCGTAATAACGCCCGACGGGGGATCCCATCCAGTTAATGGCAAACGGTGAGTTGCTCTCGCGCAGCTTAGGCGCTTCCGGGACCGGCAGAGCCGGCGCCTGGCTCAGCCCCGCCATTTGCGCCGAGGCGGTTCGCACCAGATTGACGACCTCCATCTCCTGGTTTGCTTTACCCTCGACCGGGAAGCCAGGCAGGTGGTAGCTGTAGTGCCCGGTAAACTCTTTGTGCCAGTAAAAACCACCATCATGGCGATGACCACGGAAGCCCCAGATAAAGCCCCCCGCCGCCTGCGCGCCATTGACCTCGGTATGCACAATGGCCTGCATGATAGTGTTAAGGTCTTTTTGATCGAGCAGACCAAATTCGCCAACCAGATAGACCTTTTTGCCGCCAATCGCCTCCAGATCTTTACGAACCTGCTCGGGGTGGTTGTTCTCGGCGTTGGTGTAATAGTGGTTACTGATGATGTCGACGTTCGGATCGTTGAGCGCGAAATCATTCACCTTTTTATAGGTACCATCGACGACAAGCTGATGAGGCGCCCACTTGCGGATCCAGGCCGACGTTTTCTGCAGGAAATCAGCATTGGTGTTTTCCAGCTCATTACCCGTTTCCCAGGCCATGATCGCCTTTTCATCATAGTAATGGCGTCCCGTAATGGTGTTGGTACGGGTAATCACCTGACGGATCACATCCTGATAAGCACGGTAGGTTTTACTGTCGGTTCGATAAAAATCTTCCGGCTTTTCATGATAAAACGCGGCCAGCTGTTCGCGCCCCCCCCACCACCACCAGTGGTCAATAAACGGCAGAATCAGGCGCAGCCCCTGCTTATCCGCCTCGGCAATCATGTTGTCATACACTTTCATGGCCGTTTCATTCAGCCGCGGCATGCCGTCCGGCGTTGCCGGTGCCAGAATATGTGTCTCACGTCCGCAGGCAGCATCATTTTCCTGCTGCACGGAAAGCACATATACGCGCTGTGCTTTAGCACCGGTTTGTACCAGCGCTTTGATCCAGTTCTCCTGCTCTTCAGCAGTCGGCCATCTAAAGTATTGCCCCCAGCCGCGCGGATCGGCCTTACAGGTTCCGCGCGCGTCATCTTCTATACGATGCAGCTCCGGGGCGTGGATCCCGGCGAAGCGAAAGACGCGATCGCCATCTTTTAACGCTGCGCCATCGCGAGTAATAAAGTGTTCAAAATGGGATTGCTCGGCCGCCAGAGCCCCCGCGCTTCCCAGCGCGGAGAGTAAGGAGACGAGAAGCAGTTTTCGAATCGGGAAAGCCATCTCTTTTCTCCTCAGAACCAGACTTCAGCCTGCACACCAAAATTCAGCGTATCGGTATCGCCGCTACGTGAATATCCCCCCGGACTCAGGGTGCCAGTGCTCCAGTCGTAATTTCTGTCCATCGCATCCGAGACGCCTTTATCCCATTTTGCGTAGGTGGCAAAGAAGCGCAGCTGCGGACGGCTCCAGAAACCTGAATCAAAGGTCAGGGTCGGCGCAATGGTCACCTTGGTCAGGCCACCTTTCCCTTTACCGTTTACACCCATGTAGTTTTTATCATCCAGATATTCGTAGCCCACCTCATATTGCATAGCGAAGTTTTTGGTTATCTGATGATACGGACGGATACCCGCTACCCACATGGAACGTCCCCAGCCGTCATCGTCGTTGGTCCACCAGCGGTAGTTTTTGTCTTTCTGATAAAACGCAAAGGTCGATACCTCCACGTCACCCAGGTTGGCCATGCTGTCCAGCACGACGCGCCAGGATTGCGTATCGTCAAGGTTTGCCCAGCCCCAGCCGTTTTTACCCAGCGAATCTGCGGCGGCCAGGCCTTTGCCATACTGGAAAGCGATGCGGGAGTACCCGTTAGTCAGGCCGTAGAAGCTGTCAAAGTTGTACAGCGCGGTCACGCCGTACCCCTTCTCAGCCGAGGTAGGATGGTTTTCATTGCGGTTCATGTGGTGGCCGATAAGTTCGACGTCGAGCCCGGTGCCGCCGATCTTTTTAAACCACAGGTTAAGCGAATAGTCGTCCGGATAGCCCTGATCCCCCAGATCTACCGGATAAGCTTTGGCTTCGTCGGTGGTCGAGAAGGCATACACACCCGCATCAAAGCGCGCAAAGCCTAAGTCCAGGTTATCGAACCCGCCCCCGGTTCCGTTGTACTGAATGTACTCCCAGTCGAACTGGTGGCTGGAAAGGTTGGAGCTGCTGTAGCGTTTACCGGCCCAGAAGGTCATGTCCGGGGCAAAATCGAGATTCGTTAATTCAGCAAACCCTTCGCGGAACTGGGTCTCTTTGCCGTCATCGTCAGTACAGTTCCAGTCGGCGGTACATTTGGTCTGGTGCGTCAGGTTGGCCTGAATACGTGCGACTGCGCCTGAATCCGACTTCAGCGTTACCGTCGGGATCAGCTCAATCTTGGTATCTTCTTCGTTACCCAGACGCCATTTCCCGTCAGGCATCAGCCCCACCGAATCGACCCGGTTGCCATCGCTATTGGCAAGAATACCCGAGCGTAAATAGCCGTGGAGGGCGAAATCATATTTCTCATCGGCGCTGGCATAACCGCTGATGACAGTAAGAGCAATCAAGGACAGAGGTATTGATTTCATTAACGTTTGCATAGGTTCCCTTTGAATTTTTATTTTAACGGTTAAACGTGCAGGGGAAATGTAAGGATCAAATCTGGAAATGTACATCCACAAACGGAAAGCGCTTTCCATGTTTGCCGGATTGAATCACAAATTTAAGATCAAAGAGAAAATTTTTGTGAAGAATGTCACGAAATAATCTTCTGCCCATCAGGAACGGGCAGAAGCAGGGAGGCGGGGATTATTTTTCCAGCTGCATCAACTGGCGTTCATGAACCTTGAAGAAGGGGCGATAGAGCATCCATGCATTAAAAAAGGCGAACAGGCACATGCACATATTTTTCCAGCTGCCGTTCGCCGACCAGGCTGCGCCCAGCGGTGAAGGCATAGACCAGGGCAGCATAGCGACGGCTCTGTCGAGCACGCCAAGCTGGGTTAAATACCAAGCTATACAGGCATTTATCAGCGGTACAAACACAAAGGGCAGTAAAAAAACCGGGTTCATGATGACGGGGAAACCAAACAATATCGGCTCGTTAATGTTGAACAACGACGGCAGAAGGCCAATTTTCCCCACGCTCTTCAACTGCCGGGATCGGCTTCGCATCGCCATAAAGACCAGCGGCAGCGTAGAGCCGATACCGCCAATCAGCAGATAAAAATCCCAGAATCCCTGCAGATAAATATGGGGCAGCACGGCTTCCCCGGCGGCCAGGGCCCGCTGGTTTTCAAACAGATAGGTGAGCCAGAACGGGTTCATGATGCCCGTAATGATCAGGGCACCATGAATACCGACGAACCATAAAAGATTACACAGAAACAAGGAGATAAGCACCGCCGTAAGGGTATCGGATGCCACGATAAGCGGGCGTAACGCCTCGCCAATCAGCTGTGGCAAAATTTGTCCGGTCGTCTGCAGCATCACGGCATTCATTACGCTAATGGAGAGCATGATCACCAGCAGCGGCATCAGCAGCTGGAAACCATTTCGCGTCATCACCGGTACCTCCTCCGGCAGACGAATGCACCACCCTCTTTTGTAGAAAAACCTTATTATTTCAATAGAGTAAGCGCTTGAAATGAGCGCAGTGAAAAGCCCCATCCCGCCCAGAAAAATATTCGTTGCACCGTTATCCCGAAAGCCAATGAACAGCAAAAAGGAGAGGCAACCGGTGAGTCCACACAGCCGTTCCGGCAGTTGATACTGCTTGGCCAGACTGGCGCTGGCACCAAACGCGACAATCAGCGCCACCAGTCCGAGCGTCAGCTCAAAGGTTGGCAACAGCATCGGACGCAGCAGCAGATAGACGTGTCCGAGGCGCGATGCACTTGAAATGGCGAACGGTGGAAACAGCAGTGGCACCATCAGGCTTCCCACAATCACAAAAGGCATGGCGAGGGAAAAGCCGTCCCGCATCGCGGTAATATGTTGATTTCTGGTGATTATATTGGCTGCTGGTGTGAGACGTTGCTCAATCAAATCCACAGCAACATTCATCAAATGAATGTTCATAACTCGACCTTAATAGTTCGTGAATAGCCGCGATGATCTCGCACATCCGGACAAAGTGAAAGATTCCCTCAGGTGATCGCGGTCACAATTACCTTATCCACCAACGGAAAGCGCTTTCCGTTTTGTTCCATGATGACTATATTCCAGCCATAAGTTCAAAGGAGACGTTATGAAAAAAATCATGTTGTGTTGTTCTGCCGGGATGTCCACCAGCCTGCTGGTGAAAAAAATGGTCGACGAAGCGCAAAAGCGTGGCCTGGAAGCGGAGATCAAAGCGTTTGGCGTGGCCGAATTCGCCGAGCAGGTCGGTCACTATCAGGTGGTGCTGCTTGGACCGCAGGTGAAGTACATGCAAAGCGATCTTCAGAAACAAGCTGATAAATACGGGATCCGTGTTGAGCCTATCAACATGATGGATTACGGCATGCAAAAAGGGGGCGCCGTTCTCGATTTCGCCCTCTCCCTGATAGATAACAAATAACGAAGGGAAAACCCATGAGCTCTCTGTACGCGAAACTTATCCAGGTCATTGAACAGAAAATTACCCCGATGGCAGGCGCCGTCGGGCAGCAGAAGTATGTGACCTCGATTCGTGACGGCTTTATCACCGCCCTGCCGTTCATGATCGTCGGTTCCTTTATGCTGGTGTTTATTTTCCCGCCCTTCTCACCCGACACGTCCTGGGGTTTCGCCCGGGCATGGCTGCAATTCTCCTTGGATCACCGTGAAGCCCTGATGCTGCCGTTCAACTTCAGCATGGGGATCATGACGATCTTCATTTCTGTCGGGATCGCCGCGAGCCTGGCCAAACATCACGATCTGGATGCCCTTACCGCTGGCATGCTGTCGCTGATGGCATTTCTGCTGGTGGCTGCGCCGTTAAAAGACGGGCAGATTTCTACCGCCTATTTCTCCGGGCAAGGGATCTTCACGGCCATTCTGGTGGCTATCTACTCTACCGAGCTGTATGCCTTCCTGAAGCGTCACAATATTACCATCCGCCTGCCGCCAGAAGTGCCTACGGGCGTTGCGCGTTCGTTCGAAATTCTGATCCCGGTGCTGGCAATTGTTGTCACTTTGCACCCGCTCAACCTCTTCATTGAGGCCCAGTTCGGCATGATTATTCCGGAAGCGATTATGTCGCTGGTGAAACCGCTGGTTGCCGCCTCCGATACGCTGCCTGCCATTCTGCTCTCGGTGCTGGTGTGTCAGGTTCTGTGGTTTGCGGGCATCCACGGCGCGCTGATTGTCACCGGAATTATGAACCCGTTCTGGATGGCGAACTTGTCGGTTAACCAGGCAGCAATGGCTGCCGGTCAGGCGATCCCGCACATTTACGTTCAGGGATTCTGGGATCACTACCTGCTGATTGGCGGGGTCGGCTCCACGCTGCCGCTGGCGTTACTGCTGCTGCGCAGCAAAGCGGTGCATCTGCGTACCATTGGGCGTATGGGCGTGGTGCCGGGGATGTTTAATATCAACGAACCGATTTTATTCGGTGCCCCTATCATCATGAATCCGCTCTTTTTCCTGCCGTTCGTGCTGGTTCCGATGGTCAATGCCACCCTCGCCTACTTTGCCCTTGATTTCGACCTGGTCAGTCGCGTGGTCTCGATGACACCGTGGACAACGCCTGCCCCTATCGGCGCATCCTGGGCGGCCAACTGGAGCTTTAGCCCGGTGATCCTCTGCCTGCTGTGCATGGTTACCTCAGCGGCCATGTACTTCCCGTTCCTCAAAGCGTACGAGAAGCAGCTGCTGGAACAAGAGCATGAAAATGCGGTTGAACAATCTGAAGAAGCGGCACAGTCCGCCTGATAGTGAAAACACAGAGGTTACTGATGGAATTAGAAGAACAGGTCATGGGCATTATTATCAATGCCGGTCAGTCACGCAGTCTCTGCTACGAAGCGCTTGGCTTCGCAAAAAAAGGTGACTTTGCCTCAGCCGACGCGCGAATGAAAGAGGCGGCGCACTTCGCCCGTGAAGCGCATCTGGTACAAACCCAACTGATCGAAGCTGACGAAGGGGAAGGCAAAACCAAAATGACGCTGGTGATGGTGCACGCTCAGGATCATTTGATGACCTCGATTCTGGCGAAAGAACTGGTGACGGAGCTGATCGAACTGTACCGCACTCGTCAGGCATAACCATTCAGGAGAGGCGCTGGCCTCTCCTTTTCGAGGAACGTATGCACTATCTTGGACTCGATATTGGCGGCACAAAAATGGAAGCCGTCCTGCTTTCGCCTCAGGGCGAATGCCTTTGGCGTGAGCGTCGTCCGACGCAAAAAGAGAGTTATGACGCCTTTATGCACCATCTGCTGGCGTTTATCGGCGAAGCGCGCGCGGTAAGTGAAGTGCCATTCAGTATCGGTATTGGCCTGCCGGGGGCCATCGACCCACAAAGTGGGCTGATTAAAAACTGCAACTGCCTGGTGCTCAACGGTCACGACCTGAAGCATGATTTAGCACAGCAGCTCAATCAGCCCGTGTGGATAGCCAATGACGCGGACTGCTTCACGCTGTCTGAAGCGGTTGATGGCGCAGGTGCAGAAGCAGATACCGTCTTTGGCGTAATTGTCGGTACCGGATGCGGCGGTGGCGTGGCGGTACATAAGCGTCTGCTTCAGGGGCCAAACGCCATCGCTGGCGAATGGGGACATAACCCGTTGCCTGGCTATGCCCCCGAGACGGATGGTCCGGCGCAGCCCTGCTATTGCGGGAAACATAACTGTATCGAAACCTTTATCTCTGGCACCGGCTTTGCCCGCCGTTATCCCAGCGAACTGAGCGCGCAGGCCATCATTGAAGCGGCGGCCCAGGGAGACCTGACCGCGCGGGCCCACTGGCGCCACTTTATCGACGCCTTTGCCCGCAGTCTGGCCTCGGTGATCAATATTCTTGATCCGCAGGTTATTGTGTTGGGCGGTGGGTTATCAAATGTCAGCCAGCTGTACGACGAACTTCCGGCCGCCATCAGGCCCTACATCTTCTCGGAAAGCTGCCGTACCCGTATCGTCCCGGCCCGTTACGGCGACGCCAGTGGCGTGCGTGGCGCGGCGTGGCTACCGGGTTTGCACGCCGCGCAGACGTGAAACCGCCTGTGGGGGGGGCTAAGATTCTTAAGGTGGGTTATGTTAAGATAACCAAAACCCACCACGCAGAAAATGCTATGCCAACGATTGACGATGTATCACGATTAGCCAATGTCTCACGAGCAACCGTCTCACGCGTGTTGACGGGGACGCGCGGCGTGCGCGAAGAGAGCCGTGAAGCCGTGCTGCGCGCCGTAGAAGAGCTTAATTATCGCCCAAGCTTTGCCGCGCAAAACCTGGCAAGTCAGTCATCAAGCTACGTTGGTCTGGTTCTCTCTGCGAAGGATGAAAGCAGCGGAGCACGTTTGCTGCCTGCGCTCTCCCGCGCCATGAAAGCGTTGAATAAAACGCTCATCGTAGAGTACGTAAACGATCCTGTTGAGCAGGCTGTCACCGTTGATGATCTTCAGCGCCAGTGCGTTGCTGTCGTAGTCTTTGGGCCGGTTGCGGCCGGTAGCGCAGAGAATGTTATCTCCTTCGATCGTCCCGTGGTGGATGCGAAACCTCAGGGATATGACTTTGCCTTTGCGACGGAAAGCGCCTGTCGTTACATGACGGGTAAGGGCCATCGCAATATCGCACTGGTGATTGACAGCGAACACGATGACAACAGTAAAAAGATGGTGGAAGGCTATCGCAACGTCCTGCAAAACTACTCTTTGCCGTTTAATCGCCAGCTGGTGTTAACGGCGAATGAAGATGTTGAACAGGCGCTGCTGACGCTTATCAACAGCCTGAGCAAGTTTTCCGCCATTGTGGTTAAACGCGATGCCTATGCCGCTGAAGCGATGCGTCTGTTCCGGGAATTTGGCATTTCCGTTCCGCAGGAAGTATCGCTGCTGAGTCTGGAAGATTCGCCTCTGGCAACCCAGCTCTATCCACAGCTGACCTGTATCTCGTGGCCAATGGATCAGTTGCTCACTCAGTGCGTTGAGCGCATTAAAAGCCTGGTGGATGGCCGACCTGTTCGCACGTCAGAGCTCTCCCCCGTGATTGGTAAACTCACACCTCGCCAGTCGGTGATGGAAAAAAGCTAGCGGGTACGCAGCGATTGCCGGCTTAAGGGTGTGATAACACAATAAACGTTATCCCTGTTCTGGAGCGAGATGATGAAAACCTTTCTGTTCATAAGTGCCCTCACCCTTTTCCCGGCGCTCTCCTGCTATGCCATCGCCCAGGAAACGCCCCTGCCGCTGAAAGAGCAAATTCATACCGATGAAGGTACGTTATGCGTGTATGGCGATGCTTCGCGCAGTGAAAAAGTTGTGATGCAGGGCGGCAACGATTGCCCACAGAGTAAAGCGGCAAAACAGTCCTGATTGTTTTGGAGGGGTGGAGTTATTACCAGGCGGTAAGAATTTACCCCCCTATTTTTTTTGATTAAAAGTCAGTCCTGCGACAAATTAAGATGGAGTCTGGTCATTAAGCGATAAATGAAGTCTGTACTCGTTATAGCCCTGCCGCAAGCCATTTATGATTTTCCGGGCATGAAAATATCGCTGAATCCATATTCACTCAGACATAACACCCACGGCTTCCCGCTTCACTTCGGGTACTTCCATACCGCCAGACTTCTACCATAAGTTCCAAAAGATGGCGTCTTAAATAGCATCCTTAAGACAGCGTTTCAATGCAAAACCCCGGTTCGGTCTGGCGGAGGATACAGAAGATGTGTTTGTCAAAAAATACTTTTTTAAGGGGATGTCCTCACGTGGTTTATACAGATATAAATTACATTGTGATGTGTTAATGAATGGGGAGCAGATCACGGCGGTTATACCTGAGTTTGTTCTCAACCATCCTTAAGCGGATGTATGGAAACAATAGTCACAATGGAATATCAATATACTGGTGACTTGAAGAAGTAAGATCTTGGGGGCGTTCTGCCCCCTTATCCTTTGGGATACGAAAATTCTGCGGTGACTAAATGCGATTCTGACTTATCAGATTGGACGCCATACGCGAAGTTATATCGTTTTCCAGATGTAAACTTAAATCCAAATACTGGAAGACACTCACCCTTCGGTACATAAACAGGCTTGTCATCGAAAATCTTGTGAAGAGAGTCGCTATTATCGCTATTGATTTGAATAGCAGTGATCCGTTCCTGCGGCTCCAGTGGTGACACCACACAAACTTGATTATCTTTGATTAATGCCGTTGTAGATTCGCGATCTACCATTCGATCACCAGGCCCAGGGCATCCCGTTAAGAGGAATACAACACCCAGCAATATTTTATTCTTCATGTTTAACGCCCCTTCCCTGTTACGATTTTCTGATAAAGCGAGGGGACATCCTGCAACATATCAACGCCCCTGTACATCCCCATGCGCCCTGGTCTCTGATAGTAAGACCACTTACTGATACCATAAACCAGCAGTAACCAGTAATCAGCCAAAATAGAGGCTTGCTGTTCAAGAGAGTAATCAGTGAGCTTTTCTTTATCCAGCTTGTAGGTATATTCAGCAGCCCAGCTAAAAGCCCCCCTCACTCTCACCCATTGCCCATGTTGGTGTTGCCACACATGCCCCAGTTCGTGGATGAAAACGTATTTATCTTCGATGAAAACAGAGTTTGCGGAAAAATCTTCTCTGTACATCGACTTTCTGTACCATAACTCTCCGTTGGGAGTCATCGCATAGTTTTGTTTCTGAAGTCCGAAGGGTAAATAGCTGTCGCAATGAATCCAGACACGGCTATAAACTATTGAATCTCCGAACACCCTACGAGCCATTGCAATCTCGCCTAACGTCATCCGGCGTAATGTACCTTCCTCCGCCTGCGCGCTCATAAACTGCCCTCCTTGTATGATTTATCTACATCGTAAAATCATAATTCGAAATAGTCTATACGCGAACTTTAGCCATTCATCAAACGCAGTGACGGTGCAAACACTACTCCCCGTTGCTTTTATCCCCCTCCTCTTGCCGCATAGATTCTATAAACTCTCGTTGCTCTTGTGTGAGTTCAAGCTCATCCAGCAAGCGATCTAACTCTTCTTCAGGTGATTCCTTTTGGTTCTGTCTCTTCCCGATAGCCATGCTCACCCTTGAGTTAATAGGATTAATCTCAGGGTATCCAGGGTGCATAAAATGCGCAACTAACAGATTTTGGACAATAGAAGCCATAAAGCCCCGTTAGTGGTACAAGCAACAAGCAGAGCGTAGCGACTTCATCAGATTGTCTGAGGGATCACACCTTATCAGGGTGCTCGTATATCTGTCGAAGCGCTGGAAGAGCCTGTATATCGGGCTTTAATGCGAGTGATCAGTCTGTCGATGTCATAACAATGCCAGGATAGGTTTTTTTCACGTTTTACTATCGCGGTGTGAGGATGCAACTGCCGCCAACGCTGAGTTATCCTGTCATCTCACCGTGTAACTTAGCGTGACAGTTACCAGGGGCGGATCATAATGGTAGAACCCATAGGCGACTAAAAATAGGTAACTATTTAATTTGCTGATAGAGAAGGATTTAAAGGGCTTCTTCAGAAAGGGAGAGACTGGAGCGGGCGAAGGGAATCGAACCCTCGTATAGAGCTTGGGAAGCTCTCGTTCTACCATTGAACTACGCCCGCTTTGAGGTGCGTAAGGCATTATAGACCTTACGCCTCTTCATACAAGCCTCTTTGCAACTAAATGGCGATTATATAATCACTTAGCACTTTGGCTTACTGCCTGGCGCCGGAAGATAACGCTGCGGATCGATGGCTGTGGCGCGATAGCGGATCTGGAAGTGTAACTTCACCGAGTCCGTGCCGGTACTGCCCATGGTGGCAATCTTCTGCCCAGCCTTCACATTCTGCCCGTTGTTCACCAGCATCGTATCGTTGTGGGCATAGGCTGTGATGTAATCTTCCCCATGCTTAATCATGATCAGGTTACCGTAACCGCGCAGCTGGTTGCCGACGTAGACCACCTTCCCTGCCCCTGATGCATAGACTGGCGTGCCGCGCGCAGCAGCGATATCAATGCCTTTATTGCCCCCCTCAGACAAGGAGTAAGGCAACACGACTTTGCCGCTGGCAGGCCAGACCCAACAACGCTGGCCGACCGGAGGCCATGAGGACTGCGGCACCGCGTAAGACGGTGTCACTTTAGCTGTTTTGCCTTTAGAGGATTTCTTCGTTGAAGACGCGCCACCGTTAACCTTCAGTTTCTGCCCCACCTCGATGGTGTAGGGTGGAGAGATGTTATTCAGACGCGCCAGATCCTTCACGCTGGTCCCCGTTGCGCGCGAAATCCGATACAGCGTATCCCCGCGCTTAACGGTATAGACCGCACCGGAATAGCTGCCCATATCCGACGACTTGCTTCCTGAACAGCCTGCCAGTAATAGCGTCAGCGTCAGACAAAAAACGGCGGTAATGGGATTTCTCGTCAGGCTTCCTGCAAACAAAACAGATCCTCGGTCAGCGTGAATGGCGCACTATGATACCAGCCCAGACTGATATGGGTCAGCCCTTTTCCGCTCTTGAGAGCAAACGGCGCATGGAGGAATGCAGTATAATGCAGCTGCTGATGGTGCTGAGCCATCCGCATCGTTGGCACTGGAGCATCAATGAGTATTCAAGAACACGTTATTTTGGTAAATGACCAGGGAATGGTGATTGGCACTCAGGAAAAGTACGCCGCGCACACCGCCCACACCCCGCTGCACCTGGCTTTCTCATCGTGGCTTTTTAACGCCAGAGGTGAGTGTCTGGTTACCCGACGCGCCTTAAGCAAAAAAGCCTGGCCAGGTGTCTGGACCAACTCCGTTTGTGGACATCCTCAGTCTGGTGAAAAGACGGAACAGGCTATCATCCGCCGTTGCCGCTTTGAGGTTGGCGCGGAGATCGCCAATATCACCCCCATCGCCTCTGAGTTCCGTTATCGTGAAGCCGATCCTTCGGGGATCGTGGAGAACGAGATTTGCCCGGTATTCGCAGCACGCGTCACCAGCGTACTGCATATTAATCACGATGAAGTGATGGAGTATGAATGGGTCGAACTGGAAGCGTTGTTCCGCGCACTGGACGCTGCCCCCTGGAGCTTTAGCCCGTGGATGGTGCAGGAAGCGACGGTCGCCCGTGACGCGCTCAGGGCCTTCGCGGCGCAATAAAAAAGCCCCTTTCGGGGCTTTTTTTACTGTCTTAACGGCTTACTTCACCGGGCGCATCGCTGGGAACAGGATCACATCACGGATGGTGTGGCTGTTAGTGAACAGCATAACCATACGGTCGATACCAATCCCCAGACCTGCGGTTGGTGGCAGACCGTGCTCCAGCGCAGTCACATAGTCTTCGTCGAAGAACATCGCTTCGTCATCGCCCGCCGCTTTCGCGTTAACCTGATCCTGGAAGCGCTGAGCCTGATCTTCTGCATCGTTCAGCTCGCTAAAGCCGTTGCCGATTTCGCGGCCACCGATGAAGAACTCAAAGCGGTCAGTGATTTCCGGGTTCATATCATTACGACGTGCCAGCGGAGAAACTTCTGCCGGGTATTCGGTGATGAAGGTCGGCTGAATCAGGTGCGCTTCGGCCACTTCTTCGAAGATCTCGGTCACGATACGGCCCAGACCCCAGCTCTTCTCAACTTTGATACCGATGCTTTCCGCGATCGCTTTCGCAGAGTCGAAGTTATCCAGATCGGCCATGTTGGTTTCTGGACGGTATTTCATGATCGCTTCGCGCATGGTCAGTTTTTCGAACGGCTTGCCGAAGTCGAAGACTTCTTCACCGTAAGGCACTTTAGTGGTGCCCAGAATGTCCTGCGCCAGGGTACGGAACAGTGATTCGGTCAGCTCGATCAAATCTTTATAATCCGCATACGCCATATAGAGTTCCATCATGGTGAACTCTGGGTTATGACGCACGGAGATGCCTTCGTTACGGAAGTTACGGTTGATTTCGAACACGCGGTCAAAACCACCGACGACCAGACGCTTCAGGTACAGTTCCGGCGCGATACGCAGGTACATGTCCAGATCGAGGGCGTTGTGATGGGTGATGAACGGACGTGCAGACGCGCCGCCCGGGATCACCTGCATCATTGGGGTTTCCACTTCCATAAAGTCGCGGTTAACCATGAACTGGCGGATACCGGCCATGATCTGAGAGCGAATCTTGAAGGTCTTACGGGATTCATCGTTGGAGATGAGATCCAGGTAACGCTGACGGTAGCGCGCTTCCTGATCCTGCAGGCCATGGAATTTGTCCGGCAGCGGGCGCAGGGCTTT
The DNA here is from genome assembly GCF_041360735.1 of Enterobacter sp. RCC_40. Lineage (NCBI taxonomy): Bacteria > Pseudomonadati > Pseudomonadota > Gammaproteobacteria > Enterobacterales > Enterobacteriaceae > Enterobacter > Enterobacter sp. RCC_40. The sequence goes on from NZ_JBFUPR010000004.1 coordinate 79,503, forward strand.
GGTCAGCAGACGCAGTTCGGTGCAGTGGATAGACAGCTCACCGGTCTTGGTTTTGAACAGCTTACCTTTCGCCCCCAGGATATCGCCCAGGTCCCACTTCTTGAACTGCTCGTTGTAGATGCCTTCCGGCAGGTCGTCACGGGAGACGTACAGTTGAATACGGCCGCCAACGTCCTGCAGCGTCACGAAGGAGGCTTTACCCATGATACGACGGGTCATCATGCGGCCAGCAACGGCCACTTCGATGTTCAGCGCTTCCAGCTCTTCGTTCTCTTTACCGTCGAAGTCAGCGTGCAGTTGGTCTGAGGTATGGTCACGACGAAAATCGTTCGGGAACGGCACGCCCTGCTCGCGCAGTGCTGCCAGCTTCTCGCGGCGGGTTTTCAGTTCGTTATTAAGATCGACTACCGCGTCAGCGCCCTGTGCTTGTTGTTCAGACATGTTGGTTCCTCATAACCCTGCTTTCAAACTTGCTTCGATAAATTGGTCCAGGCTGCCGTCCAGCACCGCCTGCGTGTTACGGGTTTCAACCCCGGTGCGCAGGTCTTTGATGCGGGAGTCATCAAGGACGTAAGAACGGATCTGGCTGCCCCAACCGATGTCAGATTTGTTATCTTCCATCGCCTGTTTCTCAGCATTTTTCTTCTGCATCTCCAGCTCATAAAGCTTCGCTTTCATCTGCTTCATGGCCTGGTCTTTGTTCTTATGCTGGGAGCGGTCGTTCTGGCATTGCGTCACCAGTCCGGTTGGAATGTGGGTGATACGCACCGCAGATTCCGTACGGTTAACGTGCTGACCACCCGCGCCGGATGCGCGGTAAACGTCGATACGCAGATCCGCCGGGTTGATGTCGATATCGATATCTTCGTCAACTTCCGGATAGACAAACGCGGAGCTGAAGGAGGTGTGACGACGGCCGCCGGAGTCGAACGGGCTCTTACGCACCAGGCGGTGAACCCCCGTCTCGGTACGCAGCCAGCCGTAGGCGTAATCGCCAATAATCTTGATGGTGACAGATTTAATACCGGCCACTTCACCTTCAGACTCTTCGATGATTTCGGTTTTGAAGCCGCGGGCTTCCGCCCAGCGCAGATACATGCGCATCAGCATGCTGGCCCAGTCCTGGGCTTCGGTACCGCCAGAACCTGCCTGAATATCGAGATAGCAGTCAGCGTTATCGTATTCACCGGAGAACATGCGACGGAATTCAAGCTGTGCCAGCTTCTCTTCGAGCACGTCGAGTTCAGCCACGGCTTCGTTAAAGGTTTCTTCGTCGTCAGCTTCGACGGCCAGCTCCAGTAAACCGGAAACATCTTCCAGCCCCTGAGCCATTTGATCCAGCGTATCTACGATAGCTTCGAGAGAGGAACGCTCTTTACCCAGCGCCTGCGCGCGTTCAGGTTCGTTCCAGACGTCCGGCTGTTCCAGCTCGGCGTTTACTTCTTCAAGACGCTCTTTCTTGGCATCGTAGTCAAAGATACCCCCTAAGAACGTCAGAGCGCTCCGTGAGGTCCTGAATACGGTTTTTTACCGGATTAATTTCAAACATGGTCTGTTTTCTTTTATGGACTTGTCAAAATGCGGTGATAAGAGCGGGATTGTACCGAATCCACGCCCTTTTTTATAGAGATTACTGCCGCTAAATTGGCCAGATATTGTCGATGATGATCTGAAGGGTGCGGTTACCGCGGAACTCGTTTATATCCAGTTTGTATGCCAGCTCAACTTCGCGCACGCCGTTGTCCGGCCAGACAGCGGTATCGACGTTAAAGGCAATACCGTCCAGCAGCGGGCCACCGCCTACAGGCTCGACCATCACTTTCAGATGGCGCTCACCAACAATGCGCTGTTGCAGCAGACGGAAGCGGCCATCGAACAGGGGTTCCGGGAACATCTGCCCCCACGGCCCTGCATCCCGGAGCATCTGTGCCACTTCCATCGTCATCTCAACCGGCGTGAGTTCGCCGTCGGAAACCACTTCGCCCTGCAGCAGGGCCGGGTCAATCCAGTCGGTGACCAGCTCGCCGAACAGACGCTGGAACTCGTCGAACTTCGCCTCTTCCAGCGACAAACCTGCCGCCATGGCATGGCCGCCGAACTTGAGCATCAAACCCGGGTAGAGGGTATCCAGACGCTCCAGCGCATCGCGCATGTGCAGCCCCTGAATCGAACGCCCGGAGCCTTTGAGGGTGCCATCACCAGCCGGTGCAAACGCAATGACCGGGCGGTGGAAACGCTCTTTAATACGCGAAGCCAGAATGCCCACCACGCCCTGATGCCACTCAGGGTGATACATCGCCAGGCCGCCCGGCAGCGTATCGCCGCTGCGTTCCAGCTTTTCGCACAGGGTCAGCGCTTCAACCTGCATTCCCTGTTCAATCTCTTTACGGGTCTGGTTCAGGGCGTCCAGCTCATTAGCCAGCACGCGCGCTTCACCAATGTTGTCGCACAGCAGCAACGCGACGCCAACGGACATGTCGTCCAGTCTGCCGGCCGCGTTCAGGCGAGGCCCCAGGGCGAAGCCCAGATCGCTTGCCGCCAGCTTGAGCGGATCGCGGTTAGCAATCTCAAGCAGCGCTTTGATACCGGGACGGCATTTGCCCGCCCGGATGCGGCTTAAGCCCTGCCAGGTCAGAATACGGTTATTGGTATCGAGCGGCACCACGTCTGCGACGGTCCCCAGTGCGACCAGGTCGAGATACTCGGCCAGGTTCGGCACGGCAATACCGCGGGCGTCGAACCAGCCCTTATCACGCAGCAGCGTGCGTAACGCCAGCATCAGATAAAATGCCACGCCGACGCCTGCGAGTGATTTCGACGGGAAATCGCAGTCGCGCAGATTCGGGTTGATGATCGCTTCCGCGTCAGGCAGCGTTTCACCCGGCAGGTGGTGATCGGTAACCAGCACCGGGATCCCCAGCTGATGCGCATGATCGACGCCCGCATGGGAAGAAATCCCATTGTCTACGGTCAGGATCAGCTGTGCGCCGCGGGCATGGGCCTGATCGACCACTTCCGGGCTGAGGCCGTAACCATCTTCAAACCGGTTCGGCACCAGATATGTCACGTTGTCGCAGCCCAGCGCGCGCAGGCTCAGCACGCTCAGCGCGGTACTGGTTGCGCCATCAGCATCAAAATCCCCCACTACCACAATGCGCGTACCTTCACACAGCGCGTTGTAGAGTATTTCTGTGGCTTTTTCGATGCCGTTTAACTGCTGCCATGGCAACATCCCTTTAACGCTGCGCTCAAGGTCGGCGGCGGTACGCACGCCACGGCTGGCGTATAGCCGCTTTAGCAGCGGCGGGAGGTCGTCAGGCAAATCAGCATGTTCAACCGCCTCGCGGCGGCGCAGTTTTATTGGGGCTTTCACGCGAATTATTTACCACCAAACTGTTTCTGGTGCGCGTCGAGGAACTCTTTCATCTCTTTAGGTCCCTGATAACCCGGAACAACATAGCCATTGCTCAGGACAATCGCTGGCGTACCGTTCACGCCAAACTGCACACCCAGCGCGTAGTGGTTAGCGATATCAATGTCGCAGGATGCAGGCTGCACGCCTTTGCCATTCATCGCGTCATCAAAGGCTTTGTTGCGGTCTTTCGCACACCAGATAGCTTTCATATCCTGCTCTGGCTTGCTCTCAACGCCCGCGCGCGGGAAGGCCAGATAACGCACGGTGATCCCCAGCGCGTTGTAATCTTTCATCTCTTCATGCAGCTTATGGCAGTAGCCGCAGGTGATGTCGGTGAAGACGGTAATGACGTGTTTTTCCTGCGCCGCTTTATAAACGATCATCTCTTTTTCGAGCGCGTTCAGGTTTTTCATCAGCAGCTGGTTGGTTACGTTGACCGGCTGTGCACCGCTCACGTCGTACATTGGCCCCTGAATAATGTGTTTTCCGTCTTCGGTCACGTACAGCACGCCGCTGTTCGTCAGAACCGTTTTCATGCCGGCAACCGGTGCATACTGGATATCACTGCTGGTGACGCCAAGCTTCGCCAGAGACTGTTTGATAGCGGCGTCATCCGCATGGGCAAAACCGGTAAATGAGGCTGCCAGCAGGGTGAACAGCGCGAAAGACTTTTTCATATAAGATCCTAATTCGTCGGCACTCACGCTCGTGGGTGGTGCTGTTGGTGTAGCTGCCGCAGCCGTTCCGTCGCGACATGGGTATAAATTTGGGTCGTGGAAAGATCGCTGTGTCCCAGCAGCATCTGCACCACGCGCAGGTCGGCGCCGTGGTTCAGCAGATGCGTCGCAAAGGCATGACGCAAAACGTGTGGCGAAAGCTTTTCACTGTCGATACCCGCCAGTGTGGCGTAATGTTTGATGCGATGCCAGAACGTTTGCCGCGTCATCTGTTGTGCGCGCTGGCTGGGGAACAAGACGTCGATTGAAGCGCCATTAAGCAACCATGGACGACCGTGCTCCAGATACGTTTCCAGCCAGTACACCGCCTCTTCACCCAGCGGCACCAGCCTTTCCTTGTTTCCTTTACCGATTACGCGAACCACGCCCTGACGAAGGCTAATGTCGCTCATCGTCAGGCCGACCAGTTCAGAAACACGCAAACCGGTAGCATACAATAGCTCAAGCATGGCTTTATCGCGTAACTCCAGCGGCAGGTCAACTGCGGGTGACTGTAATAATCTCTCAACTTGTGCTTCGCTGAGATCTTTCGGCAGCCGCTGCGGGAGTTTCGGGGAGGCCAGGAGCGCACTGGGATCGTCTTCGCGAATTTTTTCACGGTTGAGGTGCTGGAACAGCCGACGCATTGCGCTGAGCAAACGTGCGGAACTGGTGGCCTTGTAGCCCCCTTCCATCCGCTCGCCCAGCAGCGCCTGCAGGTCGTCGCTTTGGGCGTTCGCCAGCGACAGCCCACGGTGCGCCAGCCACTCCACCAGCATGGTGAGATCGCGCCGGTAGGCACTGAGCGTATTCTCGGCCAGGTTCTTCTCCAGCCACAGTGCATCGAGAAACTGTTCGATGAGTGCGAGATCCTTTTCCACATCAGCCCCTTTGATTCTGCAGTCAGGCCATTATGCCTGATTGCTACCGGTTTCTGGTACACTACGCGCAAAGTCAAAGCAAGAATTGAGATAGTCACGCGATGAATATTGGTCTGTTCTATGGTTCCAGCACCTGCTACACCGAAATGGCGGCAGAGAAAATTCGGGACATCATTGGCCCGGAACTGGTGACGTTGCATAACCTGAAAGATGACGCGCTTACGCTGATGGAGCAGTACGACGTGCTGATCCTCGGCATCCCGACCTGGGATTTCGGCGAAATACAGGAAGACTGGGAAGCCATCTGGGACCAGCTTGATACGCTTAACCTCGACGGCAAAATCATTGCCATGTACGGCATGGGAGATCAGCTGGGTTACGGTGAGTGGTTCCTGGACGCACTCGGCATGCTGCACGACAAACTGGCACCGAAGGGCGTCACGTTTATCGGTTACTGGCCAACCGAAGGGTACGAGTTCACCAGTAAGAAACCGATTATTGCCGATGGGCAGCTGTTTGTCGGGCTGGCACTGGATGAAACCAACCAGTACGATCTCAGCGATGAGCGCCTGCAAAGCTGGTGTGAGCAGATTCTGGGCGAAATGGCAGAACAGTTCAGCTAACGCGAATTACTCCTGCGTCAGCTGCTGCAATAACATCCGACGCAGGTCCCGCCACTCAGCGCTATCCATACTGTCCGCGGCCAGCCACAGATGCTGGCGACGCCCGCTGTCCACGCTACGTAGCCGCAGCATCATGCCGGAAGCGATCATCCAGGGCATACCGAGAATTTCCCACTCTTTTCCCTGCCAGCGCAGGCGGGAATCCATCAGTAATTTGATCTCCCCCTGACGGGCATGAATGCGGCGCTGGCTGCGCACGCTGTCAAACACCACAAACGACAGCAACAGCAACCACAGAGGCGTATAGCTAAGCGGCCACGGCATCAGTAACACAAAGGCCGCGACCAGTCCGTGGAGCAACAACGACATCCACTGCGAGCGCCACGAGACGCGAAGGTCAGATTGCCACAGGACCACGTTCCTGATTCCGTGTTTGAATTAATTGCACCATCCGTTGCAACTCGGTGTCGGCGGGTTTGCCGTGATTCATCAGCCAGTTAAATAAATCAGGATCGTCAGACTCAAGCAGGCGAACAAACAGACGCTTATCATCATCGCTTAAGCTGTCATACTCATATTCGAAGAAAGGCATGATGGAAATATCAAGTTCACGCATGCCGCGACGGCACGCCCAGTGAATACGGGCCTTGTTGTTAATATCCATGTTCTGTTTCCTGCATTACGTTTGGCACAGTCGGCACCCCGTCCAGTGTTCTTGATTTCTCTGCGGGGACACCAGCTAGTGTAACGTGTTTTTGACCGTTTCTTTACTGGAATATTGCGAACCACGAGCGCGCTTCCACAATAAACCCTATAAAGACAGCGGATTACACTATTTTGCGTGGCACTACGCATAACCGGGTTAAGGCACAAATGGCCTGTTGAAAGCGCTTGCAATGCCAGCAGGCTCTTTTACCATTAGGCATTATCAAAGCGTTAAGCAATTCAGGATATCGTTATGGCCTTTACACCATTTTCTCCTCGCCAGCCCGCCGCCTCTGCGCGTCTGCCGCTGACGCTTATTACTCTTGATGACTGGGCGCTGGCGACACTCACCGGTGCAGACAGCGAAAAATACCTGCAGGGCCAGGTAACCGCCGACGTCAGCCAGATGGACGAACATCAGCATCTGCTGGTCGCACACTGCGATCCAAAAGGGAAGATGTGGAGCAACCTGCGCCTGTTCCGTCGTCAGGAGGGTTTTGCCTTTATTGAGCGCCGCAGCCTGCGGGACGCGCAGCTCACCGAGCTGAAAAAATACGCGGTCTTCTCAAAAGTCACTATCGCCGCGGATGATGAACACGTTCTGCTGGGCGTGGCAGGCTTCCAGGCCCGTGCGGCGCTGAAAAATCTGTTCAGTGAGCTCCCGGATGCCCAGAAACAGGTCGTCAGCGAAGGTGCAACGTCTATCCTGTGGTTTGAACACCCGGCTGAACGCTTTCTGTTAGTCACGGATACCGCGACCGCCGAACGCGTTACCGAGGCGCTGCGCGGTGAAGTCCAGTTTAATAACAGCCAACAGTGGCTGGCGCTGAACATTGAAGCCGGGCTGCCGGTGATTGACGCCGCAAACAGCGGGCAGTTCATTCCTCAGGCCACCAACCTGCAGGCGCTGGGTGGCATTAGCTTTAAGAAAGGGTGCTATACCGGCCAGGAGATGGTGGCACGCGCCAAATTCCGCGGAGCCAACAAACGCGCACTGTGGACCCTGGCGGGCCACGCCAGCCGTGTGCCTGACGCTGGTGAAGATTTAGAGCTGAAGATGGGCGAGAACTGGCGCCGTACCGGCACGGTGTTAGCCGCAGTTCAACTGGATGATGGCCGCCTTCTGGTTCAGGCCGTCATGAACAACGATATGGAAGCCGACAGCGTGTTCCGCGTGCGTGACGATGCCAATACGCTGAGCATTGAGCCACTGCCGTATTCGCTGGAAGAGTAAGGCGTCATTGCCCGGCGACGAGATAAAAAAACGGTAACCTGACGGTTACCGTTTTTTTTTGCTTACTCTCACGAAGAGAGGGCGAAGGCAAGAAGATCAACGTTCTGAAATTAAACCTGCCCCACATAGAGATAAATCGCTAAAAAGTGGCACACGCTACCGCCCAGCACAAACCCATGCCAGATAGCATGATTGTACGGGATACGCTTGCAAACATAGAAAATGACGCCCAGCGAGTAGACGATGCCCCCAACGGCCAGAAGCGTCACGCCCCCTACCGCCAGCTTGATCGCCAGTTGATAAACCACAATCAGCGAAAGCCAGCCCATCGTGAGATAGGTCACCAGCGACAGCACCTTAAACCGGTGGGCAATGGTCAGCTTAAACAGGATCCCCAGCAGCGCCAGGCTCCAGATAACAATCATCAGGCCACGCGACAGCGGCGAGTTAAGACCCACCAGCAGGAAAGGCGTGTAGGTCCCTGCAATAAGAAGATAGATAGCGCAGTGGTCGAATTTCTTGAGCCAGATCTTGGCCCGTTGATGCGGGATAGCGTGGTACAGCGTCGACGCCAGGAACAGCAGGATCATACTCCCGCCATACAGACTGTAGCTGGTGATGGCCATTGCGCTGGCATTCGTATCCACCGCCTGCACCAGCAATAACACTAAACCGACAATCCCAAAAACCAGGCCAATACCGTGGCTAATACTGTTGGCTATTTCCTCAGCCAGCGAATATCCCTGTGCAATTAATGGTCTGCTCACCATACAAAACTCCGGGAAAACTAACGATGAATATTCATCACCTGTCTATGCTAACTGAGAATGATTCCAGTGAACACCTGTTAGCTAAAATAATTTCACAAACATAATTTTTATCTATAAATCATGAACATAAACAAATTATTCACCTAACATTTGTTCACATTAAAATTTAATCATTAAGAATCAAGGGCATAAAATTGGATCCTGCCGACTTGCTGCATGTTATGATGGATAAATGAGGTCTGAATGAGAGTTTCGCCATTGTGAGTATGTTCACCCACGCCGCCATTGCCAGTCTCAATAATCTGGAAATGATGGTCTACAACTATGTCATTAAAAATCGTGACAAAGTCATGTACATGACCATCCGCGAGCTGGCGGATGCGGCTGGCGTCTCAACGACCACTATCCTGCGCTTTTGCCGCAAACTCAACTGCGAAGGCTACTCTGAATTCCGCGTGCGCTTTAAGCTCTATTTAGAGCAGAACGAACCTCAGCAGGCAAATTTTGGTGCCAGTGAAATTATCAGCTTCTTTAAAGGCGTTAATAACGAAGAGTTCGATGCTTTATTAGATGAGGCGGTCGATATTATTTTATCCTCCGAACGTATTATATTTGTCGGTGCGGGCACGTCTGGCTCGCTGGCAAAATATGGCGCACGCTTCTTTTCGAATATCGGTAAATTCAGCAACCACATCGACGATCCTTATTTCCCGGTCACCAATGATATGGCTAAAAACGCGCTGGCGATTGTGCTGTCGGTATCCGGTGAAACCGAAGAGATCCTGCGCTTTGCCAGCCAGTTTAGCCTGCATCGCTGCAAAGTGCTCTCCATTACCAGCCACGAGCACTCGCGCCTGGCAAAGCTCGCGGACTTTAACCTCTCCTGGCATGTCCCTCAGACGCGGATAGGCGGCGTGTACGATATCACCACACAAATACCCGTCATCTATATTCTCGAATCACTTGGCCGGAAACTGGCGAAGAAAGTGGCAGAATAAAACACCCTGTTTTTTCGATGTGACAAATTACATTTTCAGCGAATTGTTATATCGTGACATTTAATTCCGCTTTGCTAGACTCGAACGCAATATGTCATTTACTGAGAATAGCAGCGATGAAAAAACTTACCCTACCAAAAGACTTTTTATGGGGCGGCGCAGTGGCCGCTCACCAGGTTGAAGGCGGCTGGAACAAAGGCGGTAAAGGGCCGAGTATCTGCGATGTCTTAACGGGCGGTGCGCACGGCGTGCCGCGCGAAATCACGCAGGAAGTCGTGCCGGGGAAATACTATCCTAACCACGAAGCTATCGACTTCCATGGCCATTACAAAGAAGACATCAAGCTGTTTGCTGAGATGGGCTTCAAATGTTTCCGCACCTCTATCGCCTGGACGCGTATCTTCCCGAAAGGGGATGAAACACAGCCGAATGAAGAAGGCCTGAAGTTCTACGACGACATGTTCGATGAGCTGCTGAAATACAATATTGAACCGGTCATCACCCTCTCCCACTTCGAAATGCCGCTGCACCTGGTGCAGGAGTACGGCGGCTGGACCAACCGTAAAGTGGTGGATTTCTTTGTGCGCTTCGCGGAAGTGGTGTTTGAGCGCTACAAAAATAAGGTCAAATACTGGATGACCTTTAACGAGATCAACAACCAGCGTAACTGGCGTGCGCCGCTGTTTGGCTACTGCTGCTCAGGCGTGGTTTATACCGAGCATGACAATCCGGAAGAGACCATGTACCAGGTGCTGCACCACCAGTTCGTTGCCAGCGCGCTGGCGGTGAAAGCGGCGCGTCGCATTAACCCGGAAATGAAAGTCGGCTGTATGCTGGCAATGGTGGCGCTCTATCCGTTCTCCTGTAAACCAGAGGACGTGATGTTTGCACAGGAATCCATGCGTGAACGCTATGTCTTTACCGATGTCCAGCTGCGCGGTTACTACCCATCCTATGTGCTTAATGAATGGGAACGCCGTGGCTTCACCATCCATATGGAAGCGGGTGACGAGGAGATCCTGCGTGAAGGCACCTGTGACTATCTGGGCTTCAGCTATTACATGACCAACGCCGTGAAAGCGGAAGGCGGTACTGGCGATGCTATCTCAGGCTTTGAAGGCAGCGTACCGAACCCGCATGTGAAAGCCTCTGACTGGGGCTGGCAGATTGACCCGGTGGGTCTGCGCTATTCCCTGTGCGAACTGTACGAGCGTTATCAGAAACCGCTGTTTATCGTGGAAAACGGCTTTGGCGCCTACGACAAAGTAGAAGAAGACGGCAGCATCAATGATGACTACCGCATCGACTACCTGCGTGCGCACGTGGAAGAGATGATGAAAGCCGTCACGTATGATGGCGTGGATCTGATGGGTTATACCCCGTGGGGCTGCATCGACTGCGTGTCGTTCACTACCGGCCAGTACAGTAAGCGCTACGGCTTTATCTATGTGAACAAGCACGACGACGGTACCGGCGATATGTCACGCTCGCGGAAAAAGAGCTTTAACTGGTACAAAGACGTGATTGCCAGCAACGGCGAGACGCTTTAACGCTTTTCTCCTCTCCCCGATGGGGAGAGGAGATGTTTATTTCCCACCCGCCAGTTCAATAAAACTTCCCGTCACATACGAGGCTTTCTCGCTCAGCAGCCAGACAATCGCCTGCGCCACCTCTTCCGGCTGACCGCCACGCTGCATAGGCAGCATGGATTTGACCCTATCCACCCGGCCCGGCTCACCGCCAGATGCATGAATCTCGGTGTAAATCAGCCCGGGACGCACGCAGTTTACGCGGATCCCTTGCGCTGCCACTTCCAGCGATAATCCCGTCGTCAACGAATCAACAGCACCTTTGGACGCGGCGTAATCCACATATTCACCCGGAGCACCGAGGCGCGATGCCGCGGATGACACGTTCACGATCGCGCCGCCTTTGCCACCATGTCTGAACGACATGCGTTTTACCGCTTCGCGGCAGCAGAGGAAATAACCGGTCACGTTCGTGGCTAACACGCGGTTGATCCGTTCAGCGGAGAGGTGTTCAATCGTGGATTGTTCAAACAGGATCCCGGCGTTGTTCACCAGTGCGGTAAGCGGTCCGGCTTCACGATCGATACTGTCGAACATTGCCAGCACCTGAGCTTCATCACTGATATCTGCACGCACGGCAAAAGCGGTGCCCCCCGCGTCGGTAATCATCGTGATCACATCCGTCGCGGCTTTAATGTTGTGGTGATAGTTCACCGCTACGGTGTAGCCTTCGCGCGCCAGCTGCAGCGCGGTGGCTTTACCAATACCGCGGCTGGCGCCGGTGACCAGTGCAATTGCCATCTATGTCTCCTTATAAAAAAAGCCGGGTAGCGTTAACGCTGACCCGGCCTGTAACACGTTATAACCGCGGAACGATTACTGGTATTCGCTCATTGGCACACAAGAGCAGAACAGATTACGGTCACCGTAGACGTCATCGAGACGTTTCACGGTCGGCCAGTATTTGTTTGCTATGCCAGCCGGGAACACCGCCTGCTCACGGGTATAACCGTGCTCCCACCCGGAGACCAGCTCATTCTGGGTGTGCGGTGCGTTAACCAGCGGGTTATCAGCCAGCGTCCACTCACCGGCTTTCACGCGGTCGATTTCAGCGCGGATAGCCAGCATCGCGTCAATAAAGCGGTCCAGCTCAACTTTGCTTTCAGACTCGGTGGGTTCAACCATCAGCGTACCCGCCACCGGGAACGACATGGTAGGCGCATGGAATCCGTAGTCAATCAGACGCTTAGCAATATCCAGCTCGCTGATACCTGTCTCTTCTTTCAAAGGACGGATATCGAGGATGCACTCGTGCGCCACGCGACCATCACGGCCCGTGTAGAGCACCGGATACGCTTCTTTCAGACGCGTTGCGATGTAGTTAGCATTGAGGATAGCCACCTGGCTTGCCTGCTTCAGCCCTTCCGCGCCCATCATGCGGATATACATCCAGCTGATGGGCAGGATTGAGGCGCTACCGAACGGTGCCGCAGAGACCGCGCCCTGACGGGTCAACATGCCTTCAATCTGCACTACGCTGTGGCCTGGGACAAACGGCGCCAGGTGTGCTTTCACACCGATTGGGCCCATACCTGGACCACCACCGCCATGTGGAATGCAGAAGGTTTTGTGCAGGTTCAGGTGCGACACATCCGCGCCGATAAAGCCCGGAGAGGTAATGCCAACCTGTGCGTTCATGTTCGCACCGTCGAGATAAACCTGACCGCCGAACTGATGGACCACTTCACACACTTCACGGATGGTCTCTTCGTAGACACCGTGGGTGGACGGGTAGGTCACCATGATGCAGGAGAGTTTTTCGCCCGCCTGCTCGGCTTTCGCACGCAGATCGGCCAGGTCAATGTTGCCATTCTTGTCGCAGGCCACCACCACCACTTCCATACCCGCCATCTGGGCAGACGCCGGGTTGGTGCCGTGCGCAGAACTTGGGATCAGACAGATATCGCGATGCCCTTCATTGCGGCTTTCGTGATAGTGACGAATTGCCAGCAGGCCCGCGTATTCCCCCTGCGCCCCGGAGTTTGGCTGCATGCAGAGTGCATCGTAACCGGTCAGCTTCACCAGCCAGTCGGAGAGCTGGTTGATCATCAGATGGTAACCTTCCGCCTGCTCTGGTGGGCAGAACGGGTGCAGCTCGGAAAATTCAGGCCAGGTGATTGGGATCATCTCTGCCGCAGCGTTCAGCTTCATGGTGCAGGAGCCCAGCGGGATCATCGCCTGGTTCAGCGCCAGGTCTTTGCGCTCCAGAGAGTGCATATAGCGCATCATCTCGGTTTCGCTGTGGTAGCGATTGAACACCGGGTGAGTCAGGATCGCATCATCACGCAGCATGCTTTCCTGGATAGAGCGGCTGTCGAGCGCGACATCTTTATCGAGCGTATCAATATCCAGGCCGTGCGCATCGCCCAGCAAGACGTTAAACAGGTTAACGATATCTTCGCGGGTAGTGCTTTCATCCAGGGTAATGCCTACCGCGTTATGGATGTCGCTACGCAGGTTGATCTCTGCCGCGTCAGCACGAGCCAGCACCGCGGCTTTGTCAGCCACTTCAACGCACAGCGTGTCAAAGTAATGGGCGTGGTGCAGTTTCAGGCCTTTCTGCTGCAGACCACAGGCCAGAATATCCGCCAGACGGTGAATACGGCTGGCAATGCGTTTCAGGCCAACCGGACCATGGAAGACAGCGTACAGGCTGGCGATATTGGCCAGCAGGACCTGAGAGGTACAGATGTTGGAGTTCGCTTTCTCGCGACGAATATGCTGCTCGCGAGTCTGCATTGCCATACGCAGCGCGGTGTTACCGGCGGCATCTTTTGAAACGCCGATGATACGGCCAGGCATGGAGCGTTTGAATTCATCTTTTGCGGCAAAGAACGCCGCATGTGGGCCACCGTAGCCCATCGGGACACCAAAGCGTTGTGCGGAACCGAAAACAATGTCCGCGCCCTGTTTACCTGGAGCCGTCAGCAGGACCAGCGCCATAAAATCAGCCGCGACGCTGACAACCACTTTGCGGGCTTTCAGCTCAGTAATCAGTGCGCTGTAGTCGTGAACGTCACCGGTGGTGCCGACCTGTTGCAGCAGCACACCAAACACATCCTGATGATCGAGGACTTTGTCGGCGTCGTCGACAATCACGTCAAAACCAAAGGTTTCGGCACGGGTACGAACCACATCAAGCGTTTGCGGATGCACGTCCGCTGCCACGAAGAAGCGGTTGGCATTTTTCAGTTTGCTCACGCGCTTCGCCATTGCCATTGCTTCGGCGGCGGCGGTGGCTTCATCCAGCAGTGAAGCGGACGCGATATCCAGGCCGGTCAAATCCAGCGTAACCTGCTGGAAGTTCAGCAGCGCTTCCAGACGGCCCTGAGAAACTTCTGGCTGATACGGGGTGTAGGCGGTGTACCAGCCCGGGTTTTCCAGCATATTACGCAGAATAACCGGAGGTAACTGCACGTTGGTGTAGCCCATGCCAATGTAAGACTTATAGCGCTTGTTCAGGCCGGCAATCGCCTTCAGCTCCGCCAGAGCGGCGAATTCAGTGGTGGCTTCACCCACCTGAGGCGGCGTGGCAAGCTGGATGTCTTTTGGCACAATCTGGCCGATCAGTGCATTTAATGAATCCGCGCCAACTGTCTTCAGCATCTCCTGCTGTTGCTGAGCATCCGGCCCAATGTGACGTTCAATGAAGGCGCCACGGTTTTCAAGCTGGCTTAAAGTCTGTGTCATGAGCGATGGTTCCTGAAACGTGCAGTGAATGTGTTTTCTCCCTCTCCCTGAGGGAGAGGGCTGGGGTGAGGGTGTCGTCTGTTCCCCTCACCCTACCCTCCCCCAAAGGGGAGAGGGTTAAGGCTTACTCGTTTTCTAACAGCGCTTCGTACGCGGTGGCATCCAGCAGCGCGGTGACCTGCGATTCGTCGCTGGCTTTGATCTTGAAGATCCAGCCGCCTTCATAAGGCTCGCTGTTCACCAGCTCCGGGGAGTCGCTCAGGGCGTCGTTCACGGCAACAATTTCACCGCTTACCGGGGCGTAGATATCAGAAGCCGCTTTTACGGACTCGGCCACGGCGCAGTCATCGCCTGCTTCCACGGATGCGCCGACTTCAGGCAGGTCAACAAACACCATGTCGCCCAGCAGCTCCTGCGCATGCTCGGTGATCCCTACGGTGTAAGTGCCGTCCGCCTCTTTGCGCAGCCACTCGTGTTCTTTGCTGTATTTCAGTTCTGCTGGCACAGTGCTCATTGAAGTTCTCCTGATAAAAATGATTAGGCGACCGGCTTACCGGCGCGAACAAAAATCGGTTTGGTCACGTTGACCGGCATTTCACGGTTGCGGATTTGCACCACTGCCGTTTCGCCAATGCCCGCCGGAACACGCGCCAGTGCAATACTGTAGCCCAGCGTCGGGGAGAAGGTACCGCTGGTGATCACGCCCTCACGCGGGTTGCCGTCAGCATCTGTAAAACGCACCGGCAGCTCGCCGCGCAGCACGCCTTTCTCGGTCATCACCAGGCCAACCAGCTGTTCAGTGCCCTTTTCACGCTGCATTTCCAGCGCTTCACGGCCAATAAACTCACGGTCAGCCGGTTCCCAGGCGATGGTCCAGCCCATGTTGGCCGCCAGCGGTGACACGCCTTCATCCATCTCTTGCCCGTAGAGGTTCATACCGGCTTCCAGACGCAGCGTATCGCGCGCGCCCAGACCTGCCGGCTTAACGCCGGCTTCCACCAGCGCATGCCAGAAATCGGCGGCTTTCTCATTCGGCATGGCAATTTCATAGCCCGCTTCACCGGTGTAGCCGGTGGTCGCGATAAACAGATCGCCCGCCTGTACGCCGAAGAACGGCTTCATGCCGTCGGTGGCTTTACGCTGCTCATCGCTGAACAGAGAGGCGGCTTTAGACTGCGCGTTCGGCCCCTGTACGGCGATCAGCGACAGATCATCGCGGACGGTGATGTCGATGGCGTAAGGTTCAGCGTGTTGGGTAATCCAGGAGAGGTCTTTTTCGCGGGTGGCGGAGTTTACAACGAGGCGGAAGAAATCTTCAGAGAAGTAATAGACGATGAGGTCATCAATTACGCCGCCGGAGGCATTCAGCATGCCGGTATAGAGCGCTTTGCCTGGCGTCTTCAGTTTGGCGACGTCGTTTGCCAGCAGATAACGTAAAAACTCCCGGGTGCGGCTGCCATGCAGGTCGACAATCGTCATGTGTGACACGTCGAACATACCGGCATCGGTGCGCACCGCGTGGTGCTCATCAATCTGCGAGCCGTAGTGCAGCGGCATCATCCAGCCATGGAAGTCCACCATGCGTGCGCCGCATAACACGTGTTGTTCGTACAAAGGAGTCTGTTGAGCCATCTTTTCCTCGTTGAATAAGCAGGGCTGTCTTGCGTTTCGCACACCTGAACAGTGCCACGAAACCCGGCGCCGCGATCGCTTTCTGGACCCCGACGCAAACGTTCTCTTTTACCTGAACTTACCACCGAAACCGGCGATTAACCATAAGGTAAAACGGGCCATCACATTAGCTTATGACCTAAAAACACGAAAAAGCTTACAGAGTTATTCACTGGCAAACTGCGATTAAACCCGCATAAAATTAACATTGCTCTAACAGGATTTAGCAGATGGTGATATTTCATGCGGAAAAACGGGCGGAATTTCCGTAGCATAAAAATAGTAAGATTAGATTTTCTAATGCGAAAAATGCGGTGAAATTAGATTATTTCAAACGAGCGAATTTCCCCGGCGCAGAGGCCGGGAAAACAAAGTGTGACGGGGGTCTATATTAGCGCAGCCAGTCCGGCAGGTCGTTAAGACCCATCGCCTGGCGAAGGAGTTGAGGTTTTACGCCCGGAAGGGTATCGGCAAGTTTAAGGCCGAGGTCGCGCAGCAGTTTTTTCGCTGGATTCGCGCCGGCAAACAGCTCACGGAAACCCTGCATGCCTGCCAGCATCACCGCTGCACTGTGCTTACGGCTGCGTTCGTAGCGACGCAGATAGAGATGCTGGCCGATATCTTTGCCTTCGCGATGCAGGCGACGCAACTCTTCAACCAGCTCTGCCGCGTCCATAAAGCCAAGGTTCACGCCCTGCCCGGCCAGCGGATGGATCGTATGCGCCGCGTCACCCACCAGCGCCAGACGGTGCGCCGCAAACTGACGCGCATAGCGCCCGGTTAACGGGAACACCAGCCGCTCGCTCTCAAGGGTGCATAGCCCAAGACGGTTATCAAACGCGACGCACAGCGCCTGGTTGAATGCCTCGGGAGTCGCCTCCTGCATCTGTTGCGCTTTATCAGGAACCAGAGACCAGACAATCGAACACAGATGTGGATCGCTCAACGGCAGGAATGCCAGAATGCCGTCATTGTGGAAGATTTGGCGCGCCACCCCACCGTGCGGCTCTTCAGTGCGAATCGTTGCCACCAGAGCATGATGGCGATAGTCCCAGAACGTCAGCGGAATATCCGCCTTGTTACGCAGCCAGGAGTTGGCACCGTCAGCGCCCACAACCAGTCGCGCGGTCAGCATGTCACCGCTTTGCAGGGTGATAAAGGCGTCGTTTTCTCCCCAGGCGACCTGCTGGATTTGCGCCGGTGCCAGCAGCGTGACATCGCTGCAGGACTGTGCTTTTTGCCACAGAGCATGGTGAATAACGGCATTTTCGATGATGTGTCCCAGATGGCTGTAGCCCATGCTTTCATCATCAAACGCGATATGACCAAAGCTGTCTTTGTCCCACACTTCCATGCCGTGATAACAGCTGGCACGCTGCGCCACGATCTCTGACCAGACGCCAAGGTGCGTCAGCAACTTTTCACTGGCCGCATTGATTGCCGAGACGCGCAGTTCCGGCGGCGCGTCCTGCGCGACAGGCTGAGGCACGTTTTGCTCCAGTACCGCAACGCGCAGGCCGCTGCCCTGTAAACCACAGGCCAGCGCCAGTCCTACCATTCCGCCGCCAACGATGGCGACATCAACATTTTGCACGGTGATAACTCCTTAACGCGCGACCCAACCAAGAGTCCGCTGCGCCAGCACGTCACGTGCCGGAATGAATAATTCCATCGCCATCAGCCCAAGATTGCGGCCTGCAACCAGGGGTGCCCAGCGATTGGCAAACAGGTGCACCAGACCATCCGTCACACCAATCGTCGCCTCTTTATCTGCCCGGCGTCGCTTCTGGTAATGGCTGAGCACCGACCAGGCACCACAGTCTTTTTGCTCGCTCCACGCCTGCGAAAGCGTTTCTGCCAGGCTCATCACGTCGCGAAGCCCGAGGTTAAACCCCTGCCCGGCGATGGGATGCAATGTCTGCGCGGCATTGCCGACCAGCGCCATGCGATGGGAGATAGACTGCGAGGCGGTGGTCAGCGACAACGGGTATACGCTCCGCTTTCCCGCGTGGGTAATACGTCCCAGCCGCCAGCCAAAGGCTTTTTGCAGCTCGGTACAAAAACGTTCGTCAGACCAGGTCTGTATCTCAGCCGCGTTGTCCTGCGGATGGCACCACACCAACGAACTGCGATCGTGGGACATAGGCAGCATCGCCAGCGGGCCATGCTGGGTGAAACGCTCAAAAGCGCGGCCGTTGTGAGCGCCCGCTGTCGAAACGTTAGCAATGACGGCCACCTGCCCGTAGGGCTGTTGTCGCCACTCCACGCCGCACTGCGTGCCGAGCGAAGAGCGCGAACCGTTTGCCGCTACCAGAAGCTGGCCTTCAAGGACGGTACCGTTATCCAGCACCACGTTGACCGACGCGTCACTGCGGCTAAAACTGGCCACACGCGCCGGGCAATGCAGAGTCACGCCTGGCGCATCCTTAAGCAGGCGGAACAGGCGTAACCCGACGTCGTGCAGCTCCACGACCCGGCCCAGCGCATCTATACGGTAATCATGCGCATCCAGGGTAACGAAACCGGCATGACCGCGATCGCTGACGTGAACGGTGTTAATCGCCGTCGCGCAGTCGGCTATCGCCTGCCAGATGCCAATGCGTGAGAGTTGCTGACAGGTACCCTGCGCCAGTGCAATGGCGCGGGCATCAAAACCGGGGTGATCAGAGGCCTCTGGCGCAACGGCCTCCACCAGATGCACCGGCAGTTTTCCCTGCGTAAAATGCGAGATGGCCAGTGCCAGCGTGGCTCCGGTCATCCCGCCGCCAACGATAATCACGCTCATACGCGTGCCGCTGCCATCAGCGCCTCGATATCGTCAGCATTTTTCACGACGCTGGCGGTCAGGTTTTCGTTGCCGGTTTCGGTAATGACGATATCGTCTTCGATACGAATGCCAATCCCACGGTATGCTTCCGGCACGTCGGCATCCGGCGCGATATACAGCCCCGGCTCAACGGTTAATACCATGCCTGGCTCCAGCACGCGGGAACGATCGGCACCGTACGCTCCCACGTCATGCACATCCAGCCCCAGCCAGTGGCTCAGGCCGTGCATAAAGTACGGACGATGCGCGTTCTCGGTAATCAGGGTATCTACGTCACCTTTCAGGATACCGAGCTTCACCAGACCGGTGATCATGATGCGCACCACTTCGCCGGTCACTTCCTGAATGGACGTGCCTGGACGGTACAGCCTGAGCGCCGTCTCGAGCGATTCGAGGACGATGTCATACACCGCGCGCTGTGCGGGGGTGAATTTACCGTTCACCGGGAACGTACGGGTAATATCGCCCGCATACCCCTGGAATTCGCATCCGGCGTCAATCAACACCAGATCCCCGTCGCGCAGCGCACTTTCGTTTTCGGTGTAGTGCAGAATGCAGCCGTTTTCACCGCCACCGACAATGGTGTTGTAAGAAGGATAACGCGCGCCGTGGCGGTTAAATTCGTGATGAATCTCCCCTTCCAACTGGTATTCAAACATTCCCGGGCGGCATTTCTCCATGGCGCGGGTGTGCGCCAGCGCGCTGATTTCACCCGCGCGGCGCATCACGTCCAGCTCTTCCGGCGATTTGAACAGACGCATCTCATGCACCACCGGACGCCAGTCCGTCAGGGTGGCCGGGGCGGACAGATTCTGCCTCGAACCTTTGCGCAGCTTATCCAGAGCGGTAAAGACAATCTCATCGGCATACGCATACTCGCCCTGCGCGTGGTAAAGCACATCCAGGCCATTGAGCAGTTGATAGAGCTGCTGGTTGATCTCACTGAATGCCAGCGCCCGATCCACCCCCAGCTTCTCTGGCGCAGCCTCTTGCCCTAAGCGGCGGCCAAACCAGATTTCGGCTGTGAGATCGCGAACGCGGTTAAAAATCACGCTGTGGTTGTGGGTGTCATTACTCTTAATCAGCACCAGTACCGCTTCCGGCTCGTTGAAGCCGGTGAAGTACCAGAAATCGCTGCTCTGGCGATAGGGGTATTCGCTGTCGGCGCTGCGCGTCACTTCTGGCGCAGCAAAAATCAGCGCGGCGCTGCCCGGCTGCATATTGGCCAGCAGCGCCTGACGACGGCGCGAATACTCTTGATTTGAGATAACCATGACACCCTCCTGTGCGTTATTTTTCTTAATGTAAGGTTGGCTTGCGGACTTCCGGCGCGGTCGGCTGCGAACGCGTAAAGTGGTCGTGGCACAGCAAAGCAGCAACGCGAACGTATTCGATGATCTCTTCGAGAGACATTTCCAGCTCTTCCTGGTCTTCGTCTTCATCGTAGCCCAACTGCGCAATGTTACGCAGATCGTCGATCGCCTCACCCGCTTCGCCGGTCACTTTATCGAGTTTCGGCTGCGTGACGCCCAGCCCCAACAGGTAGTGGTTAACCCAACCTGCGAGCGCATCGGCACGATCGAAGACGCTGACGTCATCGCCTTCAGGCAGATAAAGCTGAAAAAGGAAGCCATCGTCTTCCAGCGAATCGCTGATCGCGGAGTGCATTTTACGCACGGCTTCCGCCAGCTCGTGACCAAACGCCAGCCCTTCGTTCGTCAGGTCGTGGATCAGCGGCTGCCATGAGCTGTCGCTGTTTCCGCCGCACAGCATGCCACTGATCAGACCGTGCATTTCCGCAGAGGTTAAACCGACTCCCTGCTGGTTCAGTAACTGGTTTAAATCCTTGTAACCAGGCATTTCGTTCTGTATAGACATGCGCATTCGTCATCGTTGGGAGGAATATTCATGATATGCTACCACTTTGGACCCTGGTGATACCAGAAAAGGGCTTGTATCTTCACATCAGGGTAGCTATAGTGTCGCCCCTTCGCAGCCCCCGGGGCAGTAAGCGAAGGCAGCGCAGTCAATCAGCAGGAAGGTGGCATGTCTGCACAACCCGTCGATCTCCAGATTTTTGGCCGTTCACTGCGAGTGAATTGTCCGCCTGAACAAAGGGATGCCTTGAATCAGGCTGCGGACGATTTGAATCAGCGGTTGCAAGATCTCAAAGAACGCACTAGAGTCACAAATACTGAGCAGCTGGTTTTCATCGCCGCGTTGAACATCAGTTATGAACTGACTCAGGAAAAAGCGAAGACCCGCGATTACGCGGCAAGCATGGAGCAGCGTATTAAAATGCTCCAGCAGACCATTGAACAGGCATTGCTTGATCAAGGTCGCAATCCCGAAAGACCGGGACCAAAGTTTGAATAACACTTCTCAGTTGACTATGGTAGAGTAACTGTGAAGACAAAATTTCTCTGAGATGTTCGCAAGCGGGCCAGTCCCCTGAGCCGATATTTCATACCACAAGAATGTGGCGCTCCATGGTTGGTGAGCATGCTCGGTTCGTCCGAGAAGCCTTAAAACTATGACGACACATTCACCTTGAACCAAGGGTTCAAGGGTTACAGCCTGCGGCGGCATCTCGGAGATTCCCTCTCTTTTTCTTCTACCGACTACCATGACCCAACTCCCTGAAGTCTCTTCCTCACGCCAGGACATCCGTCAGCTCATGCGTCAACGCCGTCGTGCGTTAACTCCCGAACAGCAAGCACAGTTTGCCCAGCAAGGCGCAGCCCGTATGATGGCCTATCCCCCTGTTGTGATGGCGCGTACCGTCGCCCTGTTCCTCTCGTTTGATGGCGAACTGGATACTCAACCGCTGATCGAACAGCTGTGGCGCGCCGGGAAAAGAGTGTACCTGCCGGTGCTGCATCCGTTTAGCCAGGGAAATCTGCTGTTTTTACACTACCATCCGCACAGCGAACTGGTGGTGAATCGTCTGAAAATCACCGAACCAAAACTCGACGTCCGCGACGTCCTCCCCCTCTCAGAACTGGATGTACTGATCACGCCGCTGGTGGCGTTTGATGAGCAGGGTCAGCGCTTAGGGATGGGTGGCGGTTTTTATGACAGGACGCTGCAAAACTGGCAGCAGTATCATTTACAGCCTGTGGGGTACGCACATGACTGTCAGGGCGTGGAAGCCTTGCCGGTAGAGAAGTGGGATATTCCGCTGCCTGCGGTAGTGACGCCGGGCAAAACCTGGCGCTGGTAAAATAAAGCCGGGTAGCGACCCGGCTTTATGCTCACAGAAACAGAATCAGTACAGCAGACGGGCGCGAATGGTACCCGGAATAGCCTTCATGCTCTGCAGCGCTTTTTCCGCTACATCTTCGTCCGCTTCAATATCAATCACCACGTAACCCATCTGAGAGTTCGTTTGCAGATACTGCGCGGCAATGTTGACGCTCTGCTCGGCAAAGATCTGGTTGATCGCAGTCAGCACGCCCGGACGGTTTTCATGGATGTGCAGCAGACGACGGCCACCGTGCAACGGCAGAGACACTTCCGGGAAGTTCACGGCAGAGAGCGTAGAACCGTTGTCGGAGTATTTGCTCAGCTTGCCCGCGACTTCCAGACCGATATTTTCCTGCGCTTCCTGCGTCGAGCCGCCGATGTGCGGCGTCAGGATCACGTTGTCGAATTCGCACAGCGGAGAGGTGAACGGATCGCTGTTGGTAGCAGGCTCAGTCGGGAAGACGTCAATTGCCGCCCCCGCCAGATGCTTACGCTTCAGCGCATCGCACAGCGCCGGGATGTCGACAACCGTACCGCGCGCGGCGTTGATCAGCAGTGAACCTGGCTTCATCAGCGCCAGTTCCTCAGCACCCATCATGTTTTTCGTTGACGCATTTTCCGGCACGTGCAGGCTGACCACGTCGCTCATGTTCAGCAGGTCAGAGAGGTGTTGAACCTGAGTGGCGTTGCCCAACGGCAGTTTGCTTTCGATATCATAAAAATAGACATGCATCCCCAGGGATTCAGCCAGGATCCCCAGCTGAGTACCGATGTGGCCATAGCCGATGATACCGAGTTTTTTACCACGGGCTTCGTATGAACCCGCAGCCAGTTTGTTCCACACGCCGCGGTGCGCTTTGGCGTTAGCTTCCGGAATACCACGCAGCAACAGCAGCAGCTCGCCAATCACTAACTCCGCCACGGAACGGGTGTTGGAGAACGGGGCGTTAAAGACAGGCACACCGCGTTTTGCGGCGGCATTCAGATCAACCTGGTTGGTACCGATGCAGAAACAGCCGATGGCAACCAACTTTTCCGCCGCGGCAATCACGTCTTCAGTCAGTTGGGTACGGGATCGCAGGCCAATGAAATGGGCATCACGGATGGACGCTTTCAGCTCTTCGGTGTCCAGCGCGCCTTTGTGAAATTCGATGTTGGTGTAACCTGCTGCACGAAGGCTATCAAGCGCTTTCTGATGCACGCCCTCAACCAGCAGGAATTTAATCTTGTCTTTCTCCAGTGATACCTTTGCCATTTACCTTACCCGACCCTGTTTTTGTCTGAACTGATGTTGTGCTGGATTTAAATCCGCTGTAGCCAACATATCAAAAAAAACTATTGCAGCAATATGAACGTTTGCGTCGGCACTCTGAAGAAAAGTCATACAGAGCAAAATGACAGAGGAAAATGCTGTAGAAATTTGCGAATGCGGCAGGATCGGCAAACGAGAGGTAAAAAGCGTGACACAAGTCACCGAATTTAGCTTTTCAAAATTTTTTTAGCGGGGGGAGGGCTCCCCCCATCAGATCATTTTACGATGGTTTGCACGCCATCTGCCGTGCCGATCAGCGCGACATCCGCGCCACGGTTGGCGAATAACCCTACAGTCACTACGCCTGGAATACCGTTAATGGCATTTTCCAGCGCAATGGCGTCGAGAATTTCCAGACCGTGAACGTCGAGGATCACGTTGCCGTTATCAGTGATGACGCCCTGACGATATTCCGGGCGTCCACCCAGTCTCACCAGTTCACGCGCCACAGCGCTACGCGCCATTGGGATCACTTCTACCGGCAGCGGGAATTTACCCAGGATATCAACCTGCTTTGACGCATCGGCGATACAGATGAATTTATCCGCCACGGAGGCGATGATTTTTTCACGCGTCAGCGCCGCACCGCCGCCTTTGATCATCTGCATATGGCCGTTGATTTCATCCGCGCCATCAACGTAGATGCCAAGACGGTCAACTTCATTCAGATCGAAAACGGTGATGCCAAGGCTTTTCAGCTTTTCCGTGGAAGCGTCGGAGCTGGAAACTGCGCCCTCGATCTGCCCTTTCATCGTGCCCAGCGCATCGATAAAGTGTGCCGCCGTCGAGCCCGTACCAACACCGACAATGGTACCCGGTTGCACATACTGGAGAGCGGCCCATCCTACTGCTTTTTTCAGTTCATCCTGCGTCATGATCGTTTAGCCTGTGGTGTGAAAACGTAGGCCGCATTATAGAACACGTCGGGTGGATTTCGTCTGCCACGAAGGGAAAATTGTGTCATAGTGCAGATTAAGCAAAATTAAGGAGTCAGCCAGAGCAATGAAACGTCCGGACTACAGAACACTACAGGCACTTGATGCAGTTATTCGTGAACGCGGTTTTGAGCGCGCAGCGCAAAAGCTTTGTATCACTCAGTCCGCCGTATCACAACGCATCAAACAGCTGGAAAACATGTTCGGGCAGCCTCTGCTGGTACGTACCGTTCCACCGCGTCCAACGGAGCAAGGGCAAAAGCTCCTCGCCCTGCTGCGCCAGGTTGAACTGCTCGAAGATGAGTGGCTGGGTGACGAACAGACCGGCTCAACGCCGCTGCTGCTCTCGCTGGCGGTGAACGCCGACAGTCTGGCAACCTGGCTGTTGCCAGCCCTTGCGCCGGTATTAGCAGACTCCCCGATTCGCCTGAATCTGCAGGTTGAAGATGAAACCCGTACGCAGGAGCGCCTGCGTCGCGGTGAAGTGGTTGGGGCGGTCAGTATCCAGCCTCAGGCGCTGCCGAGCTGTCTTGTCGATCAGTTGGGCGCACTGGACTACCTGTTTGTCGGCTCAAAAGCGTTTGCCGAGCGCTACTTCCCGAACGGCGTCACCCGCGCCGCGCTGCTGAAAGCCCCTGCGGTGGCGTTCGACCATCTGGACGATATGCATCAGGCCTTCCTGCAGCAAAACTTCGATCTGCCGCCGGGCAGCGTGCCATGTCATATCGTGAACTCGTCTGAAGCGTTTGTGCAGCTCGCACGTCAGGGCACCACCTGCTGTATGATCCCGCACCTGCAGATAGAGAAAGAGTTGAAAAGCGGTGAGCTGATTGACTTAACGCCGGGGCTGTATCAGCGCCGGATGCTCTACTGGCACCGTTTTGCGCCAGAAAGCCGCATGATGCGCAACGTCACCGACGCGCTGCTGGCGTATGGGCATAAGGTGTTGAGACAGGATTAAGGAACAATCCCCCTCTCCTGACGGGAGAGGGGGAAAGTGAAGACAGATTACTGCGCTTTTGCCGGCTCAGTCTGCTGACTTTGGGTCGGCTGCAGCTGGAATACCACATCAACCTGATCGTCGAACTGAATCGTCGGCTGCTCATAAGTTTCCTGAGCAGACACCGGTGCCGCGTCGGCCTTCATCATCCGCACCATCGGGCTTGGCTGATAATTTGAGACGTGGTAACGCACGCTGTATACCGGACCGAGCTTACTGTTGAACCCGGACGCCAGCCGTTGCGCCTGATGGATTGCATCATCAATGGCGGCTTTACGCGCCTGGTCTTTGTATTTTTCCGGTTGCGCAACGCCCAGTGAGACGGAACGAATTTCGTTCAGACCCGCTTTCAGCGCGCCATCCAGCAGCGAGTTCAGTTTATCGAGCTGACGCACGGTCACTTCAACGGTGCGCACGGCACGGTAGCCTTTCAGGATGCTTTTACCGTTCTGGTAGTCGTAATCAGGCTGGGTACGCAGGTTGGCAGAGCTGATGTCTTTTTTAGCGACACCGTTCTGCTCCAGGAAAGAGAGATATTGCGCAACACGATCGTCAGCCTGCTTCTTGGCAGAAGCGGCATCTTTCGCGGCCACGTTCACTTCAATTGCCAGCGTTGCAACATCGGGTACCGCATCCACGCTTGCGGTGCCTGAAGTGACGATGTGCGGGCCATCAGGCAATTCACTTGCCTGCACCGACACCGCACCTAAACTCACTAATGCCGCCAGGGCCATCACTTTAAACTTCACTGTCATTCCTCCATGTTGCGAAGAGTGCCCAACAACAGGGCGCATGCCAGCAAGCTTAGCGGCTCTCGCTCAGTTGTCCATAAGACAACGCTTAGTTGAGCAATTCCTGAACATGATGAATCCCCTCTTTTGCCAGCTGAAAGGCAATAAACCACATCACCACGCCCACCAGCGTATTGATGATCCGCTGGGCTTTAGCGGTACGCAGACGCGGGGCCAGCCATGCCGCCAGAATCGCGAGACCGAAGAACCACAGGAATGAGGCGCTGACGGTACCCAGGGCAAACCAGCGTTTCGGCTCAACGTCGAGCTGCCCACCCAGGCTGCCCAGCACCACAAAGGTATCCAGATAAACGTGCGGGTTGAGCCAGGTGACCGCCAGCATGGTAACGATAATCTTCCAGCGGCCCTGCTTCATGACCTCGGCGCTCGCCAGTTCGAGATTGCTGCTCATTGCCGTTTTCAGCGCCCCAAACCCATACCACAGCAGGAACGCTACCCCACCCCAGGTCACCAGCGCCAGCAGCCAGGGAGACTGCATCAGCAGCGCACTGCCGCCAAAGATTCCGGCGCAGATCAGCAGCAAATCGCTCACCGCGCACAGTAGGGCAATCATAAGATGATACTGACGGCGAATGCCCTGGTTCATCACGAACGCGTTCTGCGGGCCAAGGGGAAGGATCATGGCCGCACCTAATGCAAGACCTTGAAAATAATAAGATAACATGAATAAATTCTCAGCAAGTTGTCCTGGGAGCTGACTATACTGCGAGAATCTTATTAGAGGAAATTGATAATATTAATTGGTGATTAGTATTGCTAATAAAAAGGCCCGGTGGCGTTGCCGCTCACCGGGCCTCCTGAGGAAGAGGATTACTCGGCTTCTTTCTCGCGTTTAAGGTTCACGTCCATCTGTGGATACGGGAAGCTGATCCCGTTGGCATCAAAATCACGTTTGATACGTTCCAGAACATCCCAGTAAACGTTTTGCAGATCGCTGCTTTTGCTCCAGATGCGCACAACAAAGTTGATGGACGATGCCCCCAACTCGTTCAGGCGAACGGTCTGCTCTTTATCTTTCAGAATACGATCGTCGGAGGCAATGATATTGGCGATCAGCGATTTCACCTGATCGATATCAGAATCATACGCCACGCTGATAATCAGCTCGTTACGACGCACCGGCTCGCGGGAAAAGTTAATGATGTTGCCCGCGATGATTTTCCCGTTCGGTACCACCACGATACGGCCATCAACAGTTCGCAGGGTGGTTGAGAAAATCTGCACCTGCAGTACGGTGCCGGCAATACCGCCCAGGTCAACGTACTCGCCAGAGCGGAACGGACGGAAGGTTACCAGCAACACACCCGCAGCCAGGTTCGAGAGCGACCCCTGCAGCGCCAGACCAATGGCCAGACCGGCGGCACCGAGAACAGCAATCACCGAGGCAGTCTGTACGCCAACACGCCCCAGTGCAGCAATCAGCGTAAAGGCAATAATACCGTAGCGCACCAGTGCAGAGAGGAAGTCAGCCACAGTGGCGTCAATGTGACGCGCCAGCATCACGCGGTTTACGGCGTTTGATACGATACGTGCCACGATCATCCCGACGATGATGATGGCAATCGCCGCGACGATGTTAACGGCATAGCTCAGCAGCAGCGCCTGGTTGCGCACCAGCCAGTTACCGGCATTATTGATGCTGTCTACAACATCGAGTTGTTCCATTTAGTCTTCCTTTTGTTATCCCAAAAACACAAAATCCATCCCCCATGGAGACAGGCAGGTCAGTAAAGGGTAAACAAAAAGGACCGGTTTTGCCAAATAGATCACATAAACGGGCCGGGCAGTCCATTGAAAAAGCATAAAAAAAGGCCCGCATTCGCGGGCCTTCTGATGCTATGAGCTGCTTAAATTACAGAACGTCAACCGCGTTCAGTTCTTTGAAAGCCTGCTCCAGACGCGCCACCATGGAAGTCTGCGCAGCACGCAGCCATACACGTGGATCGTAGTATTTCTTGTTCGGCTGGTCTTCGCCTTTCGGGTTGCCCAGCTGGCCCTGCAGGTAAGCTTCGTTCGTTTTGTAGTACTGCAGGATACCGTCCCATGTTGCCCACTGGGTGTCGGTATCGATGTTCATTTTCACTACGCCGTAGCTTACGGAGTCTTTGATTTCCTGAGCAGAAGAACCGGAACCGCCGTGGAAGACGAAGTTCAGGCTGTTGTGCGGCAGGTTGTGTTTCTTAGAAACGTATTCCTGAGAATCACGCAGGATAGTTGGGGTCAGAACCACGTTACCTGGTTTGTAAACGCCGTGTACGTTACCGAAGGACGCTGCGATGGTGAAGCGTGGGCTGATTTTGCTCAGCTCGGTGTAAGCGTAATCAACGTCTTCTGGCTGGGTGTACAGTGCAGAAGCGTCCATGTGGCTGTTGTCCACGCCGTCTTCTTCACCACCGGTGCATCCCAGTTCGATTTCCAGGGTCATGTCCATTTTGGCCATGCGCGCCAGGTACTTAGAGCAGATTTCGATGTTTTCGTGCAGGGACTCTTCAGACAGGTCGATCATGTGAGAAGAGAACAGTGGCTTACCGGTCGCTGCGAAGTGTTTTTCACCCGCGTCCAGCAGACCGTCGATCCACGGCAGCAGTTTCTTCGCGCAGTGGTCAGTGTGCAGGATAACCGGAACACCGTAGTGTTCAGCCATCTGGTGTACATGGTGCGCACCAGAGATTGCACCCAGGATTGCCGCGCCCTGAGGAACGTCAGTTTTCACGCCTTTACCAGCGATGAATGCTGCGCCACCGTTAGAGAACTGAACGATAACCGGTGCTTTAACTTTTGCAGCAGCTTCCAGTACGGCGTTAATGGAGTCGGTACCAACGCAGTTAACTGCTGGCAGAGCGAAGTTGTTTTCTTTAGCTACCTGGAACACTTTCTGAACGTCATCACCAGTGATCACGCCAGGTTTTACGAAATCAAAAATTTTAGACATGTTGCTTAGTCCTGTATCTTCGGCCGTTAGAAAAGGTGCGAGCTCTTAAAGCGCGCTGAAAATTGGGCAGGTTTCCCTGCCCTTGAATGGCTTACTTCTTAGCGCGCTCTTCGAGCATTGCTACTGCTGGCAGTACTTTGCCTTCCACGAACTCGAGGAATGCGCCGCCACCAGTGGAGATGTAGGAGATCTTGTCAGAAATACCGAACAGGTCGATTGCTGCCAGCGTATCACCGCCGCCTGCGATAGAGAACGCTTCGCTGTCTGCGATAGCGTTAGCAACGATTTCAGTACCTTTGCGGAAGTTCGGGAATTCGAACACGCCAACAGGACCATTCCACAGGATAGTTTTTGCGTTTTTCAGGATTTCAGCCAGTTTCTGTGCAGAAACGTCGCCCAGGTCCAGAATCTGCTCATCATCTTTGATGTCGTTAACAGATTTCAGGGTCGCAGTCGCTGTTTCAGAGAACTCAGTCGCGACGCGAACATCCGTTGGAACCGGGATATCGCAGGTGGTCAGCAGACGTTTTGCTTCGTCAACCAGATCCGCTTCGTACAGGGACTTACCGACGTTATGGCCTTGTGCCGCCACGAAGGTGTTCGCGATACCACCGCCAACGATCAGCTGGTCAGCGATTTTAGACAGGGAATCCAGTACGGTCAGTTTGGTAGAAACTTTAGAACCACCAACGATTGCAACCATTGGACGAGCAGGTTCTTTCAGTGCTTTACCCAGTGCGTCCAGCTCAGCAGCCAGCAGAGGACCGGCACACGCGACGTCTGCGAATTTACCGATACCGTGGGTTGAAGCCTGCGCACGGTGAGCAGTACCGAAGGCGTCCATCACGAATACGTCACACAGAGCAGCGTATTTTTTGGACAGCGCTTCGTCGTCTTTCTTTTCGCCTTTGTTGAAGCGAACGTTTTCCAGAACAACCAGTTCACCGGCAGCGATGTCTACGCCGTCCAGGTAATCTTTTACCAGGCGAACCGGGTTGGACAGTTTGTCTTTCAGGTAATTAACAACTGGCAGCAGAGAGAACTCTTCATTGTACTCGCCTTCAGTTGGACGACCCAGGTGGGAGGTCACCATCACTTTAGCGCCCTGCTTCAGAGCCAGTTCGATGGTTGGCAGAGATGCACGGATACGCGCGTCGCTGGTCACTTTGCCATCTTTAACCGGTACGTTCAGATCAGCACGGATGAAAACGCGTTTACCAGCCAGATCCAGATCGGTCATCTTAATTACAGACATGGTGAATCCTCTCGTTGATTCTTAAAGTTTTGCAGACGCACGATGCGTCTTACCTGAAACCTTGAGCGGCCATTGCTAACGTGGTGTCGAGCATTCGGTTAGCAAAGCCCCATTCGTTATCACACCAGACCAGCGTCTTGATAAGGTGTGCGCCACTGACGCGCGTTTGAGTGCCATCGACAATGGCGCTGTGCGGGTCGTGGTTAAAATCTACTGAGACCAACGGTAATTCCGTATAGTCAACTATACCATGAAATGCCCCCTGTGCCGCTTTTTGCAGCAACAGGTTGACTTCACAGGCTTTTACCGGTTTTTTCACCGTCACGCTCAGGTCAATTGCGGTGACGTTAATCGTCGGTACACGTACGGCAATTGCTTCAAAACGATCATTAAACTGCGGGAAAAAACGGGTGATACCTGCCGCCAGTTTTGTGTCCACCGGAATGATTGACTGGCTCGCGGCTCGCGTGCGTCGTAAGTCCGGATGATAGGCGTCAATCACCTGCTGATCGTGCATCGCTGAATGAATCGTGGTTACGGTGCCGGATTCAATGCCATACGCATCGTCTAACAGTTTGATGACCGGAATAATGCAGTTGGTGGTGCAGGAGGCGTTGGAAACAATGCGGTGTTCGGCTTGCAGCTCATGCTGATTCACGCCAAATACGACGGTCGCGTCGAGGTCGTTGCTGCCAGGATGGGAAAACAGGACTTTTTTCGCACCTGCTGTCAGATGCGCTTCGCCATGCTCGCGGTTACCGTATACGCCAGTACAGTCAAGTACGATATCCACACCCAGTTCACGCCACGGTAGCCCGGCAATACTGCTCTCATGCAGCACGCGGATGGCATCGTCGCCGACAAACAGCTGATCTCTTTCCTGGCGAACATCCCAGGCAAAGCGTCCGTGGCTGGTGTCATATTTCAACAAATGCGCCATGCCCGCAGCATCCGCCAGTTCGTTGATAGCCACCACGGTTATTTCCGCCCGACGCCCGGATTCATATAAAGCACGAACCACGTTACGCCCGATGCGACCGAAGCCATTAATCGCTACGCGTACGGTCATAGATCTCCTGCAAAGCTATCCCTGAGTTTGAGGTGGCTGAAAGAGTAATCCAGCTACGCCCGAAGGGGAATCCTTGCTGTCACAAACTGCGATTGATTGGTCAATTGTCGAACATTTAATCGACTGAAACGCTTCAGCTAGAATAAGCGAATCAGGGAATAAAAGGAATGTCTGTCCAGAGCAATAAGCGCGCTATATGACTTGCGTCACATTTTGGATGGAATAATTCACAGGAACGTTACATGTTTGAGGAATAGTGGACATATAAGGCGGATAGCGTGAAAAAAACAAAACGGTAACCCAAAGGTTACCGTTTAGGGTGTGTTTGCGCCCTCTTCTCAGCGAGAGCACGGACAGGGGCTCGCGCCCCTCCCCTACAAACGATTACAGCAGTTCTTTTGCTTTCGCGACAACGTTTTCAACGGTGAAGCCGAACTCTTCGAAGAGCAGCTCTGCCGGAGCAGATTCACCAAAGGTGGTCATGCCGACGATTGCGCCGTTCAGGCCCACATATTTGAACCAGTAGTCAGCGATACCTGCTTCTACTGCCACGCGCGCGGTAACGGCTTTAGGCAGTACGGATTCGCGGTAGGCGGCATCCTGCTTGTCGAACGCATCGGTAGACGGCATGGAAACCACGCGCGCTTTAACGCCTTCGGCAGACAGTTTTTCCCATGCGGCAACAGCCAGCTCAACTTCAGAACCGGTCGCGATGAAGATCAGCTCTGGCTGACCCGCGCAATCTTTCAGCACGTAACCACCACGGGCGATGTTCGCCAGCTGCTCTGGAGTACGTTCCTGCTGTGCCAGGTTCTGACGGGAGAGGATCAGTGCGGTTGGACCGTCCTGACGCTCAACACCGTATTTCCACGCCACGGCAGACTCAACCTGGTCACATGGACGCCATGTGCTCATGTTTGGCGTCACGCGCAGGGAAGCCACCTGCTCTACCGGCTGGTGAGTTGGACCATCTTCGCCCAGACCGATGGAGTCGTGGGTGTAGACCATCACCTGACGCTGTTTCATCAGCGCAGCCATACGCACGGCGTTACGCGCGTACTCGACAAACATCAGGAAGGTAGAGGTGTACGGCAGGAAACCACCGTGCAGGGAGATACCGTTCGCAATCGCGGTCATACCGAATTCACGCACACCGTAGTGGATGTAGTTACCGGCAGTGTCTTCGTTGATTGCTTTAGAACCAGACCAGATTGTCAGGTTAGATGGCGCCAGGTCAGCGGAGCCGCCCAGGAATTCTGGCAGAAGCGGACCGAACGCTTCAATCGCATTCTGAGAGGCTTTACGGCTGGCGATTTTGGATGGGTTCGCCTGCAGTTTAGCAATGAACTCGTTCGCTTTGGCGTCGAAGTCAGACGGCATGTCACCCTTCATACGACGGGTAAATTCAGCCGCTTCCTGTGGGAAGGCTTTCGCATAGGCAGCGAACTTCTCGTTCCATGCGGATTCTTTCGCCTGACCCACTTCTTTAGCATCCCACTGCGCGTAAATTTCAGATGGGATTTCGAAAGCAGGATATTTCCAGCCCAGCGCTTCGCGCGTCAGAGCAATTTCCGCGTCGCCCAGTGGCGCACCGTGGGAATCGTGGGTACCCGCTTTGTTCGGAGAACCGAAACCAATGATGGTTTTGCACATCAGCAGTGACGGCTTGTCCGTCACAGCGCGCGCTTCTTCTACTGCACGTTTAATCGAGTCAGCATCGTGACCGTCAACGCCACGCACAACGTGCCAGCCGTAAGCTTCGAAACGCTTCGCGGTGTCGTCAGTGAACCAGCCTTCAACGTGACCGTCGATGGAGATGCCGTTGTCGTCATAGAACGCAACCAGTTTGCCCAGCTTCAGGGTACCTGCCAGGGAGCACACTTCGTGAGAAATGCCTTCCATCATGCAGCCGTCGCCCATGAATGCGTAGGTGAAGTGGTCAACAATGTCATGACCTGGACGGTTGAACTGCGCGGCCAGGGTTTTCTCGGCAATCGCCATACCCACCGCGTTAGCAATACCCTGACCCAGCGGGCCGGTGGTGGTTTCTACACCTGCGGTGTAACCCACTTCCGGGTGACCTGGCGTTTTGGAGTGCAGTTGGCGGAAGTTTTTCAGCTCTTCAATTGGCAGATCGTAGCCAGTGAGGTGCAGCAGGCTATAGATCAGCATTGAGCCGTGGCCATTAGACAGCACGAAACGGTCGCGGTCAGCCCAGGAAGGGTTCTGCGGGTTGTGGTTCAGGAAATCGCGCCACAGGACTTCGGCGATATCAGCCATACCCATTGGGGCGCCCGGGTGGCCGGATTTGGCTTTCTGTACTGCGTCCATGCTCAGCGCACGAATAGCATTAGCAAGCTCTTTACGTGAGGACATTTTAACTCCAGATCGGACTGTTAAAGGCCATGCCCTTGACGACAGCGCGTTTTGGGCTACGCCGGAAAAAAGTGCCAACAATGTAACCCAAGCGGCATGTCATGTACATGGAGCATTCTTTTGCAGCTTAAGAAATCTCTGGATCATGCTCGCATGTTGCGCAATCTGCTCGCCCGGCCCCGTAGATATTCCTTATACTTAGCCCGACCCCGGCTTCGTTGCCGGTGCACTTTTCAGATTTTATTCAGATTAACGAGTACGGAAGCGACATCATGAAAATGCGTGCAATAGTGCTGGCCCTGGGTACAACGCTCCTGCTGAGCGGCTGTCAGAATATGGATTCTAACGGCCTGATGTCCTCAGGCGCAGAAGCCTTTCAGGCCTACTCCCTGAGCGACGCACAGGTTAAAGCGCTGAGCGACCAGGCCTGTAAAGATATGGACGGAAAAGCCACGCTTGCCCCGGCCAATAGTACCTACACGCAGCGTCTGAATAAGATAGCATCCGCGCTGGGTGATAACATTAATGGCCAGCCGGTGAACTATAAGGTGTACATGGCCAAAGATGTAAACGCCTTCGCGATGGCGAACGGCTGCATCCGCGTTTACAGCGGGCTGATGGATATGATGACCGACAACGAAGTTGAAGCGGTTATCGGCCATGAAATGGGCCACGTTGCACTTGGCCACGTGAAGAAAGGCATGCAGGTTGCGTTAGGCACTAACGCCATCCGCGCCGCGGCGGCGTCTACGGGCGGTATCGTCGGCAGCCTGTCACAGTCGCAGCTTGGCGATGTGGGTGAAAAGCTGGTTAACTCTCAGTTCTCGCAGCGTCAGGAATCCGAAGCGGATGACTACTCCTACGATCTGTTGCGCAAACGCGGCATTAATCCATCAGGTTTAGCCACCAGCTTCGAAAAACTGGCCAAACTGGAAGCCGGTCGCCAGAGCTCTATGTTTGATGACCACCCGGCGTCAGAAGAGCGCGCACAGCATATTCGCGACCGTATGGCCGCAGACGGAATTAAATAATTCGAAAGGAGGCATATTTGCCTCCTTTTTATTTCGCATGAATTGTTAATTTAACCGCACATATCGGTAATAGCACTTTAGTACCTTTCTAAGCCGCGCAAACACTGGCTTATTGCCCTGAAACGTCTCGTCACATAATTATTGCAATCATTTACCATTCGGGTAATTATCGAGCTCGCAGTAATTCAATTTACAATATTAAGACAGAGACGTTCCCTCCGTGAAAAAAGAATTATCATTAATTGCGTTAAGTTTATTCGCCGCATTACCCGCCGTTGCAAGCCAGCAATCCGACAGCAAAGGCTTTGTTGATGACAGCCATTTAGATCTGTTTTTACGCAATGCGTATATCAGCCGTGATTATCATCAGGGCCAGCAGGACAAAGCCGAATGGGGTCAGGGTATCGTTGCCACGTTTGAATCCGGCTATACCGAAGGGCTGGTTGGCTTTGGTGTGGACGGCATTGCCCAGTATGGCGTGCGTCTGGACGGCGGTCGTGGAAAAAGCGGCGCGGGCGGCATTGACTTCTTTAAACAGGAAGACGATGGCCGGGCTAAATCCGATCTGGCGAAATTTGGCGCCACAGCAAAAATGCGTATCTCCAATACCGTGCTGAGCTACGGTAACCAGCGTCCGGAATTACCGATTGTGAATGCCGACAATTCCCGTCTGCTGTTTGAAAGCTTTACCGGCACCATGCTGACCTCAAAAGAGATCGCGGGTCTGGAAGTGAACGCCGGTTACTTCACCGATGAGCAGCGCAAAAGTGACGACCGCCACGACAGCGGCCTGAAGAGCCTCTCCTTCGGCGGTGCGAGCTACCAGTTCAACGACCAGTTCAGCGGTGCGCTGTATGCCTCTCATGTGGAAGAGGTGATGAACAAGCAGTACCTGGGAATGAACTTCAAACAGCCGTTCAGCACCGGGCAACAGCTGGTGCTCGATTTCAACGGCTAT
Source organism: Enterobacter sp. RCC_40 (assembly GCF_041360735.1). Lineage (NCBI taxonomy): Bacteria > Pseudomonadati > Pseudomonadota > Gammaproteobacteria > Enterobacterales > Enterobacteriaceae > Enterobacter > Enterobacter sp. RCC_40. Next base: position 115,548 of record NZ_JBFUPR010000004.1, read on the forward strand.
AACTCACGCCTGGATCAGCGCTACGCAGACAGCCTTGATACCGGACGCAGCAATAGCATCTGGAGCCTGGCGGCAAGCTACATCTGGGATATTCATACCTTCAAGGTGGCGTATCAGCAGAGCAGCGGCAGCACCGGCTATCACTATGGCAGCTATCGCGATCAGGGTGGCGTAGGTGACGGCGGCAATACCATCTGGCTGGCGAACTCTTACTGGTCTGATTTCAACGGCGAAGATGAGCGCTCATGGCAGGCTTCTTACGCACTGGACTTCGGCGGTCTGGGTTTACCGGGCCTGAGCTGGACCACAGCTTACGTGCGTGGCGACAACATCAAGACCTCTGAAACCAGCAACGGTAAAGAGCATGAGTGGTTTAACCAGATCCAGTATCAGGTGCAGGACGGCCCGGCTAAAGATCTGAAACTGAAACTCCGTTACTCCGTCCTGCGCGTGTCCAGCAACGCCAGCGACTATAACGTGGGCGGGGATGAGATCCGCGCGTACGTGGAATACCCGTTTAACGTGTTCTGATTAAGCCCCTCACCCGCCCTTCTCCCTAAGGGAGAGGGCGGAAGTGAGGGTAAACACGCTTAGTACAACGTCTTCTGCGGCGGCCCGGCAAACTTCAGCGCGCCAATCTGTCCCATCCGCACTTCCACTACCGACGGTCCTGGCATGGCAAGCGCTTCGGTCATCACCGCGTCAAAATCCTCCGCCCGTTCGACGCTCCACGCCTGTAACCCCATCGCATGCGCCAGCTGCGTAAAGTCCGGGGTATGCAGCTCGTTATAATACTGACGCCCGCCGAAATACTTATCCTGAATGCCGCGCATGACGCCGTAACCGCCGTCATTCATCACCAGCAGCGTCACGTTGGCCTTCTCCTGCGCCAGCGTTGCCATCTCGCCCAGATTCAGGCTTACGCCACCATCGCCCACCAGCCCCACCACTTTGCGTTGCGGGTTGGCAATCGCCGTGCCAATCGCCATCGGTAGCCCCATGCCGATGGCGCCTGCCAGCGAGTGAATGTTCATCAGCGGTCCGTTGGCGCGGAACAAACGGCTCCCCCACAGGCTTCCGGAAACGGTGATATCACGAACCAGCAGGCCATCTTGCGGCAGCGCGTTCTCAATGGCGTCGTTGAGCTTCGCATAAGCACCGCACTGCTCACGCAGTCCCGCAACGGCTTTCGCCAGCGCATGCTGCACCTGTGTATCCCACTGTGCATCGCCCCATTCACGCCCCTGCGCTTTAGCTGCCAGCGCGGTTAACAGCGCCGCGCAGTCCGCCACAAGGGTTGTGTCCATCAGATAGTTGCGGCTCGCCGCCGCGGGGTCGATATCAATCTGGACGCGGGGATGCGGTAATTCAAGCGTCCACGAGCGGGTTTCGTTGCTGCGCAGACGTGAGCCGGCGACCAGCGTAAAGTCGCACTGGGCGATCAACGCCTCAACTGACGGCGAGTTATGAAACGCCCGCAGGCTGGCGCGATGGCTGTCCGGCAGCACGCCGCGCGCGTGGGTGCTGGAGATAACCGTCACTCCCGCATCCGCCAGTTTTTTTACCGCATCAGCGCTACCAAGTGCTCCGCCCCCCAGCCACAGCAGCGGCTGTCTGGCCTGTTTAAGCTGCGCCCACAGCGTGTCGACCACTGTCGTATCAACTGCGGAAACCGACGTGGGTTTCACCGGAGCGGTGATCAGCGACACGGGGATTTTCGCCCCCTGAATATCAATCGGGATCTCCACGGAAACCGGCCCGCACGGCGGAGTTTGCGCCTCCTGAATGGCCTTGTGAAGGATCGCTATCGCCTGGTTTGCGTTGCTGATGCGGTATGCCCGTTTTGAGCTGGCCTTCAGGAAGGTCAGCTGGTCGCGGGTTTCGTGGATAAAGCCGGTGTCGGCATCCAGCCAGGCTTTTTCCACCTGACCGGTGATGTGCAGCAGCGGCGTACAGGCATTCATGGCTTCCACCAGCGCGCCGACGGCGTTACCCGCCCCGGCGCCGGTACTGGTCAGCGCCACACCGAGCCCGGAAAAACGGCCGTGGGCATCGGCCATGGTGACCGACCCCGCTTCGCCACGTGCGGGTACAAAGCGAATATTCCCGCGCTGCCCTACCGCATCGGCGATGGGTAAATTGTGGATGGAGATGACGCCGTAGATGGCCTCAACCTGATACTGCTCCAGCGTTCTGGCGATGGCGTCGCCGACGGTTATCATTTCGCTCATTACTCACCCTTTCTCAGTCGCACCAGTGGTTGACGCTGTTACCCGTCGCCAGATAAATGCTCTTTTGCTGCATCCAGGCTTTCAGCCCCTGAATGCCCTTTTCGCGGCCCAGACCGCTCTCTTTAAAGCCCCCGAACGGGGTCGAAATTGCAAACACTTTGTAGGTGTTTATCCACACCGTGCCCGCTTCAAGCTGCTCGCTCAGGCGCAGGGCGCGCCCGGTATCCCGCGTCCAGATCCCGGCGGCAAGGCCATAAACGGAGTCATTCGCCTCACGGATCAACGCGGCTTCATCGCTAAAGGGCATCGCCACCAGCACCGGGCCGAAGATCTCCTCCTGACAGGCGCGCGCGCTGTTGGTCAGGCCTTCGATGATGGTGGGCTGGAAGTAACTGCCGTTTGCCAGCAGTGGATCGGCAGAGATCTCCCCGCCACACAGCACGCGGCCCCCTTCACGCTTTGCCAGTTCAACGTAAGCCTGCACGCTCTTGCGGTGCGCGTCGTTAATCAGCGGTCCCACATGGATGCCGTCGGTAAAGGGATGCCCGACCCGCAGGCCGCGCGTTAACTCGAGCAGCCTCGCCATCAGTGGGGCGTAAAGGCGCTCATGGATAAAGAGCCGCGAACCGGCAATACAGGCCTGACCTGCCGAGCTGAAAATGCCGTAGCAGATCCCGCGCGCAGCCAGCTCAACGTCGGCATCCTCCAGCACGATGGTCGGGGATTTACCGCCCAGTTCCAGCGAGGCCGGGATCAATTTTTCCGCCGCCACGTGCGCCAGATGACGGCCCGTGGTGGTGCCACCGGTAAAGGAGATTTTTCGCACTTTCGGGTGACGCGCCAGCGCATCGCCAATCACCGAGCCTTTGCCCGGCAGCACGCTCAGCAGCCCGGCGGGTAAGCCTGCCTGCTCAAAAATACGCGCCAGCTCCAGCGCCATCAGCGGGGTGGCTTCGGCTGGTTTGAGAACCACCGCGTTACCGGCAGCAATGGCCGGCGCCACTTTCTGCATTTCGCTGGCAATGGGGGAATTCCAGGGCGTGATAGCTGCCACCACGCCGAGCGGTTCATATCGGCTGAGGGTAAGCACATCAGGCTGGCGTGGTGTCGGCAGTTCACCTTCCAGCAGCTCGCAGGCGGCGGCAAAATAACGCGCCGTGCCTGCCGCGCTCATCACCAGCCCCCGCGCTTCCGCCAGCGGTTTACCGTTGTCGCGACTCTGCATGCGGGCCAGTTCGTCGACGCGGGTTTCGATCAGATCTGCCACCTTATGCAGGATCTTCGCTCGCACATGCGGCAGGCTGTTACGCCAGGCAGGATCGCGCCACGCGCGCTCTCCGGCGTCGATCGCCTCCTGCAGATCGTCCAGGCTTGCCGCGTGGAGCGTGGCGTTTACCGCACCGTCTGCCGGGAAATGGCTCTGCATCAGGTTACCGCCGCCACGCCGCCAGTTGCCGCCAATGAAAATGTTAAGATCGTCCATCGTCGCTCCTCAGCGCTGCGTCAGTTCACGGCAGGCGCGAACCGCGCTGAGTGCCGCCAGGGTGGAGGTTTTGGGGTTGCTGGCAAGCGGTAGCCCGCTCAGCTCCAGATGGAACTCGCCAAACATCCCTTCGACGTGCAGCGTGTGGGTATTGCGTTGAGTGGCCGGGTCGACCATCAGTTGCACGCGGGTGTCATCCATCCCCACGCCGCCAAGTGCCACGGTCGCCGCCACGTTGGCGTTGGCCGGAAACAGTCGTGCCGCTTCGCGTGCGCTGCCTTCAAAGAAGATCTGCGCCTCGGACACGGCGTTAAGATCGATAAGCTGCTCGGCATAGCTGCCGCGCCAGCTGGCCGGGCTTTTACGCGACTGGTAGGTCACCTTCTCAAGCCCGCCCTCTTTTGCCGCCGCCAGGCCATCAATGCCCGCCACCGCCCCGGAGAGCAGCGTCAGCTTTCCGCCTGCGTTAAGCAGACGCTGTTCCAGCGCGCTGTCTGCCAGCGCGCCGGTGGAGATCACCGCCAGATGCCATCCACGGCGTAAAATCGCTTCCCCGTACTGCGCTACCGCCTGCTGGCTGGCACATTCCAGCACCAGATCGGGAGTATCCGTACATAATGCGGGCGAGGTCAGTGCCACCACCGCATCGCCAAACTGCTGGCGGATAGCAGCATGATGCGTCTCGCGCGCCACGATCCAGCCGATGGCAACCTGCTCGGGCAGGCGCTCAATGACCGCCTGCGCCATGGCACCGTAGCCGATTAACATGATTTTTTTCATGATGTGTCCTTACAGATGACGGCAGAAGCCGCCGGAAACGTCCAGCGCCGCACCGGTGGTAAACGAAGCCAGCGGCGACGCGAGGAACAGCAGAGCCTGCGCAGGCTCCTGCGGCTTACCGAGACGCGCCATCGGAATGCCGCGTTTGCGGGCGATATCCGCCGTCCACTGCGGCCAACTCTGACTTTTATCCGCCCGGTTCTCAAAGCGACGCCGCCACTGGCCGGATTCCACCATGCCAAGCAAAATGGAATTCACGCGGATACCCTTACTCACCAGCTCTTTCGAGAGCGTGAGCGTCATATTGAGCAGCGCGGCACGTGCTGCGGAGGTGGCAATCATGTGTTCCTCTGGCTGCAGCGCCAGCAGCGAGTTCACGCAGGTAATGGAGGCAATATCCGATTGCTCCAGCTGCAGCTGAAAAGCCTGTACGGGGTTAATCACCCCAAACAGTTTCAGTTCGGCTTCATGCAGCCAGGCCTCGCGCGGGGTGTCATTGAAGTGCGCCACATACCCCTGTCCGGCGTTATTAATCAGCAAGTCTGTCCCGCCAAAGCGGGACTTAACGGCCTGGGCAAAGGTCTGAACCTGGTCTGCATCCAGCACGTCGCAGCGGTGAGAGAAAATCTCGCCATCAGGGAATTCGTTTTGCAGCGACGCATGCGCGCTGGCAAGCCGGTCCGGGTCGCGGCCACAGAACGCCACTTTTGCCCCCTCGCCCAGCAGCAAGCGCAGTGTTTCAAAACCAATGCCAGAAGAACCGCCGGTGACTACCGCTACGCGCCCGTCAATTTGTGCATTCATCGCGCACCTCTTCGTTGATACGTAAAAGCTGTTGATTAAAAAACGCGTCGTTATCGAGATAGCTGGCGTGCCCGGCCAGGGGAATCGCGGTAAACGGCATGCCGTAACGTAGCGCCAGCCCCTGAACCAGCTCAGGCTGGGTAATGGCGTCCTGCTCGCCGCACCAGACTTCAAAGTCACCGGCGTAACGCTTCAGCCAGCCGTGAATATCGTCATGTGCCAGCATCCATGCGGCAGCAAGGTAGCCTTCCGGGCGCAGTTTGCGCATGCCCGCCGCAACGGTGGCAATATCGTCCTCACGCGCGCCCGGGCGTAATAATTTAGCGGCCCGGGTTTGCGCCAGGATCTCGCCCCCAAGCGCCATCTGCTGCTCCCGGTTACGCCAGACCTGCTCGCGCTGCGCCGGCTCGGCCTGGCCGTAACCCTGCGCGGCATCGGCCAGCACCAGATGCAGCACGCGTTCGGGATACTTCGCCGCAAAGGCGCTTGCCACCAGGGCCCCAAGCGAATGCCCGACCAGAACGACCTGCCAGACGCCCGCGCGGTCCAACATGGCCGCCAGCGCGTCGGCGTAATCCCCCGCGTTGGCGCGCTCAACCGCCAGCATCGGGCTTTCGCCATAACCGGGCATGTCCCACGCCAGCACGCGAAAACCGTTCAGCGCCATCTGTTTATGCCAGGAGGCAGCGCCGGAGCTGATGCCGTGGAGCAGCATCAGCGGGATGCCGCTTCCCTGTTCACGAAAGCCCGTCATCGCGCCCCCTTAGTTCCGCTTCACTTTCGACAGCGGGTGATCGGCCGGATAGGTCGGGATTTCCGGCTTGTTGGTGCCGAGCATCACGCACATCAGCGCCTCTTCTTCACCATGATTGAACAGACCGCGATAGATGCCCGGCGGAACGGAGATCAGATCGCGTTCGCGCAGCACGGTTTCGGTGTAGTGATCGCCGTCCTGGATCATCAGCGTGATCTGCCCTTTAAGCATGAAGAACACCTCTTCCACGTCGTCATGCAGATGCAATGGTCCCTCGCACTTCGACGGCAGCACCATGGTGGAGAAGGTAAAGTGCTCAGCCGGCACGGTATTGGTATCGCTTGCCACGCCCGTTGCCCCGGTACCGATGTAGCGCATCTGCGCACGGCGGTATTTAGGATCGAAATCGGCCTGGAACTTCAGCGCGTTCCAGTCATATTTACGCCCTTCAAAGCGCGCAATACGCGACTCGACCCACTCTTCCATGGTCAGATGATCAGGTTTAATGCCTGGTTTTGCAGTTACGGTTGAATCAGTCATGACACTCTCCTCAGTAACGTCTCAGCAGCGGCAGTAACAGGACGCAGCCCACCGCCGCCATCACCGCCAGAAAAATCAGCCCGGAATCCATGCTGTGGGTGAAGGCGATCAACGCGCCCATCACCGCCGGCGACAGCGCGCCCGCAAAGTTTCCCAGCCCGTTGAAAATACCGCCCGCCGTCGCGCTCACCCGGGGATGGGTCGCCTTCGCCAGCAGTGCGAAAATGTTCGGCGCACCGGTGCCCCACATAAAGGTGCTAAAGCTCATCGCCGCGATAACGGCCAGCGGGGTATCAAGATGCATGACCGCCGTCAGGCCTAATCCCGCGCCAGCCATCGAGATAAAGCAGGCCACCGCGCGTTTATCGACCCGGTCAGAAAGCCATGCGCCAATCACCTCACCCGCCAGCATGGCAATAAACGGCATCGACGACAGCCAGCCCGCGTGTTCAAGATGAATGCCTTTCCCTTTAATCAGGTAACCCGGCAGCCAGCCATTGATTCCCCACAGGTAGGTGAGAAACGCGATGTTAAAGATGCAGATAATCCAGAAGTGCGGGCTGACAAACAGCTCGCGCCGCGCGGCACGTCGTTCATCTTGTGATTCGCGATCCGCAGCCGGTTTGGCACCCAGACGGATCCCGCGCAGACCGATGCGCACGAACACCAGCACCGGCACGGTGAGCATCGCCATCACAAAGAAGGTGCTCTGCCAGCCGAAGGCATTCAGCAGCCAGATAGAGAGAGGGAAACCAATCGCCGCGCCTACCGGGGTACCCAGCAGCCACAACATGGTGGCTCGCGCCTGCAGATGCTGCGGGAAGTTATGCCGCACAATGGCAAACGCCAGCGGAAACAGCGGCCCTTCTGCCACGCCCAGCAAAATGCGCAGGACGATCATGATCGTGTAGTTATGGGTAAACCCCATGGCTACCATCAGCACGCACCACACCACCATCATGCCGGTGAGCAGGCGAAGCGGTGCAATCTTGTCCCCCAGTCCGCTTAAAAAGACCGATGAGAAGCCGTAGCTCAGCAGGAAGGCGCTCATCAGAATGCCGAGGCGCGTGGTGTCAAAATCTATGCCCATCGCCTGCTGGAAATGGCTGTCGGAAAAGAGCGCCGCAATGCTGATTTTGTCGAAAAATGCCAGCAGCACGCAGGCCAGCAATGACAGCGGGATGGCCCAGCGCACCGCTTTTTCCGGCGTGCGGGTGCCCTCACCGCTTGCCTCAACCGGCGCGGTGTTAGTCTCAAATGTGGTCATGTCTCCCCCTACGGGTGCGGGTTAGCTATCGCAATGACATCAGTGAAAAAGTCGGGTCAGCCAGCGGCACCGCGGACAGATCCCTTCCGGCAGCCATCCAGCGCTTCGCCAGCTTGACGGTACGCGCATCGTTGAACGCCACCAGCTGGGTCAGCCGTCCGTTTTCATCCAGTGAGAAAAACAGCGCATTATCCCGGGCAAGGGTTGTGCAGCCGGCCTGCGGAATACCGAGGATCTGAATGTTGTGCTGGTATTGATCCGACCACAGCCACGGCGCGTCGTCATAGCCGGGGGCATCGGGATTGAGCATCGCCTTTGCCGTGGCAACCGCCTGATTCTGGGCAAAGGCCCACGACTGAATGCACAGCCCATAGTGATGGTGCTGGGCCACATCACCGGCAGCAAAAATAAACGGATCCGACGTTCGCCCCTGAGCGTCCACCACGATCCCGCGCTCAGTCTGCAGACCCGCATCGCGCGCCAGCTCCAGATTGAGATCAACACCGATCCCGACGACCACGGCATCAAAGGTTTCACGCTTGCCGTCACAGTGAATGACCGGCAGACCATTGTTATCTTCCAGCTCCAGCGCTCCGCAGCCGGTGCGGATATCCACGCCCTGTTCGCGGTGAAGTGTTTCCAGCTGCTGCGATACCTCGGCGCTCACCGAACGCATGCACAGCGCGGGCTGCTGCTCAAACAGCGTCACGGCGACGCCACATTTACGCGCGGAGGCCGCAATCTCCAGGCCAATCCAGCCTCCGCCGATAATCGCCAGGTTTTGACTCTCTGCCAGGCGCGCCTTCAGCCGCTGTGCGTCCTGCCAGTGGCGCAGGGTATAGACCTGCGGGTGGGCCGCCCACGCGTCGCCCGGCAGACGCGCCCGACCACCGGTAGCGATTAAAAGAATGTTGTAACTAAGGTATTCACCGTTGCTTAAGCGCACCGTTTTGGCGTGACGATCGAGAGATTCCGCGCGCACCGGCCGGCACCATGTCAGGTCCAATGCCTGTTGCGCCGCTTCAGGAAAGAGACGCGGTAGCGGCGCGTCCGGCTCCAGTAACGCAGCCTTGGACAGCGGCGGGCGTTCGTAGAAATCCCACGCCTCTTCCGCCACGACGCAAATCTCGCCGTCGAAGCCTTCGTCACGCAGGGTTTTCGCCGCCCAGCCACCTGCCTGACCGCCGCCAATAATGACAATGCGTGAGGTCATACCGCCTCCGGCTTTTTCTGCTGACGGCGCGTGTCGTGGTCAATCCCACCCTCAACCGCCCACTCGGTGAACGACACCAGCGAATGTTCCAGCTCGCGCGGCTGCCAGTTTTCGGTGAGGTAATCATCGTTGGTGTAGTATTCAAACGCCCCGCCAGTTGGGCTGTTGACGTACCAGAAATAGGCCGAGGAGACCGGATGACGCCCCGGGCCAATAAAGGTGCTCCAGGCGTTTTTGTTCATCGCTATCCCACCACCGATCACCTCGTGAATGTCGCGTACGGTAAAGGCCACGTGGTTCAAACCCCGCTTACGGTTAGGCAGCTGAAGAAGGAACAAGTTGTGATGCCCGCCGCGCACGCCACAGCGCAGGAACACCGCACGGTTGATGTAGCGGTCAGACACCTGGAACCCAAGCACCTCACGGTAGAACGTCTCCACCGCCGCCAGCTCCTCCACGAAGAACACCACGTGGCCCACGTTAATAGGCTGGGCGCGATCGTAGACCGGGCTTGGCGTGTCGATACGGCGGGCATCGCCCCACTGGTTAATCGGCTCGACGTTCAGCTCCACCGGCACCTGATGGCTGACCTGTACGCGTAAGGTCATGCCGTTCGGATCGCGGCACTCCAGCGCGTCGCCCACCTCACGAAAACCGGGCTGCTTCTCAAGCTTCGGGCGCAGCGCCTCCAGATCGTCCCGGGTGGCGACTGCCCAGGTCATCCGGCGCAACGTATTTCCTGCTTCAAACGCTGGCGGCAGGTCAGGGCTGTCGACAGGATTAAGCTCCACGCGCGCGCCGCTCAGGGTAGTAAAACGCTGGCCGCTGGCATCGCCCGTCAGGCCAAAATCACGCATAAATTTTGCGCAGTGCGTCAGGTTCTCGACGCCAAATTCCAGCTTTTCAATTCCGGTTATACACATCGTTCGTTGCCTCGTCTGGCCCAGATTGGGCGTAAAACATGCCCGACGCAATGAAGCGCCTGGCGTTAACCTGATGATTTAACTGGCCTGTGACAAATACCCTAAGAAGCCAGAAATTTTATCCGCCGCCATGCGGACATCGTTTTGCAGGCGCTCGCGATCGGTCTGCGGGATCTCCTCCGAAGGCACCAGAATGCTCACCACGGCTGCCACCCTTCCGCTGCGGTCATACACCGGATAAACGATGGAGGAGATGCCATGACGGAAGAAGGATTCGCCGATCACATAGCCGCGTGCTTTGTCCTGCTGCACCATCTGCCACAACGCTTCACGGTCGTGGATCTGGCCCGGCGTGTTGCCCGGCAGACGCTCGTGCGGGAACAGCTGTTCGAAATCGGCTCGCGAAATATCGGTCAGCAGCATGCGCCCCAGCGACGTGCAGTGCACCGGCAAACGGGTACCAATGCTCACCTGATTGATGCGAGAACCGGCGGCGCTGACGCGGGCGATATAGATGATGTCGCGCCCGTCGCGGATCGCCAGATGACTGCTGCACTGGCTGACGTCACGCAGCTGCTCGATGACCGGCTGACCGACCTGCGCCACATCCAGTGAGGCGATGTATTCAAAGCCCAGACGCAGGACGTTCATGCCAAGCGAGAAGGTATTGGTTCGCGTGTTGCGCTCCAGAAAACCCATGTATTCCAGCGTTTGTACCACGCGGTAGGCGGTGGCTTTCGGCATATCGACCAGCCTGTGCAGCTCGGCAAAGGTCAGTTCACGGTGCTGCTCGCCAAAGGCCAGCAGCAGCTGTAAGCCTCGCTCCAGCCCGGGCACCAGGTACTTCACTTCGTGATCGCTTGCCATATTTGCTTTACCTCAGTTAAAGACAAAACCGCCGTTGACCGGAATCAGCTGTCCGGTGATAAACCGCGACAGATCGCTTAACAGCCAGACCACGCTGCCGGTGACGTCTTCCGGCTGCTGCGCCCCGGTGAGCGCCCGGCCGTTTTCGTAAAGCTGATGCCGCTCTGCAGGAACATATTCCGTCGCTTCGACGCGGGTTAAGCCCGGGGCGATGGCGTTAATACGAATGCGTTTTTCACCCAGCTCACGTGCCATTGAACGGGTCATGGCAATCACGGCGCCCTTGCTGGCCACGTAGGCCATCAGGCGCGGCGCGCCCCACAGCGCGGTATCGGAAGCCACATTGACAATAGCTGCCCCTTCGCGCAGCAGCGGTACCGCATCCCGGGTAACCAGCCAGGTGCCTTTAACGTTAACGCTCATCACCCGGTCCCACAGATCCGGATCGTAATCAAGCATGTCCTTGCCGCCGACCCCGGTCGCCATCGCTGCGTTATTGACCAGACCGTCGATCGGTCCCTGTTCGCCAATGGTGCTGAACACCCGCGAAATGGAGAGCGGATCGGCCAGATCGATAACGTGTGATTCAATCGCATAGCCCTTCTCACTTAAGCCATGCGCGCTTTCAGCCAGCTCGCCCTGAAGGATGTCGCACATCACCACCGCCGCGCCCTGCTCTGCGCAGGCTTTCGCGAAATGAAAGCCCAGCCCACGCGCGGCACCGGTCACCACGATGCGTTTCCCGTTCAGCAGCCCATTCATCAGGCGGCTCCCTGCTGAGCTTCACGCGCCGCCAGCTGCTCTTTCGCCGCTTTTTGCATCATGCGGCGCAGGCGCGAAAGGCCCACATCATGCTGGTAAAGGTATTCATGTTCCCGTGCATCTGGCGCCATGCTCTCCAGCACCACGCGGTCCTGCTCAAGGACTTCCCAGTGCAGTTTTTCCAGACGGTTACGGTACATGAAACGCCACATATCGCGCTGCCAGCCCTGCACGCGGCGGATACGCCAGAAGAAGACGCGGCAGTTATCGTTATCTTCCGGCACCACCATGCCAACAATGAAGAAGTGACCGCCCGGCCCGAAACGCTTCTTATAAGGAATGGACAAACGCATCCAGTAGGTGCCGCTGTTGCCCAGCTCAACCCAGTCGAAGTTGACGCCGCTCTGGCCTTTTTTCTCGAAGATAAACCCGGTTTTCGTCGGCTGCAGAACCATATCCGCTTTGCGATCCCCTTCCGCCATGGAGTGCGACGAAGAGTGCAGATAGGTGCCGTGCATCGGGTCCATCACGTTTTCCAGTGCGTACTGGTAATTGCATTTCCACGCGGCGGTGCAGAGAAAATTGCTGTAGGCGTCGGTGTCAGCCAGTTCGTCCGGGAAGCTCAGTTCGTCGGGTTGCTGATCGGCGGTAACGCCAAACCAAAGGAAGATGGCCCCGTGCACTTCCTGCACGTTGTAGCTGCGCACACACTGCTGGCCGACCAGCGGACATTTGTCCACCGCAGGCACATCCTTCACTTCGCCGTTGCCCGCCACTTCCACGCCGTGATACCAGCAGGCGATACGATCGCCCAGATTCCAGCCCATCGACAGACGCGCGCCACGGTGCGGACAGCGATCTTCCAGCGCCTGCACCTGGCCATCTTTGTTGCGCCAGACCACAATCTGTTCGCCCAGACGGGTGATCCCCACGGGCGCAGACTGAACTTCCCAGCTCGCCAGCACCGGGTACCAGAGGCCGCGCAGACCTTTATCAAGATAGTTTTGTACGGTAGTCGTCATCGCATTGCCCTCAGTAGCCGTTAACCTGTAAGAAAGCCTGGAAGCTGGCATCGCTCCATGGCTCGCCCTGCTGATCGTGCATACGTACAGCGTTCAGCCCGTTGACCAGTTCCGGCACGGTTTCAGCCCCCTGTTCGAAAAGGTCTTCCAGCGTGGAGATAAGCGTGATTTCCCAGTTTTCCGGTACGCGGCTGCGGGTCTGCCAGATCAGGTTCTGGTAATCACCGGGCTTATGGATGGCGCCGTTACCGCCCTCAGCCGGAGGGGTAAACTGACGGCTTTCCGGCAGCGCCGGGTTGAAGTTCAGACTTTCGCTCATGCCACTGTCTCCTCGACGAAGGTAATCTGGATCTGGTTTTCAAATACCCGAACCGGGTAACGATTGAGGTTACGTCCGCCGGGGCCGTGCAGGCACTGTCCGGTTTTGACATCGAAAACCGCCTCATGCAGCGGACATTCCACTTTACCGTCCTCGACGAAACCCTGACTCAGCAGCGCGTAAGCGTGCGGGCATACGTCTTCCAGTGCGTAATATTCGCCATCAATCAAATAAACGCCGATCTCTTTGCCCTCGACGTTACCGCTAAAAGGGAAATCTTCCTGTACTTGTTCTGCGTCACATACGCCTATCCAGCTCATCACGATCCTCCAGGCTTTTGTTTCATATATGAAACTCTGTTTCTTATTTAATACGGTCAATATAAAAGCGATGAATGTTTCGTCAAGCGCGAATGTGACGAATTTGTTAATCAGTCGAGGTTTAATTAGCTAAGTGTGCAAGCGATCACGAAAAAATGCAGCGATATGAAATTTTCATTATTCAGGCGTGAATGAATACATTTTTTTGATGATCTTTTATTTTTTAAAATAGAGATTGACTTCTTTTCTTTTTATTCCTTAAAAATTATATACGCGCATACCTATGGTGTTTCACCTGTGAAACTTTAATTTAATTTATCCCATTAAAACAATGAGTTTCACAGGTGAACCATTTTAGTTACGTGACAATAACGTTCATAAAAAATATAAACAGACAGCACGATTAAGGCGGATTAAATGACGGCAAGATGGCAAGGCACGGTGGCACTTCTGGTGCTCATTATTATTTCCTACGTTGACCGCGTAAATATCTCGGTGATGATTTTAAATCCTGAATTTGCCGAACATTTTCAGCTAAATGAAAACAGAATGTTACAAGGAATGCTCATGACCTGCTTTTTGCTGGGTTATGGTTTTTCCGCTTTACTATTGACCCCAGTTATCGAAAGCAAATTACATTATCGACAGGGATTGTTAACCAGCATTGCGATATGGGCCGTGGTTTGCGCCATCTCGCCACTGCTGGGGTCGCTGATGGGCATGCTCATCGCCCGCCTGATTTTAGGCATTGCCGAAGGCCCACTCTTTTCACTGAAAACACGCTTTATCAGCGATAACTTTAGCGCCGGGGAGATTGGTAAGCCCAACGCCGTTACCGCGCTGGGCGTTTCACTGGGGCTGGCGGTAGGCTTTCCGCTGATCACCTGGCTGATGGCACACCTTGGCTGGGCGGGCTCATTTTATGCCCTCGCGGCGATCAATCTGGCGCTGGGTGGAGGGTTAATCTGGCGTTTCCTGCCGGCCCCTCAACATACGGAAAAGCGCCGAACGTCCGGGTTTGTGCAGACCTTTACGCTTGCCTGGCAGACGCCGCTTCTGGGCTGGATCCTGCTGGTTGAAATCGCCACGCTGAGTTATCTCTGGGGCAGCAGCGCCTGGCTTCCGGCCTGGCTGCGCGATGAACACCACTTCTCCCTGCACGCGACCGGCTTTCTCGCGGCTATCCCCTTCCTGCTGAGTCTTGGCTCAAAGTTTCTGGGCGGTGTGCTGCTCGATAAAATGCGCCCGGACCAGGCACCGCTGCTGTTTGTGGTGGGCGGGATCTTAACGGCGAGTTCCGTCGTCATGCTGATGCTGAGCCACCAGCCCGGCTGGCTGGCGCTGTTTATGCTCTCTGCCAATATTTTCTGGGGACTTCAGGGGGCAGCCATTCCGGCGGTTATCCAGCATCATGCGGCGCGGGAAGCCGTTGGCAGTGCCTACGGGATCATCAACGGGATTGGGAATATTTGCGCGGCGTTTATTCCGCTGCTGATGGGGATGGTGATGAAATCGGTGGGTTCAGTCAGCTCAGGGTTTTCGGTGCTGGTCGTCTCGCAGGTTATCACCCTGCTGGCAGGAGGCATGTTGCTGCTGCGCATGCGTCGCGCAGCAGCAATCCGGGCGTAAGGCTTATTCGCCTTTTTTCGCGGCCTGGATGTAGAGCATTTCCAGCGCGAGGGTGGCCGCTGCCAGAGCAGTGATCTCTGACTGGTCGTAAGCCGGAGCCACTTCCACCACGTCCATACCCACGATGTTCAGATCCTTCAGGCCGCGCACCAGTTTGATGGCGCGGTCAGAGGTCAGGCCGCCGATCACCGGCGTGCCGGTGCCCGGGGCAAACGCCGGATCCAGGCAGTCGATATCGAAGGTCAGGTAAACCGGCATATCGCCGACAATCTGTTTTACCTGAGCGATGATGTCATCCACGCCGCGATCGTTCACCTGGCCGGCATCCAGCACGGTGAAGCCATTATCTTTATCAAACTCGGTACGAATACCAATCTGCACAGAGTGGTTTGGATCGATCAGACCTTCGTTTGGCGCGGTGAAGAACATGGTGCCATGGTCGAATTCACAGCCGTTCGCGTAGGTGTCGGTATGGGCATCAAAATGCACCAGCGCCATCTTACCGAAGTGCTTCGCGTGAGCACGCAGCAGCGGCAGCGTGACGAAGTGGTCACCTCCGAAGGAGAGCATGCGTTTACCGGCAGCCAGCAGTTTTTCGGCATGGGCCTGCAGTTTTTCACTCATCTCGCGCGCGTCGCCAAAGGCGTACACCAGGTCACCGCAGTCAACCACGTTCAGGCGCTCGCGCATGTCGAAGTTCCACGGGAAGCGGTTGTGCTCCCAGGCCAGGTTAGTGGAGACCTGACGAATAGCTGCCGGACCATGACGGCCACCAGCACGGCCTGACGTGGCCATATCAAACGGCACGCCGGTGATCACCCAGTCAGCGTCACTGTCGTACGGCTGGAAGTTCATCGGGAGACGTAAAAAACCAAACGCGTTAGATACCAGAGAGTTATCGTACTGATGGCCTAAAGTGCTCATGTCCTGACCTCTTTAAAGTCGATACATTAAAAACAGATGAAAAAAAATCCCCTCCGCGTCGTTAAACCCGACGAGGAAGGGATTGATTTGTAAATCGCTTATTGGGGCGAATTATCGCCGCTAATTCATACGGGTTCAAGTGAGTATAGGCGAGGGTATTGCCCCTTGCCCTCACGCCGCCCCTCTCCAACAGAGAGAGGCAGGTTTACTTACTCGTCTTCCAGATAGGTGTATCCGTAAAGACCCGCTTCAAACTCTTCCAGGAACTGCTGCTGCAGCGCGTCGTCCAGACCGGTATTCTTCACCTGGTCACGGAACTGGGTCAGCAGCTTTTTCGGATCCAGCTGAACGTATTCGAGCATGTCCGCCACGGTGTCCCCTTCGTCGGACAGCTCAACTTCTACGCTGCCGTCAGGGAAGACAAACACGTCAACCGCTTCGGTGTCACCGAACAGGTTATGCATGTTGCCGAGGATCTCCTGATAGGCACCGACCATGAAGAAGCCCAGCATCGGCGGGTTCTCCGGATCGTACTCTGGCATAGGCATCGTGGTCGCGATACCGTCGCCGTCGACGTAGTGATCGATAGCACCGTCAGAGTCGCAGGTGATGTCCAGCAGCACCGCACGACGTTCCGGGGCGTGGTTCAGCCCTTCCAGCGGCAGAACCGGGAACAGCTGATCGATACCCCAGGCATCCGGCATCGACTGGAACAGCGAGAAGTTGACGTACATTTTGTCCGCCATGCGCTCCTGCAGTTCGTCAATAATCGGACGGTGAGCACGGTTGCTCGGGTCCAGCTGCTGCTGTACGTCGTGGCACATGTTCAGATAAAGCTGCTCTGCCCATGCGCGTTCCTGCAGGCTGAACGTGCCCGATGAATACCCCACATGAATATCATGCAGATCCATCTGGCTGTCGTGCAGCCACTCGCGCAGCGAACGGCGGGTACCCGGCTCGTGCATCTCCTGCCAGGTCTCCCACATGCTTTGCAGCGCACGAGGCGCGTCCTCAGCCGGTGGGGTTACCTCGGAAATTTCACTGCGTTCAACGCCGATAATGTTCGATACCAGCACGGTGTGGTGTGCGGTAACCGCGCGACCAGACTCGGTGATCACCGTTGGGTGCGGCAGGCCGTGCTCTTCACAGGCATCGCCAATCGCCCAGATGATGTTATTGGCATATTCGTTCAGGCCGTAGTTCACGGAGCAGTCGGACTGCGAGCGGGTACCTTCATAATCCACGCCCAGACCACCGCCCACGTCGAAGCACTGAATGTTTACGCCAAGCTTGTGCAGCTCAACGTAAAAACGTGCTGATTCGCGTACGCCGGTGGCGATGTCGCGAATGTTGGCCATCTGCGAGCCGAGGTGGAAGTGCAACAGCTGAATGCTGTCCAGACGACCACGCTCACGCAGAATCTCAACCAGCTGCAGAACCTGGGTCGCCGCGAGACCAAATTTGGATTTTTCGCCGCCTGAGGACTGCCATTTACCGGAACCCTGCGACGCCAGACGCGCACGCACGCCCAGACGCGGGATAACGTTCAGTCGCTCCGCCTCTTCCAGCACGATAGCGATCTCTGTCATCTTCTCGATTACCAGATAGACCTTGTGGCCCATCTTTTCGCCAATCAGCGCCAGACGAATGTATTCACGGTCTTTATAACCGTTACAGACGATCACCGAACGGGTCATGCCAGCATGTGCCAGCACGGCCATCAGCTCCGCTTTGGAACCCGCTTCCAGGCCCAGCGGTTCACCGGAGTGGATCAGGGATTCAATCACGCGGCGGTGCTGGTTCACCTTGATAGGGTAAACCAGGAAGTAATCGCCTTTATAGCCGTAAGATTCACGCGCGCGTTTAAACGCGGCGTTAATGGAACGCAGACGATGTTGCAGGATCTGCGGGAAGCAGAACAGTGCAGGCAAACGCTGGCCCTGCGCCTCGCGTGCTTTCACCAGTTTGGCGAGATCCACGCGCGCTTCAGGAACGTCAGGATCCGGGCAAACGCTGATATGGCCCAGTTCGTTGACGTCGTAGTAGTTATTGCCCCACCAGGCAATATTGTAAGTGCGCAGCATCTTGCTGGCTTCCTGGGAGCTCATCGCAACCTCCTGCATGGAACGTAGTACACCCTGTTCGCCCGCTGACGAAGGCGAAAGCGAAGACATGTCGTCAGACATAGCGAACCTCAACTCTTTGTATTAAGTGTAAAACAGTTGACTACTATCGCAGCGTTATACGGCGATAACAACCCATAAACGGATCCATTTCCCAGCAGACTATGCTGAAAACCAGACCGTGCGACCGGTTTCATATTCATATCATTGTAAACACGTGTCCGAACTTAATTATGACAACGTTCGGCGAAACCACGAGAAAACTCTTGTCTTAACAAGAGCGCCCTTGTTCAGTTTTCACAAAGCGTGACCGGCCCTGGAATCCTGAGAAGCCCCGAGATGGGTATAACATCGGCAGGTTTGCAGATTAGAAATGCGGGTTGCGGGAATCAAATACGCGCCAGAACGGCTGCGCTGAATTAGCGGAAAACACTGGTTCATTATCTCGTATCACCTCCACGGCCGCTCCTGCTGAAACGGACCACAAGCCAAAGCTAAAAGTTCACTGCTTAACCCGGCTGGAAGTGGCGACACGATGAGTTCATCGAGCGCTTATTGGTATGAGCCGCGCGCCGCGTTTTATACCGAGAACAGGGGTAAATTGCAAAAGATAAATGCGCGGGTTGCCAGCGCCGTCAGGAAAAATTTCCAGCAGCGAATTCAACTCAGTGAGAGGTTAGTCAAAAAAAACTGGAAATCGGGCGAAGAACTGACCTAAAATAGCCATCCAGATGTTAATCCATCCATACTGATTAACACTCAGACTGCCAGTGTCATTAACCTGCAGGCCTTGGTAGAATTATCTCCTTTGGCTATCCCACACAGCAGCTTGAGCTAAACAAATTCCTTTTAGGTGAAATAAAACATGGCAAAACACCTGTTTACGTCCGAGTCCGTATCAGAAGGACATCCAGATAAAATTGCTGACCAAATCTCCGATGCGGTGCTTGATGCGATCCTGACGCAGGATCCAAAAGCGCGCGTCGCGTGTGAAACCTACGTCAAAACCGGCATGGTTCTGGTTGGCGGTGAGATCACCACCAGCGCATGGGTGGATATCGAAGAGATCACCCGTAACACGGTTCGTGAGATCGGTTATGTCCATTCTGATATGGGCTTTGATGCCAACTCTTGTGCGGTACTGAGCGCAATTGGCAAACAGTCTCCGGACATCAACCAGGGCGTTGACCGTGCCGATCCGCTGGAACAGGGCGCGGGCGACCAGGGCCTGATGTTTGGTTATGCAACCAACGAAACTGACGTGCTGATGCCAGCGCCAGTGACCTACGCACACCGTCTGGTGCAGCGTCAGGCTGAAGTGCGCAAGAATGGCACCCTGCCGTGGCTGCGTCCTGATGCGAAAAGCCAGGTGACCTTCCAGTACGACGACGGCAAAATCGTCGGTATTGACGCGGTCGTTCTGTCTACTCAGCATTCCGAAGAGATCGACCAGAAATCCCTGCAGGAAGCAGTGATGGAAGAGATCATCAAGCCGGTTCTGCCAACTGAATGGCTGAGCTCCGCAACCAAATACTTCATCAACCCAACCGGACGCTTTGTTATCGGCGGCCCAATGGGTGACTGCGGTCTGACCGGCCGTAAAATCATCGTTGATACCTACGGCGGCATGGCACGTCACGGTGGCGGTGCCTTCTCCGGTAAAGACCCGTCTAAAGTTGACCGTTCTGCTGCGTACGCTGCGCGTTATGTTGCGAAAAACATCGTTGCTGCTGGCCTGGCTGACCGCTGTGAGATTCAGGTTTCCTACGCTATCGGCGTGGCTGAACCGACCTCCATCATGGTTGAAACCTTTGGTACCGAGAAAGTGCCATCCGAGCAACTGACACTGCTGGTGCGCGAGTTCTTCGACCTGCGCCCATACGGTCTGATTCAGATGCTGGATCTGCTGCACCCAATCTACAAAGAAACCGCTGCATACGGTCACTTTGGTCGTGAACATTTCCCATGGGAAAAAACCGACAAAGCCGCTCTGCTGCGTGAAGCTGCCGGTCTGAAATAATCGACTGACAGCGAATGTTAAAAAGGCCAGCCCCGTGCTGGCCTTTTGCTTTTGTCAGCCAGATAGCCTGACACTGCGCTTTGCGTGAAACCGATTACACCCCACCCGATATACCTCGCTTTCAGAATAATCTCTTTGCATGATCGCATGTCTTATGCTGTTACATTTCCTTTCAGTTAAGTCTGAAATTCATTCAAACGCGATGCGCATCAACTAATTTACCTCTATATTTTCAAAGCTTTAATTTTATTTACGGTTGCACACCAGTGTAACCGATTACACCAATGTGATTTATCTCACATATTTATCCGGGTTGCTCACTTACCCTTAACATCGATAAAACTGATAACCCAACTGGAGGGCATAATGCCTGACAATAAAAAACAGGGGCGTACGTCCAATAAGGCGATGACATTTTTCGTCTGCTTCCTCGCCGCCCTGGCAGGATTACTTTTTGGCCTGGACATTGGCGTGATTGCCGGTGCGTTACCCTTTATCACTGAAGAGTTCCAGATAAGCGCTCACACCCAGGAGTGGGTAGTAAGCTCCATGATGTTTGGTGCGGCCGTGGGTGCAGTGGGCAGCGGCTGGCTCTCTTTCAGGCTGGGCCGCAAAAAGAGCCTGATGATCGGTGCAATCCTGTTTGTTGCCGGTTCGCTCTTCTCAGCAGCGGCTCCAAACGTTGAGGTATTGCTGCTTTCTCGCGTGCTGCTTGGCCTGGCCGTGGGTGTGGCGTCGTATACCGCCCCACTCTATCTCTCTGAAATCGCACCCGAGAAAATCCGTGGCAGCATGATTTCGATGTACCAGCTGATGATCACCATCGGCATCCTCGGGGCTTACCTTTCCGATACCGCGTTCAGCTACAGCGGCGCATGGCGCTGGATGCTTGGCGTGATCATTATCCCTGCCATTCTGCTGCTGATTGGCGTTTTCTTCCTGCCGGACAGCCCACGCTGGTTTGCAGCGAAGCGTCGTTTCGTCGATGCCGAGCGCGTGCTGCTGCGACTGCGCGATACCAGCGCGGAAGCCAAAAACGAACTGGAAGAGATCCGCGAGAGCCTGAAGGTAAAACAGTCAGGCTGGGCGCTGTTTAAAGAGAACAGCAACTTCCGTCGTGCGGTATTCCTGGGCGTGCTCCTGCAGGTGATGCAGCAGTTCACCGGGATGAACGTCATCATGTACTACGCACCAAAAATCTTTGAACTGGCGGGGTATACCAATACCACCGAGCAGATGTGGGGGACCGTCATCGTTGGGTTGACTAACGTTCTGGCGACCTTTATCGCTATCGGTCTGGTGGACCGCTGGGGCCGTAAGCCAACCCTGACGCTGGGCTTCCTGGTGATGGCCGCCGGTATGGGGGTTCTCGGCACGATGATGCACGTGGGGATTCACTCTCCAACCGCCCAGTATTTCGCAGTGGGCATGCTGCTGATGTTTATCGTCGGGTTTGCGATGAGCGCCGGTCCGCTGATTTGGGTGCTGTGCTCTGAAATCCAGCCGCTGAAAGGGCGTGATTTCGGTATCACCTGCTCCACCGCGACCAACTGGATTGCCAACATGATTGTCGGTGCGACGTTCCTGACCATGCTCAATACGCTGGGCAACGCGAACACCTTCTGGGTCTACTCCGGCCTGAACATCTTCTTTATTGTTCTGACGCTGTGGCTGGTTCCTGAAACCAAACACGTGTCACTGGAACATATTGAACGTAACCTGATGAAAGGTCGTCCACTGCGCGAGATTGGCGCACACGACTAATTCTCTGGCGGGAGGTGCCTCTTGCACCTCCCCGCTTCGCGCTTTATGCTCTGCCCCTATGAAAGCACCCCGTCTCCCCATCGCCCTTCAGCAAGCCGTTATGCGCAGCCTGCGGGAAAAACTCGCCCAGGCCAACCTGAAACTCGGCCGGAATTACCCTGAGCCGAAACTCGTCTACCAACAGCGTGGCACGGCGGCGGGCACGGCATGGCTCGAATCCTATGAGATCCGTCTGAACCCGGTGCTGATGCTGGAAAATCAGCAGGCGTTTATTGAGGAAGTGGTGCCGCACGAGCTGGCGCACCTGCTGGTATGGAAACACTTTGGCCGCGTGGCACCCCACGGCAAAGAGTGGAAGTGGATGATGGAAGCCGTGCTGGGCGTTCCGGCACGCAGAACCCATCAGTTTGAACTTGAGTCGGTACGCCGCAATACCTTCCCCTACCGCTGCCAGTGTCAGCAGCATCAACTTACCGTTCGCCGTCATAATCGCGTGGTGCGCGGCGAGGCCACCTACCGTTGCGTCAAATGTGGTGAACCGCTGGTCGCGGAATAACCAACTGAACTTTCAGGAACTTTCCTGATCTGACTGATTGCATACAGGAACAACATTCGTTACGTTGCGGGCTCGTTTTGACACGGAGTGTAAGATGTCCCGTAATTTTTCTCTCGCGGTCGCTTTTCTGGCGACAGCACTCTCCGGCCAGGCTCTGGCCGACGGTATTAACAGTTTCTCCCAGGCAAAAGCGGCGGGCGTGAAGGTCAACGCGGATGTTCCCGGTGATTTTTATTGCGGCTGTAAGATTAACTGGCAGGGTAAAAAAGGGATCGTTGATCTCGAATCCTGCGGCTATAAAGTGCGTAAGAATGAAAACCGCGCCAGCCGCATCGAGTGGGAACACGTGGTGCCGGCATGGCAGTTTGGCCACCAGCGTCAGTGCTGGCAGGATGGCGGTCGTAAAAATTGCGCCAAAGATCCGGTCTATCGCCAGATGGAAAGCGATATGCACAACCTGCAACCCGCGGTTGGCGAGGTGAATGGCGATCGCGGCAACTTTATGTACAGCCAGTGGAACGGCGGAGAGGGTCAGTACGGCCAGTGCGGCATGAAAGTTGATTTTAAAGAGAAAGTCGCTGAGCCCCCGGCCCGCGCGCGCGGCAGTATCGCCCGCACCTATTTCTATATGCGTGACCGTTACGACCTCAACCTTTCCCGCCAGCAGACGCAGCTGTTCAACGCGTGGGACAAGCAATATCCGGTGACGGAATGGGAATGCCAGCGTGACGAGCGCATCGCGAAAGTTCAGGGTAATCACAACCCTTACGTCCAGCGGGCTTGCCAGGCGCAAAAGAGCTAACCTACACTAGCGGCAATTCGCTTACACCGCATGACATATGGAATTTCTGACTATGCGCATTCCTCGCATCTACCACCCTGAGCTGATTACCGTCGGCCGCGAAATTGCCCTCTCTGACGATGCCGCCAACCATGTTGGTCGCGTACTGCGCATGGGAGCAGGACAAGCTATTCAGCTGTTTGATGGTTCTAATCAGGTTTTCGACGCGGAAATTACGCGTGCTGATAAAAAAAGCGTGCATGTAACGATATTGCGCGGCGAAGTGGATGACCGTGAATCTCCGCTGCACATACACCTGGGACAGGTGATGTCGCGCGGAGAAAAGATGGAATTCACCATCCAGAAATCCATTGAACTGGGTGTAAGCCTCATTACGCCACTTTTTTCTGAGCGCTGTGGCGTTAAACTGGATGCGGAACGTCTGAATAAAAAGATCCAGCAGTGGCAGAAAATTGCCATTGCTGCCTGTGAACAGAGTGGCCGCAACCGTATTCCGGAGATCCGCCCGGCGATGGATCTGGAGGACTGGTGTGCTGAAGAGGAAAGCGGGCTGAAGCTCAATCTCCATCCACGCGCCAGCGCCAGCATCAATACGCTGCCGCTACCCGTTGAACGTGTTCGCCTGCTGATTGGTCCGGAAGGCGGCTTGTCCGCTGACGAAATTGCCATGACGGCGCGTTACCAGTTTACTGATATTCTGTTGGGACCTCGCGTTCTGCGTACTGAGACAACGGCACTCACAGCCATTACCGCGCTACAGGTGCGTTTTGGCGATCTGGGTTAACGCTAAGCCTGAGCCCTCAGGCTTTTAACGGAGATGAAAATGATCAAGCTCGGCATCGTGATGGATCCCATCGCAAACATTAACATCAAGAAAGATTCCAGCTTCGCGATGCTGCTGGAAGCGCAGCGTCGCGGCTATGAACTCCACTACATGGAGATGAACGATCTTTACCTGATCAACGGTGAAGCCCGCGCACGCACCCGCATCGTTAACGTCGAGCAGAATTACGACAAATGGTATGAATTCGGCACCGAGCAGGATATTGCCCTTGCCGACCTCAATGTCATTCTGATGCGTAAAGATCCTCCGTTCGACACCGAATACATCTACTGCACCTATATCCTTGAGCGCGCGGAAGAGAAAGGAACGCTGATCGTCAACAAACCGCAGAGCCTGCGCGACTGTAACGAGAAGCTCTACACTGCATGGTTCTCTGACCTGACGCCTGAAACGCTGGTGACCCGCAACAAGGCACAGCTGAAAGCGTTCTGGCAGAAACACGGCGACATCATCATGAAACCGCTGGACGGCATGGGTGGCGCATCTATTTTCCGCGTGAAGGAGAGCGACCCGAATATTGGGGTGATTGCCGAAACGCTGACCGAGCTGGGCACGCGTTACTGCATGGCACAAAACTACCTCCCGGCCATTAAAGATGGCGATAAACGCGTTCTGGTGGTGGATGGTGAACCGGTGCCGTATTGCCTCGCGCGTATCCCGCAGGGCGGCGAAACCCGCGGTAACCTCGCGGCAGGTGGTCGCGGTGAGCCGCGCCCGTTAAGTGAAAGCGACTGGGAAATTGCCCGCCGCGTTGGCCCGACACTGAAAGCCAAGGGCCTGATTTTTGTCGGCCTGGATATCATCGGCGATCGTCTGACCGAAGTGAACGTGACCAGCCCAACCTGTATTCGTGAAATCGAAGCGGAATTCCCGATTTCGATCACCGGAATGCTGATGGACGCCATCGAGAAACGTTTACAGAAATAACCTTTCAATACTATTAGTGACAGCACCCCGGTTTGTCCGCATACTGGGGCTGTCGCTTTTTAAACCAGGAAACAGTACCTCTGACAATGAATTTACAGCATCACTTTCTTATTGCCATGCCTGCTCTCCAGGATCCGATTTTTCGCCGCGCTGTGGTTTATATTTGTGAATACAATGAAGACGGCGCGATGGGCATTATCATCAACAAACCGCTGGAAAACCTGCAGGTTGAAGGGATTCTGGACAAGCTGAAAATTTCGGCTGAAGAGCGTCTGCCGGAAATCAGGCTTGATAAACCGGTGATGCTGGGCGGGCCACTCGCAGAGGATCGCGGTTTTATCCTGCATACGCCGCCGGTCTTCTCTTCCAGTATTCGCATCTCTGACAACACCGTCATTACGACCTCTCGCGACGTACTCGAAACGCTGGGTACCGCTGAGCAGCCGTCGGAAGTGCTGGTGGCGCTGGGCTACTCCTCCTGGGAGAAAGGCCAGCTTGAGCAAGAGATCCTCGATAACGCCTGGCTGACCGCGCCTGCGGACATGAACATTCTGTTTAAAACCCCTATTGCCGATCGCTGGCGTGACGCCGCAAAACTGATCGGCATTGATATCCTGACTATGCCTGGCGTAGCGGGGCATGCCTGATGAGCGGAACACTTCTGGCCTTCGATTTTGGCACCAAAAGCATAGGCGTCGCCGTGGGTCAGCGAATCACGGGTACCGCACGTCCACTCACGGCCCTGAAGGCCAGTGACGGCACACCGGACTGGAACCTCATCGAGCGCCTGCTAAAAGAGTGGCAGCCGGATGACGTCATCGTTGGGTTACCGCTGAACATGGATGGCACTGAACAACCGCTTACCGCCCGAGCGCGTAAGTTCGCCAATAAAATCCATGGCCGCTTTGGCGTCTCCGTGAAGCTCCACGACGAGCGTCTGAGCACCGTTGAAGCACGCGCAGGTCTTTTTGAACACGGCGGTTTCAGGGCTCTCAACAAAGGCAGCGTTGACTCCGCGTCTGCTGTCATCATTCTCGAAAGCTATTTCGAACAGGGTTATTGAGCGCCGGGGCCTGGAGTTGCCCCTGCGCCCGTCTTTCAGCCAGGCTCTGGTCAAAGTTCTGCATCCCCGACTGCTGGCCGGTTTGAATAATACCGGGCAATTGCCACGTTTTTCCTTCGCGAATGAGATTCGCCGCCGCCGGAGTATTCACCAGCAGCTCATAAAGCGCCACGCGCCCGCCCTGCGCATCGGGGAGGAGCTTTTGCGCCAGCACCGCCCGCAGGCTGCCGGCCAGCTGATTGCGCACCGGATCTTTCTCCTGCGCCGGAAACGTATCGACCAGCCGCTCAATCGCCTGCGCTGCCCCGCGGGTATGCAGTGTCGCGAGCACCAGATGTCCGGTTTCTGCCGCCGTCAGCGCGAGGCGGATTGTTTCACTGTCGCGCAGCTCACCCAGCAGTATGACATCAGGATCCTGGCGTAACGCCCCGCGCAGCGCGTCGGCAAATGACGGGCTGTGTTGGCCAATCTCGCGCTGCTGGATCAGGCACCGTTCGCTCTGGTACAGAAACTCCACCGGGTCTTCGAGCGTCAGAATATGCCCGTCAGTATGGTGATTAAGAAAATCCACCATCGCTGCCAGCGTAGTGGACTTACCGCTGCCGGTTGCCCCGGTGACCAGAATTAGCCCGTTGTCACTGGATAACAGCTCAGGAACAACCCGGGGCACCCCCAACACGGAGAGTTGCGGGCAGACCCCGGGCAACAGCCGCAGCGTCATTGAGACGCCGCTTGTCTGTTTAAACGCGCTTCCGCGCAGGCGCTGATTGCCCGCCAGGGTAACGGCAAAATCCACCTGCCCGTTCGCCCACCACGTTCCCTGCTGCTCATCGTTGAGCCACGCTTTTAATAGCGTATCGACTTCGGGAGGCGGAAACGGCGCGGGTTCAAGACGACCTGATCTGCGCCAGCGCGGTGGCGAATCACTGCACAGGTGTAGATCGGAGACATTATGCTTTACACTAAGGGCCACAATTTCTTCCACATCCATACAATACTCCTCGGAAAATGAACGACATTGCGCACAACCTGGCACAGGTCCGGGACAAAATCTCAGCTGCAGCAACACGTTGCGGCCGTGCTTCAGAAGAAATTACGTTACTTGCAGTGAGTAAAACCAAGCCTGCGAGCGCCATCGCAGATGCGATTGAGGCGGGTCAGCATGCGTTTGGTGAAAACTACGTGCAGGAGGGCGTGGATAAAATTCGCTTCTTCCAGGAACAGGGGAAGACGGATCTGCAATGGCACTTTATTGGCCCCTTGCAGTCGAACAAAAGCCGTCTGGTCGCTGAACATTTCGACTGGTGCCATACCATTGACCGTTTGCGTATTGCTTCGCGCCTGAACGACCAGCGCCCTGAAGCGTTACCGCCGCTGAATGTGCTGATTCAGGTCAACATCAGTGACGAAAACAGCAAGTCCGGTATTGCGCTGGAAGAACTGGATGCGCTGGCAGCAGACGTCGCGGCACTGCCGCGCTTAACCCTGCGCGGGTTAATGGCCATCCCGGCACCGGAGTCAAGTTATGAAAGGCAGTTTGCCGTGGCACAGCAAATGGCTGTAGCATTTGAGGCGCTTAAAGCGCGCTATGAAACGGTAGACACGCTTTCTCTGGGCATGTCGGATGATATGGAAGCCGCCATCGCGGCAGGCAGCACTATGGTGCGCATCGGCACGGCAATTTTCGGTGCGCGCGATTACACCCAATAATAAGGAAACCTGAGGAACGCCATGAAGACGTTGACTTTCCTGCTTTCAACGGTCATTGAGCTGTATACGATGGCGCTGTTACTGCGCGTCTGGATGCAGTGGGCCCGCTGTGATTTTTACAATCCGTTCTCGCAGTTTGTCGTGAAAATCACGCAACCTATCGTAGGACCGCTGCGTCGCGTCATTCCGGCGATGGGTCCCATTGACAGTGCTTCTCTGCTGGTCGCGTTTATTCTGAGCGTGATCAAAGCGATTGTGCTGTTTATGGTTATCACCTTCCAGCCGATAATCTGGATTGCCGCCGTTCTGATCCTGATAAAAACCGTCGGTCTGCTGATCTTCTGGGTGCTGCTGGTCATGGCGATCATGAGCTGGGTAAGCCAGGGCCGTAGTCCGGTGGAGTACGCGTTAATTCAGCTGGCTGAACCGCTGCTGCGTCCAATCCGTAACCTGCTTCCGTCTATGGGCGGCATCGATTTCTCTCCGATGATCCTGGTTCTGCTGCTGTACGTCGTGAATATGGGGATCGCTGAGCTGTTACAGTCCACGGGCGATATGCTGCTGCCGGGGCTGTGGATGGCGCTATGAGTGCAGTGAGCACCTGCGCTGACGGGCTGGTTTTACGGCTGTATATTCAGCCGAAAGCCAGCCGTGACAGTATTGTTGGACTGCATGGCGACGAGCTAAAAGTCGCCATCACTGCCCCACCGGTTGATGGCCAGGCGAATGCGCATCTGACCAAATATCTGGCAAAACAGTTTCGTGTCGCCAAAAGCCAGGTGATCATCGAGAAAGGTGAACTTGGGCGGCATAAACAGGTAAAAATTCTCAACCCGCAATCTATCCCGACGGAAGTCGCGGCGCTGACAGAGCAGGATTAAACCATGCAGAAAGTTGTTCTCGCTACCGGTAACGCCGGTAAAGTGCGCGAGCTGGCCTCGCTATTAAATGATTTTGGACTGGATGTCGTTGCACAGACCGAACTGGGTGTGGATTCCGCCGAAGAGACAGGGCTGACGTTTATCGAAAACGCGATCCTGAAAGCGCGCCATGCCGCACAGATTACCGGTTTGCCCGCGATTGCCGACGACTCCGGTCTGGCGGTAGATGCCCTTGGCGGTGCGCCGGGTATCTACTCCGCACGCTATTCTGGCGTCGATGCCACCGACCAGCAGAATCTGGAAAAGCTGCTTGTCG
The DNA here is from genome assembly GCF_041360735.1 of Enterobacter sp. RCC_40. Lineage (NCBI taxonomy): Bacteria > Pseudomonadati > Pseudomonadota > Gammaproteobacteria > Enterobacterales > Enterobacteriaceae > Enterobacter > Enterobacter sp. RCC_40. Next base: position 144,392 of record NZ_JBFUPR010000004.1, read on the forward strand.
CGCTGAAAGACGTGCCAGATGATAAACGCCAGGCTCAGTTCCACTGCGTACTGGTCTATCTGCGTCATGCCGAAGACCCTACGCCAGTCGTCTGCCACGGCAGCTGGCCGGGTGTGATTACCCGTGAAGCGGCAGGCAGTGGTGGCTTTGGCTACGACCCGATTTTCTTTGTCCCGTCTGAGGGCAAAACCGCTGCGGAACTGTCCCGCGAAGAGAAAAGCGCGATTTCCCACCGTGGACGCGCCCTGAAACTGTTACTGGAAGCACTGCGTAATGGCTAATTTGCCGCCTCTGAGTCTTTATATTCACATCCCGTGGTGCGTGCAGAAATGCCCGTACTGCGATTTCAACTCGCACGCGCTGAAAGGTGAAGTGCCGCATGATGACTACGTTGCGCATCTGCTGGCCGACCTCGATGCCGATGTACCTTACGCACAGGGACGTGAAGTTAAGACCATTTTCATTGGTGGCGGTACGCCGAGCCTGCTTTCTGGCCCGGCGATGCAAACGCTGCTGGACGGCGTGCGTGCGCGCCTGAACCTGGCCGCGGATGCTGAAATAACAATGGAAGCCAACCCCGGCACCGTTGAAGCCGACCGTTTTGTCGATTATCAACGTGCAGGCGTAAACCGCATCTCGATCGGTGTCCAGAGCTTTAGCGAGCCGAAGCTGAAACGTCTGGGACGCATTCACGGCCCGGAAGAGGCAAAGCGCGCGGCAAACCTGGCCACTGGCTTAGGCCTGCGCAGCTTTAACCTGGATTTGATGCACGGCCTGCCGGACCAGTCGCTGGAGGAAGCGCTGGACGATCTGCGTCAGGCGATCGCGCTTAACCCACCGCATCTCTCCTGGTATCAGTTGACTATTGAGCCAAACACGCTGTTTGGTTCCCGTCCGCCGGTGCTGCCGGATGATGACGCCCTGTGGGATATCTTTGAGCAAGGTCATCAGCTTTTGACCGCAGCAGGTTATCAGCAGTACGAAACCTCCGCATACGCGAAGCCGGGTTACCAGTGTCAGCACAACCTGAACTACTGGCGCTTTGGTGATTATCTGGGGATTGGCTGTGGCGCGCACGGTAAAGTGACCTTCCCTGACGGGCGCATCCTGCGTACCGCCAAAACGCGTCATCCGCGTGGTTACATGGAAGGCCGCTACCTTGAACGTCAGCATGATGTTGAGGCGGCGGATAAACCGTTTGAGTTCTTTATGAACCGCTTCCGCTTGCTGGAACCCGCACCACGTGCGGAGTTTGCGCGTTATACTGGATTGCCGGAAGCCACGATTCGTCCGCAGATTGACGAGGCGCTGGCGCAGGGATATCTCACCGAGTGTGAGGATTACTGGCAGATCACCGAGCACGGCAAACTGTTTTTAAACTCCCTCCTTGAGTTGTTCCTCGCAGAAGATTCCTGAAGGCTGATTCAGGATTTTGCACCCCATTCTGCCGGCTGAGGGAAAGGCTGGCAGAGTGTGGGGATGGATATTACTCGTACTGATGCAAAACAGCTCAGACGGGAGCTGACAAAAGAAGAAAGACGGCTTTGGTATCTACTGCGCAGCCGCCGCTTCGAAAATTATAAATTTCGTCGACAACATCCTGTAGATCACTACATTCTGGATTTCGCCTGCTGTGCGGCTCATCTGGCTATTGAACTGGATGGCGGGCAACATGATGAAAAGCAGGAATACGATCGTCAAAGAACGTGCTGGCTTAACGAGAAAGGCTGGTATGTCATTCGATTTTGGAACAACGAACTCTGGAATAACGAAGAAGCGGTGTTAGAAAAGATCCTTGAAACACTGCAAATGCTGCAACCCTCACCCCGGCCCTCTCCCTGAAAGGGAGAGGGCGCAAACCATCCCCTCGCCCCTTTGGGGAGAGGGTTAGGGTGAGGGGAAATTACTTCAGCGTTCCCACCAGCGCCTTGCGGCTATCTTCCAGCGACACCACGCGTTTACAGACGTCTTTGCCGAACTGCTGGAAATCGTCTTCCTGGTTCTTCCACTCGTTCTGAATCGAGGTCTGCAGCCCACCCAAACTACCGAGCACGCCCTGCAGTGGGTTACCGCCGCCTTTCAGCACCGCTTTAGCCCCCATCTCGTTAATACTGTCCTGCAGGATGCCACCCATTGCCTGGTTCACCAGCTGCTGACCGTCGGCACGAACCTGATCGATTGCCTTGTAATGGAACGTCAGGCCGTCGGCGCGATGCTCAATAATGCGGTTCATCTGCTCTTTCAGCTGTTTGTCGAGCTTCGTCAGGCGGGTGCGCATGTTACTGCTCTCTCCCACCTCTTTGGTGATGATCTTATCCAGCGCGACGCGGCTCTTCTCTACGCGCGTCAGGGCACCTTCATCAATCCACGGCAGCGCGGTACGCAAATCGGCCTGGTAGTCTTTCGCCTGCTCACGCTGAGCGGGGGTCAGGTTGTACTGTTTACCGTTAAATGTGACGTTCCCGTCCGGCGTAATCACCAGATGACCGTTCTCGCCTTTGACCTGTACGGTTTGCGGGCTTAACACCACGTCATCACGCGGGGTGACGCTACATTTATACTCCGCATGAGCGGTGAATCCGGTTGCCATTAAGGCAACAGCCAGCAACGTTTTGCGCATCTTAAACACTCCCTCAGACAAAATGGGCCAGCTAATGCTGGCCCCTTACTGCTTAATTAGTCCCACCAAACGTCAAAAAGTTCGCTGACGCGGACATCTTCCAGTTTGTGGTCTTCAAGCCATTTGCGCACAAGCGCCTGATGTTCTTCGGTGCATTTACCGACTTGCTGGGTGCAGATCAGACCTTCCCATGCCAGGTAACCGCTACCATCAAAGGCCAGCTTGTTTGGCTCGATCACTTCATTAATGAACGCATCTACGTCCTGATCGATCTGGTCTACGCTGGTGCCTTCCGGGAAACGCCACGCAACGGAGAAGCCCACTTCCTGGAATTCTTCGATGTGCATTTTTTTACGCAGACGACGGCTACGATTCTTTGCCATTATTTCACCCTCTCGAACATTAAGTCCCATACGCCGTGACCAAGACGATGGCCACGCTGTTCAAATTTTGTCACCGGACGTGAATCCGGACGCGGTACATAGTCGTTGCTTGCAGACTGGTTTTTATACCCGTCCAGAGACGACATGACTTCCAGCATATGTTCCGCATAAGGTTCCCAGTCGGTCGCCATATGGAAGACACCGCCCAGTTTCAGCTTACTTTTTACCAGCTCAGCAAACGGCGCCTGAACGATACGGCGTTTATTATGCCGTGCTTTGTGCCACGGGTCAGGGAAAAAGAGCTGAACCATGGTCAAAGAATTGTCAGGAATCATTTTGTGCAGCACTTCAACCGCGTCGTGACACATAACGCGCAGGTTCTCAACGCCCTCTTCATGAGCCGTTGCCAGACATGCGCCTACGCCTGGTGAGTGCACCTCAATGCCGAGGAAATTTTGCTCCGGGCGCGCGTGGGCCATGGTAACCAGTGAAGACCCCATACCGAAGCCAATCTCCAGTGTTACCGGCGCGTCGCGACCAAACAGCTCGGTAAAGTCCAGAGGCTGCTCGCTGAACTCAACGCCCATCACCGGCCAGTAGTTGTCCAGCGCATGTTGCTGCCCTTTGGTCAGGCGACCCTGACGGCGGACAAAGCTGCGAATACGGCGCAGCGGGCGACCGTTTTCATCAAATTCCGGTGAAATGACGTCGTTTTTCATAAAAGAGTTGTCTGCTTGTGAGAATGTTCGGGAAACGGGCATTATCCAAAGTTAAGGCTTCTATGCAAGCATGGGAAAGATCCGGTTTACAGCAGATTGACGCTGTGCTGCAATCGGCGTCCCTGATTATGCGAATCGATGACCATGCAAGCCTCTCAATTTTCAGCCCAGGTGCTGGACTGGTACGACAAATACGGGCGTAAAACCCTGCCCTGGCAAATTGAAAAAACGCCTTACAAAGTATGGCTCTCCGAAGTGATGTTGCAACAAACGCAGGTCGCCACGGTGATTCCTTACTTCGAGCGCTTTATGGCACGTTTCCCAACGGTGACCGACCTGGCCAATGCGCCATTAGACGAGGTGCTGCACCTGTGGACCGGTCTCGGTTACTACGCCCGTGCGCGCAATTTGTATAAAGCCGCGCAGCAGGTGGCGACCCGACACCACGGCACATTTCCGGAAACCTTCGATGAAATGGCCGATTTGCCCGGCGTCGGACGTTCAACCGCAGGCGCGATCCTCTCCCTGTCTTTAGGCAAGCATTTCCCGATCCTCGACGGCAACGTGAAGCGCGTCCTCGCACGATGCTATGCCGTTGACGGCTGGCCGGGAAAAAAAGAGGTCGAAAAACGGCTGTGGGAGATCAGCGAAGCGGTTACCCCGGCAAAAGGCGTGGAGCGCTTTAACCAGGCGATGATGGACCTGGGGGCCATGGTCTGCACGCGATCAAAACCGAAATGCGAACTTTGCCCGGTTAATAATCTCTGCGTGGCTTATGCGAACCACGCATGGGCGCAGTATCCGGGCAAAAAGCCAAAGCAGACGCTGCCAGAGCGCACCGGCTACATGCTGTTGATGCAGCATGGCGATGGGGTCTTTCTGGCGCAGCGGCCGCCGAGCGGCCTGTGGGGTGGTCTATACTGCTTCCCACAGTTTGAAGATGAAGAATTGTTACGGGAATGGCTTAAACAGCGCGGCATCGCTGCCGATAACCTGACGCAGCTGACCGCGTTTCGTCATACCTTTAGCCATTTCCATCTGGATATCGTACCGATGTGGCTTCCCGTGTCCTCAATCACCGCCTGCATGGATGAAGGAACGGCTCTCTGGTATAACTTAGCGCAACCGCCATCAGTCGGGCTGGCGGCTCCCGTGGAGCGCCTGTTACAGCAATTACGTGCCGGTGCAATGGTTTAGCATCAGCCACCAACAGAGGAATGAGTATGGCCAGAACTATTTTTTGTACTTTCCTGCAGCGTGACGCTGAAGGCCAGGATTTCCAGCTTTATCCGGGCGAACTGGGTAAGCGCATCTATAACGAAATTTCCAAAGAAGCCTGGGGACAGTGGCAGAAAAAACAGACCATGCTGATCAACGAGAAGAAACTCAGCATGATGAACCCGGAGCACCGCAAACTGCTTGAGCAGGAGATGGTGAACTTCCTGTTCGAAGGCAAAGACGTCCACATCGAAGGCTATACGCCGCCGGAAAAATAACAGCGTGCGGGGGCAACTCCGCCGTACAAGCAAACACAACACGCACTCCCGGAATGATGAAAAAATTTTTAGCGCTAGCCCTTGTTGCGCCGTTGCTTGTCTCTTGTTCTTCCAAAAAAGGCGATGATTACAACGAAGCCTGGATAAAGGACACCAACGGTTTTGACATTTTGATGGGGCAGTTTGCCCATAACATCGAAAATATATGGGGATTTAACGAAGTTCTTATTGCCGGACCTAAGGACTACGTTAAGTACACCGACGCCTATCAGACCCGTAGCCACATCAACTTTGATGAGGGGACTATCACGGTTGAAACCATCGCAGGCACCGAACCTGCCGCACGGTTACGTCAGGCGATCGTGAAAACCTTACTGATGGGTGATGATCCAGGCTCAATCGATCTCTACTCCGACGCCGATGACATCACCATCTCCAAAGAACCGTTCCTGTACGGCCAGGTTGTCGATCAGACCGGACAGGCCATTCGCTGGGAAGGGCGTGCCACAAAATTTGCCGATTATCTGCTGCAGACGCGTCTGAAAAGCCGCTCTAACGGCCTGAAGATCATCTACAGCGTCACCATTAACCTCGTGCCGAACCACCTCGACAAACGTGCGCATAAGTACATTGGCATGGTGCGTCAGGCCTCGCGTAAGTACGGCGTGGATGAGTCGCTGATCCTGGCGATCATGCAGACCGAATCGTCGTTTAACCCGTACGCGGTAAGCCGTTCCGACGCGCTGGGACTGATGCAGGTCGTGCAACACAGCGCAGGTAAAGACGTCTTCCGCGCTCAGGGGAAATCCGGTACGCCGAGCCGCAGTTATCTGTTCGATCCGCAAAGCAACATTGATACCGGTACCGCCTACCTGGCGATGCTCAACAATGTCTACCTGGGGGGAATTGATAACCCGACATCACGTCGCTATGCGGTGATCACCGCGTATAACGGCGGGGCGGGCAGCGTCCTGCGCGTCTTCTCGAGTGACAAAGTGCAGGCGGCGAATATCATCAACAGTATGGCGCCGGGGGATGTCTATTCCACGCTCACCACCCGACACCCGTCTGCGGAATCGCGTCGTTATCTGTATAAAGTGAACACGGCGCAAAAAAACTACCGTCGACGCTAAACCCTTTACCCTGCCCTCTTCCTGTGGGAGAGGGCCAGGGTGAGGGCATCAGACCGCACCTTCCCCGCTCCCATCCATACGAAAATGTTATTTGCATCACAATCCAAACTGCAAATTAATGTGGATTGCATTTTTTTGCGGGAGGTAACAAAACATAACCTCGCCTGCTGATAGAATTGCATCAAATAACAACCCTGAATGTTCCTATAACAACATATCTCCCGCTCACTTGTGAGGAAAGTAACATGAACCTTAAGCTGCAGCTTAAAATATTGTCGTTTCTGCAGTTCTGCCTGTGGGGTAGCTGGCTGACTACACTCGGCTCCTATATGTTTGTGACGCTCAAGTTCGATGGTGCGTCTATCGGTGCCGTCTACAGCTCGCTCGGCATTGCGGCTGTCTTTATGCCAACGCTGCTGGGGATCGTGGCGGATAAATGGTTAAGTGCGAAATGGCTGTACATGCTTTGCCATCTGGTGGGTGCGGGGACGCTGTTTATGGCAGCCCAGGTCACCACGCCGGGGGCGATGTTCATGGTGATCCTGTTTAACTCGCTGGCCTACATGCCAACGCTTGGCCTGATCAACACCATCTCCTACTACCGCCTGAAATCTGCCGGTATGGAAATCGTCACCGATTTCCCACCAATCCGTATCTGGGGCACCATCGGCTTTATCATGGCAATGTGGGGCGTGAGCTTCGCAGGCTTCGAACTGAGCCATATGCAGCTCTACATCGGGGCGGCACTCTCCGTGGTGCTGGCGCTGTTCACCCTGACCCTGCCGCATATTCCGGTGTCTAACCAGCAGAAAAACCAGAGCTGGAGCACCATGCTCGGTCTGGACGCCTTTGCGCTGTTTAAAAACAAACGCATGGCGATCTTCTTTATCTTCTCCATGCTGCTGGGTGCGGAACTGCAGATCACCAACATGTTCGGCAACACCTTCCTGCACAGCTTCGACAATAACCCGCTGTTCTCTGGCAGCTTTATCGTTGAACATGCGTCAGTGATGATGTCCATCTCTCAGATCTCTGAGACGCTGTTCATCCTGACCATCCCGTTCTTCCTGAGCCGCTACGGCATCAAGAACGTCATGCTGATCAGTATCGCTGCATGGATGTTGCGCTTCGGTCTGTTTGCCTACGGCGACCCAAGCCCGTTCGGTACCGTGCTGCTGGTTCTGTCGATGATTGTTTACGGCTGCGCCTTCGACTTCTTCAACATCTCTGGTTCGGTGTTTGTGGAAAAAGAGGTGAAACCTGAAATTCGCGCCAGTGCTCAGGGTATGTTCCTGATGATGACCAACGGCTTCGGCTGTATTCTGGGCGGTGTGGTGAGCGGTAAAGTGGTTGAGATGTACACCACTAACGGCATCACCAACTGGCAGCCCGTGTGGCTTATCTTCGCCGCGTACTCATTGGTACTGTTCTTCGCGTTTATCGCACTGTTCAAGTACAAGCACGTACGCGAACCGCACGCTGCGCAGCCTATCGCGCATTAATGATTATCCCCTCTCCTTTCAGGAGAGGGGTAATTTCGCCAGCACCCATCCTACCGACAATAAATCCGCACTGCCGCCCGGGCTTAAATTCCGTTCAATGAGCGCATTGTCCATCTGTATTAATGCATCACGATCCCAGCCACGCGTCAGTAATGCCCGCGCATACCCCTGCACATAACGCAGCCCTTCCATACCGCCGCGCGACACCAGGTTACTGTCCTGATTCATCGCCATCAGGCGCAGCAGCAGGTCATGCAGCGCGTGCCCGTTCCATTGCGCCAGCGCTGCACGCACCGTAGCAAAACCGCTTTCCGCTTCGCCCCGTGCGCCGGTTAACCCATACTGCTGAAACTGCCGCTCCCCTGCCGTCGCCTGTCCACTGCGTGCTGCCAGCTCACGCGCTACCAGCCCGCGACAGAGGTGACTCACCTCACTACAGAGGCTCTCAGCCGTGGCGTGTTTCACACGTCCGGCGGCAAAGCACAGCAAACCGAGGGCAAAAATGCCGCCTTTATGCGTGTTCACCCCGCACGTTGCAGCGTACATTGCCTGTTCACAGGCAATGCCCATCGGGCGAATGATCCGTATTTGTTCCGCCGCGGGTTTATCCGCATGGGTATGACCCAGCTCTGCAAAGCGCGCAAACCACGGGGTGATAGCCGCAATACTGCGGGCAAACAGCGCATGGTCCATATCGCGGTGTGCACCGTTGTTGAGCTTATCCACCAGACCCGGCTTTGGCGTCAACGCCAGCTCCTGCCATAACGCCTCTTCGGCAAGCCCTGGCACATCGCATGGCTGCGGGTTAGTCGCGAGCAAACCAGTCATCGATCATCTTCTCCACGCGAGCCACCACCTGCTCTACAGGATGCTTACGCGAACGAGAACAGGCGTGGGCAGGCTCATCACATACCAGACAGCGCCGGAGATGTGTCCCTAAAGACTGGCGCCCCACATGCCCCTGTACCGGGCAGATCACATCCAAATCCCACAGCCTGCCGAGTGGGTGAGTCTGCTCCAGATCCGTACAGTGCGCTTTGATTTCCGCCGCCGGATGCGCCACGCACCAGATTGCTTCTGGCCCGGTGGGCAGCCACAGCACCTGGCGGTCCAGCACCTGCCAGCGGTTTTCCCACAGCAGCTGGTCGCACATCTGCAATGCCACGCCCATCGTATTGCGATAGCGCAGGCTGTCTTTGATCTCCCCGGGGGTGACGAGCGTGAGAGAAATCGCCGGTTGTTGGTAGTGCGTGAGCCAGTCAGTCTGGCGTGCTGCACGGCGCTCTTTCGCCGCCAGCAGCTCCTCCAGGCTGACACCCGCCCGCACGGGTGTCGCTACAGTCATCATTACTCCTTCACCTGTCGAACGGTGTCGATAACGCTGCCGTCGCGGTAGCGGATCACACCGACGATTTTGTCGGTAAACTCAATGGGTTTTGGTACGCCGGTCAGTGATATCGCCCGCTCGAAAAGCGCGTTGATATCGACAACGTTGAGGCCTGCGGCAAGCAGTCGTTCGCGGATTTCCGGGCGTGCCGGGTTAACCGCGATGCCGTGATCGGTGACCAGCACGTCGATGCTCTCCCCGGGCGTCAGCCGGGTGGTCACCCGCTTCACGACGGTTGGAATACGGCTACGCAGCAGGGGGGCGACCACGATGGTCAGGTTCGCCGCCGCGGCCACATCACAATGTCCGCCGGATGCCCCACGCATTACGCCGTCAGAGCCGGTAATAACATTGACGTTAAAATCGACGTCAATTTCCAGGGCGCTCAGGATCACCACATCAAGCTGGTCGCAGCTTGCTGCCTTGCTGCCGGGGTTGGCATAAACGTTGGTGGAGATCTCCACATGATTCGGATTTCGTGCCAGCGAGGCTGCGGCCTGGCCGTCGAAACACTGGGTATCGAGCAGCTTTTCGATCAGCCCTTTCTCGTGCAGATCCACCAGGCTGCCGGTAATGCCCCCGAGCGCGAAGCGCGCCTTCACGCCGCTGCGCTCCATTTTCTTCTCCATAAAGCGGGTACAGGCGGTAGCCGCCGCACCGGAGCCGGTCTGCATGGAAAAACCGGGTTTGAAATAGCCTGAATGTTCAATCACATCCGCCGCGTAGCGGGCAATCATCAGCTCACGCGGATTACTGGTCACGCGAGCCGCACCGACGCTGATTTTCGCCGGGTCACCCACGCTCTCCACCTGCACAATGTAATCCACCTGATCCTGCACCAGGCTGGCGGGCATATTCGGGAACGGCACCAGCGCTTCGGTCAGCAGCACCACCTTGCGGGCGAAATGCGCATCCACCATTGCATAGCCAAGCGAGCCGCAGCACGATTTCCCGTGCGTGCCGTTGGCGTTGCCAAATTCATCGCTGCACGGCACGCCAAGAAACGCCACGTCGATATTCAGTTCGCCGTCCTGCAACAGCTTCACGCGCCCGCCGTGGGAGTGAATTTGTACCGGCTCGGCCATCAACCCGTGTGAGATAGCGTCCGCCAGCTTGCCCCGCATACCGGAGGTGTAAATCCGGGTGATAACGCCGCTTTCGATGTGTTCGATCAGCGCGTCGTTACAGGTCATCAGCGAGCTGGAAGCCAGCGTCAGGTTTTTAAAGCCCATACGCGCAAGCAGTGCCACGACGGTATTGATCACCCGGTCGCCTTCGCGAAACGCGTGGTGGAAGGAGACGGTCATCCCGTCCTGTAACCCGCTGCGTAACACCGCCTCTTCGACCGAAGCACAGAGCTTACGGGTGTGTTTTTCGTCAGGGCTGTTCAGCCATGGCGTTGCGCTGTGGGCGGTATCAAACGGTTTTAAGTCCCGCAGATGGGGGAAATTCACATGGAGAAGTTCTGTCTGATTCATTGTGTAATCCTTAACGACGCACGCCGGAGGCCGCCGCGCGTTCCAGCACCATCTGCGCGTGGTTAATAATAGGGGCATCGACCATTTTGCCGTTGAGCGACACGACGCCCAGGCCGTTACGCTCCCCCTCTTCTGCCGCTTCAATCACCCGTTTCGCGTGATCCACTTCCTGCTGGGTTGGGGCATAGGCGTTATGTAACAGATCAATCTGACGTGGGTTAATCAGCGATTTACCGTTAAAGCCCATCTTGCGGATCAAATCGACCTCGCGCAGGAAGCCAGCTTCATCGTTAACGTCCGACCACACCACGTCGAAAGCGTCGATACCCGCGGCGCGGGCGGCGTGCAGCACGGCACAGCGGGCATAAAATAGCTCAGTGCCATCCCCGCGTTCCGTCTGCATGTCCATCACATAGTCAAAGGCGGCCAGCGCGATCCCAATTAAGCGCGGAGAACTGCGGGCAATGGCCACGGCGTTAATCACTCCAATCGCCGATTCAATAGCCGCCATGACGCGGGTCGAGCCCGGCTCGCGCCCGCATTCACGCTCGATACGCGCCAGATGCCCTTCCAGCTCATCGATATCCTCCGGGGTGTCGGTTTTCGGCAATCGAATCACGTCCACCCCTGCCCGCACGGCGGCTTCCAGATCCAGCAAGCCAAACGGCGTGCTCAGCGGGTTAATGCGCACCACGGTTTCGATATCCTGATACATCGGGTGCTGCAGGGCATGAAACACCAGCATGCGCGCGGTATCCTTCTCGCGCAGGGCGACGGCGTCTTCAAGGTCAAACATGATGGAGTCCGGGCGGTAGATAAATGCCGTAGAGAGCATGGCGGCGTTTGCGCCCGGCAGGAACAGCATACTGCGGCGGAGTTTGCTCATTTCAGCGCTCCCCAGTTGAGTGTCGGCTCATCGGCCGCGCGCAGGAGCGCGCTTTGCAGGCGGGCGCGGATCACACAGTCCAGCGCCCCTTTGTCTTCAACAATAATTAATCCCTGGTGCACGTTCATGGCGCGCAATGTGTCGTTAACGACCTGGCGAATATGTTCGCCAAACTGCTTAATCACTTCACTGTGGATGATAATTTCCAGCTCACCCTGAGCGGGGGCAATTTTTACCATCAGGTCGCTGGACTCCTGCGTACCGGCCAGCGCCTCCCTTACAATTTTCATGATAAATTCCTGATAGTTATGCGACTTCCGCACTCGCACGGTAATGCGTTTCGAGGTGCGCGAAGGTGGAGTCCGGGACAATCTCCCGGATCCGGGAAAACTGCTGTGTCTTAAGCAAGCGGCGGACTTCCGACGCGGAAATAGCGTTGCCGGTGACCTTGATGCGCGGCATTTCCACCACGTCAATCTGCGAGGCCAGCAGGTCGTGCAGCGTCTGGTTGTACTGACGGGTGATATCGCAAAACGGCTCCGAGCCGATAAAGCGATGCGTAATACCCAGCGCCGGGGCGATGAAGTCCCGAAAGATCAGCACATCGATTTCGCTCCACGCCTGCTGTACTTTGCCGGTCTCTTTCAGGAAGTAGGCCGGGAACGTGGCGCGGGAGATGATGTACTGCGATCCTTCATGCACAATCACGTTCGGCAGATGCGCCACGCCCGCCCGTACCATCTCTAGCCGGGCGCTGAACGGGAAGAACGAGGCATCCTCGCGCACCACAAACAGGTGCAGCGCATCGCACTGCCCCGCGGCCTGCTCGACCAGATGCCGGTGGCCGAGGGTAAACGGATTCGCATTCATCACGATCGCGCCAATCTTCTTCCCGGCCTTGCGCTGACACTTGAGCGCGCGACAGTAGCGCTGGATCCCCTGCGGGGTGTTCTCCATCAGCACCGCGTTGTTCCCGCTCTGGGCAATCGGCCAGAAGCCGCTGCGGCCAAAGCGCTCCTTGTTGCACGGACGGGTGCAGAGGAAGAGGTGAAAATGGCCGCGCTCCAGCGCCGCATTTTCCACCTCTGCCAGCAACCGTGCGCTGAGGTTCTCCCCACGAAGCTGCTCGTTTACCGCCACGCACTTGATGACGTTAGCGGCAAGCCCGGCACAACCCACCAGCTGCGTGCCGGACCAGGCTTCGACAAACAGCGTGATGTCGTTGTCCAGGCCAAGGCCGCTGTCTGCCAGCAGGTAACGGATCTGGCTTAAGCGTTCCGGGTGTTTCGCCACAAGGGTGTGGCGAAAATCAATAGTGGGTTGACTGTTCATGCCGTTTTACTCAGTGTGCTGCCGCAAGCCCGGTGGCGGGCGCTTCCATGATCACATTGCTCAGATGACCGATATGCTCGATCTCCACCTCAATGCGATCGCCCTCTTTCATGAACAGCGGCGGGTTGCGCTTTTTGCCCACGCCGCCAGGGGAGCCGGTGATGATCACATCGCCCGGGCTGAGGCGGGTAAAGGTGCTGATGTATTCGATAAGCTCCGCGACCTTGTGGATCATGCTGCTGGTGTTGTCTTCCTGCACCATACGGCCGTTAAGCCAGGTGCGGATCGCCAACTGGTGCGGGTCCGGGATCTCATCAGCCGTCGCCATCCACGGGCCAAACGCTCCGGTCTGACGCCAGTTCTTGCCCGCCGTAAACCAGGTGTGCTGCCAGTCGCGGGCGGAGCCGTCCATATAGCAGCTGTAACCCGCCACATGGCGCAACGCCTCATCACGGCTGATGTTCTCTCCGGCTTTGCCGATGATGACCGCCAGCTCTCCTTCGTAGTCGAATTCACTGGAGTGACGCGGCTTCAGCACCGGTTCGTTGTGGCCGGTCTGCGAATCCGGGAAGCGGACAAACAGCGTCGGCGCCGGGTTGTGCTGGTCAAACTCTTTGCGTTTGTCGGCGTAGTTCATGCCCACGCAGAGGATTTTTTCCGGCTGCTCAATCACCGGTAAGAAGGTGATGGCATTCAGAGGGACATCCACGGCGTCGTTGAGATAACGGGTGGCCTCGGCCAGCCCGTTGCCCTGCAGCAGCGCTTTGAGGTCGCTGTAGCGGTCGCCGAGACGGCGACCTAAATCAATCACACCTTCGGCCTGAACGATGCCGTAGCTGCGTGTTCCCTGGTATAAAAAGCTTGCGAGTTTCATTGTTCTTTCCTGAAAACTTAAACGAGGAAGTTGCCCAGTATCAGCAGAGAGATGGAGACGTTAATCGCGCCGCCAATACGGGTAGCAATCTGGGCGAAGGGCATCAGGCTCATACGGTTGCCTGCAGTCAGAATCGCCACGTCACCGGTACCGCCCTGGCCGCTCTGGCAGCAGGAGACGATGGCGACATCAATCGGGTGCATGCCAATCTTTTTGCCAACGAAGAAACCGGTCGCCACCAGCGCGGAGACGGTGCTGACAATCACCAGCAGGTTGGTCAGCGTGAATGCGGCGACCAGTTCATGCCAGGGGGTAATGGCCACGCCCACGGCGAAGAGAATGGGGTAAGTTACTGATGTCTGGAAGAATTTATACACCACCTGAGAGCCTTCCAGCAGACGCGGAGAGGCACCATTGCAGAGCTTGACCAGCACCGCCATAAACAGCATGCCAACCGGCGCAGGCAGGCCAATCAGCTTGTGGCCGAGCATCCCCAGCATGTAGAGCAGAACGGCCAGCAGTGCGCCAGAAGCGATCGTGGTGACGTCTGCTTTACCGGAGAACGCAGGCTGTGCGGTGGTTTCATCGGTATTCGCACGGTTAGGCATCAGCTGGCCTTCGCCGGTCAGGTGCGGGTAACGTTTACCGAGCTGATTGAGGCAGCCGGAGATGATGATTGCCGTCAGACCGCCGAGCATAACCATAGGCAGAACGCGACCGAGCGCCACGCCCTGGTCCATATGCAGCAGGGTGGCATAGCCGATGGAGAGCGGGATCGCCCCTTCCCCAACACCGCCCGCCATGATCGGCAGAATGATAAAGAAGAAGATCTGGAATGGCTCAAGGCCCAGCGCTATCCCTACGCCCATGCCAACAATCATGCCGACAATTTCGCCGCAGAGCATCGGGAAGAAGATGCGCAGGAAGCCCTGAATCAGCACGGTGCGGTTCATGCTCATGATGCTGCCGACAATGATGCAGCAGATGTAGAGATACAGAATGTTGGTGGATTTGTAGAACTTCGTGGTGGACTCCACCACCACATCCGGCAGCAGACCGTAATAGACCAGTGCCGAAGGAATAAAGGTGGCGCAAATCGCCGCCGCACCGAGTTTACCGACAATCGGCAGGCGCTTGCCAAACTCACCGCAGGCAAAGCCGAAGAACGCGAGCGTGGCGACCATCACCACGATATCGCTGGGCAGTTTGCCGCCGAGGCAATCAATGGCAATCAGCGCGCCGGCCAGGACAAACAGTGGCAGAGGGATAATTCCGATTTTCCACGTATCCATAATATGCCACCAGCGCTCTTTGAGTGATGGTCGCTGAATATCAATCGGGTCGTGGGTAACAGAGAAAGAATCGTCAGTTGTGCTCATAATAAGCCCCTTAGTTATTTTGTGCGTTCAGCTTAGAGTCACAAAGGCTTACTTTATGTGAGGGATGGCATATTAAAAGCGAAGTTTTTATGGCAGCTATGGTTTTAATGGTTTCTTTTATTTAATGTGATTTACGCCTTATTTATTGCCGTGGTTTTTATGGTTTCTTTTCTAAAACGAACAATCAAATAACATTTCTCCAGACGGCTTCAGGCGCATAGGGTATTCGGAAAATTCTTTTACAGGGCCTGCTGTGCAAGGGATCACAAGTTTTCGGCAAACCGGGTATCCGCGCGAAAAAAGATGATATATTGGCAATCTTTGCTGCTACCTCGCGTGATAGTTATGAAAGTATCGTTTCAGATTAAGCTGTTTATTTCGCTGGTCGCCTTTTTCTCAGTACTTTTTGCGTTACTGGGCGGATATTATTACGTCGATGTCGGCAAGCAGCTTTATCAGGAAATGAGCGCACGTGCCAAAATACAGGCGGAAGAGATCGCACTTATTCCCTCATTACGTGATGAGGTTGAACAAAAAGATATCAAAGCCATCCATGATTTTATGCAGAAAATTGCCGCTCACAGTGACGCCAGCTTTATTGTGATTGGGGATAATAAAGGTCTGCATCTTTTTCATTCGGTCTTTGCCGACAGAGTGGGCAAGACGCTTATCGGTGGAGACAATGAGGAGGTCCTGCAGGGAAAAAGCACCACCACCATCCGCAAAGGGGGGTTGGGTATTTCGCTGCGCAGCAAAGCGCCCATCTTCAACGATGCGGGGCAAGTGGTGGGGATTGTCTCGGTGGGTTATCTCACCAGCTACCTTGATACCATTACCGTCAGCAAAGTGGTCAATATCCTGCTGGCCGCCGTGCTGCTGTTGATTGCGCTCTTTATCTTCTCCTGGTTCTTTACCCGCAGTATCAAGAAGCAGATCTTCTCCCTGGAGCCACGGGAAATCGGCCTGCTGGTGCGCCAGCAAAAGGCGATGATGGAGTCTATCTATGAAGGGGTGATCGCCATTGATGATGAGCTGCGCATCGAGGTGATCAACCAGGCGGCGCGCAAGCTGCTTGGCCTGAGCCAGCCAGCCCGTGAACTGCGCGGGCAGCTGATTAGCCAGGTTATCGACCCTGTCCCGTTCTTCTCGACGCAGACGATGCTGGCGAAAGATACCCATGATGAAATTTGCCGTTTTAACACCCTCACGGTGATTGCCAGCCGGGTGCGCATCATGCTTGAGGATTCGCTGCAGGGCTGGGTGATCACTTTCCGCGATCGGAATGAAATTGACTCGCTTAGCGCCCAGCTCAGCCAGGTTAAACGCTATGTCGATAACCTGCGCATCATGCGTCATGAGCAGTTGAACCGCATGACCACTCTGTCCGGCCTGCTGCACATGGGCCGCTATGAAGAGGCGATTGGCTATATTCAGGCGCAGTCGGAACACGCTCAGGAGCTGCTGGACTTTATCTCTTCCCGCTTCAGCTCCCCGACCCTGTGTGGCCTGCTGCTGGGTAAAGCCGCCCGCGCGCGGGAGAAAGGGGTCGAGCTCAGTTTTGACCCGGCCTGCCGGCTGGACAGGCCGTTCCCGTCGCTGGCTGAAGAAGAGCTGATCTCAATCATCGGCAACCTGCTGGATAACGCCATCGAAGCAACGCAGCGCTCACCGCTCCCCCATGCACCGGTCGAAGTGCTGATCAAACTGAGCGAGCAGGAGCTGATTATCGAAGTGGCCGACCAGGGCGTTGGCATCAAACCGGAGATCCGTGACAGGATATTTGAACGCGGCATCACCACCAAAACACGCGGCGATCACGGGATTGGCCTGTATCTGATCGAAAGCTATGTTACGCAGGCTGGCGGCGCGATAGAAATTGCCGATAACACCCCGCGCGGCGCCATTTTCTCACTGTTTATTCCCGCCCGGCGTCCCGCCCAGCAACTGGAAGATACCGACTATGCAACATGAACTTATCGACGTATTGATTGTTGAAGACGAGAACGAACTGGCGCAACTGCACGCGGAACTTATCGGTAAACATCCGCGCCTGAGGCTGGTAGGGATCGCCTCGTCTCTCGCTGCCGCCCAGGTCCAGCTTGAAAGCAAGCAGCCGCAGCTTATGCTGCTGGATAACTATTTGCCGGACGGTAAAGGGATCACACTGATCAATGACCCCATGCTCACCCGCGCCAACTGTTCGGTGATTTTCATTACTGCTGCCAGCGACATGGACACCTGCAGCCAGGCCATCCGGAATGGCGCTTTTGATTACATCCTGAAGCCGGTCTCCTGGAAACGCCTCAGCCAGTCGCTTGAACGCTTTGTGCAGTTTGCCGAACAACAGCGGGTCTGGAAGATTGTCGACCAGCAGAACGTCGACTCGCTCTACCAGCTGCAGGCGAAAAACTACCGTCTGGATAACGGCAGCAAAGGCATTGAGGAGAATACGCTGGCACGGGTACAGGCGTTGTTTAACGACAAGGCGACACACTGTTTTTCCGTCGACGAAGTCGTGCAGGAGACAGGATTAAGTAAAACCACCACCCGACGCTATCTGGAGCACTGCGTGGAGGCGGGGTTTCTGAGCGTAGAGATGTTGTACGGAAAGATTGGGCATCCACGGAGGATGTATAAAAGAAGTGCGGTGTGAGCCCTGACCCTCTCTTTGGGGAGAGGGCCGGGATTACGGATGACGGCGACTATGACAAAACATACCCGTACAGTCGCTTAATCCCATCGGGATCCTTTTCGCTGTAAACGCCCTGCAGTTCCGGCGAGAAGCCTGGCAGCAGGTTGATGCCCTCCTCCAGCGCCAGGAAGTAACGCTGTACCGCCCCACCCCAGATTTCACCCGGCACCACGCACAGTACGCCAGGGGGATACGGCAGCGCGCCCTCGGCGGCAATGCGTCCGCCGGCATCACGGATGCGCACCAACTCCACGTTCCCGCGAATATACGCCTGATTCGCATCCTGCGGATTCATCGCCCGTTCTGGCAGACTCTCTTTACGGAACATTGCCTTCTGCAGATCTTTCACGTCAAAGCTCACGTAGAGATCGTGCATCTCCTGGCAGAGCTGGCGAAGGGTGTAATCGCGATACCGTACCGGGTATTTCTGGTAGATGGTCGGCAGGACGTCAGCAAGCGGCGTATCGTCTTCAATATGCTGTTCAAACTGACCCAGCATCGCCACCAGCTGCGCCAGCTTCTCACTGCTTTCGGCAGGCGTCAGCAGGAAGAGGATCGAGTTGAGATCGCACTTCTCCGGCACAATGCCGTTTTCACGCAGGTAGTGCGCAAGAATGGTCGCCGGAATGCCAAACTCGGTATATTCCCCGGTTTCCGCATCAATACCCGGCGTGGTCAGCAGCAGCTTGCACGGATCGACGAAATACTGCTCGCTGGCATAGCCTTCAAACCCGTGCCATTTAGCCCCCGGCTCAAAGCTGAAGAAGCGGCGCTCGCTGGCGATGGCGTGTGTGGGATGATCCTGCCACGGACGCCCGGCCACCATTGGCGGAATAAACGGTTTGATCATATGGCAGTTGGCAATGATCGCCTTGCGGGCCTCAATGCCCAGCTCAACACACTCCGCCCAAAGCCGGCGCCCGCTCTCCCCTTCATGGATTTTCGCGTTCACATCAAGAGCCGCGAACAGCGGATAGAACGGACTGGTCGAGGCATGGAGCATAAACGCATTGTTGAGGCGCTTGTGCGGACAGAAACGCGCCTGGCCGCGAATGTGATTATCCTTTTTATGGATCTGCGAAGTCTGCGAGAACCCGGCCTGCTGTTTATGCACCGACTGCGTCACGAAAATGCCCGGATCGTTCTCGTTCAGATCCAGTAACAGCGGAGAGGTTTCCGCCATCATCGGAATAAACTGCTCGTAGCCCACCCAGGCCGAATCAAACAGGATGTAGTCACAAAGATGGCCGATCTTGTCGATCACCTGACGGGCGTTGTAGATCGTGCCATCGTAGGTACCAAGCTGAATGATCGCCAGACGAAACGGGCGTTTCTCCATGGCCTTTTCCGGCGCAACTTCACGGATCTGATTTCGCAGGTACGCGTCGTCAAAGCACTGCGCGTCAATCCCGCCAATAAAACCAAACGGGTTACGCGCCGCTTCAAGATAAACCGGCGTGGCACCCGCCTGGATCAGCGCACCGTGGTGGTTGGACTTATGGTTGTTGCGATCGAACAGCACCAGGTCACCGCGGGTCAGCAGCGCATTGGTGACCACCTTATTTGCAGCGGAGGTGCCGTTCAGCACAAAGTAGGTTTTATCAGCATTAAAGACTTTTGCCGCGAACTTCTGGGCATGCTTGGCGGAGCCTTCGTGGATCAGCAGATCGCCCAGTTTCACATCGGCATTGCACATATCGGCGCGAAATACGTTCTCACCGAAGAATTCATAGAACTGCCGTCCCGCAGGGTGTTTTTTAAAAAATGCACCGTGCTGGTGTCCCGGACAGGCAAAAGTACTGTTGCCCATCGCCACGTACTGGCTCAGGGTGTCAAAAAATGGCGGCAACAGATTCTCTTCATACCGACTGGCCGCCGTCTCCAGTTCCAGAAACTCCTGAGCTTTACCTGATATCACTGCCGTTGCGCCATCAGGAACGTCTGACGGCTCTTGCGAGTAAATAAACACCGGAAGCTGAAAGCCCGTGCGTTTAAGCAATGCCAGAACGCCGCTGCAACTTTCCGCGGGGGTAATGACGACTGCCGCCACATCCGTAAAATCAGTGTTATCCAGCGTCACCTTTTCGCGGTGCGTAGACACAGTAGAGACCAGCTCGCGGCTGACGGCGATTTTCATGGTTTTCATAAGTGCAGTTACCCTCACCGAACGGTGAGACAGGAGTAGATAATATCGATACGGGTGAGCGTTCGCGCAGCGACAGACAACATCATCATTGGCGGCTCCGTACACAGGAAGGAGAAATTTCGCGCAATCATGTCACCTTTTATTTTGAGGTGCAAGAAGCAATCAGTATGCGTTAACCCGCCTAAACCTAAGCTTAACAGGCCCCTGGCGTGTCATAATCCTGCAATACCCATGATTAACTACCAGGAGTTCACGGTGGTTATCGGACCCTTTATCAATGCCGGTGCCGTATTGCTGGGCGGCGTACTTGGCGCCGTATTAAGTCAGCGGTTGCCGGAGCGTATTCGCTCTTCCATGCCCTCAATATTCGGCCTGGCCTCGTTAGGTATCGGCATTTTGCTGGTGATTAAGTGCGCCAACCTGCCGGTGATGGTGCTTGCTACCCTGCTCGGCGCGCTCATTGGCGAGTTCTGCTATCTGGAAAAGGGTATTAACAATGCGGTCAGCAAAGCCAAAAACCTGATTGCCCACCCGGGCAAGGCGAAAAACGGCACTCACGAGTCGTTTATTCAGAACTACGTCGCGATAATTATTCTTTTTTGCGCCAGCGGCACAGGCATTTTCGGTTCAATGCAGGAAGGCATGACTGGCGACCCCAGCATATTGATTGCGAAGGCGTTTCTTGATTTCTTCACGGCCACCATTTTTGCCACGACCCTCGGCATCGCCGTCGCCGCGATTTGCGTGCCCATGCTGCTTATCCAGCTGGCCCTCGCTACCTGCGCCACACTGATCCTTCCTCTCACCACGCCGGCAATGATGGCCGACTTCACCGCCGTCGGTGGCCTGCTGCTGCTGGCGACAGGGCTGCGGATATGCGGAATAAAGATGTTTGCGGTGGTGAATATGCTGCCCGCGTTGTTGATTGCAATGCCGCTATCCGCGCTCTGGACGCACTTTTTTGCTTAAGTTTACGGCGAACTGGTGAGAGAGTGTGCAGTCCGTTACGAAAACAACAAATTTCGTTGACGGCAGAGGGCATATCAGGTTTAATGCGCCCCGTTGCCCGGATAGCTCAGTCGGTAGAGCAGGGGATTGAAAATCCCCGTGTCCTTGGTTCGATTCCGAGTCCGGGCACCACTCTTCAGAAAACCCGCCCTCGTGGCGGGTTTTTGCTTTTGGGGTAAAGCAAAGCTAGGGATCGTTCCCATCCGAATCCAGCAGTTTATTTTTAAAGATAAACAAACAAGCCTCGTTGAAGTTCTCTGCCCCCAGCCGTTCTGAAAGCGCGGTCCGTTTACGGTAGAGGCTTTTAATCGACGTATTCAGTTCCTGTGCCACCTCTTCCATCGCCATGCCAGCCCTGAGCAACCGCAGCATAATGGCTTCATGCGTGCTCAGCCGTAAGTTCAGCAGCCACTTTGTTGTCAGACGTTTGCCCTTCATGTTGAGCACCAGGTTGAATAACGACGCCATATCGGGTGCCGTGAGCGACGTGTTCATAAACAACTTCATGCTGAGCAGATTCTCCTCGCGATGCCGCATATCGAGCATAACGCAGCAGATTGTTTTTTTCGTTCTGGCCGGATGGCGTATCAGGTAATCATATAAACGCAGCGGTGCACGGCTATCAATCAATACAGAATATTCATCTGCGCCGTTATCAAATATCTTTCTGTCAATGGAGTCCAGCAGGATTATATCCGGAAAAAATATCCTCATCCCCCTGACAAGGTAGCGATCCTGTGTCACTAACACTATTGAAGTTGCCACTAACCATCCCTTTTAGATTAAAGCAAGAACGACCCTTCGGAAAGAAGTCCGCCTTCGTTTTATAGCGCTTTTATATTAACGATAAATGTATTCTAGCTTTGATTGACCCTCAATTCGCACATTCATTGATACGTCTTCCCATAGACTATCATTCAATGGCTGCCATTAATTATAAGTAAAAAACAATCTCAGAAAAGTCACTTTTATGGATATTAAGAATTTTTGTCATGAAACTTCCCAAACATGCACCGGAAAGTACTTTAATTCACACCAATAAGGCACATTAAAAATATAAACAAATTTGTCACAATATAAATAAAAACCAATAAAATCATAAAGTTACAAATATAAACTCATTTCAAAATAATCGTTTAGGACAGCTCATTACAGAATTATCTCAAAACAACCACCCTGCTTTTCAACATATTTATCTGCCAACATATCGGGTGTACATTACCAGCCACTTAGCCCTGACCATAAGGACCCATAATTACCTTTAAGTAAGTACCCCATAACGTAACTGCATTCAGATTAAACGTTCTCATTTATGGCCTTTAACCCCGTGCTTAAAGGCGGCCGTGTTATGCAATGGATTTATGATAAACAAATGGCAAATAGATATGGAAAGATCACTTCGCTTCAATACGTTATTCTTTTACCGCACTCCCGCTTTATTGTTTCTGTTATTACTTTTCCCCTTTCTGGTTCAGGCAGCAGAATCAGTATATGAACAACAGATTCAGCAGGCGCGTAACGGTAATTACGCACCTTTTCTGCAATATCTTCAGCGTTATCAGCAGCAACATGCCCTGACGCCTGAGCAGGTTGCGGACTGGTTGCAGGTGGCGTCCTGGGCGGGTCGTGATGACGACGTTATTCAGGTCTGGCTGCGTTATAAGGTCTATATGCCTCTTCCTGCCCGTGGCGTGGCTGCTGCTGCTCAGGCAAGGCGAAACCAAAAGGCGTGGCAACCTGCGTTAATGCTCTGGAAGGAGGCGTGTAACCTTGCACCGGATAACGACGATTATCGCATCGGCTACATCAAAACCCTCGCCGACGCCCGCATGGATACACTGGCTCTGCAGGAAGCCCGGCAACGGGTGGCGGAAAAGCCCTCTCTGGCTCACCTCCAGATGCTCTCTTATGTCTATTCACGCCTGGGGAAAAACCAGGAGCGGCTTTTAGCAGACATCCGCGCGTTGAATAGTGCGCCAGCGGATGACGCCCTTCGTACTGAGTTGATTGATGCGTTAACAGACAACCGGGCCGACACGCCTGCCCTGCGGCTTTCACAAACGGTGACGCTGCCCCCCGCGCAACGTCGCCGCCTGGCACTCAACGCCGCCGCCGAAATGGTACGCCTCGCCGATGTGCCTGCCCGTACTGAAACAGAGCGTTTGCAGCTCGCGCAAGCGGCGCTGAACCGCTATGACGAGCTGCTGTCCCGCTGGCAAAACGAACCTCAGGCAGCGGAGGACGTTATCCGGGCCCGTGTCGATCGGCTTGGCGCGCTTCACGCCCACGGTGATTATCCACAGGTCATCAGGGAATATCAGGCGTTAACGTCGGCTCAGCATCCCGTGCCGACCTGGGCAATTGGCTGGGTTATCTCCGCGTATCTGGAGGAGAAAAATGCCGATGCCGCCCTCTCGCTTCTCAAACGTTATCCAGACTATGCGCCGGATCCGCAGGACGACGATCATGCGCTTTTCTACGCCTGGCTGGATACCGGGCAGTATCAGGCCGCTCGCCAGTATGTTGAGAAGATAACCCGTAACACGCCCTGGACCCGCTACGATTTCGGTTCGCCAACCCCGCAACCCAACGATCAATGGCTCATCGGGCAGTCGCTCACCTTTAACTATTTGCTGATGACCAATGCCCTTCCGCAAGCCGAAAAGCTGGCGCAACGTCTGGCTGCGTCAGCACCGGGAAATCAGGGATTACAGATTGATTACGCCACCTTACTTCAGGCGCGGGGTCTGCCGCGGGCGGCGGAGCAAAAGCTCAAAATGGCCGAGACGCTGGAGCCATCCAATATCGAGCTGGAACGGCAGCAGGCCTACGTCGCAATGGATCTGCAGGAGTGGCGACAGATGGATTTACTGGCCGATGACGTTATCGCCCGCGCGCCTGTCGACGGGAGCGCCCGACGTCTGGACAGGCTCAGAAACGTCCATCATCTGTCCGAACTGCGTCTGAACGCGGGCAAAGGACTGCACTCTGATAACCCCGTCAGCGGCACACACGATCTGAGCTGGGATGCCACGATCTACGGTCCGCCCGTCGCGGATAACTGGCGGCTGTTTGGTGGAACCCGATTTGCGCAGGGCAATTTCGACGAAGGCAAAGGCAGCAGCCGCCACCTGTTTGCCGGCATCGAATGGCGGCCTCGCGACCTTCTGGTCGAAGCAGAACTCTCCGGTAACCATTATCACGGTGCAAACAAGCCCGGTGCTCGCCTCTCGGCGGCGTACAGCCTGAACGATAGCTGGCAGGTGGGTGGAAACCTCGAACGTCTTTCACGCACGACGCCTTTACGGGCACTGCGTAATGGCGTCAGCGCAAACCGGGGAGAAGGCTGGGTCCGCTGGTATCAAAACGAACGCCGTGAGTACCAGTTTAACGCCTCTGCCAGCCACTTTTCCGACCATAACCGCCGCCAGGAGTTCGCCCTTACGGGTAAAGAGCGGCTGTGGCAGACACCCACCCTGACGCTGGATCTCGAACCGGGTATATCAGCGAGTACCAACACCCTGCGGGACACGCTCTATTACAACCCGGAGCGGGATCTCTCCGTAACGGCAGCCCTGTCCGTCGATCATCAGATGTACCGCCATTACGACACGCTCTGGAGCCAGCAGGTCGTTCTCGGCGGCGGGGAATACTGGCAGAAAAATCAGCCTGCTGGTGCCATCGCCCTGCTGGGTTACGGGCAGCGCATTCAATGGAACAACGTCATTGATAGCGGCGTGATGCTGAACTGGGACAAGCGCCCTTTCGACGGTAAACGAGAAAGCAATCTCTCCGTCACGTTTGATGCGAATTTACGCTTTTAAGGATGAATATGCTGAACAAACGTTTTTCTGTGAGCCTGATAATTATCGGCTGGTTATGCCTCAGCGCGAGCGTCTGCGCTCAGGCCCTCTCGTTTATGTCCCCCCAGGAACGGCCACAGCCTGAGGCGAGTAAACCCTGGCCAAAGAACCATTTTCTGGTTCTGGCCTACCATGACGTTGAAGATGATGCAGCCGATCAGCGCTACCTGTCCGTTCGTACCAGCGCCCTAAACGAGCAGATCGGCTGGCTTGTGCATCACGGTTATCACGCTATTAGCGTGCAGGATATTCTGGATGCGCATGAGGGCAAAAAAACGCTGCCGCCCAGAGCCTATTTACTCAGTTTTGATGATGGCTACAGCAGTTTCTACACCCGCGTCTGGCCACTCCTTCAAGCCTGGAACGTCCCTGCGCTGTGGGCACCGGTGGGCAGTTGGGTAGATACGCCAGCGAATCAGCAGGTCAATTTCGGCGGACTGATGACGCCCCGCGAGCGCTTTGCAACCTGGGATATGGTGCGGGAGCTAAGCCAGTCTCCGCTGGTTGAGATTGGCTCGCATACCTGGGCTTCGCATTACGGCATACCGGCTAACCCACAGGGAAGCCGTGAACCCGCCATCGCCAACCGCTTTTACGATAAAGCGACGGGGCGTTATGAAACCGATCGGCAGTTCAACCAGCGGATCGCTGATGACGTGCGCAAAGTTACCGACAAAATTACCCGGGTGACAGGAAAAGCGCCCCGCGCCTGGGTCTGGCCCTATGGCGCCGCGAACGGCACATCGCTCGCCATCGCCAGAAAGCAGGGTTATCAACTGGCCTTTACCCTTGAAGACGGGCTGGCAGATGTGCGCGATCTCGGCAATATTCCGCGTCTTTTGATTTCCGGAAATCCCTCGCTCAAATCCTTTGCCAGCACGGTCAGCCAGATTCAGGAGGCCGATCCCGTGCGCGTCATGCATGTCGATCTCGATTATGTCTACGATCCCGATCCGGCCCAGCAAACCAACAACATCAATAAACTTGTCCAGCGGGTTTACGACATGAAAATCAGTCATGTTTTCCTGCAGGCGTTTTCCGATCCGCTGGGCGATGGCACGATCAAAGCGCTCTACTTCCCTAACAGCCGGCTTCCGGTGCGCGCCGATCTGTTTAATTTTGTCGCCTGGCAGCTGCAAACCCGTGCAGGCGTAAAAGTCTATGCGTGGATGCCGGTGCTCTCTTTCGATCTCTCCCCCGCACTCCCGCGGGTACAGCGCTGGGATCGTCAAACGGGCCAATTGCACGAGGCTACCGACCCCTACATCCGCCTCTCCCCGTGGAACCCCGAGGTTCGTCAGCAGGTCACGGAAATCTATGAAGATCTTGCCCGCTACGCCAGCTTCAATGGGATCTTATTTCACGACGATGCGGTACTGACAGACTTTGAAGATGCCGGCCCGGATGCCCTGCGCGCCTGGAATAACCGCAGCATCGCCGCAATGCAACACGATCCGGCCGCCCTTCATGCCTGGAGTCGCTTTAAAAGTCAGACGCTCATCGGCTTTACCCGCAGCCTTAGCCAGGCGGTAAAAAACATACGCGGCCCGCAGATTAAAACTGCGCGGAATATGTTCGCCCTGCCCATCCTGCAGCCCGAGAGCGAAGCGTGGTTTGCACAAAATCTGGATGATTTTCTGATGACCTACGACTGGACGGTTCCGATGGCTATGCCGCTGATGGAATCCGTTCCGGCAGAGGAAAGCGATGCCTGGCTCACGCGGTTGATCGCCGCCGTTGCCGCACGGCCCAGTGCGCTCAATAAAACCCTTTTCGAGCTACAGGCCCGGGACTGGGAGCAGAAACCTCAACGTGCCGTGCCAGACACGCGTCTGGCGCAGTGGATGCGCATACTCCAGCTGAACGGCATCAAAAATTATGGTTACTACCCCGACGATTTCATCAACAACCAACCTGATATTTCACGCATCAGGCCTGAATTCTCTTCGTACTGGTACCCTGACAATGACTGATCGCATTATCGCATTCTCTATTTTATGCCTGGTATTCGGGTTGCCTCTGGGCGTGGCTGCCCTTTTTACCGGAGAACTGATTCTGGATTTTGTCTTCTTCTGGCCACTGTTCATGTCCGTGCTCTGGATAACCGGGGGGCTCTATTTCTGGTTTCAGCTTGAACGGCACTGGTCATGGGATAAGCAGACGCCTGCTCCCACGTTAGCCGGCGATCCGTTAATTTCAATCCTGATCCCGTGTTTCAACGAGGAAAGAAATGCCCGGGAGACCATTAGCGCCGCGCTGGATCAGCGCTACCCCCATATCGAAGTTATCGCGATCAACGATGGTTCTTCTGACAACACCGCAGAGGTGCTGCAGCAGCTGGCGCAGGAACAGCCGCGCCTGCGCGTCATTCACCTCGCAGAAAACCAGGGTAAGGCGGTGGCGCTTAAGGCCGGCGCGGCGGCAGCGCGCGGCGATCTGCTGGTCTGTATTGATGGCGACGCCCTGCTCGATCGTGATACCGCAGCCTATCTGGTAGAGCCGCTGATTAAGTATCCCCACGTCGGGGCCGTCACCGGAAACCCGCGTATTCGCACACGATCAACGCTGATTGGCCGTATTCAGGTAGGCGAGTTCTCATCGATTATTGGTCTCATCAAACGAACGCAGCGGATCTACGGCAGGGTCTTTACCGTCTCCGGGGTTATTGCGGCCTTTCGCCGACAGGCGCTGGCAGATGTGGGGTACTGGAGCCCGGATATGATCACCGAAGATATCGACATCAGCTGGAAGCTTCAGCTTCGACACTGGGATATCTTTTTTGAGCCGCGGGCGCTGTGCTGGATCCTGATGCCAGAGACATTAAAAGGCCTGTGGAAACAGCGTTTACGCTGGGCGCAGGGCGGTGCAGAGGTCTTTCTGGTTAACCTTCGCAAGATCGTGCGCTGGGAACATCATCGCATGTGGCCGCTGTTTTTAGAGTACGCGTTGTCAACGCTGTGGGCATTCGCCTATGCGGTGACCGTGTTGCTGTTCATTGTCAGCCATATCATTACGTTACCCACAAACCTTACCGTCGAGAGTCTGTTTCCTCCTGAATTTACCGGGTTGCTTCTGGGGGTCATGTGTCTGATGCAATTCCTCGTCAGTTTGTATATCGAGCGGCGCTATGAAAGAAACGTGGCGAGTTCGCTTTTCTGGGTGATCTGGTTCCCGATGGTGTACTGGATGATTGGTCTGTTCACCACCCTCGTCGCCTTTCCAAAAGTCATGCTTAAACGCCAGCGTGCACGTGCGCGCTGGATCAGTCCGGACCGGGGAAAAGGAAGCATTCAATGAACGAAAATACGCTAATTCTGACTGAACATCGGCTATTGCCCCGTCTTTTTGATGCGGTGCTGACGCTGCTGGCATGGGGAGGTTTTCTGTTTTTCCTCTATGCCAATCTGTGGATGCAGGTAACCGAGGAGAGCAACTACCGCTGGGGCATTATTATTGCCTCGTTTAATACAGTGCTGATCTATTTGCTGATCGCCGCGCTTAACGGCTGGTTGCTCATTCTGTGGTATCAGTACAATCGCCGTCGCGCTCAGGTAAGGCGGCGGCGTCCCGATGCCTGGCGTCACGATGAGCTGGCGAGAAGCTTTAACGTTCCCCCACAAATCATTTCAGAGATGAGTCAGTACAATTTGCTGACGGTCTATCATGACCAGATCGGCCGCATCATTGACCTGAAGATAAGTCAGCAGCACGACGAGCATCCCTGAGCCGCCGGAAAACGAAAAACACCCGCAAGGAACACTTGCGGGTGTGTGTTGACAGCCGGAACAGCTTACTTGTCTTTCACCACAATCAACGGTTCGATGTCGCTCTCTTTCTTCACCACCAGCGAATCATCCCCGCGCAGACAGGTTCCGCCGTAGTTACCGCCCACGGTAAACGTACAGACCTGGATATGCTTGCCATCCACCTTCGGCAAGCACCACAGCTGCTGGTAGATATTTTTGCGATCGACAAACTTGCCGCTCGACTTATCCAGCACTTCATCCCCGGCGCTAATCAGATCGATATTGCTGCCGCAGCGTCCGGCAATCGGTTTGATGGCGTAACCGGTCTGTTTCAGCAGGTCGTTAACCTCGAAATCGGTATCGAGCAGATAACGGTGATTCGGGAACAGCTGCCAGAGCACCGGGAGGATCGCCTTGTTGCCGGGAATAACCGTCCACAGCGGTTCGAACACCAGCACTTCCGGACGCAGCAGGACGTCAATCAGCCGTACGTCACCTGCCGGATGCCCGGTGCGGATCGGCACGGCGGCGTATTCGGTTTCGCTCACCTCGCGGATCTGCTCTATCGCCGTCTCCCACGCCCAGGTTTTCCACACGCAGTTAACGTGACGGCCTTCATCGTCAATCAGTTGCCCGGCTGCATCCCAGCTGAGAGCGTTAAGCCCATGCAGAATTTTGGTTTCAAACCCGGCCTGCAGCAGAGAGCGCTGAATAAAGAGCGCGTGATAATCCTCTTCGACGTCATTGTCCTGCATGATGTGCACGAACGGACGCGCATGGCTGTGCTTCCACGCGCCGGTAAGTTCTTCCAGCAAACCTTCCGCCGGATTGTGGCCGTTACCGCGATAACCGTTCTTCACCCACTCTTCGAGGATTAATCCCCCTTCCGTGTGGCAGGAGGCGGAATCGGCGTTGTACTCGTAAACCTTGATGCCACGCTCATCCATACAGAAATCCATACGACCGGTGATCATATGGTGGCGACGCCACTGCCATGAGAGGCGCAGACGCGGCCAGAGGATTTTAGGGATGTCAAAAAGCGCCAGTAAGTTATCGTCCTTCAGCACTTTGTCGGTCGCGTGCAGGTACATCAGGTGCAGTTCATTGGTCGCTTTGATCAGCTCCTGCTCGGCACTTTCGGTGATGGTAAAATACTGGCAGGGATCTTTATTGATAAAGTGGCCGTTTGCACGGACATATGCCTGCTGCAGGGCGTCGTTTTCGTTGAGCCATTTCCCGTCAAACTGACGTTTATTCTTCAGCCGCGCACCGCTGATTTTCAGCAGTTCACCGTCGAGTTCCGGCTGCGGGATGCTGTGCTCCGTGTCGTCCGTCTGGATCATCCAGCCGAGAATTTCGGTATCGTTAAAGGTGTCATGCAGCGTGTAAGTACCGTTCTCAACGGTCATTCGCAGCTC
This sequence comes from Enterobacter sp. RCC_40, assembly GCF_041360735.1. Classification (NCBI taxonomy): domain Bacteria; kingdom Pseudomonadati; phylum Pseudomonadota; class Gammaproteobacteria; order Enterobacterales; family Enterobacteriaceae; genus Enterobacter; species Enterobacter sp. RCC_40. Next base: position 174,454 of record NZ_JBFUPR010000004.1, read on the forward strand.
GCGCGTCCACTGCTGCCCGAGCGGGAGCGGAGAGTGAATAACGTTCTGCTCGGCAATGCGCACCTTATCGTCTAACAGTTGCGCGATCACGGCAACGTGGCCGGTCTCATGAAACTCCCCGCCCTTTTGCCAGATAAGCAACGCCCCGGCCTGCGGCGCGCGTTTCGACCCATTGGCAAAGGCCTGAAGCGGCAGGATGTTATCGTTCACGACCTGGCGCAAAAAGCGCAGAGAGAAGATCTCCCACGCCATACCGACGTCGGTGAAAACACATCCATAATTGAGGAACAGAAAACGGCGGGCGAACTCAACACACTGCCACTTGTGGCCCATGTATTCATTGCCAATATAGCTGCGAAAATCCGCGTCTTCCGGATAACGACGCGGATCGAGACTGCCGTAGTTTGAAGAGTAAATCGCCACGCCACCCGGCGCATAACCTAATAACGTCCCGAATGGCGCGTCACTGCTTAACTTTCCTTTACGCATGTATCCAACCTAAAACGGGCAGGCGGCAATGTTGAAAGGGTTGTCGTCGTCTGCACGTTGTAATTAACCTGACAGAGGTGGGATTTATCATACACCCGTTCCGCTGTCTGTGTAGCGTGGCGCGAAGGGGAAATGTATTGCGCTCAGTTCGCTAAACCCTCCCATGAACTCCTGCTACACTCCCTCAACACATCACAAAAAAGGCAGGCCAACATGTCAGACGAAAATACCTATCAGCCACCCAAAGTGTGGGAATGGAAAAAGAACGGCGGCGGCGCATTCGCCAATATTAACCGTCCGATCTCCGGTGCGACGCATGAGAAAGAGTTACCCGTGGGCTCGCATCCCCTGCAGCTCTATTCTCTGGGCACACCAAACGGGCAGAAAGTGACCATCATGCTGGAAGAGCTTCTGGCGCTTGGCGTGACGGGTGCCGAGTACGATGCATGGTTGATTCGCATTGGTGAAGGCGACCAGTTCTCCAGCGGCTTTGTTGAAGTGAACCCGAACTCGAAAATTCCGGCGCTGCGTGACCACTCCACGACACCGCCCACGCGCGTATTTGAATCCGGCAGCATCCTGCTCTATCTGGCAGAGAAGTTCGGCCATTTCCTGCCAAAAGATCCGGCGGGACGTACGGAAACCCTGAACTGGCTGTTCTGGCTGCAGGGCGCGGCCCCGTTCCTCGGCGGCGGTTTCGGCCACTTCTATAACTACGCACCGGTGAAGATTGAGTACGCGATTGACCGCTTCACGATGGAAGCCAAACGCCTGTTCGACGTGCTGGATAAACAGCTGGCGCGTAGCCGCTACGTGGCCGGTGAAGAGTACACCATCGCCGATATGGCGGTCTGGCCGTGGTTCGGCTGCGTGGCGCTGGGTAGCGTGTATAACGCCGCCGAGTTCCTCGACGCTGAGAAGTACACCAACGTTCAGCGCTGGGCGAAAGATGTGGCACACCGCCCTGCCGTGAAGCGCGGGCGTATCGTTAACCGCACCAGCGGCGAGCTCAACGAGCAGCTCCACGAACGCCACGCGGCGAGCGACTTCGAGACCCATACAGAAGACAAGCGTCAGGCGTAATTCTCTGCCGGGCGGACCACCGCCCGGCAACAGGGATCCCTGCCAGGGGCATGATTTGCTTAAGGGTTGAGCCGGTATTACTGGCACTATGCGGACGTTTTTCTCAGATCAGATGACGAGGAAAGCGGACTCAACCGACAGCAGTCACAAAGGATTTGTTATGAAATTGATGAAAACAGCGCTGATTATCAGCACCCTGATCTTTTCCACTTCTGGTATGGCGATAGATAAAACCGCCGCCGGTGCAGTGGCCGGTGCGGCAATTGGCGCAGCCACGGGCAAAGATTTGAAATCCACGGTAGGCGGTGCGGTGGTTGGCGCGGGTACCGGTGCGATGTTCAAAAACGGCGACAAAGGTAAAGCTGCGCGTAAAGGCGGTGCGGTGGGTGCCGTGGTGGGTGCAGGTGCTGCGGCGGTAACAGGCAACAGCGTACTGAAAGGGGCCGCCGTCGGTGCCGGCTCTGGCGCACTGATTGGTGAAGCCACCCACTGATAAGCGGCAGGCGGCGCTCCGTTTGGTTCGCCTGCATTTAACCGAAAAAAAGGCCGCACACGGCGGCCTTTTAACAGTGATTAAGCCGAGAGGCGGAATTTCTGCACCGACCGCTGGAGCTCTTCGGTCTGACGTTCAAGCGCGGAGGCCGCTGCCGAGACCTCTTCCACAAGCGAGGCGTTTTGCTGTGTCACGCCATCCATTTGCGTGATAGCAATACCCACCTGCGAAATCCCCTTACTTTGCTCCTCAGACGCAGACGCGATTTGCTTCATGATGGTCGTCACTTCCGTCACATCACGCAAAATGGCATCCATGGTGGTGCCCGTGTCGCCCACCAGCTTTGCGCCCTGCTCAACGCGGGAAACGGAATCGGTAATCAATCCCTCAATTTCTTTTGCCGCGTTGGCGCTGCGGCTTGCCAGGTTACGCACCTCGCCGGCCACGACGGCAAACCCACGTCCCTGCTCGCCCGCGCGCGCCGCTTCCACGGCAGCGTTGAGCGCCAGGATATTGGTCTGGAAGGCAATGCTGTTGATCACATTGGTGATTTCAGCAATCTTCTTCGAGCTCTCAGAAATACCGCTCATGGTGGTCACCACCTCTTCCACCAGCGAGCCGCCGCGGCTGGCCGTTGTTGACGCCACATCCGCCAGTTGGCTGGCCTGACGCGCGCTTTCCGCGTTCAGCTTCACGGTGGCGGTCAGCTGTTCCATGCTGGCCGCCGTCTCTTCCAGTGCGGCGGCCTGCTCTTCGGTACGGGACGAGAGATCGTTATTACCGCTGGAGATCTCCGTCGCGCCGCGCCAGATATTCTCGCTGCCGGAGCGAATAGAGCTCACCGCTTCTCGCAGGCTATCCTGCATCGCGCTCAGCAGAGGAACCAGTTGACCCACGCAGTTGCGACCGAACGGTTCAATCGGTTGACTGAGATCGCCCTGGGCAATCTGGCGGAACTGCTGGCGAATGCGAGCCAGCGGTTTTACCAGCATCGCCACCAGGTAACGGTCGGTGAAGAGCAGTATTAACAGGCCAATAATCGTGGCGGTGATAATCACCGTGCGGGTCATGCTGGTCAGGCTGTCTACGACGACTCGGGTGCTGTCGAGTGCCCGGGCGGCCGCGTTGTTAAAGTTCTCCGCAGCAGCACCAAACGCACGACTCAGCGGAGGGGTGATGTTATTCGCCTGCTGACGGTAGCCCTCCAGAGAGGACTGCTTCGCCTGCTGCATTTGCGGCGTTACGCCCTGCTCAAGCAAAGCCTGCCAGCTACCGATCACCTGAGCTGAAACTTGCTCATCCATCGGTCCTGGTGAGATTGCCTTCATCTCAGCCAGTTTCTTCCCCATATTGTCCAGCGCCTGCTGGGCAGGGGCCAGGTCCGGTGTGCCACCCGCGGCTTTCACTTCCATCGCGCGACTCAACCGGGTCACAAAGCGAAAATACTGATCGTTACCCTGACTGAGTATGGTCATCTGTTTGACCAGCTGGCGATCCACCTCATTGCCCTCTGATACCCGTGACAGAGACCAGGTGCTGTAAAGCCCCACGCCCGCCCACATTAAACAAAAGATCCCGAGAATCGTCAGCATGACGAAACGGATCGTGAAATTACGCAACATATTCATAAGTCTTCCTTGCCGTGAGGGTGAATTCGCCCAGAGGCGAGTCTTACCCTCGTTATCGGCAGGAATGAGCAAATTCATCACCTTTCACGCATTATTTTTATTAAAATTTTTACTGCCCCTGTGTTCATTCAGAAAAAAGAGACATTTTCGAAGGGGAAAATTACCCTGCTAAGAATGTGTTTTACTTTGTCAGTGGATAAATAAATGTAAAACTGCAGCGCATTAAATTAACGGTCATACCTCCTGAGGAGTACCTCATCAACAGGTTGCGTCAATCAATAGCGCTACCCTTTCGCGAAAACCCGCTTAATTTGCAGGGTAACTATTCAGTTCTATTTATCACATAAATATATTAACACCTAATTATCAGATTTCCTGATTTAAATACCCCAATAACTTACCTCCCCATTTTTCAAATTTCATTACATCCTTCACTTATGAGAAATTTCTTAAATTAAATAAATTCCTTTACAAGGATGGCGACGATTTTTTATTAACGGAGTTTCAGATGCGTAAATTTATGAACCGCACATTGCTTTCGCAGTGTGTCTTAATGGCTTTAACCTCTTTCGGTACCCAGGCAGCAATGACGGCAGCGACACCGTGTGAGGATGGCGTGACGACGCAAACCTGTGGATTAACGAAATATACCGATGACAGCTTTTATCAAAATCCCGGTGTGACAAATGCGGTTATGGCCGACGCCACGGCGAATAATATTTTCATGGATGGTCATCGAGGTGATGGCGACACGCAGTCATTAACGGTATCCGGAACGGATATGTCAGGCCACTATATCCAGGGAAGCAACGGCGGTACCGCGAATATCACCCTGAATAACGGCGCTACGGCCGATATGATTGAAGTCGGTAGCGGAGGCGCGACCACCAATACCACCGTGACGGTTGATGGCGCGACGCTGAACGGTGAAAACAGCACAGGCAATTACCAGCGTGATAAAACCTATATGATGGGCTCAGCAATTTATCTCGATCCCCTGGATAAAGGCTACCACACCGTCAATATTGAGAACGGGAGCGCGCTGCACGGCAGCATTGTAAGCGCCGGTGCTGGCGAACAGGATATTACCCTCAGCAACAGTACAATGGATAAGGGCGGTATTTATGCAGGGAGCGATCAATCGGATACCCGCATTACGCTGACCGGAGCCACCGTCGATGCCTCGCAGAGTGAAATCGCGCAGAACATGGGCGACCTGGCCGAAAAACTCAGCGAGTATAAGCCGTTCAGTGACATCAACCTGGATGGCGTGGGCGATCTTGCCATCGCCATGTACGGCACCCAGGCCGATTCCCTGGCCCTGAATAACAGTACCGTCACTGGCGATATTGGCGTTATTAATGAAAAGGGGTCGACATCACTTACGTTTACTAATAAGAGCGTCGTGAATGGCAATATTACCCTGAACGGCAGTTCAGCGAATTCTGTTCTGGTGGATAACAGCACCATTAATGGTGCGGTAAATACCGGTCAAAACAGCGGCAATACCACCATCACACTGCAAAACAATGCCACCGTAAATGGTGATATTACAACCGGTGCGGGCGATGATACGGTCGTGCTGACCAATAATTCTCATGTTAACGGCAATGTTGATGGCGGTGACGGTAGCGACACGCTGTCAATGGATGCCGGCAGTTCTGTTTCTGGTGAAATTAGTCAGTTCGAGACGGTGAACACGACCAGCAATAACAGCATCGCCATTGATAAAATTAACGATGCCACCAGCTGGAGTTTGCAAAATGGCTCAACGCTTGTCGCTACTACCACCGGCAGTAATGCGATGGTAAATATGAGCACCGACAGCTTTGTTGATTTCGGCAATATCACCGGGGTTAATAACGCCGTTGTCGTCAACAGCATTACTCCCTCGGCACAAAATCAGCAGAACGTGATTCTGGGTACGTTCACCACTTCAGGCACCAGCACCCCGCAAAATTATGCAGCGGCTACCTTCACAAATGGCCAACAGAATGTTGAAAACCGTAGCGGCGCTTATAATTATGACAACAGTCTGAATATTGTGGCCGTAGATACCGCGCCGCAGACACGCCTTACCGCCGATAATACGCAGTCGTGGAATATCGAATTTAACAGCCAGAAGGGCAGCCTCGCGAGCGACGTTCAGGGCCTTGTTGCCGGTCTGGACGCTGCCGAGCAGGCCGGACATCAGGTGGCTGATGATATCAGCAACCATATGAATCAGGTGCATCTGGCTAACCTGCTCGGCAAGCAGGAGGAAGGTGCGCAGGTCTGGGGTGATTTCCTCTATCAGAATGGCAATTTCAGCAATGATGTTGACTATAAGAGCATCACCCAGGGCGCTCAGGGTGGCGTGGACTGGACGGCGCATCTGGACAACGGTGATAGCGTCACTGGCGGTATTGCACTGGCATGGACACGCAGCCGCGTGCAGGATACCCATGACGGCGCTGATAGCTTTAATGACAGCGTCTACGGTAATTACTACAGCCTATACGGTGGCTGGCAGCAGGCGCTTAACGGCAGAACATGGGGTATGTTTGCCGACGGTAGCTTCAGCTATGGCGATATGCGGTACACCCTGTCTGCGAATAACGTGACGGGGAATACCAGCGGCATGACCGAAGCACTGCACGGTTCGACGGATGGCACCCTGTATATGGCGCAGGCGCGTACCGGTGTGAACGTGTTGCTGCCAGGTGAAACCCTGCTGCAACCTTACGCCACCTTAGGCTGGGATCAAACCAAAGCAAACGGCTTCTCCGACAGTGAAGTGACCTTCGCCGACAGTCAGGTCTCTTCCTGGAACAGTGGGGTCGGGTTGAGACTCACCACAACGCTTCGCGATCTGAACAAGAACGTGCAGATGATGCCGTGGATCGACGCACGCTTCCAGAAAGAGTTCAGCGACGATACTGATATTCAGGCGGCGGATTACCACACCACCTCCGGCCATAACAACACGATGGGGATCTTCGGAGCAGGCATCAATGCAACCATCGCGCATAACTTCACGCTCAATACCGGGGTGTATGTCGGCACCGGTGACGTGGACAACGATGCCAGCGTGCAGGCGGGGATGAGTTACAGCTTCTGACGAGTGAACGCCCGGTCAGTCTGATGCTGCCGGGCTTTAATCATTCCGGGTGGTCAGACATGTCATCGCTTATCAACAGGATTTGTGATTTGATAAGCACAGAATGAAAACGTTGTTTCGAAAATTCATCGACAAGAAAGGAGACATCATGTCCTGGCACCCTTACCCCGCCCGCTACGAAAATATGCAGTACCGCTACTGCGGAAAAAGCGGCCTGCGCCTGCCGGCACTGTCGCTTGGTCTGTGGCATAGTTTCGGCCACGTACAGCCTCTCGACTCTCAGCGGGCGCTGTTGCATAAAGCCTTCGACCTCGGCATTACCCATTTCGATCTTGCCAACAACTACGGCCCGCCGGCGGGAAGCGCGGAAGAAAACATGGGTCGTCTGCTGCGGGAAGATTTTGCTGCGTATCGCGATGAACTGATCATCTCAACCAAAGCAGGCTATGACATGTGGCCGGGGCCGTATGGGTCGGGCGGGTCGCGCAAATACCTGCTCGCCAGCCTCGATCAGAGCCTCAAGCGCATGGGGCTGGAGTATGTGGATATTTTCTATTCTCACCGCGTGGATGAAAATACGCCGATGGAAGAGACCGCCGCTGCGCTGGCCCAGGCCGTGCAGAGCGGTAAAGCGCTGTATGTTGGTATCTCCTCCTACTCCACGGAGCGCACCCAGAAAATGGCGGACCTGTTACGTGAGTGGAAGATCCCGCTGCTTATCCACCAGCCGTCCTACAATCTGCTCAACCGCTGGGTCGATCACACCGGCCTGCTGGATACGCTTGAGAAAAACGGGGCGGGTTGCATTGCGTTTACGCCGCTGGCGCAGGGTCTGCTGACCGGAAAATACCTGAACGGTATTCCTGAAGATTCTCGTATGCAGCGTGAAGGCAAGAAGGTGCGCGGTCTGACGGAAAACATGCTGACTGAAGCCAACCTGAACAGCCTGCGTTTACTGAATGAGATGGCACAGGCCCGTGGTCAGACGATGGCGCAAATGGCACTGAGCTGGCTGCTGAAGGATGAACGCGTGACATCCGTGCTGATTGGTGCGAGCCGTCCGGAGCAGATCGAAGAGAACGTGCAGGCCCTGAATAACCTGCGCTTTAGCGACGATGAGCTGAAAAGGATTGACCAGCATGTTGCGGATGGGGAATTGAATTTGTGGCAGGCGTCGTCGGATAAATAGCGCGGTCTGTCGCGCTCACGTCACCCCTCTCCCTTGGGAAGAGGGGTGGAAAATTACTTCTTACTGATCTTATCCAGATACCCCATCACGAACGCAGACAGCACAAACGTCAGATGGATAATCACATACCACATCAGTTTGTTGTCCGGGACATTCTTGGCGTCCATGAATACGCGTAACAGGTGGATAGATGAGATCGCCACAATCGACGCGGCCACTTTATTCTTCAGCGACGAGGCATCCATTTTGCCCAGCCAGTTGAGCTTCTCTTTGCGCTCGTCGATATCGAGCTGAGAGACAAAGTTCTCATAGCCGGAGAACATCACCATCACCAGTAATCCGCCCACCAGCGTCATATCCACCAGCGAAAGCAGAACCAGAATCAAATCTGCTTCGGCAATGGAAAAGATGTTCGGCAGAACATGCAAGATTTCCTGGAAAAACTTAATCGTCAGCGCAATCAGCGCCAGCGAAAGGCCAAAATAGACGGGTGCCAGTATCCAGCGAGAGGCGTACATCGCGTTTTCAAAGAAGCGTTCCATAAAGTCCTGTCTGCAAACGAAACCAGCGCCCAGTATATCTCAACGGCGCTGACTGTTTGCAACAACTCACTCGTTCTACGTTCAGACATTGTCAGGATTGACGTCCGGGCGCGCGTACTCCGGCCAGACCAGCACCACCAGTTCCGGATACGCCTCCAGGCTGAACTCACGAAAACACTGGCGCAGGTTTAATACGTCCAGATCGGAACAGGAGACCTTCTCACCGTTAAGGCAACGCTTTTTGATATTGTCATAATATTTATACACCGCGGAATTCAGGTCGCTGCAGCGGCGCTGCGCTTCAAACAACCCAGGCGTGTCATTAATTTCCGACATTTTCATTCGCTTAATTGTCGCGTGCAAAAAGTCGATATATTCATGGTTCACCCGCCAGTACCAAACCGGTGTAACCGAGTTCATCAATACGGAGAAGTGGTCTTCACCTTCCTCTTTTGTCATCAGTTCAGGTAGCGGAGGTTCACTGGCGTCTTTCGACACTTGCGTTTTATTGAACTCCTGCATCAATAAAAGAACACCAGCGGTCAGTAATAGTAATGTGATGACCGTAAAAAAAATGCTGTTCATGGGTAGGCTCCATTTTTTTTGATTTTAAAATTGCCTCATGATATTGTCAACGAATCTCACGCCTTTACCAACCCCACCCTGTTGTAATTAAAGGAAATTAAAATGCTGCCCGACTACCTCGTCCCGGCTAAGTACCACATTGCGCCTGTGGAACAGCAAACGACGGAAGCAGAAAAAGAGGCTAATTTCACTCAGGGGAAAAGAAAGCTCTCTGATTACGAGTCTGACATATTAATAGGCATTTCTCGCACCGGTAAATCCCGTAATATGTTACTGGAAGAGCACGACCGTCATATAAAGGACCGGTTATTTCGCGCCGTTAAAATAGAAGCCTTTGTCCACCTGCTGAATGACCTGCAGGCCGAAGGTGAAATAGATGCCCAGAAATTAAGTCAAATAATCGCGGAAAAAACCAAAGAAATAAACGAAGCCGGCAATGAAATTTGGCTTAATCTTATTACGCGTGAAACCAATAACCCTATTTTTTATAACCTGGGGGAAGAGTAACGTGAAAGAAATTAAAGATAACGACGTTTATTTGGCTTTAGATAACAAAAAAAGTGATGAATTTATCTTAAAGCAAAATCTCGATGCACTGCGAAACACAAAAAATGCCGAGATGACGCGAATAACTCAGGACCTGGTATCGATCCCGGCGACGCTGGTACGCCTGAAATGGCATAATCGCCGCGAGATTTATCCTCTGCAGGTGAAGGAAGAGATATACGGCGCGGTGATGAATACCCTCATCGAACAGCGGCCTGAGCTGAAAGAGAAGCTTCTCGGGCGTCTGGAGGCCCATTATCAGTATCTGCTCGCCAGAGAAGTGGCCACCCTGCGTCTGACGCGCAAACTGTCTGACGGCGAGTACCGCACGTCAAACGTCACCTGCGTTGCGCTTGATGAAGACGCGCTGGCGTCCCACGCGCCTGCGCCTGCGTCCACTGAGACAAAAAACTGATCGCCCGACACGCATAAAAAAAGCCGGCTTTCGCCAGCTTCTTTGTTATTTCGCGGCCGCTTTCTCTTCGCCGACCAGCCCAATCTTGAGATAACCCGCCTGATGCAGCGTGTCCATTACCTTCATCATGGTTTCGTAATCGACGGTTTTATCCGCGCGGAAGAAGACCGTGGTGTCTTTCTTGCCGCCGGTGAGCTGATCCAGCGCCGGGATAACAGACTGATCCGTCACCGGGTCGTTGCCGAGGAACATCGATTTATCCGCTTTCACCGACAAATAGACAGGTTTCTCAGGACGCGGCTGCGGCTGGCTGGAAGAGGCAGGCAGATTCACCTTCACGTCGACCGTCGCCAGCGGCGCAGCCACCATGAAGATAATCAGCAGAACCAGCATGACGTCGATAAACGGCGTCACGTTGATTTCATGCATTTCGCCGTTATCGTCCAGATTTTCGTTAAGACGCATCGCCATACAATCAACCTACGCGCAGTTTAGACGCCGCATGCACCGGTTTAACGGAGCTGGCATTGAGGTCAAGATCGCGGCTTTGCAGCAGCAGCACCTGCGCGGCGACGTCACCGAGCGTGGCTTTATAGTTGCCAATCATACGCGCGAAGATGTTATAGATGACGACCGCAGGAATGGCCGCGACCAGACCGATTGCGGTCGCCAGCAGCGCTTCGGCAATCCCTGGCGCAACCACCGCCAGGTTGGTGGTCTGCGTCTGCGCAATGCCGATAAAGCTGTTCATGATGCCCCAGACCGTACCGAACAGACCGATGAACGGTGAGATCGCCCCGATAGTGGCCAGATAACCGTTACCGCGGCCCATATGGCGGCCAACGGCAGCAACGCGACGCTCCAGGCGGAAGCCGGTACGTTCTTTAATGCCTTCGTTATCTTCACTGCCTGCGGAGAGTTCCAGCTCGTTCTGTGCTTCGTTGACTAACAGGGTGGTCAGGCTTTTTCCATGGAAGGATGAGGTCATGTCTAAGGCCTGATCCAGCGAGCGGGCTTCAGCCAGTTGTTGTTGTTCCCGCTTGAGGCGACGCTTCTGCGACAGCAGTTCGACGCTCTTACTGAAGAAGATAGCCCAGGTGATCACGGACGCCAGAACCAGGCCGATCATCACAATCTTAACCACGATGTCAGCATGATGATACATGCCCCAGACGGAGAGATCCGTCTGCATCAAATTATTACCCACTCTGTATCTCCAGGACGCAAATCACAAAATCTGACCGTAATAATATCAAAACGTCGTCGAATTGATAGTAGTTCTCATTAGTATTTACATACTGCCGTAATTTTCGTTCACTTTCCTTGCGCTTACGCAGTAAAAATTTCTTATGCGTATTTTTGCTAATATTTTCTGCTTATTCGATAAGCCCCCGGGTGCAGATTTTTACAATCGTGGTAGTCTGGACGTCCAGACGTATAAAAACAGGGTTAGCGAACATGACAAAGAAGCATCTTGATACCACGCTGGTACAGGCAGGACGCAGCAAAAAATACACCCAGGGATCGGTCAACAGCGTGATTCAACGCGCCTCCTCGCTGGTATTTGATACCGTCGAGGATAAAAAAATCGCCACGCGCAACCGCGCCAAAGGCGGGCTGTTCTATGGCCGTCGTGGCACGCTAACCCATTTTTCACTTCAGGAAGCCATGTGCGAACTGGAAGGCGGCGTGGGCTGCGCCCTGTTCCCCTGTGGTGCGGCGGCAGTCGCCAATACCATTCTGGCGTTTGTGGAACAGGGCGACCATATCCTGATGACCAATACCGCTTATGAACCAAGCCAGGATTTTTGCACTAAAATCCTCAGCAAGCTCGGCGTGACCACCGGCTGGTTCGATCCGCTGATTGGCGAAGGTATCGCTGAACTTATCCAGCCGAACACGCGCATTGTGTTTCTGGAATCCCCAGGCTCTATCACCATGGAAGTGCACGACGTCCCGGCTATTGTGAAAGCAGTGCGCAGCAAAGCCCCCGAGGCAATCATCATGATCGACAACACCTGGGCGGCGGGCGTGCTGTTCAGGGCGCTGGAATTCGACATTGATATCTCTATTCAGGCCGCGACCAAATATCTGATTGGCCACTCTGATGGCATGATCGGTACTGCCGTATCCAACGCGCGCTGCTGGGATCAACTTCGGGAGAATGCCTACCTGATGGGCCAGATGGTGGATGCGGATACGGCCTACATGACCAGCCGCGGTATCCGTACGCTGGGAGTGCGCCTGCGTCAGCACCATGAAAGCAGTCTGAAGGTGGCCGAATGGCTGGCCCGGCACCCGCAGGTCGAGCGCGTTAACCATCCGGCGCTTCCGGGCAGCAAAGGCCATGAATTCTGGCAACGTGACTTTACGGGCAGTAGCGGGTTGTTCTCATTTGTTCTTAAAAAACGGCTCAATAACGACGAACTGGCGAACTACCTGGATCATTTTACCCTCTTCAGCATGGCTTACTCCTGGGGCGGGTTTGAATCCCTGATCCTGCCTAACCAGCCGGAGCAAATTGCGGCTCTGCGCCCCGGTGGAGAAGTGGTTTTCAGCGGCACGCTGATCCGACTGCATATTGGTTTAGAAGATGTTGACGATTTAATTGCGGATTTAGCGGCAGGGTTTGAACGTATCGTGTAGAGTGCATGCTGAAAATGTACTCCCTGGACGCTTTTGTGAACACTGCCACCAGAAAAGTCTGCATTAGTTGCGCCCGCGATCAAACCCCACGGGCGAATTAGGGAGTACAATAGCGCTATATCTGCATCTGCTGTTCCACAGGAAAGTCCATGGCTGTTATTCAAGATATTATTGCGGCACTCTGGCAACACGATTTTGCCGCGCTGGCGGACCCTCACGTTGTAGGTATCGTCTATTTCGTGATGTTCGCAACCCTGTTTCTGGAAAATGGATTACTGCCAGCCTCATTTTTACCCGGTGACAGCCTGCTTTTACTGGCCGGGGCGTTAATCGGTAAAGGCGTCATGGACTTCACGCCGACGATGGTCATACTTACCTCCGCTGCCAGCCTCGGTTGCTGGCTGAGCTATCTGCAGGGCCGCTGGCTCGGCAATACGCGCGTCGTGAAAGGCTGGCTGGCGCAGTTACCGCATAAATATCATCAACGTGCGACCTGCATGTTTGACCGCCACGGTCTGCTGGCGCTGCTGGCCGGGCGTTTTCTGGCGTTTGTTCGCACGCTGCTGCCGACCATGGCAGGCATTTCCGGGCTGTCAAACCGCCGCTTCCAGTTCTTCAACTGGTTGAGCGCCCTGCTGTGGGTAGGCGTGGTGACCACGCTTGGCTACGCGCTGAATATGATCCCCTTTGTGAAACACCACGAAGACCAGGTAATGACCTTCCTGATGATCCTCCCGCTTTTCCTGCTGGTCGCGGGACTGCTCGGGACGATTGCGGTCGTGATTAAGAAGAAATACTGCAGCGCGTGATATAAAAAAGCCGGGTGACGTTACGCTTACCCGGCTGGACTCTCTCCTCAGGTCCCCTGCATCATTCTGATGCGCGACGCATCTTCCCCCGGTGTGACGCCGAAGTAACGCTTAAACTCCCGGCTAAACTGCGACGCACTTTCATAGCCCACCCGCATCGCCGCCGCGCTGGCCTTCATGCCGTCGTGGATCATCAGCATACGAGCCTTATGCAGCCGATAGGTTTTGAGATACTGCAGCGGCGAGGTGCTGGTCACCGACTTAAAATTATGATGAAACGCCGAGACGCTCATGTTTGCTTCCGCCGCCAGCTGGTCAACGCTCAGGTTTTCCGTGTACTGGCTTTCGATTCGCTTGAGCACGCGGCTAATCAGGCTGAAGTGCGTCTGGCGGCTGACCAGCGCGAGTAATGCCCCACCGCCCGGCCCTAGCAGCACATGGTAAAGAATTTCGCGGATAATCTGTTTGCCCAGGATGCGTGCATCCAGCGGCCGTTCCATAACGTCGAGCAGACGCTCAATGGCGCAGAGGATCTCCTCGGATAACGTCGCGGAGTTAATCCCGCTCGCGGGCATCGACGGGCGGAACAATGCGTCCTCGCCAATCTCCATCAGCAGCTCCTGCAGCTGAAGGAGATCAACATTTAAACGAATGCCCGCCAGCGGTACCGCTTCTGTCGCGAAAGTTTCACATTCAAAGGGTAAAGGTACTGTGAGCAGAAGATATTCATTGGTGTCATACCGGAACACGCGCTCATTGATATAGCCAATTTTATGGCCTGAAAAGAGAAAAACGATGCCCGGCTGGTACATGACCGGTGTGCGTGTCCCTGGCTGCGTCCCATACAGAAGACGAATGTCAGGCAACATGTCACCGACGCCATTTTCTTTATCAATCAGTCTTTTAATCTGCGCAGTAAGCTGAAGGCAGATCGCTTCACGGTTCATTTTACGTTACTCCGGCTACGGTTTCCGACGTTAACAGTGTGCGCAGTTTACCGTGTTTTCTCCAGCGTTCTGTAGAAATGGGCAAGACATCGGCAGGAATGTGCATTGAGAGGATAGCCCCGGACGGCCACAATGTGCAGCATCAGGTCGCCTTCAGCGCCACCACGGTTTTTCACCCACATAAGGGAACGAGCAATGAATAATTTTAATCTCCACACCCCAACCCGCATTCTGTTTGGTAAAGGCGCTATCGCCGACCTGCGCGCACAGATCCCCGCTGACGCCCGCGTACTGATCACCTACGGTGGCGGCAGCGTGAAAAAAACCGGCGTACTGGATCAGGTTTACAGCGCGCTGGAAGGTCTGGACGTGCGTGAGTTCGGCGGTATCGAGCCTAACCCGTCTTATGAAACACTGATGAACGCGGTCAAGATCGCCCGTGATGAAAAAGTCACCTTCCTGCTGGCAGTCGGCGGCGGCTCCGTTCTGGACGGCACCAAATTCATCGCCGCTGCGGCGCACTACGCGGACGGTATTGACCCGTGGCACATTCTGGAAACCCGCGGCAGCGATATCAAAAGCGCGATCCCAATGGGTTCCGTGCTGACCCTGCCTGCGACCGGTTCTGAATCCAACAAAGGTGCCGTTATCTCCCGTAAAACCACGGGTGATAAGCAGGCCTTTATGAACGATCACGTTCAACCTGTATTCGCCATCCTCGATCCGGTTTACACCTACACCCTGCCTGCACGTCAGGTCGCGAACGGTGTGGTCGATGCGTTTGTGCACACCGTTGAGCAGTACGTTACCTACCCGGTAGATGCCAAAATTCAGGATCGCTTCGCGGAAGGCATTCTGCTGACGTTGATTGAAGACGGTCCGACAGCGCTGAAAGAACCGGAAAACTACGATGTGCGCGCCAACGTGATGTGGGCGGCAACCCAGGCGCTGAACGGTCTGATCGGTGCCGGCGTGCCGCAGGACTGGGCAACCCATATGCTGGGCCACGAACTGACGGCCATGCACGGTCTGGATCACGCACAAACGCTGGCCGTCGTCCTGCCTGCACTGTGGAACGAAAAACGTGATACCAAACGCGCTAAATTGCTGCAATACGCTGAGCGCGTGTGGAACATCACCGAAGGTTCTGACGATGCGCGTATCGACGCGGCTATTGAAGCAACCCGCAGCTTCTTTGAAGGTCTGGGCGTGCCAACGCGTCTGTCCGGCTATGGTCTGGATGGCAGCTCCATCCCTGCCCTGCTGGCGAAACTTGAAGAACACGGTATGACCCAGTTGGGTGAGCACGGCGACATTACGCTGGAAGTGAGCCGTCGTATCTACGAAGCGGCACGCTAAGCGTTTTTGACATCCCGCCTTTCGTTTTTTGACATTTCGTCCAGACTTAATGCACACCACATCGTCGGGGGTTCCCTCCGACGATGAGCACCTGAAGGAGGAAAAATGGCAAACCAAACCGTAATCAAGCTGCAGGATGGCAACGTGATGCCCCAGTTGGGGCTAGGTGTATGGAAAGCCGGTAACGACGAGGTCGTCTCCGCCATTCATAAAGCACTGGAAGTCGGCTATCGGTCGATTGATACCGCCGCCGCGTACAAAAATGAGGACGGCGTGGGTAAGGCACTGGCCAGCGCTGGCATGCCCCGCGACGACCTTTTCATTACCACCAAACTGTGGAACGACGATCAAAAACGCCCCCGCGAAGCCTTGCAGGAGAGTCTGGACAAACTCCAGCTCGATTTCGTCGATCTCTATCTGATGCACTGGCCAGTCCCGGCTATCGATCACTATGTTGACGCCTGGAAAGGGATGATTGAGCTGCAGCAGGCAGGGCTGGTGAAAAGCATCGGCGTGTGTAATTTCCAGGTTCACCACCTGCAGCGCCTGATTGACGAGACGAGTGTCGCGCCGGTTATCAACCAGATTGAGCTGCACCCGCTGATGCAGCAGCGTCAGCTTCACGCCTGGAACGCCACGCACAAGATCCAGACCGAGTCCTGGAGCCCGCTGGCACAGGGCGGTGAAGGGGTGTTCGACCAGAAAATTATTCGCGATCTCGCGGATAAATACGGCAAGACGCCGGCGCAAATCGTTATTCGCTGGCATCTGGACAACGGCCTGGTGGTGATCCCGAAATCGGTCACGCCATCGCGTATCGCTGAGAACTTCGACGTCTGGGATTTCCGCCTGGATAAAGATGAACTGAGTGAAATTGCGAAGCTGGACAAGGGCAAGCGTTTAGGCCCGGATCCCGATCAGTTTGGCGGGTGAATAAAAAAACCCCGGCTCGCCGGGGTTTTTATTTTTTACGCTTTACGTTTCACGGGTTTCTTCGCACTGGCGTTACCGTTTGAACGCTGATGCACAATCGGCGTGTGCTTGGTCAATGCCGGGCGCGTATGGCGGTTCTGGCGGCGCGCTTCACGCATCTCGTCAAGCGTAGGCGCAGGCACCAGGCAGTCGCGGCGCGAGCCGATCAGATGCTTTTTACCCATATCTTCCAGCGCCTGACGGATCAGCGGCCAGTTAGCCGGATCGTGGTAGCGCAGCAGTGCTTTATGCAGACGGCGCTGTTTATCCCCTTTCGGCACCACCACATCTTCACTCTTATAGCCAATTTTACCCAGCGGGTTCTTGCCGGTGTAATACATGGTCGTTGAGTTTGCGAGCGGTGATGGATAGAAGTTCTGCACCTGATCCAGACGGAAGCGACGCTGTTTCAGCCACAGCGCCAGGTTCACCATGTCCTCATCGCGCGTGCCAGGGTGCGCGGAGATGAAGTATGGGATCAGATACTGCTCTTTACCCGCCTGCTTCGAGTAGGTGTCAAACAGCTCTTTAAAGCGATCGTAGCTGCCCATACCCGGCTTCATCATCTTGGACAGCGGGCCTTCTTCGGTATGCTCAGGGGCAATTTTCAGGTAGCCACCCACGTGATGCGTCGCCAGCTCTTTGATGTAACGCGGATCTTCCACGGCGATATCGTAACGTACCCCGGAGGCGATCAGGATCTTCTTGATCCCTTTCAGGTCACGCGCACGACGATAAAGGTTGATCGTCGGTTCATGGTTGGTATCCATGTGCTGACAGATATCCGGATACACGCACGACAGACGACGGCAGGTCTGTTCCGCGCGCGGTGACTTACAGCGCAGCATGTACATGTTCGCAGTCGGGCCGCCCAGATCGGAGATCACCCCGGTGAAGCCAGGCACGGTATCGCGAATGGCTTCGATCTCATTGATGATCGAATCTTCGGAGCGACTCTGAATAATGCGCCCTTCGTGCTCGGTAATGGAGCAGAAGGAGCAGCCGCCGAAGCAGCCGCGCATGATGTTTATTGAGAAACGGATCATCTCATACGCCGGGATTCGGCTCTCGCCGTATGCCGGATGCGGCACGCGTTTGTACGGCAGCGCGAAGACGCTGTCCATCTCTTCGGTGGAAAGCGGGATTGCCGGCGGGTTGATCCAGATAAAGCGCTCGCCGTGCTTTTGCATCAGCGCACGCGCGCAGCCCGGGTTGGTTTCGTGGTGCAAAATACGGGACGCATGCGCGTAGAGCACTTTATCGGCTTTGACCTTCTCAAAGGAAGGCAGCAGCACGTAGGTTTTTTCCCACGGTTTCGGGCGCGGCGGCTGAACAACGATAGCTTTCGTTTCGGCTTTCTTTGGCTCTACCGGTTTGTTATCCGCACACGGCAGATCGTCGCCGTACGGGTGCGGGATCGGGTCGATTTTACCCGGCATATCAATGATACGGGAATCCACCCCGCTCCAGCCCGGCAGCGCCTCTTTCACCATGATCGCCGTGTTGCGCACGTCGCGGATGCTGCTCACCGGCTCACCCTGTGAGAGACGGTGCGCCACTTCCACCAGCGGACGTTCACCGTTACCGTAAATCAGCATATCGGCTTTGGAATCCACCAGCACCGAACGGCGCACGGTGTCTGACCAGTAGTCGTAGTGCGCGGTACGGCGCAAACTCGCCTCGATGCCGCCCAGGATAACCGGCACGTCTTTCCAGGCTTCTTTGCAGCGTTGGGTGTAGACCAGCGTCGCGCGGTCAGGACGTTTACCCGCGACGTTATCCGGCGTGTAGGCATCGTCATGACGCAGCTTACGGTCGGCGGTATAGCGGTTGATCATCGAGTCCATGTTGCCTGCGGTCACGCCGAAGAACAGGTTGGGTTTCCCCAGACGCATAAAGTCGTCTTTGCTGTTCCAGTCAGGCTGGGCAATGATCCCCACCCGGAAGCCCTGCGCTTCAAGCATACGGCCACAGATAGCCATGCCAAAGCTCGGGTGGTCGACATAGGCATCGCCCGTCACCAGAATGATATCGCAGCTGTCCCAGCCCAGTTGGTCCATCTCTTCCCGGGACATCGGCAGGAACGGTGCCGGTCCAAAGCAGGCCGCCCAGTACTGGGGCCAGGAGAAGAGGTCACGATCCGGCTGGATCAGGGAAATTGCGCTCATAGTGCTTCCGAAGAAAAAATAGACAAAAGGAGCGGGATTATACGCTGTTAGTCTGCCGGATTTGAAGAAAAGGATGCAAGAAGTAAACAGAAAATCCTGGAAGCCGTTAAAATACAGCGCACTGTTAATTTTGGATCATAATATCCACTATATCTTGCGGTAATCAGTTACCGGGATGCATTCTGGCACGGAGTTTCTTTGTGAAGTTCAACGATTCGTTACATGTGTCCCAGCTGCGGGTTGTGCTTCACCTCTGCGGTTTTCTGGTTCTTCTGTACAGCCTGTCCATGCTGCCGCCGATGGTTATCGCCCTGCTGAATAAAGAGCGAACCTACTTTGCTTTTTTAACCACCTTTTTGACCTTTTTTACCCTTGGCGGACTCACCTGGCGGGCAACACGTCATTCCGGTATACAGCTGCGCACCCGTGACGGTTTCGTGATTATCGTTCTGTTCTGGCTGCTGTTTTCATTGATTAGCGCCATGCCGTTATGGATGGATGACGGTCTGCAACTCTCCTTTTCCGATGCGCTCTTTGAAGGGGTCTCAGGGATCACCACCACCGGGGCGACGGTGATTGGAGACGTCAGTGCCCTGCCGAAGTCGTACCTTTATTACCGCGCTCAGCTCAATTTCATTGGCGGATTAGGGGTCATCGTACTGGCCGTCGCGGTCCTGCCGCTGCTCGGTATCGGTGGCATGAAGCTGTATCAGTCGGAAATGCCTGGGCCGTTTAAGGAGGAGCGCCTGACGCCCCGACTCGCCGATACCGCGCGTACGCTGTGGGTAACCTATCTGGCGCTGGGACTGGTCTGCACGCTGGCGTACTGGCTGGCGGGCATGCCCTTTTTTGACGCCGTCTGTCACGGGCTTTCCACCGTCTCATTGGGTGGGTTTTCAACCCGAAGTGAGAGCATCGGGTTTTACGACAGCCACGCGATTGAGCTTGTCGCCGGGGCTTTTTCATTGCTTTCCGCGTTTAACTTTACCCTCTGGTATGTCGTCATCGCGCGCCGCACGCTGAAACCGATTCGGCGCAGCCCGGAGGTGAAGTTCTTTCTTGGTGCCGCCACCGTCATTATCGCCATCACCGCCTGGCAGGTGTGGCACGCGGGGATGTACAACGGTACCGACAGCCTGGTACATGCCTTCTTTCTGGCCAGCTCCATGATGACCGACAACGGTCTTTCGACGGCCGATTACGCTCACTGGCCTCCCCACACCATTTTCCTGCTGTTGAGCGCCAGCTTTTTTGGCGGCTGCGTCGGCTCTACCTGCGGCGGGATCAAAGCGCTGCGTTTTCTCATCATGTTTAAGCAGTGTATTCAGGAGATGAATCAACTTGCGCATCCGCGCGCGCTGCTGAGCATTAAGGTCGGCAAAAGCGTCGTGAATGAACGCGTTCTGCGCTCGGTGTGGAGCTTCTTTTTTCTCTACGTGATGATAACGGGCTTTTTCGTCTGGGCGCTGAACCTGCTGGGATACGATCTGTTCACGTCATTTGCCACCGTTGCGGCCTGTATTAACAATATGGGGCTGGGGTTCGGCGAAACGGCGTCAACCTTCGGAACGCTAAAAGACGAGGCCAAGCTGTTGATGTGTGCGGCGATGATTATGGGGCGTCTGGAAATTTATCCGGTACTGATCCTGTGCTCACGCTTTTTCTGGCGGGCATAAACATTCCCGGCGAACCGGGAATCGTATCGTGGTTTAGGGTGCCGGGTTGACCAGCATCTGGCCGACGGATCCCCTGTCCATCATCTCCAGCGTCTGGCTGTGGAACAGGAACGGGAAGTGCGGCCACGAAGGCTGTCCGTAGTAGACCAGCAGTTCAACCTGCCCATCCACCCAGACGGTATCCTTCCAGCCCCTGTCTTCGGGGAACGGCATCGCGCCATTGACGTTGCGGATCAGGAAACTCACCCCTTCGATATGGAACGACTGCGGCATGTCCGAGCGAACCGTCCAGCGCTCCCAGGTACCCTGCTGCGCGGTAATATCGATACGATTAACGTCCCACAGCGTACCGTTGATCCCCGGATCGTCGCCCAGGCTGATATCGCGGCTGCGCACCGGCGAACCGCTCATGATCTCCTGCGGTAGCAGGCGCATCGGCAGGCTGTCGGTCACCAACGGCAGCAGGCCGGTAGGACGCAGGGTCAGCACCAGGGTGGAGACCAGGATACTCGACGGCTCAAAGAAACCGCGAATGCGGTCCACAATGCTGGCCGCTTCGCCACAGGTGATCGACACCTCATCACCGTTGGTCATATCAATAAGGATTTCGCGGCGTTCGCCTGGCGACAGCGCCAGCTGCTTCACGGAAACCGGGGCCGGTAAAAAGCCCTGGTCGCCGGAGATGACGTGTAGCGCGCGGCCATCGCTCATTTGCAGCTGGTAGCGGCGCGAGTTAGAGGCGTTCAGCAGACGCAGACGTACCCATCCGCGCGACACTTCGACATACGGACTTTGCGCGCCGTTAACCAGCAGCGTATCGCCAACGAAGCCACCGCTGCCCGGCTCGCTGTATTCCGGCGTGCCGAAATTATCCAGCCGTTTGTCCTGAATAATGACCGGAAAATCATCCACGCCATAGTGGTTCGGGATTGGCAGGGATTTACTGATTTCATCTTCCACCAGCCACATGCCGGCCAGGCCGTTATACACCTGCTGGGCCGTGCGGTTAGGGGTATTGGCATGATACCAGAGCGTCGCCGCGCTCTGACGAATCGGCAGAACGGGCGCCCAGTCAGCGTTAGGCGACATCATGCGCGCCGCGCCGCCAAGCAGCGGGCCAGGCACCTGTAAACCACTGATGGTCATGGCGACATTTTCTGTCGTACGGTTACTGTAGATCAGCTTAACGTCATCGCCATTCCACACGCGTATGGTCGGCCCAAGGTAACGCCCGTTAATGCCCCACACCGGCGCACGCGTGCCCTGGGTAAAGGACCAGTGGCTGCGCTGTAGCGTCAGGAAAAGCGGCTGCCCGCGACGGGATTCTATTAACGGCGGAATGGGCAGCGGCTGTTGCTGCCCGGCGGCGTTGGCTGTCAGCGGCAGCGCACCCGCACAAAGGGCGATCCCGGAAGCCTGAATAAACTGACGCCGACTGAATGACATATAAGCTCCATCTGAAACGACTAACAACGCGGGAATTCGTTTTCCCTTTTAACGCCGGCTTACTTCTTACCGGCGGCTTCTCTCTCTGCGACTTCTTTGTCGAGCAGCGCAATATGCTGAGCCATCAGTTCACGGCAGTGTGCTGCCAGCTCGCGAACCTGATCTTTACCGTATTTGCTGGTATCCACCGGCGGCAGCATTTCGACAATCACCAGCCCGTTATTCAGGCGGTTAAGATTAATCTTATTAGAAGTATTGGAAACACACACAGGAATAATTGGAACACCTGCCGCAATTGCAGCATGAAACGCACCGGTTTTGAACGGCAGCAGGCCACGACCACGGCTGCGCGTCCCTTCCGGGAACATCCAGATTGAGATCCTGCGCTTTTTGAAGTGATTAACCACTTCAGCAATAGTGCTGTGCGCTTTCGCGCGGTTGTTACGGTCAATCAGCAGGTTACCGGTCAGCCAGTACAGCTGGCCGAAAAAAGGGATCCACAGCAGGCTCTTTTTGCCCACGGTCACGGTCGGTGGCAGAACAATGTTGGAGGCCGTCACCATATCGTAGTTGTTCTGATGGTTAGCGATAAAGATGGCGTTACCGAAGTTCTCAGCCCCTTCCGGCAGGCGTTTTTCAACCTTCAGGCCAAACAGCGGCGCAAGGCGGCCGAACATATGGCCAAAGGTGGCGACATGTTTCGGATTGCGCGGACTGAACAGGCAATAAATAGAGCCGAAAATACAGACCAGAATGCAGTAAATAATGGTAAGAATTAAACGAACAATGAATAGCATAGCGACCTCTGAAGCCCTGACAGCTGACAATTATACTTCACCTGTGGCCAGGTAAGGACTTTATTACGAGCGCGTATTGTTAATCGCAACGCACGAATTAACAACGATTTTACGGGAAATTTTATTGAAATTCCCCCTCCGGAACAGAGGGGGAGATAACGGCGTTACTCTTCGCTGTCGCCCGCGGTACTGCGCGCAGGAGAGTCAATCTCCACGCGGTCAATACGCTGCAGGCCGCGCATCAACGAGCCGCGTCGACCGCGCTCGCCCACCACTTTCTGCAACTCTTCCGGTCGAAGCTTGATTTTACGTTTGCCGACATGAATGGTCAGCGTGCTCTGCGGCGGCAGAATAAAGAGGTGCGCCAGACCATCTACCCCTTTCGCCGCTTCCGCTGACGGGATGCTGATGATCTTGTTGCCCTTGCCTTTTGACAATTCCGGCAGGTCGCTGACCGGGAACATCAGCATACGTCCGGCGGCAGTGATCGCCAGCAGCATATCGCTATCGTTTTCCACCACCAGCGGCGGCATCACATGCGCGTTGTCAGGCAGGCTGATCAGCGCCTTACCGGCACGGTTGCGGGAAACAAGATCGTTAAAGGTACAGATAAAGCCGTACCCCGCGTCAGACGCCAGCAGCAGTTTCTGGTCATCGGCTTCCATCAGCATATGGTCAACCGTCGCACCCGGCGGCAGCGTCAGCTTACCGGTAAGCGGTTCGCCCTGTCCGCGGGCAGAAGGCAGCGTGATCGGGTCGATGGCGTAGCTGCGCCCCGTCGAGTCGATAAAGGCGACCGGCTGGTTGCTCTTACCTTTCACGGCGGCTTTAAAGCTATCGCCCGCCTTGTAGCTCAACCCTGGCGCGTCGATATCGTGACCTTTAGCACTGCGCACCCAGCCGCTCTGAGACAGCACAATGGTGACCGGCTCAGATGGCTGCATGTCGTGCTCATTCATCGCCTTCGCTTCTTCGCGCTCATGCAGCGGAGAACGACGGTCGTCACCGAATGCATCGGCGTCAGCCTGCAGCTCTTTCTTGAGCAGGTTGTTCATCTTGCGTTCGGACGCGAGGATCGCCTGCAGCTGATCGCGCTCTTTTTCCAGTTCGTTCTGCTCACCGCGGATCTTCATCTCTTCGAGTTTGGCGAGATGACGCAGTTTCAGCTCAAGGATCGCTTCGGCCTGGGTTTCACTGATGCCAAAGCGCGACATCAGCGCCGGCTTCGGCTCGTCCTCGGAACGGATAATCTCAATAACTTCGTCGATATTGAGGAACGCCACCAGCAAACCTTCAAGGATGTGCAGGCGTTTAAGCACTTTTTCCAGTCGATAGTTCAGACGGCGGCGAACGGTATCGCGGCGGAACGTCAGCCATTCGCTCAGGATCTCCAGCAGGTTTTTCACTGCCGGACGACCGTCAAGGCCGATCATGTTCAGGTTGATGCGGTAGCTTTTTTCCAGATCGGTGGTGGCAAACAGGTGATTCATCACCTGCTCCATGTCCACGCGGTTGGAACGCGGCACGATCACCAGACGCGTCGGGTTTTCGTGGTCGGATTCGTCGCGCAGGTCATCCACCATCGGCAGCTTTTTATTGCGCATCTGGGAGGCAATCTGCTCCAGCACTTTCGCGCCGGAGACCTGGTGCGGCAGCGCGGTGATGACCACTGCGCCGTCCTCTTTGGTCCACACTGCACGCATGCGCACGGAGCCGCGGCCGTTCTGGTAGATTTTGCGGATTTCCGCGCGCGAGGTGATGATTTCGGCCTCGGTCGGGTAGTCCGGCCCCTGCACGATATCCAGCAGATCGTCCAGCGTGGTTTTCGGCTGTTCAATCAGGGTGATGGCGGCTTTCGCCACTTCACGCAGGTTGTGCGGAGGAATGTCCGTCGCCATACCCACCGCGATACCGGTAGTGCCGTTCAGCAGGATGTTCGGCAGACGCGCAGGCAGCATTTTCGGCTCCTGCATCGTACCGTCGAAGTTTGGCACCCAGTCCACGGTTCCCTGACCCAGCTCGCCCAGCAGCACTTCAGCGTAGCGGGAGAGACGGGATTCGGTATAACGCATCGCTGCGAAGGATTTCGGATCATCCGGCGCCCCCCAGTTTCCCTGACCATCCACCAGCGGATAACGGTAAGAGAACGGCTGTGCCATCAGCACCATCGCTTCATAACAGGCGCTGTCGCCGTGCGGATGGTATTTACCCAGTACGTCACCGACGGTACGGGCGGATTTTTTGAACTTGGCGGTCGCATTCAGCCCCAGCTCGGACATCGCATAGACGATGCGGCGCTGAACGGGCTTCAGGCCATCCCCGATAAACGGCAACGCCCTGTCCATGATGACGTACATGGAGTAGTTCAGGTAGGCGTTTTCCGTGAATTCATGTAGCGCGAGGCGCTCTGCCATATCGCTCATTATGTGTGATTCCTCAACTCAGAAACCGAAAGGTTTCAGGCAATATTGCCGCAGATACTACCTTATCTGGCGTGTTGAGTCACAAAGAAAAAGGGCCGCATCCGCGGCCCTTTCGGGGTTATTTGTTCAGTTTGATAACCTGCTTCACGTCGATTTCAAAATCGTTCCACTCTTTATCGACTTTACCCTGAATTTCCACCTTATCCTGCGGGGTTACGGTCACGCCGTTCCAGCGCTTGTGGTCAATCTCCACGTTAACCGTACCGGTCTCATCGCGGAAGGTGTAGCGGTCATCAGACAGGCGCTGAGTGATGTTCCCGCGCAGCTTCACCCAGCTGTCGTCCTTCATGTCCTTCACTTTCACCGCGGTGGTGAGGTTCGCGTCATTATCGACAAAACCGCCCGCCTGCGTCTGGGCCTGGGTTTGTGCGGCAGAGGGGCCGTTAAATCCGCCCTGTGCAGCAAAAACAGGGGCAGTGGTCATCATCATGATGGCGGCAATCGCAGCGAATTTTTTCATATTAACTCTCCCTTTAATGTGGTTTCGCAGTCCATTTAACAGGGTAAACCTTAACAACTTCTTAAGGGAAAAATTTATTTATTATTACTGTACAGCAGGCTGATGCAGAGGGTTTACTGACGTTATCAAGGAGGGAACATGCGCATTTTACTGGTTGAAGACGACAAGTTGATCGGCGATGGCATCAAGGCGGGTTTAAGCAAAATGGGCTTTAGCGTGGACTGGTTCACCGACGGAAAAACCGGCCAGACCGCGCTTCATTCTGCACCGTATGATGCCGTAGTGCTGGATCTGACGCTGCCGGAAATCGACGGACTGGAGATTCTGCGCGCCTGGCGCGAAAGCGGACGCCGCGAGCCGGTATTGATTCTGACGGCGCGGGATGCGTTGAACCAGCGTGTCGAAGGGCTGCGTCTGGGGGCGGATGATTACCTGTGCAAGCCCTTTGCACTGATCGAAGTGGCTGCCCGCCTTGAGGCGCTGGTGCGCCGAAGCCACGGCCAGACCCGCAGCGAGTTGCACCACGGAAAGGTCACGCTCGATCCCTCCAGTCTCGTGGCCACGCTGGACGGCGAAACGCTGACGCTCAAGCCGAAAGAGTTCGCCCTGCTGGAGCTGCTGATGCGTAACGCGGGCCGCGTGCTGCCGCGCAAGCTGATCGAAGAAAAGCTCTACACCTGGGACGACGACGTCTCCAGCAACGCCGTTGAAGTCCACGTCCACCATCTTCGTCGTAAACTGGGCAGCGAATTTATCCGCACCGTGCACGGTATCGGCTATACCCTGGGTGACGCATGAAACTGACCCAACGCCTGAGCCTGAAGCTGCGCCTGACGCTCCTCTTTTTAGTGCTGTCGCTGACGGCGTGGTTTGCCGCAAGCCTGGTCGCCTGGCAGCAGACCACCCACACGCTGGATAAGCTGTTCGATACGCAGCAGATGCTGTTTGCCAAACGCCTGTTGACCATGGATCTGGATGAGATCCGGGCCCCCGAACGGATGCGTGAGATCCCCAAAAAAGCGAAGCATGGTCGTCTGGATGACGACGCGCTGGCCTTCGCCATCTACGCCACCGACGGCAAGATGATGTTAAATGACGGCGAAAACGGGCGGGACATTCCGTACCACTATCGCCGCGACGGGTTTGATAATGGACGGCTACAGGGCGACAACGACGAGTGGCGTTTTTTATGGCTCACCTCACCCGACGGGAAGTACCGCGTGGTGGTCGGCCAGGAGTGGGAGTATCGCCAGGAGATGGCGGTAGATGTGGTCAGCTCCCAGTTGACCCCGTGGCTGGTGGCGCTGCCCCTGATGCTGCTGTTGCTGATCGTTTTGCTGAGCCGGGAACTGAAACCGTTAAAAAAACTGGCGCAGACCCTGCGCTCCCGCTCACCGGATGCCACCGACGCGCTTCCGACTCAGGGGGTTCCCACTGAGGTGCGCCCGCTGCTCGACTCGCTGAACCATCTGTTCACGCGAACCCAGGAGATGATGACTCGCGAGCGTCGTTTTACCTCAGATGCCGCGCACGAGCTACGCAGCCCTCTCGCGGCCCTGAAGGTGCAAACCGACGTGGCGCAACTGTATCAGGACGATCCGCAGGCGCAGCAAAAAGCGCTGGCGCAGCTGCATGCGGGTATCGATCGCGCATCCCGGCTGGTGGATCAGCTCCTTACGCTGTCGCGTCTGGACTCGCTGGATAACCTCGACGATATCGAACCGATCGTGATGGCCGATCTCCTGCAGTCGGCAGTGCTGGATATCTGGCATCCGGCACAGCAGGCCGGGATTGATATTCGCCTGAACATTCATGCCCCACAGGTCACACGCCAGGGCCAGCCGCTGCTGCTGAGCCTGCTGGTGCGTAACCTGCTGGACAACGCCGTGCGTTATAGCCCGCATGGCAGCGTGGTGGACGTCACGCTGGATAGCCGGCGTTTTACCGTGCGTGATACCGGCCCCGGTGTTTCCACCGATGCGCTGGCGCGTATTGGCGAGCGTTTTTATCGGCCACCGGGACAGGATGCAACGGGTAGCGGCCTGGGGTTATCTATCGTCAGGCGCATTGCCGCCCTGCATGGTATGCGCGTCGCGCTGGGCAATGCGGCAGAAGGCGGCTTCGAAGTGAAGGTCAGCTGGTAAGGCATTATTGCGTTTAATGCAAAAGACTTTGCACATTTTGCTCATTTAACCGCATCGCTCGCGCGCGTAGAATCCTCGCCATACATTCATCTTCGAGGACACCTCATGAGCAACATTCTGATTATCAACGGTGCAAAAGAATTTGCGCACTCTAAAGGCCAGCTGAATGACACCCTGACCGAGGTCGCGGACGGTTTTCTGCGCGACGCCGGGCATGATGTTAAGGTCGTGCGCGCGAACAGCGATTACGATGTCAACGCGGAAGTGCAGAATTTCCTGTGGGCTGACGTGATTATCTGGCAGATGCCTGGCTGGTGGATGGGCGCCCCCTGGACCGTGAAAAAATACATGGATGATGTCTTCACCGAAGGCCATGGCGCACTGTACGCCAGCGACGGTCGCACCCGCTCCGACGCATCCAAAAAATACGGTTCTGGCGGCCTGATTCAGGGCAAAAAATATATGCTGTCCCTGACCTGGAACGCACCGCTGGAAGCGTTCACCGAGAAAGATCAGTTCTTCGAAGGGGTGGGCGTTGACGGCGCATATCTGCCGTTCCACAAAGCTAACCAGTTCCTCGGAATGACGCCGCTGCCAACCTTTATCGTTAACGACGTCATCAAAATGCCTGACGTCCCGCGCTATATCGCAGAATATCGCAAGCATCTCGCGGAAATTTTTGCTTAACTGGTAACCTGGAATTAGAAGGAGTTAACCATGCTTACTGTTATTGCTGAAATCCGTACTCGTCCAGGCCAACATCACCGCCAGGCGGTGCTGGATGAGTTCGTGAAAATTATCCCCACTGTACTGAAGGAAGAAGGCTGCCACGGCTACGCGCCGATGGTCGACGCCACCACCACCGCCAGCTTCCAGGCTACTGCCCCAGACTCGATCATTATGATTGAGCAGTGGGAAACCGTGGCCCATCTTGAAGCCCACCTGCAGACCGCGCACATGAAAGCGTGGAGCGACGCGGTGAAGGGCGATGTGCTGGAAACGCATATCCGCATTCTGGAGCAAGGGGTGTAAGTTTACCCTGTTCCTGATTCCTGCCCTCCCCCTTCCGGGAGAGGGTCAGGGAGGCATATTACCAGTACAACTTCCAGCTTTGGGTAAACCTGACCAACGCCTCCACGTAGAAGTAGTCTCCCCAGCTCGCGCATTCGTCCACGCCTTTATTGCTTGCCAGATGATAAACGGAGTGCTTCAGCAGCCCAGTGCCCTTCTCATCTTTGCCCATCAGGTAGTGTTTCGTCAGTGACGACATCATTCCTTTTGCCCATTCAGAATACCGCTCGCGATCTGGATCGGTCACCGGCAGGTGCTTCACCAGCTCCAGCAGGCCACATACCGCAATCGCCGCCGAGGACGCGTCGCGTAGCGCATCCGTCCCGACCAGCGCCAGATCCCAGTGGCAGACGTAATCTTCCGGCAGACGGTTGAGGAAGTAGTTCGCCAGCCGTTTCGACAGGGCAATCATCGTCGCATCACCGGTATAGATGTAGCTCAACAGGAAGCCGTAAATTCCCCACGCCTGCCCGCGCGACCAGCAGGAGTCATCGGCATAGCCTTGCTGAGTATTGCCGTAGCGCGGCGCGCCGGTGTGCACATCCATATAGTAGGTGTGGAACGTTGAGGCATCTTCACGGATAAGGTACCTCGCTGCCTGCATCACGTGTGCTTTGGCGGCATCGGCAAAGCGCGGATCGCCCGTCTGTTCGCTCGCCCAGTAGAGCAGCGGCAGGTTCATATTACAGTCGATAATCATCCGCCCGGCCTGTTCCGGGTCAGCCAGATCGCCCCACGCCTGAATAATTTTTGCCTTCTCGTGGAAGCGCTCCAGCAGCGCCTCTGCCGCCAGCAGCGAGAAGCCACGCGCCTCACGGTTACCGGTCAGTCGCCAGGCCGCCACGCAGGAGAGCGTATACAAAAAGCCCAGATCGTGGGTGTTAGTGTCGTGGCGCCCGGCGATACGCAGGCCAAACGAGCGCACATGTTTTTCCGCCATCGCGCGGAATTTCGCTTCGCCGCTCATCTCCCATGCCAGCCACAGCTGCCCGGTCCAGAAGCTGGTGGTCCACTCCACGTTGTCGGTCAGCGGATAAAAACCCTGCTGGCAGGTTTCCGCCGGGAACCGCTCACCAAACGCCGTTAAATGGCGGCTAATCAGCGCAAGGACATGGTCGCGTGCTGAACTCAGTTCATCACGGAATACGCGCGAATCAACGGGCACGGGGATAGCGGGCAGGCGTTCCTCTGCGATACGACTTAACATATTTCGGTTCCTTCTTTGACGGCTTAATTATCGTGATGAGGGTTCTGCTACGTTCAGCGAGCGGGGGCCGCGCCATTTACTCTGGCAGGCAGATAACGTAAAGGCAGAAATAAACGTGAAGATCAGCGCCGTGGCGCCCATGATGATATAGGTGTTCTCGAAACCGATGCGGTCATACATATAGCCAGCAGGCGACGAGACCACGACATTGCCGACGTACAGCATCGCCTGATATCCCAGCAAATACATGGTGGCGTTAACGCGCTTATCGAAATGTTCGGCAATATATTTAAAGACGGAGACCAGCAGCAGACAAATTTCCAGACCGTACAGCGGCTTAAGAATGGAAATTAACAGATGTGAATCACACAGACCGGAAATAATCAGACGCGCACCGACCACCAGCCCGACAATTAACAGCCCACGTTTGGCGCCAATAGCGTTCACCAGCAGCGGGATCACCATATACATGACAAACTCCATTCCCGACTGCACGGTCCCCAGATAACCAAACACCGCATTGCCCTGGTGAATATCATCAAAGAAGGTCACGAAATAGCGCGAAAACTGCTGCTCGGCGATAAACATCATCCACGCCACACCGGCCACGTACAGACAGAAGGCCCAGAATTTACGGTTACGCAGCAGCGCGTAAACGTCTGACGGGGCAATTTTCTCTTTCGTCAGCACTTCGCCGGCATGTGCGGAGTTAGTGTTCACTTTCAGGCTCAACAGGACAATCAGCATCACCACCGATGCCACGCTGCCCATAATAAAGTTATACGCTGGGGAGAGATTAAACAGCAGGCCGGAGAAGGAGGACGCCACTGCCCAGCCAAGGGAGCCCCACATCCGGATCTGACCAAACTCCATACCGTTTAAACGGCTAAACCGGTCAGAATAGGATTCGCACGCCGCCACGCCCGCATACCAGGCAAAGCTTAAATAGAGTGCGCCAATAATAATCCCCAGCAGCGTGTTGGACATTAACAGCGGCTGATAAACATAAATAAAGAACGGCGCCATCAGGGCAGACATTGCCACCACAAAATAGAGCAGGTATTTGCTCATGCCGATCTTATCGAGAATATAGCCATAGATGGGCTTCAGA
Organism: Enterobacter sp. RCC_40; assembly: GCF_041360735.1. Taxonomy (NCBI): domain Bacteria; kingdom Pseudomonadati; phylum Pseudomonadota; class Gammaproteobacteria; order Enterobacterales; family Enterobacteriaceae; genus Enterobacter; species Enterobacter sp. RCC_40. Next base: position 205,820 of record NZ_JBFUPR010000004.1, read on the forward strand.
ATGACGGAGAAAATCCCGTTCACCGCAAATACGGTACCAATCACCGAACCACTGAGGTTCGCTTTCTGGCCTAACCAGATAGCCAGCAGGCCAATACTGGCAGACCAGGTAAAGAAATAGAGAAATATAAAACTGCTGATTTTGTAATATTCAGTTCTGTTTGTTGTAGCGGTCTTTTTCATATCATCCTCGCCGACGTGTAGGGTCAGAGTTTTTATAATGAGAACGACAGCTGTCGCTCACTGCCGGGCTCGCGGATAACAACCCGGTTCTCGCTGATATTCAGTTGTGGGACTGCCATAACCGGCTGGCTTTCGCCGGCGACGGCGGCACAACAGAGCCAGCTCTCCCCCTGCGCAAGCGTGGTTTTCAACAGCGGAATGGCAGCGCATTCCGGGAACATAATGCTGCTGTTCGGCGGTGTGACGATGCTGTCCGGTTCACGGTTAATCACCGGAGAGAGATCGACCAGCACGCTGGTGCCATTACCGGCGACAAGCCAGCATCCGTTCTCACGGATCTGCGGTTCAGTGTTCATCACCGCAAAACCGCCCTCCGCCGTATTCAGTCGACGGGCGCTGTTGATACGGTGCAGTCGCAGGTGCCACTCACCAAACGGCACTTGCCAGGTTTCGATATGGACGTCATGCCAAGGAGACCAGCGTGAGTAGAGATAATCGTCAGTGACCCGCACCGCTTCACATTCGCGGCGCCCGCGGAAATAGTTATCCCCGTCTGCCAGCAGCAGCATGGAGTCGCAGGCGGCATGTTTCAGGCCAAACCTTCCGCGCTCAATCGTGAAACCAAAGCGGCTGGAGTAGGCAAATTTGGTGTATTTGGCTTCCGTATTCACGTAGTTATTCAGCTCAAGCTGCCCGGCGGTAAGCAGGGTGACGTGCTGCGACTGACCGGCATGCATCAGGATCTGCAGTGCATGCGGGATGACGCGTTTTTCCGCAAGCGCGGGCAGCGGCTGCTCTTCAGCCTGCCAGAACGGATGGTCCTCCGGCATCGCCAGAATCAGGTAGGTTTTCAGCGCCCAGTATGGCGAGCCGGGGGCGTTATAGTCCTCACACATCGCCAGGTTCGGGTAAGCAAAACCGAGGGTCAGAATACCGTCCCGATCGGTGATGGGCTGTTGCTGCCACCAGCGCAGATGGCGCAGCACGATGCCCTTCACAATCCCCGGCGTGAACACCTCCAGACCGGAAAAGGCGACCGCACTCCAGAAGGCGACCATTGCAAAGCGATAGGTCAGGCTGCGACCAAACGGTACCGAGGCACCGTCGGCGGCTGACCAGTAGATAAAGTCTTCGGCGAACAGGCGCGAACGCGCTCGCAGCACCTGCGCCCTCTCCTCGTCACCGCTCAGGGTGGCGTAAATCAGGCCGTAGAAATGGAATGCCATCGAGATGTAATAGTCTTTCGGCCGCCCCGGCCCGTCGGAATACCAGCCATCGCCCAGGTAATAGGCTTCCATCATCGCAAACCGTCGGTCAATCGCCGTCTGGTCATACGGCAGCCCGGCGCGCTTAAAACCGAGCTGCACCATAATGGCAAAGTAGTTCCAGTTGCTGTCCGGCATTTGCGCATGGGTGATCTGGTTGAGCCATGCGTGCAGGTTCATGACCTCGCGCCCGGTGAAGTGCGCGGTGAGTTTATCCCCCAGCAGGGCAAGCCCCAGACCGTAGGCCGCCATCTCGACCAGACGCTGATCGTAGGGGCCGGTTTCGCCCCAGTAACCGTCACTGTGCGGATCGGTGCCGAGTTTGATCGCGGTAAGGTATTTTTCGCAAAAGGGGCTGGCATCGCCGGATGCCAGCAGCGGAAACAGCCCCCATAGCGCACGTGAGAGTCCCTCCATCTGCGCGATATCCGTGCTGTAGTGCGCACAGGTTTCGCCCAGCGAAAATCGTGAACTGCCCGGCGCAAACGCCTTATCCAGCGCACTCAACAGAGTATTCAGTGACGCCACGATATCCTGGCGTGAAGACAACGGATTTGATTTTTCTTTGTTTGCCGCCCACATACGCTCACCCTCGTAATCAACTGCGGCAAAGCATAGTGAATCCACACGGGGCAGAAATGTTAGCCATGTCACAGCTAAGAGCGATGAATAAACCCGCAGTTAAGAAAATTTAAAAAGGTGGTTTATAAAGAGATTCTGACGGAAAAAAGTTGAGTTTTATTGCACTATGCGCGACACGCCAACATCCGATCATCTGGAGCTGATTACCTTAAATGACACCGTGGTGTCGTTTAGCCGCCTGTTCGCCAATACGGTGCGCTATCACCACTGGCATCAGTGTCTGGAAATTCTCTATGTGGAAGAAGGCTTTGGCGTGGCGATTGTCGATAACCGTCACTACACCATGCGCCCCGGGCGGCTGTTTTTCTTCCCGCCATTTACCCTGCATAAGGTGATGGTGGACGAGAAGGCAGAGGCCCTTTACAGGCGTACCATTATTCATCTCGACCAGCATGCCGTACTGAAAACCCTGCGTGATTTTCCGCAGGCTCAGCAGCGTCTGCAGAAGCTGTCTCGTCGTGGCGGCGAGGCCTGGGTCGCTGACCTGGCGCATTGCCAGAAGCATATCGATTATCTTCTTGGCTGTTATCAGCCGCCGCTGAACAGCGAAAACATTGCCGGGCTGTTGATTAGCCTGTTTGCCATGCTGCCGGATGATAACGACGGTGCCCCGGGGAGCAGTCAGGGAGTAGCAAGTCAGGTGATGTTCTGGCTGGATGAGCACTATCGGGAGAAATTTCGCCTGGATGCGCTGGCGGCTGAGCTGGGGAAATCACGCAGCTATGTATCGCGAAAATTCCATGCGGAAACAGGCGAGAAGATCCACGACTATCTGAATACGCTACGGCTGCGAAAAGCCTGCGAGTATTTGCTGCACAGTGATGCCAGCGTGCGTGAGATTGCCGCGCGGGTGGGATTTTCAGATGTGACGTGGTTTATCAGCGCCTTTAAAAAAGGGATTGGCGAGACGCCGCTGCAGTACCGGAAAAATCATGGCGCGGCGTGATCCCCTCACCCGCTCTTCTTGCCCGGTTTTAACCCGCGATGAAATTCGTTAATGCGCTTCATCGACCTGATGGTGCGCTGGGGCTCCGTTGACGCTACAGATAAAATAATCATCTCCAGACACAGCAGCACCGTGCCGTGGAGCGGAATTTTGCCCTTTTCACCGCCGCGCGGAACGTGGATCACCACGCTGGCCTCTTTGCTGAAGCGCGAGTCCGTAGCATTGGTCAGCAATATCGTGGGAATACCCAGCCGTTTCGCTTCACGCAGCGTGGTTTGTCCTTCCCGGTGGGCCGATTTTTGCGCCATCATCACCAGCACGTCGCCGCGCTGTAAGGCTATCAGTTGCTCTGCCAGACCAATGCCGGTGCGGTTGAGCGCAATAGCGGGCAGGCCGATACGGCTGAACAGCCGGGAAGTGTACTCGGCCAGAATGCCGGAAGCCCCAATCCCAAAGATCGCGACCTGACGTGCCTGCGCCAGCAACGACACCGCCTGCGCCATTGCGTAGCGGTTGTGCGGCTCGGATAGCACATCACAGGTATGCTGATGCCCTTCCAGCACAAAATCGATGCTCGCGTTCACGTCGCTGGTGAGCGTATTCACCGTGGTGGACATTTTTTCGCTGGAGGAGACCACCGGCCCAAACCACTGCTCCAGAGTCTGCTTCAGGTCACGCAGCCCGGCAAAGCCAAGAGCCTGAATGGCGCGAACCACCGTAGCGTCCGAGGTTTTCAGCAACGCGGCAATCTCCATCGCCGTCTGCTCCATCACCGCTTCGCGGTTTTCATTGATGTAACGCGCAACCTGCAGCAGGCGCGGCGTGAGCTGGTGCGCCCGCGAGCGAAAGCGGTCGCCATAGACATCAACCCGGGCTTTGTCTTTTCTGATCACTGTGACGCCTCCGGCAGCGGTCGACCGGCAATCTGCGACTGCACCTGGGCGGCCATCAGGCCTAAGGAAGCAAAGGAGTTCGAGATGGCCTCTTCACGGGAGATCAGTATGTAGTGGCCGGTGCGACAGGCATTGAGGAACTGACACCAGCCAGGCATCACGGCATCCATCGCTGCCAGCTCATCCTGCGGTTTGCCGCCGGTATCCCCGCGCCAGGTGGCAAAGACAAAATCTGCATCCAGCTCGGGCAGACGCTCGGCGCTGACGTCAATTCGGCCGCCGTCAGGGATGGACTCAATCAGCGGCGGGAATGTGAATCCTGCGTCGCGCAGCACGCGCCCCAGCGAGTGGTAGCTGTGCATGGCGTTGATTTTGCCCTGGTTGGCCTGTATCACCGACACGGTGATGTTGCGGGTGTCGATGGTCGCTTTCAGGGCGTTAATCTGCTCCTGATAGCGACGTTCAAGGATCTTCAACCGGGCTTCGGTGCCCGTGAGCTGTGCCAGCTTGCGGTAGATCTCCGGCGCGCCGCCATCGAGATGATCGATACTCACCGTCGGGGCAATTTTCTCCAGCTGTTCAACCGGCGTGTTACGGGTTGGTTCGGTGATGATTAAATCCGGCTTTGCAGCAGCGATGGCCTCGATGTCGATATCCGCGGAGCCGATAAATTTGATGTCGGCATTATCAAAATCAACGCCCGTCAGCATGCCGCTGGCGCGCAGAAAATGGCTACCGTCCGGCCGCGTGCGCCCGTGGCTTGCCACTGGCGGCACGCCGAGCTCAATCAGCGGAATGGTGATATCCAGATCGTGCAGCGAGACAATCCGCTTTGGGTGAAGGGGCACAGTCACCTTGCGGTTCAGATCGTCGGTAAACGTCTGCGTCGGCTCCGCCGCACTCACGGTAAATCCCACCAGCAACAACATCGAAAAAAGTATACGCATCACCATCCCCTAAAATCTGTCCCGTCGCTGCCAGAGCAGCAGCAGGAAAAACGGTCCGCCAATCAATGAAATGACTACGCCTGCCGGCAGCTGCAGCGGCAGGAAAGCCAGACGTCCGACGTTATCTGCCAGCAGAACCAGCAGCGCACCCAGCACGGCACTTCCCGCCAGCAGCGCGGTTTGTCCGCCGCGCAGCAGCAGGCGTGCCATATGTGGCGCAATCAGTCCCACAAAACCGATACTGCCCACGCAGGAGACGCAGGCCGCGGTCAGCACCACCGGGGCAAGCACGCGCAGCAGCGCCAGCCGAGAGGTGTGTACGCCAAGCCCCGTTGCGGTGGGGTTGCCCATCAGGGCCACGTCTGCGGCGCGCGCGGTCAACAGCAATAGCGCAAATGCCGGCAGCGTCCAGGCTGCCGCAATGCCCACCAGCGTCCAGTTTGCTGCATGCAGGCTTCCCGCCAGCCACAGCATCGCCGTCTGCACGTCACGCACGTCGGCGGTGGTCATAAAGACCCCCATTGCCGCGGCAAACGCCCAGGAAACACCGATCCCCGTCAGGATAAATCGCGGCCGCGAAATATCGCGCGCCAGCGCCACCACCAGCAGCGCGGTGAGTATGCCCCCCGCCATTCCCGCCAGCGGTCGCCAGGCCAGGCTGAGCGCCGGGAACTGAAAAATCAGCACCAGCACCGCCGCGCTACATCCCTCTTTCACGCCGATAAGCCCCGGGTCGGCAAGGCCATTACGAGTGACAGACTGCATCGCTGCCCCCGCCATGCCGAGCATGGCACCGCATAACACCGCCATCAGCAGACGCGGCAGGCGGATATCCATCACGATGTAGCGCGTATCCGCCTCCAGACTTTGCGGATACAGCAGCGCCCGTCCGATGGCCGACGTCGGGATCGGCAGCGAGCCGTGCATCAGGCCAAACCCGAGCAGGATAAAGGCCGCGAGCGAAATCAACGCAAGGCAGGCCAGCGCCCTCGGGCGTACCAGCGTTGAAAAGGTGCCAATACGCAACGCGCGCAGTCCGGCCCGGCTCATTTGAACGCCCTCGAGGCCATAAAGATAAAGACGGGAGCACCGACCAGCGCGGTCATAATGCCGGTCGCCAGTTCATAAGGGGTAAACAGCGTGCGGGCGGCGAGATCCGCCAGCAGCAAAACCAACCCTCCACACAGGGCTGAAAGCGGCACCATCACGCGCAGATCCACCGTCACCAGACGCCGTATCAGCTGTGGCACCACGAGGCCAATAAAACCAATCGGCCCGGCAACGGAGACTGCCGCGCCGCACAGCAGCGCGATTGCCAGCAGCGCGAACAGGCGCGTCCTGAGAAGCGATACGCCAAGCCCCTGGGCCATCCGGTCCCCCAGTGCCAGCATATTGAGTGACGGCGTCAGCCACAGCGCAAGGGCGAAACCCGCGCCAGCGGCCCACGAAGCGCTGCGAAGCGTCCCTTCTGTTATCCCGGCCAAATCCCCCGCCAGCCAGGTGCGTAAGGCGAGAAGCGTCTGCTCATCAAGGATCAGGACCGTGGCGGTAATCGAGGAGGCGAACGCCGACATCGCCACCCCGCACAAGGTGACTTTCATCGGCGTCAACCCGGTGCGTCCCGAAGAGGAGAGCATCAGTACCAGCAGAAACAGTGCGGCGGCGCCGGCGGCGGCAATCAGCGGGCGGCCAAACGGCAGAGTGAACCCGAGTGCGCTTGTCAGCACGACGGCCAGCGCGGCGCCGGCATTCAGCCCCAGAATATGTGGCTCACCCAGCGGGTTACGGATAACGGACTGCAGCAAGACGCCTGCCACGCCAAGTGCAGCGCCGGTCAGCATGGCCGCAAGGAGGCGTAACAGGCGCAGCCTGATAATGATGTTATGGTCGAAATTGCGCGGGTCGAAATCGACAAAAGCCTGCACGACCGTCAGGGGAGAAATAACGCGCGCGCCCGTGCCCAGGTGTGCAATTGCGCCCATCACCAGCAGCAGCGCAAAGAGCAGAAAAGCCAGTGACGTTCGCATCATAATTTTTCTGCGACCTGGCGAAACGGCATGAAGAACGGTTTGCCGGTGAGCGGATTAACTGACATATGTACGTCAACCTCAAACACCGCTTTGATCAGTTCCGGCGTACAGGTATCGCCCTCGTGAAGCACGCCCTCTACTTTCCCCTGGCGTAAAAAGACCAGGGAATCACCGTAGTTCACCGCGAAGTTAAGATCGTGCAGCACCACCACGACGGTGCGCCCGTGCTGGCGGGTCAGCGTATGCAGCAGTTCAAGGATTTCCACCTGATAGCGGAGGTCAAGAAACGTTGTCGGCTCGTCGAGCAGAATATAGGGCGTTTGCTGCGCCAGCGCCATCGCAATCCAGCAGCGCTGACGCTGGCCGCCGGAAAGGCTTTCCACCGACAAATGGGCAAACTCCGCCGTACCGGTCAGGCGCAGTGCCTCTTCCACGGCCTGCTCGTCTTCGTCACTCCACTGGCGCATAAAATTTTGCCAGGGGAAACGCCCGCGCGAAACCAGCTCAAACACGGTTAACCCTTCCGGCAACAGCGGTGACTGCGGCAGAATGCCCAGCTGACGGGCGACCGCTTTGGTTGGCTGTTGATGAATGGCTTTGCCATCCAGCAGCGCAGCTCCCCCGAGCGGTTGCAGCAGACGTGCGATCGTGCTCAGCAGCGTGGATTTTCCACAGCCGTTCGCGCCCACCAGAACGGTTATTTTCTGTGGGGGGATCGCAAGCGAGATCTCATCGACGATGATTTTTTTCTGATAGCCAGCAGAGAGGTTCTCAAGAACCAGCCCTGACTTATTCGTGTTGTGAGCCACGTGAACGCCAACTTAATAAAAAACTAACAAATAAAAATAAAACTCATTCTCTTTTGAGAGTTTGCCGCTGCGCCATGTAGTAGTCAAGAGAAGAAACGCCCTTAAAACCCCAGGGTTATCGTGCAGGAACGGGAAAACCGCCAAACGCATTAATTAATTTATTTTCAACAGGTTAATTACTTACCTCGCTAAGCATCAGAGCGGAAGTACCGCTGTAGTCGATTTTTGCTTTTTTCCATTTACTACTACATCAGCGCATGATTGAATGATTCTCAATTACATGTTCGATGCCAGCGATGGCTAACGAGCAGACCGTAAAGGGCAATGACTCACACATTCTTCCGTGACGCTTCATTCGCGGGATATTTCGGGAAAACAGATGTAATGGCTACGTTCACTCCTTCACTCTCTGGGGTAAAAGGGCGCGCGCTCTTTTCACTGCTGTTTATGGCGCCGCTGGTGCAGGCAGCAGACAACACCGCGGCTCAGGACGGCGAAACGCTTACCGTCACCGCCGATCCTAATGCCGTGGCCGATGCCACCAACGGCTATCAGCCGCTGAACACCTCCACCGCCACGCTGACCAATATGCCGATGCTGGATATCCCGCAGGTGGTAAATACTGTCAGCGATAAAGTGCTGGAAGATCAGCATGCTACCACGCTGGATGAAGCCCTCTATAACGTCAGTAACGTGGTGCAGACCAACACGCTGGGCGGCACGCAGGATGCGTTTGTACGCCGTGGATTTGGCGCGAACCGCGACGGCTCAATCATGACCAACGGCCTGCGCACCGTGCTGCCGCGCAGCTTTAACGCGGCCACCGAGCGTGTGGAAGTCCTCAAGGGACCGGCCTCAACGCTGTACGGCATCCTCGATCCGGGAGGGCTTATCAATGTGGTCACCCGACGCCCGGAAAAACAGTTTGGCGGTTCGATCTCGGGCACCTCCTCAAGTTTTGGCGGCGGTACAGGCCAGGTCGATGTCACGGGTCCCATTGAAGGAACGCGCCTGGCTTACCGCCTGACGGGCGAGTATCAGGACGAAGATTACTGGCGAAGTTTCGGCAAGGCGCGCAGCACCTTTATCGCGCCCTCGCTGACCTGGTTTGGTGATGACGCCACCGTGACCGTGCTCTATTCACATCGTGATTATAAGACGCCGTTCGATCGCGGCACGATCTTCGATCTCACGACCAAACAGCCGGTGAATGTTGACCGTAAAACCCGCTTTGACGAGCCGTTCAACATTACCGATGGCCAGTCCGATCTGGCGCAACTCAACGCGGAATACCGCCTTAACAGCCAGTGGACGGCGAAGTTCGATTACAGCTACAGCCAGGATAAATACAGCGATAACCAGGCGCGGGTGATGGCCTATGACGCGAAAACCGGCAACCTGACCCGTCGTGTCGATGCGACGCAGGGATCAACGCAGCGCATGCATTCCACCCGTGCAGACCTGCAGGGGAACGTGGATATCGCGGGCTTTTACAATGAGATCCTGACCGGCGTGTCGTATGAGAATTACGACCTGCTGCGCACGGATATGATTCGCTGTAAGAATGTAAAAGATTTCAATATTTACCATCCGTCTTACGGCAATCTGAGCAAGTGTACGACCGTTTCCGCCGCGGACAGCGATCAGACGCTCAAACAGGAGAGTTACTCCGCTTATGCTCAGGACGCCCTGTACCTGACGGATAAATGGATTGCCGTCGCGGGGCTGCGTTATCAGTATTACACCCAGTACGCGGGCAAGGGCCGGCCGTTCAACGTCAATACCGACAGCCGCGACGAGCAGTGGACGCCAAAGCTGGGGCTGGTCTACAAGCTCACGCCATCCGTCTCGCTGTTTGCGAACTACGCCCAGACGTTTATGCCGCAATCGTCCATCGCGAGCTACATTGGCGACCTGCCACCAGAAACGTCCAATGCCTACGAAGTCGGCGCTAAATTTGACCTGTTCAACGGTATTACCGCCAACATCGCGCTGTTTGATATCCACAAGCGCAACGTGCTGTACACCGAAAGCGTGGCGGGTGAAAACATTGCTAAAACCGCTGGCCGCGTGCGCTCGCAGGGCGTGGAAGTGGATCTGGCAGGCTCTCTGACCGAGAACACCAATATTATTGCCAGCTATGGCTACACCGATGCGAAAGTGCTGGAAGACCCGGATTATGCCGGCAAACCACTGCCAAACGTGCCGCACCATACCGGTTCGCTGTTCCTGACGTACGATATTCACAACGTCATCGGCGGGAATACCCTGACAATCGGCGGCGGTGGACACGGCGTGAGCCGTCGCTCCGCGACCAACGGTGCGGATTATTATTTGCCAGGGTACGTTGTTGCTGATGCCTTTGCGGCCTATAAAATGAAGCTACAGTATCCGGTGACGCTGCAGGTCAACGTGAAGAACCTGTTTGATAAGACCTACTACACCTCGTCGATTGCGACCAATAACCTCGGCAACCAGCCAGGCGATCCGCGTGAAGTGCAGTTTACGGTGAAGATGGAATTTTGATGTAAAAAAGCCCGGTAGGCGCTAGCGCCTACCGGGCCTTCGTTCCATCCCCTCTCCCGGCGAGAGAGGAGTAAAGAGAGGGCATCAGGCCTCAATATCCGCCATATCGCCTTTTTCCTGCAGCCAGTTGCGTCGGTCTTCCGAACGCTTCTTGGCAAGCAGCATATCCATCATGGCGTTGGTTTGCTGTTCGTCTTCGTCGCTGATGGTCAATTGCACCAGGCGGCGGGTGTTTGGATCCAGCGTGGTTTCGCGCAACTGCATCGGGTTCATCTCGCCCAGCCCTTTAAAGCGCTGCACGTTCGGTTTACCCTTCTTACGTTTGAGCTGTTCCAGTACGCCCGCTTTTTCCTCTTCCGTCAGCGCGTAGTAAACCTCTTTGCCGAGGTCGATACGGTAGAGCGGCGGCAGCGCCACGTGGACGTGACCGTTTTTCACCAGCGTCCTGAAGTGCTTCACAAACAGCGCGCACAGAAGCGTAGCGATGTGCAGACCATCGGAGTCCGCATCCGCGAGGATACAGATCTTACCGTAGCGCAGCTGGCTCAGATCGTCGCTGTCCGGATCGATGCCGATCGCAACGGAGATATCATGCACTTCCTGCGAGGCCAGCACTTCATCCGACGACACTTCCCAGGTGTTCAGGATCTTACCCTTGAGCGGCATGATCGCCTGATATTCACGATCGCGCGCCTGCTTGGCAGAGCCCCCTGCCGAGTCCCCTTCCACGAGGAACAGCTCGGTGCGGTTCAGATCCTGCGCGGTACAGTCCGCCAGCTTACCCGGAAGCGCCGGGCCACTGGTCAGTTTTTTACGCACCACCTTCTTGGCAGCACGCAGACGTCGCTGGGCACTGGAAATGGCCATTTCTGCCAGCATCTCGGCGGCCTGCACGTTCTGGTTCAGCCACAGGGTGAAAGCATCTTTGACCACGCCGGAGACGAACGCCGCACACTGACGTGAGGACAAACGTTCTTTGGTCTGACCGGCGAACTGCGGATCCTGCATCTTCACCGACAGGACGTAGGCGCAGCGATCCCAGATATCTTCCGCCGACAGCTTCACGCCGCGGGGCAGAATGTTGCGGTATTCGCAGAACTCGCGCATTGCATCCAGCAGCCCCTGACGCAGACCGTTGACGTGCGTACCGCCAAGCATGGTCGGGATCAGGTTGACGTAGCTTTCGGTCAGCAGCTCGCCGCCTTCCGGCAGCCACAACAGCGCCCAGTCCACTGCTTCCGTATCACCGGTGAAATTACCGACAAACGGTTTTTCCGGCAGGGTTGGCAGGCCGTTAACGGCTTCGCACAGATAGTCGTTCAGACCGTCTTCATAGCGCCAGGTCTGTTCGGTGTTGTTGACGTTATCTTTAAAGGTAATTTCTACGCCAGGGCACAGTACCGCTTTGGCTTTCAGCAGGTGCGTCAGGCGTGAAACAGAGAAACGCGGACTGTCGAAGAAGCTTTCGTCAGGCCAGAAGTGGACGCTGGTTCCGGTATTGCGCTTGCCGCACGTGCCGACGACCTGCAGATCCTGCACCTTCTCGCCGTTTTCAAAGGCGATGTTATACACCTGACCGTCGCGGCGGACGTTGACTTCCACGCGTCTCGACAGGGCGTTAACCACGGAGATCCCCACGCCGTGCAAACCACCCGAGAACTGGTAGTTTTTGTTGGAGAACTTACCGCCCGCATGAAGACGACAGAGGATCAACTCAACGGCTGGCACACCCTCTTCCGGGTGGATATCCACCGGCATGCCGCGTCCGTCGTCGATGACTTCCAGCGACTGATCGGCATGGAGGATGACGTCGACGCGTTTGGCATGGCCAGCCAGCGCTTCATCCACACTGTTATCAATAACTTCCTGGCCCAGATGGTTTGGGCGTGTCGTATCGGTGTACATCCCAGGGCGGCGGCGAACCGGCTCAAGCCCGGTGAGTACCTCAATGGCATCAGCGTTATAGGTTTGCGTCATGATTTAAACTAGCAGTTCGCATTGATTGTCAGTGGCTGTGCAGTCCAAGAAAATCGACAATCTGGGTGAAATGATTCTCAAAGCCCGTGAAAGCATGGTTTCCGCCTTCTTCTATAGTCTGGCGGCAGGATGCGTAATACGCCACTGCCTGGCGGTAATCCAGCACTTCATCACCCGTCTGTTGCAGCAACCAGATAAGATCGGGCGCTTCAAGCGGGTCTACCTGCATAACTTTGAGATCGTAAATATGGCGTGACTCTAGCACATATTGTTGGCCGGTGTAGGGGTTCTCGTTTTGCCCGAGAAAGTCCCGCAGCAGCTCAAATGGCCGAACCGCCGGGTTAACCACCACCGCAGGCAGCATAAAACATTGCGAGAGCCAGGTGGCGTAATATCCGCCCAGCGAAGAACCAACCACGCCGAACGATTCGCCGCCGTGTTCCATCACTACCGATTCCAGCATTTCTGCGGCTTCCGCCGGGTAAGGCGGCAGTTGAGGGACGATCATCTCAACGTGCGGGTGATGTTCGCTCAGCCACTGGCGAAACTGCGTCGCTTTCGCGGAACGCGGCGAACTGTTGAATCCGTGCAGATAGAGGAGCGTAGACATCAATAGCCTTCTGAAGCGGTGTCCGGGCGGAATTTTGCGCCGGTTAAACGGCAGACTTCCGTGGTGAGCAGGCCATCGGGATGCAGTTCGAGCCAGCGCCAGCCCGGTGCGATGGTGTCCAGGGTAAAGTTTGCGCAATGCGGCTTGAACTGAACGCAGGTCGAGGGCGTGGCCAGCAGTCGGCGGCCATTCCAGTCGAGATCCTGCTCCTGATGAATGTGTCCGCACAGGAGATTCTGCACCCGCGGGAATTTCGCCAACACTCTGTCCAGCGCGGCAGAGTTGCGCAGGCTGTGTTGATCAAGCCAGCTACAGCCCGCCGGCAAAGGATGATGATGCAGCAACAGCAGCGTATGACGTTCAGGTTCGGCAGACAGTTTGGTCTCAAGCCAGTCGAGTTGAAAGTCGCTTAACTCACCGTGTGGGACGCCAAAGACCTGGCTGTCCAGCAGCAGGATCTGCCAGTGGTCACCCACAAAAACACATTTTGCCGGAGAGATCCCCGCATCCTGCAGCGAGCTGTACATGGCAGGCTGGAAATCGTGGTTTCCCGGTAGCCAGACGCAAGGCACGCTAAAACTCGCGATGCCTTCAGCGAAATGCTGGTAGGCCGCGGAGGATTGGTCCTGCGCCAGATCGCCCGTCGCGACAATCAGATCGCATGGGCGATTTTCAGCGTGAATGGCGCTAAGTACCGCCTGATAGCTCTCCCAGGTATTCACCCCAAGCAGAGTTTCATGCTTTTCGGCAAAAAGGTGGGTATCGGTGATTTGTAATATCCTGACTGGTGCCCCACCAGCAACAGTCAGGTTCAACAGGCTTTCCAAATGGTGTCCTTAGGTAGGTTTATGACGCTAACAAACCGGAATCGCCATTGCTCCATGTGCTAAACAATATCTTAGCCAGTCGGCTAAAAACTGGTTAATTTGATGCTTTTCGTCGCGTTGATGCAACTTTTTATTCGGATAATCATACCGCGCTTTGAAGCGAAAGATCTGCTGGCTTGAACACACTTCAGCGACCATCGCGTCATGGTAAAGGCGCACCGTCATCGACGGCAGGCTCCAGTAGCTAATGCTGGGCGCCGTTTGTTCAATTTCGACAAGCGTAGTGTAGCGCGTTGATTCTGTTATCGTTAATCGATACTGCGCGTTGCTCACCTGATAGCTCACCGTTTCGCCGGGTGCGTCGTTTTTCGGCAGCAGGCGGCGCAATTGTGCGAAATTGGTTTCGCACAGGCGCATCATTTCTGGGAAGTCAGGTGTATAACGCTTCATTTTTTCCACTCGTTTCGTAAAGTCTGATAATGCAGTTGCAGCCATTGCAGAGCGATGACAGACGCTGCGTTGTCGATTTTCCCCTCTTCTACCCACTGATAAGCCTGCTCCCGACTCACCACATGAACCCGAATATCTTCGTTTTCATCTGCCAGACCGTGGATCCCTTCCGCCGTCGTGGCGTCCACTTCGCCCACCATAATGGACAAGCGCTCGCTGGTGCCGCCTGGGCTTGCCAGATAACTCAGCACCGGTTTTGTCCGGCCAACCACCAGCCCCGCCTCTTCCAGCGCCTCGCGGCGGGCAACATCTTCGACCGATTCGCCCTCTTCAATCATGCCGGCCACCATCTCCAGCAGCCAGGGGCTGGCGCTGACGTCATACGCGGCAATGCGGATCTGCTCCACCAGCACGACTTCATCACGCACTGGGTCAAAGGGTAGCAAGACTGCCGCATGCCCGCGCTCAAAAATTTCGCGTCTGATTTCACCGCTCATTTCGCCGTTAAACAGGCGATGCCTGAAACGGTAAAGTTCCATTGAAAAAAAACCGCTATAAAGCGTTTCTCGTGCAATAATTTCTACATCGTTTTTCGCGAATGTCACGGGCAAGTTTTCTGGTTTTTGCATGAGTCGAGTCCTGGTAGCAATGGTGATGAAATTATGAATTTCAAGGCTGTTTGGCTGCCGTTTGTAAGGCTATATGGTAGATTGGTGCAAATTACCGCCAGATGGCACGTAACGCCAACCTTTTGGTATGGAAGATTCTGTTAGAATCGGCAATTATTTTTTAATTAGATCAGCGCTAATACTGCTTCACAACAAGGAATGCAAATGAAGAAATTGCTCCCCATCCTTATCGGCCTGAGCCTGACGGGCTTCAGTGCAATGAGCCAGGCGGAAAACCTGTTACAGGTCTACCAGCAGGCACGTCTGGGCAACCCTGATTTACGTAAATCAGCGGCCGATCGTGATGCTGCGTTTGAAAAGATTAACGAAGCGCGTAGCCCATTGCTTCCACAGTTAGGTTTAGGTGCAGATTATACCTACAGCAACGGTTTCCGCGACGCCAATGGCGTTAACTCCAATGCTACCAGCGCCTCACTGCAATTAACACAGACGCTGTTTGATATGTCCAAATGGCGTGCCCTGACCCTGCAGGAAAAGAGTGCGGGCATCCAGGATGTGACGTATCAGACCGATCAGCAGACGCTGATCCTGAACACCGCCACCGCATACTTCAACGTGCTGAGCGCAATTGACTCGCTCTCCTACACCGAAGCGCAGAAACAGGCGATTTACCGCCAGTTAGATCAAACCACCCAGCGTTTCAACGTGGGTCTGGTGGCAATCACTGACGTTCAGAACGCCCGTTCACAATACGATAGCGTCCTGGCCAACGAAGTGACCGCACGTAACAACCTCGATAACGCGCTGGAATCCCTGCGTCAGGTTACCGGGAATTACTACCCTGAGCTGGCGTCTCTGAACGTCGACAGCTTCAAAACGGATAAACCGCAGGCCGTTAACGCCCTGCTGAAAGAAGCGGAAAACCGCAACCTGACGTTACTGCAGGCGCGTCTGAGCCAGGATCTGGCCCGCGAGCAAATCCGTCAGGCACAGGACGGCCACCTGCCGACCCTGAGCCTGAGCGCGTCTACCGGCGTGTCTGATACCACTTACAGTGGTTCTAAAACGAACACCTCCCAGTACGACGACAGCAACATGGGTCAGAACAAAGTGGGTCTGAACTTCTCGCTGCCACTGTACCAGGGCGGCCAGGTGACCTCTCAGGTGAAACAGGCGCAGTACAACTTTGTTGGCGCAAGCGAACAGCTGGAAAGTGCCCACCGCAACGTGGTACAGACCGTTCGTTCGTCCTTCAACAACGTGAATGCCTCTATCAGCAGCATCAACGCCTATAAACAGGCCGTTGTGTCTGCGCAGAGCTCTCTTGATGCCATGGAAGCGGGTTACTCCGTGGGTACGCGTACCATCGTTGACGTCCTGGACGCGACCACCACGCTGTACAACGCGAAACAGCAGCTCTCCAGCGCACGTTATCAGTACCTGATTAACCAGCTGAACATCAAACAGGCGCTGGGTACGTTGAACGAGCAGGATCTGCAGATGCTGAACAGCACCCTGGGTAAACCTGTCTCTACTTCTCCGGAAAATGTTGCGCCAGAGAACCCTGAGCAGGTTGCCGCCGTTGATAACTTCAACGGTAACGGCGCTGCACCTGCCGCGCAGCCAGCTGCCGCACGTACGACTGCCCCCGCCAGCAGCGGTAACAATCCGTTCCGCAATTAAGCATGTCATCGGGCCCATTGCGGCCTGATGCCTTCGCTATACCCCTCTCCTTTCGGGAGAGGGCGTACGTAAATCACACCTGAACGTAAGCCAACGTAAAGATCCCCCTCATTCCGGCCATCATCGCTTCATTTTCAACCACTCATCCTCTATCCTGAGCGTTATTACCACTGGGTCCAGGAAGACAACGATGAAACGGACAAAATCTATCAATCACGCTTCGTTCCGCAAAAGCTGGAACGCGCGTCATCTCACCCCTGTTGCGCTGGCCGTCACGGCTGTCTTTATGCTGGCAGGCTGTGAGAAAAGCGATGAAACAGTTTCGCTTTATCAAAACGCGGACGACTGTTCTGCTGCAACCGGCAACGCCGCAGAGTGTAAAACGGCGTATACCAACGCCCTGAAAGAGGCGGAACGTACTGCGCCGAAATATGCTTCACGTGAAGACTGCGTGGCAGAGTTCGGTGAAGGTCAGTGTCAGCAGGCACCGGCTCAGGCAGGCACGGCCCCTGAAAACCAGGCACAGGCCCAGTCCAGCGGCAGTTTCTGGATGCCGCTGATGGCAGGTTACATGATGGGCCGCCTGATGAGTGGTGGTGCGGGTTACCAGCAGCAGCCGCTGTTTAGCTCGAAAAACCCGGCCAGCCCGGCTTATGGTCAATATACCGATGCCAGCGGCAAAGGCTATGGCGCAGCCACCCCTGGCCGCTCCGTAACCGTACCGAAAACGGCGATGGCTCCGAAACCCGCGACCACCAGCACCATTACCCGTGGCGGGTTCGGTGAGTCTGTGGCGAAACAGACCAGCATGCAGCGTAGCGCGTCAGGCACGTCCACTCGCTCAATGGGCGGCTGATCATGGAACGAGTCAGTATCACCGAGCGCCCGGACTGGCGCGAAAAAGCGACCGAATACGGTTTTAACTTCCACACGATGTACGGCGAGCCATACTGGTGTGAAGACGCTTACTACAAGCTCACGCTTGCCCAGGTTGAGAAACTGGAAGAGGTGACCGCCGAGCTGCACCAGATGTGCCTGAAAGTGGTGGATAAAGTCATCGACAGCGACGCGCTGATGGCGAAGTTCCGCATTCCGAAGCACACCTGGAGTTTCGTCCGCCAGTCGTGGAAAACCCACCAGCCTTCGCTTTACTCACGTCTGGATCTGGCGTGGGACGGCGTGGGCGATCCTAAGCTTCTGGAAAACAATGCTGATACGCCAACCTCGCTGTACGAAGCGGCGTTCTTCCAGTGGATCTGGTTGGAAGACCAGGCCAATGCCGGCAACCTGCCGCAAGGCAGCGACCAGTTCAACAGCCTGCAGGAAAAGCTGATTGAGCGTTTCGCCGAACTGCGCGAACAGCATGGTTTTAATCTGCTGCACCTTGCCTGCTGCCGCGACACGGAAGAAGACCGTGGCACGGTGCAATATCTGCAGGACTGCGCGGCCGAAGCTGAAGTGGCGACCGAGTTTCTCTATATCGAAGATATCGGCCTGGGTGAGAAAGGTCAGTTTACTGACCTGCAGGATCAGGTGATAAGCAACCTGTTCAAGCTCTACCCGTGGGAATACATGCTGCGTGAAATGTTCTCCACCAAGCTGGAAGACGCCGGCGTGCGCTGGCTGGAGCCGGCGTGGAAGAGCATTATCTCCAACAAAGCCCTCCTGCCGATGCTGTGGGAGATGTTCCCGAACCATCCGAACCTGCTGCCAGCTTACTTTGCGGAAGACGATCACCCGCCGATGGAGAAATACGTCGTTAAACCGATCTTCTCCCGCGAAGGGGCGAACGTGTCGATTATTGAAAATGGCAAAACGCTGGAAGCCGTTGAAGGGCCTTACGGCGAGGAAGGAATGATCGTCCAGGCGTTTTATCAACTGCCGAAGTTTGGTGACAGCTATACCCTGATTGGCAGCTGGCTCATTAACGATCAGCCAGCCGGGATTGGCATCCGCGAAGATCGCGCGCTGATCACGCAGGATCTGTCACGGTTCTATCCGCACATTTTCGTCGAGTGATCGGGTGTGCCGGGGTGCGAGCGGAAGCCCTCACCCCGGCCCTTTCTCTTTGGGAAAGGCATGCATACGTTATCCAATCTGCACCGACAACATACTTAAGCTTCCCATCTCAATGCCATCGACCGGTATGCTGATCGGCTCCTGACCATCCCACGCGCCCAGTACATACAGCAACGGCAGAAAGTGTTCCGGCGTCGGGTTAGAGAGTGAACCGCCTTCGTGATCCAGATAGTTCACCAGCGGATGCTCCTCAACCGGCCCTTGCCAGGTCAGATTTGCTTTCACGTAATCGTTAAAAGATGTCGCCCACGGGTATGGCGTGTTCTCACCGTGCCAGCGCGCTGTACGCAGGTTGTGTACCACGTTGCCGCTTGCGATCAGCATGATACCCTCGTCGCGTAAGGTCGCCAGTTTTCGCCCCATCTCCAGGTGCCAGGCCGCCGGTTTAGTGCTGTCGATACTCAACTGCACCATTGGGATGTCCGCCTCGGGATACATCTTTATCAGTACGCCCCACGAGCCATGGTCAAAGCCCCATGCTTCGTTATCCAGCGCCACAGGCACAGGCGCGAGTAATTCCACCAGCTGTCGGGCCAGCGCTGGCGAGCCGGGTGCCGGATAGTGCGTGTCGTACAACGCCTGCGGGAAGCCGCCGAAATCATGAATGGTTTTTGGCGTTTCCATTGCGGTCACGCCCGTGCCCCGGGTAAACCAGTGCGCAGACACCACCACAATCGCTTTCGGACGCGGTAGCGTCTCGCCCAGATGACGCCATACTCGGGTATAGACGTTGTCTTCCAGAACGTTCATTGGGCTACCGTGGCCTAAAAACAGTGCTGGCATACGGGAAGAAGTCATGGTGATATCCTTACAGAAGGTGTCAATTTAATGGTTCTACATTACGCGCAATCTCGCCCGGATGAACGCTGATAAGCGTGAAGATCATCATCAGGAAATTTGAATGTAAGAAATGTGTAAAGCAGGGTTTCGCCTCTCGCTTTGACCGAAATGAACCATTAATATTAATGATAATCATTATCATAAGGAGCAATGCATGTCAGTCCCCTTGATCCTGACTATACTGGCGGGCGCCGCAACGTTCATCGGTGCCATTCTCGGTGTGCTTGGTCAAAAGCCGTCTAACCGCGTGCTGGCCTTCTCATTGGGCTTTGCTGCCGGGATCATGCTGCTCATCTCTCTGATGGAGATGCTCCCTGCCGCACTGGGCACCGAAGGCATGTCTCCGGTGCTGGGGTATGGCATGTTTGTATTCGGCCTGCTTGGCTACTTTGCCCTCGACCGCATGCTGCCGCACGCGCATCCGCAGGATTTAATGCAAAAAAGCGTGACCCCGATGCCGCGCAATATTAAGCGCACGGCCATTCTGTTAACGCTCGGCATAAGCCTGCACAACTTCCCGGAAGGCGTGGCAACCTATGTCACCGCCAGCAGCAATCTGGAGATGGGCTTTGGTATCGCCCTGGCGGTCGCTTTGCACAATATTCCTGAAGGACTGGCGGTGGCCGGGCCGGTTTATGCCGCCACGGGCTCGAAACGGACCGCAGTCTTCTGGGCGGGGATCTCGGGGATGGCCGAAATTCTCGGCGGCGTGCTGGCGTGGTTGATTCTGGGCAGCCTGGTCTCGCCTGTGGTGATGGCCGCTATCATGGCCGCCGTGGCCGGGATAATGGTGGCGCTCTCCGTGGATGAGCTGATGCCGCTGGCGAAAGAGATCGATCCGAATAATAACCCGAGCTATGGCGTGCTGTGCGGCATGTCGGTGATGGGCTTGAGCCTGGTGCTGCTGCAAACGGCAGGGATCGGCTAAGACAATAGCGCATTAACGTCTCACAACAAAAAAGCCGGGTTTCCCCGGCTTTTTCACATCAGCCCTTTCAGCTGGCTTTGCGCGCGTGCGCCTGGCGATACTCTACCAGATCTTCAATCGTCACCACGGGCATATTATGCAGACGGGCAAAGGTGATGCACTCCGGCGCACGTGCCATGGTGCCATCGTCGTTGGTGAGTTCACACAGTACGCCCGCAGGTTTAAAGCCTGCCAGGGTCACGAGGTCAATGGTCGCTTCGGTGTGACCGCCACGGGTCAATACACCGCCGGCCTGCGCACGCAACGGGAAGACGTGGCCTGGACGATGCAGGTCTGATGGCTTCGCATCATCGGCAATCGCGGCACGTACGGTGGTCAGACGGTCAGCCGCCGACACGCCGGTGGTCACGCCATGTGCCGCTTCGATGGTCACGGTAAAACCGGTTCCAAAGGCGCTGGTGTTGTTTTCAACCATCATGGGCAGGTCGAGCTGCTTACGACGGTCTTCGTTGATACACAGGCACACGATGCCGCTACCGTGACGGATGGTCAGCGCCATCTGCTCAACGGTCATGTTTTCGGCGGCGAAAATCATGTCGCCTTCATTTTCACGGTTTTCATCGTCAAGCACCATCACGCCGCGGCCTTCGCGCAGTGCATCCAGTGCATGTTCAACACGTTCAATAGAAGTGCCAAAAGAGGAAAGTAGCGTCTGATTCATGGTAAAAAAACCTCATTAACATTATGGTTACCAGAATCAGGGCAGTCTTAGGAGCGCCGTATTAGCGGCAAAAAGATAACGTGAGCGGGCCAGGCCCGACTTGATCGTTACTCTCTCCCATCCGGACTCTAACCGTCGGCCCCGGAATTACACCGGATCTGCTGTCCTTTGAGGGGTGACTCAAAGCGCTCGCGGGCTTTCAGCGTTACGCTGATTTACCGCCGGTGGGGAATTTCGCCCCGCCCTGAGAATAAGCGAGATAACTATAACGCGATTGATTACCCTGGGCAATGCGCAGACATAAAATCTCCTTTATCCTGGGGCATGACGCGCTACAATGTTCATTAACACCGTCTTATCAAGGGAAGCCACAATGATTGACCCGAAGAAAATTGAGCAAATTGCGCGTCAGGTTCATGAGTCTATGCCAAAAGGCATTCGTGAGTTTGGGGATGACGTAGAGAAGAAAATCCGCCAGACGCTGCAGGCGCAGTTGGTTCGCCTTGATTTAGTCAGCCGCGAAGAGTTTGACGTGCAGACGCAGGTTCTGCTGCGTACCCGCGAGAAGCTGGCCCTGCTGGAGCAGCGTCTGAACGAGCTGGAAAACCGCAATACGCCAGCGGAAGTAAAACCGGCCCCGGCCATTCCACCGGTTGATGAAGCAGAATAACAGCCGCGTATAACGGGCTGTTTGCGAAGATACCCCCTCCTGTAAAGAGAGGGTGAAAAAAACGGGCCAGATGGCCCGTTTTTTATTGGCTGACTTTATTTGCTGTCTTTCTGGATCTTCTTGATGATGTTGGTGGTTGAGCACCCGTCCTCAAAGTTGAGCACCATCACTTCACCACCATTAGCCCAGACCTCTTCGCTGCCTGCGATTTGATCCGGTTTGTAATCGCCGCCTTTCACCAGCAGATCCGGCAAAATACCGGCAATCAGGCGCTGCGGGGTATCTTCTTCAAACGACACCACCCAGTCCACCGCTTCCAGCGCACCCAGCACGATCATGCGCTGCTCCAGCGGGTTCACCGGACGCGTTTCACCTTTAAGACGTTTCGTCGACGCATCGCTGTTCACCGCCACAATCAGACGGTCGCCCAGCTTACGCGCATTGGCCAGATAAGAGACATGACCGGCATGCAGGATGTCGAACACGCCGTTGGTCATCACCACTTTTTCACCGCGTTTACGGGCGGCGGCAACGGCCACTTTCAGCTCATCTTCGCTCATCACGCCAAAACCGGTATCGGCACGACCGCGCACCGCGTTTTCCAGTTCGATCGGCGAAACGGTGGAAGTCCCCAGCTTGCCGACGACCACGCCTGCCGCAGCATTAGCGAAGTAGCACGCTTCTTCCAGAGAGTTCCCTGCCGCCAGCGTCGCCGCCAGAACGCCAATGACCGTGTCGCCGGCACCGGTCACGTCATACACTTCCTGCGCCTGGGTCGGCATATGCAGCGGCGCTTTGCCAGGCTGTAGCAGCGTCATCCCCTGCTCGGAGCGGGTCACCAGCAGCGCGGAGAGTTCGAAGTCAGCAATGATCTTCATGCCGCGCTCAACGAGCTCTTCTTCCGTCTTACATTTGCCCGCCACCGCTTCAAACTCAGAGAGGTTTGGCGTCAGCAGCGTTGCGCCACGATAGCGCTCAAAGTCAGTACCTTTCGGGTCGATCAGCACGGGCACATTGGCTTTACGCGCGAGCTGGATCATCTGCTGTACGCTTGCCAGCGCACCTTTGGCGTAGTCGGACAGCACCAGCGCGCCGATAGTGCTCAGCGCCTGGTTAATGCGCTCGTGCAGCGGCTCAGGATCAACGCCCTCAAAGCCTTCCTCGAAGTCGAGGCGGATCAGCTGCTGGTTACGCGACAGAACGCGCAGTTTGGTGATCGTCGGGTGTGTCGGAACCGAAACGAAGTCGCACTTCACGTTCACGTCCGCCAGCGACTTGCTCAGCGCACGCGCCGCATCATCAATGCCGGTTAAGCCAACCAGACGCGACTGCGCGCCCAAAGAGGCAATGTTCATCGCCACGTTTGCCGCGCCGCCAGGACGCTCTTCAATGGTGTCGACCTTAACTACCGGTACCGGTGCTTCCGGAGAGATGCGGCTGGTCGGCCCGTACCAGTAGCGATCCAGCATGACATCCCCGACAACCATAACTCCAGCACGTTCAAACTCTGGCAGTGTTACTTTCATTCCTGACTCCAGAAAGATTCACAATTTGCGCGCGATAATATCACACTTGTTTTGTTACGCACGGTTCCACCAGCCAGTTCTGCCAGCTGGCGGTGACCTGCGCGCGTTCAGTGGCGAAACAGTCCAGCGCGACGTGGCCAGGCTGCTCCTGTAAGGCCAGGTGGTGCAGCTCGTCGCGCAGCGTGGTATAGGCGCGCGTTAAGGCCTGCGCCTCCTGCTCATCCATAATGTCGTTTTGCGCCAGCAGTTCCAGAATACGCACATTATCAGACCAGCGGGTCAGCTTCGGTTTAGCGTGCGCATGGCGTAGCACCAGATATTGCGTAATAAATTCAATATCGGTAATGCCGCCCTCATCCGCTTTAATATCAAAGCGATCGCGATGCTTATTGCCCAGGTGCGCGCGCATTTTCTCGCGCATCTCACGCACGTCGGTCTGGAGCGTGCTGCCGTCACGCGGGGTCGTCATAATCTCCCGACGAATGGCATCAAACTGCGTTTTCAGCGACGGATCGCCGTACACCACGCGGGCACGCACCAGCGCCTGATGTTCCCACGTCCAGGCTTCATTCTTCTGGTACTCAGCGAAGGATTCCGTTGAGGTCACCAGCATGCCGGCCGCGCCGGAAGGACGCAGACGCGCATCCACTTCATACAAAATGCCGGATGACGTGCGGGTGCTGAACAGATGCATAATGCGCTGGGCCAGACGCAGGTAGAACTGACGCCCGTCGATTTCACGCTCGCCGTCGGTCATGACGTCTGCCGGGCAGTCATGCAGGAAGATTAAATCGAGATCCGAGCTGTACCCCAGTTCCCATCCGCCGAGCTTACCGTAACCCACAACGGCAAAACCGCGGCCTTCGCGGTCAGCAAGGTGTTTCGGCTGGCCGTAGCGCGCCACCATCTGAATCCATGCCTGATGCACCACCGCATCAATGATCGCTTCCGCAAGCCATGTTAAGTGATCGCTCACTTTCATCACTGGCAGTGTTCCGGCGATATCTGCCGCCGCCACGCGCAGCATTTGCGCCTGCTTAAACTGACGCAGCGCCTCCAGCTGTTGCTCTTCGTCCTCTTCCGGTACGCGCAGCAGATACTGACGCAGCTCGTCACGGTAAGCGTCCGTTGCCGTCGGCTGGTAGAGCGTATTGGGATCGAGCAGCTCATCCAGCAGCAGCGGATACCGCGCCAGCTTGTTGGCCACCATCGGCGAAGCGGCGCAAAGCGTAATCAGATGCTTGAGCGCGCCCGGGAACTCGCTCAGCAACTCAAGATAGGTCGTACGGGTGATGATCCCGCTCAGCAGCGGCATCATGCGCGACAGCGGGACCGGCGCATCCGCACGCGAGCAGACGTTGCTCAGCAGGTGCGGCATCAGATGATCCAGCACCTGACGACCGCGCGGACCAATGGCCCGTTTATTCAGTTCGAGACGGAAATCAGCAATTAACGCCACCACACGATGGCGATCGTCGTCGCTCAGGTGCGCCAGCACCGGCGTGGTGTCATCTTCCTGCAGCGCGTCCTGCCACAATTCGCGCCAGTGTTCAGAGAGCGTATCGTCCTGCGATTCACTTTCATCGTCACCAATCAGCGCGTTAAAGACACGGCGCACGCCGGCCATATGCGCATCCAGTTGCCCGGTCAACGTTGACCAGTCATCGACGTGCATCCCCCAGGCCAGCCGCGCCCGGTTCAGGTCATCGCCTGGTAAAGTCTGTGTCTGCTCGTCATTGATGCTTTGCAGCAGGTTTTCCAGGCGGCGCAGGAACAGATAGGCCTCACGCAGGATCTGCGCGTCGCCTTCCGGCAGAAGATGCAGTTGCTCTATGGCTGACAGCGTCGGCAGCAGCGAACGGGATTGCAGTGAAGGCTCACGTCCGCCGCGGATCAGCTGGAAGACCTGAACGATAAATTCGATTTCGCGAATGCCGCCCGCGCCGAGCTTGATGTTGTCCTTCAGACCCCGGCGACGCACTTCACGGGCGATCATTCCTTTCATGTTGCGCAGCGACTGAATAACGCTGAAGTCGATATAGCGACGGAACACGAACGGGCGCAGCATGGCGCGCAGCTCGTTGGCGTAGGCATCGTCGCTGTCTCCCATGATCCGCGCTTTGACCATCGCGTAACGCTCCCAGTCGCGCCCCTGCTCCTGGTAATAATCTTCCAGTGCCGCAAAGCTCAGCACCAGCGGACCGCTGTCGCCAAACGGGCGCAGACGCATATCCACGCGATAGACAAAACCATCCTGGGTAGGTTGATCCAGCGCTTTAATCAGACGTTGCCCGAGACGGGTAAAGAACTGCGCATTGTCCAGTTCACGGCGGCCCCCGCGTGTGGAGCCGTTCTCCGGCCAGGCAAAAATCAGGTCGATATCCGAGGAGAAATTCAGTTCGCAGCCCCCGAGCTTGCCCATGCCCAGAATCAAGAGTGGCTGAGGAACCCCATCCTCATTGCACGGCGTGCCCCACTCTTTACAGCAGGCGGCATAGAGCCAGTCCCGTGCGGCAACAATCAGCGTTTGTGCCAGCTCGCTCAGCTGTTGCAGGGTACTTTCTTCGCTGACCAGTTCCAGCGCCTGAGCCCAGGCAATACGCACCATCACCCGGCGGCGGAACTGGCGCAGGACGCGCATCAGTGTCGCTTCATCCGCGACCTCTTCAAGTGCGGTTTGCAACCAGCCCGCATAATGCCGCCACTCGTCTGCCTGCGGCGGGGTGCTCTCAAGCGCCTCCAGCCAGTCCGGGTAAGCGGTGATACTTTCCTGCACAAAATCACTGAAGGTGAGCACGCTCCTGGCCTGCTCGCTTAACGATGACGCCGGTAATGACTCAGGCAGACGTTCGCAAACGGTCTGCCACTGCTGCTGTAACTGCGAAGAAAGCGGCATTATAGGGTTCCTTGCCAGAGTTAACGTTTTCCGCTGTGCAGCCAGAACGGCTCCTGCGAAATGGCTTCATTACGGAAATGCTCAATCTCAATGTGCTGACGGGTTTCGATAGCATGTTTCAGCCCCTGCCAGTTCTCCAGCCAGGCCTGCGCTTTAGGGCCGTCATAGGCACCCGACAGCAGCAGCATGCTGTCGATATTGCGCGACAGGCGGATCAGCTGATCGCCATACTGGTCTCCCAGCGGATACGCAAAGGTGGTTTTAAGCTCCGCCGCGTGGCGTGAAAGATGGATATCGGCGAAACGTTTGAAGTTATCTTCAATTTTGGCCTGCGCTTTTGCATCCAGGAAGGCACGCCAGCTGCGCGTCACCAGAAACTCGGTCAGCGCCAGCCTGGCGGCGGCGTTTTGCGGGCTGTAGAGTGCCGTTTGTGCGGATACGTCAGAGAGCAGCAGCGCTTCGGTCTGGGTCAGCAGGTCACGTAAGTGAGCGCTCGCTTTACGAGGTACGATGCCGCCGAACAGCGCCAGGGTATGACGCACAAGGCTCATCGCCGCTAACACGTGCGCTTTTGCGTTTTTCACATTACGCACCCACAGCTCTTCATGATAAAGCCACTGTGAGAGCGCCAGCTCCAGCGCCGCCTCCATGCCCTGCTCAACGCTGGCTTTCGGTGGCACGTGCAAAATAGTGGTCTCTTTCAGCAGGCGCGGCGCATTCCCGGCGGCCAGATGATACCCCCGCGCCGCTTTGCTCAGACTGCCCTGACGCAGGCCCGGCTGACTTACCAGCTTACGCGCCAGCTTCAGTACGTCCTGGACTTCACCTTCCAGCAGTTCAAGCTCCAGCTCGCAAATCGGCTCCTGAAGCTCACCCGCTTTTACCTCACCCTGATCGAGGGCGATTTCAATGCGGCTTTTCCCTTCCGTTACCAGCCATTTTTCACGCCAGAAATCGGTACTAAACAGCGGTTTCACCTCGGCGGATAAGGTTTCTGGCAGCACGCCGTCCGGCCAGACTTCTGCCGGGAAACGATCCAGCTCAAGTTCTGGCTGATTGATGTCGATATTGTATTCCGGGCGCTGATGCAAACCGCCGACCACGCGGCCAGCGATTTTCATCGTCATCTCGTAGCGCCCGTTCGCGCCACGGATGCGCAACCCCATATCATGGCGGCGCAGCCAGTTGTCTGGCGTTTCGTAATAGATATTAAGCAGTTGTACCGGTTCATGGTGTTCGCCGGAAAGGGTCTGCAGATGCTGACGGAGTGCGTCAACGCTGTCTTTTTCGACGATAAATTTTAATTCGATTTCTTGAGCCATAGCCTTGTACTTTTGCAGGCGTCACAGACGCGTCAATGAGGGCGAACTTCCTCGCCATTTGTTTGTCAGTACATAGTATTTTGCGCCAAATTGCCACGCAATGAGCAATTTGACGGGCGTAAATGTTTAGGGTCGTGACACAGATGATTCTGATTGCTGACGAATGCTTTGCGTAGAGACACTGTTGCCACTACTATCGTTCCACTATTTATGAAAATAACGACTAATGATGCTTAAATTACGCCTGATTGGACTTACTTTCCTCGCTTTTAGCGCCGCAACCGCCGTGCACGCTGAAGAGAAGCGTTACGTTTCTGACGAACTGAACACCTGGGTACGCAGTGGCCCTGGAGATAATTATCGCCTCGTGGGTACGGTCAATGCCGGCGAGGAAGTGACGCTGTTACAGACCAACGCGGAGACCAATTATGGTCAGGTTCGCGACAGTACCGGCCGCACGTCCTGGATCCCACTGAAAGAGCTGAGTGCGGTGCCAAGCCTGCGCACCCGCGTGCCGGATCTGGAAAATCAGGTGAAAACGCTGACCGACAAGCTGAACAATATCGACGGTACCTGGAACCAGCGTACCGCGGAAATGCAGCAGAAAGTGGCCCAGAGCGACAGCGTGATTAACGGTCTGAAAGACGAAAATCAGAAACTGAAAAACGAGCTGATTGTTGCGCAGAAGAAGGTGAACGCCGCCAATCTGCAACTTGATGACAAACAACGTACCATCATCATGCAGTGGTTTATGTACGGTGGCGGTGTGCTGGGCGTTGGCCTGGTGCTGGGTCTGGTGCTTCCTCACCTGATCCCAAGCCGTAAGCGTAAAGACCGCTGGATGAACTAATTCGTCTTCTCTGCCAGACTTACGTATTATCTTGCGAAAAGAGAAAACGGGAGTACAGGGCGTGAAGAGTTATCTGGTCGGTGGTGCGGTACGTGATGCGTTGTTAGGTCTGCCGGTCAAAGATAAAGACTGGGTGGTGGTGGGAGCCACACCTGAAGAGATGCTTAACGCGGGCTACCAGCAGGTAGGCCGCGATTTTCCCGTGTTTCTGCACCCGCAAAGCCGTGAGGAGTACGCCCTGGCGCGTACCGAACGGAAATCCGGTTCGGGTTATACCGGCTTCACCTGCTATGCCGCACCGGACGTCACGCTGGAGCAAGATCTCCTGCGTCGCGATCTCACCATCAACGCGCTGGCGCAGGACGAAGACGGCCAGATCATTGACGCGTATGGCGGTCAGGACGATCTGCGTAATCGACTGCTGCGTCACGTCTCCCCGGCGTTTTCTGAAGATCCGCTCCGCGTGCTGCGCGTGGCGCGCTTTGCGGCGCGTTACGCGCATCTGAGCTTCCGCATTGCCGATGAGACCCTGGCACTGATGACCGCCATGACCGAGGCGGGCGAACTGGCCCACCTCACGCCAGAGCGCGTCTGGAAAGAGACGGAAAACGCCCTTACTACCCGCAACCCGCAGGTCTTTTTCCAGGTGCTGCGTGACTGTGGCGCACTGAAAGTGCTGTTCCCGGAAATTGACGCGCTGTTCGGCGTGCCCGCCCCGGCGAAATGGCACCCGGAAATCGATACCGGCGTGCATACCCTGATGACCCTGAGTATGGCTGCCATGCTCAGCCCCGAGGTGGATGTGCGTTTTTCAACGCTGTGCCACGATCTCGGCAAAGGATTAACGCCAAAAGCCATGTGGCCGCGCCACCATGGCCACGGTCCTGCCGGGGTGAAGCTGGTCGAAGGGCTTTGCCAGCGCCTGCGGGTACCCAATGAGATTCGCGATCTCGCCAGACTGGTGGCGGAATTTCACGACCTGATCCACACCTTCCCGATCCTCAAACCGGCCACCATCGTTAAGCTGTTTGATAACATCGACGCATGGCGCAAACCCCAGCGCGTCGAGCAGATCGCGTTGACCAGCGAAGCCGACGTACGTGGCCGCACCGGTTTTGAAGCCAGCGATTATCCGCAGGGGCGGCTGTTACGCGCAGCGTGGGACGTGGCAAAAGCGGTACCGACTAAAGCGGTTGTCGAGGCGGGCTTCAAGGGACCGGAAATCCGGGAAGAGCTGACGAAACGTCGAATTCAGGCGGTGTCGGACTGGAAGGAAAAGCATTGCCCTCAGCCTAAAGACTGAGGGCCGTCGGTCAGAAGAAGACCACGTAAACCGCAGCCGCCACGATAAAGCGATAGATCGCGAACGGAATAAACGAAATACGTTTAATCAACTGCAGGAAGGTTTTGATGGCGATCAGCGCCACAATAAAGGCGGTGACAAAGCCCACGGCGAACATCGGAATGTCACCCGTGGTGAGGAAGCCAATGCTTTTATAGACGTCGAGTGCGGTCGCGCCCATCATCATCGGCACTGCCAGCAGGAACGAGAACTCCGACGCAGCATAACGGCTAACGCCCATCAGCATCCCGCCAGAGATGGTCGCGCCTGAGCGTGAAAAGCCCGGCCACAGCGCCAGACACTGGAAACAACCGATGATAAACGCCTGACGGTAGGTCATGTCATCCAGACCTTCCGCGCGTGGCGTTTTCGGCTTCAGCAGTTCTGCCGCGATCAGCAGGAAACCGCCGACGACCAGCGCATACATGACGTTAATCGGGTTAAACAGCGATTTAATGGTGTCGTGGAAAACCAGGCCCAGAACCACTGCCGGAACCATGCCAAGCAGAATATGGATAAGCGTCAGGCGACCTTTGCTTTCACCCTCGCGCTGAGGAAGACGGCCAAAGTGGATACCGATAAGCCCGAACAGACGACGCCAGAACATCACAACGACCGCCAGAATAGACCCCAACTGAATGACAACTTCAAACGTCTTTGCGGTATCGCCTTCAAAGCCCAGCAGATGGCCAACGATAATCATATGGCCCGTACTGGAAACCGGCAAAAACTCCGTCAATCCTTCGACCACACCCAGTATTGCCGCCACCAGCAGCGAGTGCATATCGCTCATCTATAAACCCCTAAAAAGATATAAAAAAAACGGTGTCCCACGCGGACAACCGTGAAAGATACAGCTTTAAGACCGGTATAACCTAAAATGGTTTAGCTATTATGACGTTAAATCTTCCCTTTCAGATTTGTGCCACGCTCAATGATCACGCCGACGTTAGCGGCACGCGCCACGGCGCCCGGTTTGCTCAATTTGATGCGTACCCACGGTGCGTTGAACTTGCTCAGCAGCAGCTCGGCCACCTCTTCTGCCACACGCTCCACCAGCGCAAAACGTTGCCCTTCGACGTGGCCCACGACCGTTTCACTGATATCGGCGTAGCTTAGACAGTCATTCACGTCGTCGCTTTTTGCTGACTTGCGGTTATCCCAGCCCATTTCGATATCGAACACGAGTTTCTGCTCAATGGTCTGTTCCCAGTCGTAAACACCAATAGTGGTGATTACCGAAAGTTGCTCTATAAATACAATATCCATCACGACCTGCCTGCTTTTTGGCTAAACCGGATACCACTTCCGGCGAATTATGCGTATTATCCACAGATGCTGAGAATACAGATACATTTTCAAAACGGAACAGCGTTATGAGTGCAATCGCGCCTGGAATGATCCTCCTCGCCTACCTTTGCGGCTCAATCTCCAGCGCCATTCTGGTCTGCCGCATTGCCGGGTTACCTGACCCGCGCGAAAGTGGTTCCGGGAATCCGGGGGCGACCAATGTACTACGAATTGGCGGCAAGGGAGCAGCCGTAGCGGTATTGATTTTTGATGTTCTGAAAGGAATGTTACCCGTCTGGGGAGCGTATGCGCTGGGCGTAACGCCGTTCTGGCTGGGGCTCATTGCTATCGCCGCCTGTGTCGGCCATATCTGGCCTGTATTCTTTGGTTTTAAAGGCGGTAAAGGCGTCGCCACCGCCTTTGGTGCTATTGCCCCAATCGGCTGGGACTTAACCGGCGTGATGGCCGGCACCTGGCTACTGACCATTCTTCTGAGCGGTTACTCATCACTGGGCGCCATCGTCAGCGCGCTGATCGCGCCATTCTATGTCTGGTGGTTCAAACCGCAGTTCACCTTCCCGGTGTCGATGCTCTCCTGCCTCATCCTGCTACGCCATCACGATAATATTCAGCGCCTGTGGCGTCGCCAGGAGACCAAAATCTGGTCGAAGCTCAAGAGAAAGAAAAAAGACGCCCCGTAAGGGGTTAGTTATGCCTTATAACCAAATGTGATTTTGGTCACCCTCTGCCTGTGGTAACTGTTAATGACACAACACAACCACACAAAAAGAAAATGGCAGACATTACAGACACAACTCCCCTTTCAACGGCAGGACATTCGCCTGATGGCGACATCAAGTGGGTACGTAACGCCTCTGACGTTTCACGTCTGGTCAACGACGGTTCTCAGGGTCGGGCCAACGCCCGCATCGTAGTCGGTATCGCGCTGGGCGGTATTTTCCTCGATGCGTACGACCTTGGTGCGCTGGCGTTCGGCATCAAAGACATCACCCGCGAATTTAATCTCACCCCTGCCGGTACCGGCATGGTGGCCTCGGCCATTACCTTTGGTGCGATTGTCGGGGCGCTACTGGGTGGCTATCTCACGGACAAGATCGGACGCTACCGCGTCTTTATGGCCGACATGCTGTTCTTCGTGGTAGCGGCCATCGCCTGTGCACTGGCACCCAACGAATATGCGCTGGCGGGCGCACGCTTTGTGATGGGCCTCGGCGTGGGGATCGATCTGCCGGTGGCGATGGCGTTTCTTAGCGAGTTCGCCAGGCTCAAAGGCCCCGGAAACAAGGCCTCCAGCGTGGCAATGTGGTGCCCAA
Source organism: Enterobacter sp. RCC_40 (assembly GCF_041360735.1). Classification (NCBI taxonomy): domain Bacteria; kingdom Pseudomonadati; phylum Pseudomonadota; class Gammaproteobacteria; order Enterobacterales; family Enterobacteriaceae; genus Enterobacter; species Enterobacter sp. RCC_40. The sequence continues at coordinate 238,034 of NZ_JBFUPR010000004.1, forward strand.
CCTGGTATGCCGCAATCAGCATCTCTTACCTGTTGGTGTTATTCTTCTACGCCGTACTGCCAGAAAGTCACAGCGACTGGCTGTGGCGCTTAATCCTGGGGTTTGGCGCGGTGCCTGCGCTGGTGATTATCGCCATTCGTAGCCGCTACATGAGCGAGTCCCCGGTCTGGGCGGCGAATCAGGGCAACCTGAAAGAGGCGGCCGCTATCTTGCGGCAATCGTATAACATCAACGCCCACGTGCCGCAGGATGCGCTTAACCAACCGGCACCGGTGGTCAACAAGGCGAAGTGGGCAAACTATCTGCACCTGTTCCGTGGCGTCTATTTGCGACGTACCACGCTCGCTACCCTGCTCTCGGTGGTGTCGTCTTTCGCCTATAACGCCGTCGCATTTGGTCTGCCGGTCATTATCTCCAGCTTCTTTGTGCAGTCGATGCTGACCACTATTCTGATCTCGCTGGTGCTAAACCTGCTGTTTGCCTTCGTCGGCGGATTGCTGGCAGTGCGCTATGTTCCGCGTTTCGGCGCGTGGCGGATGTCGCTGGCGGGCTACGCCTGTCAGCTTGTTGCTCTGCTGGGGCTGGCGCTGACTGGTCGTCCGGAAGGCGTATCGGAAGGCGTTATCGCCGTCGCGATGCTGGCGCTATTCCTGTTCGGTCAGGGCTTTGGGCCTGGCGCCCATACCATGACGTTTGCGTCCCTGAGCTATCCCACCTCTCTGCGCGGCGTGGGCGTGGGCCTTAACCAGACGCTGATGCGCAGCAGTTCTACGCTCTCGCTGTTTCTGTTCCCGCTGCTGGTGGCCTCTCTTGATACCGCCGTGTTCTGGGTGATCGCTCTGGCACCGTTTATCGGGCTGGCTTCGCTGCTGGCGATCCGCTGGGAACCGTCCGGCTATGATGTGGATGCAGAGGATTATCGATAACCTTCTCAACCGGCTCCTTGAGCCGGTTTTTTTATCCATAAGCGACTCATATGACAGCCTTCATTTCTGCCAGGGCATACTGAAACGTCTCCCGATGATGAGCAGATGGATGCAGCATGTTAGCAGCTCAGGTCACTGATAATTCTTACAAAGGCTGGCAGGCATCGCTTGCCCTGCAGTTTTGTTACACCCCTGAGAAAACCCTCCTGCACGCTGCTCATCACAGCGGGCCCCTCACCGTACAGCGGCCTTTTTATCCCGAAGGCGACACCTGCCACCTGTATTTGCTGCACCCGCCAGGCGGGATAGTCGGCGGCGATACGCTGGATATTTCGGTGCATCTGGACGCGAAAAGCCATGCGCTGATCACCATGCCCGGCGCGAGCAAGTTCTATCGCAGCAGCGGCCCGCAGGCCTGTCTCAATCAGCACTTCTGGCTCGACGATGAGGCTACGCTGGAGTGGCTGCCACAGGACACCATTATCTTTCCCGGTGCGAATGCCGCCCTGCGTTCCGTTTTTCATCTGAAGGCTTCCAGTACGCTGCTGGCGTGGGAGTTGTACTGTCTGGGTCGCCCGGTGATCGGCGAAACCTTCAGCCACGGCACGCTGGAAAGCCGCCTTGAGATCTGGGTCGACGATGAGCCACGGCTGATTGAACGTCAGCACCTCAGCAATGGCGATCTCACGCCCGTTGCAGGTCTCCCGTGGGTCGGCACGCTGCTGTTCTTTCCGGCCAGGGAAGCGCACCTCGAAACGGTGCGCGAGCTGCTGACGCCGCTGAGCCACTTTGCCGGGGCAACGCTCACAGACGATCTGCTGTCGGTGCGTTTTCTCTCCCACGACAACCTGATGTGCCAGCGGGTGATGCGCGATATCTGGCAGTCGCTTCGCCCGCTTTTAACCCCCAAAACCGCCTGTTCGCCGCGTATCTGGCAGACATAAGAGAAACGTTATGGAACTGACCCCCAGAGAAAAAGACAAGCTGTTGCTGTTTACCGCTGCGCTGGTTGCCGAACGCCGCCTTGCGCGCGGGGTAAAACTGAATTACCCGGAATCAGTCGCGCTGATCAGCGCGTTTATTATGGAAGGCGCCCGCGATGGCGAAACCGTCGCCTCACTGATGGAAGCGGGCCGTCACGTCCTGACGCGCGACCAGGTGATGGAAGGCGTACCGGAGATGATCCCCGACATTCAGGTGGAAGCGACGTTCCCGGACGGATCAAAGCTCGTCACCGTCCATAACCCGATCGTATAAGGAGCGCGTGATGATCCCAGGCGAATACCAGATCCAATCCGGAAACATTGCGATCAACGTTGGGCGAGACACGCAAAACGTGATCGTCGAAAACCATGGCGACAGGCCGATCCAGGTGGGATCGCACTACCACTTTTATGAGATTAACCCGGCGCTGAAATTCGACCGGGAAGCCACCAAAGGCTATCGGCTGAATATTCCGGCAGGCACCGCCGTGCGTTTCGAACCCGGACAGAAGCGCGAGGTGACGCTGGTTCAGGTCAGCGGCGCGCAGCGTATTTTCGGCTTTCGCGGCGAGGTGATGGGAGAGGTGAAAAATGGCTGAAATTTCACGCCAGGCCTACGCCGATATGTTCGGTCCCACCACTGGCGATAAAGTGCGTCTGGCCGACAGTGAGCTGTGGATAGAAGTGGAAAACGATCTCACGGTCTACGGCGAAGAGGTCAAATTCGGCGGCGGGAAGGTGATCCGCGACGGTATGGGCCAGGGGCAGATGACATCCGACGGCTGCGTGGATCTGGTGCTGACCAACGCGTTGATTATCGATCACTGGGGGATCGTTAAAGCCGATATTGGCGTAAAAAACGGCCGGATCTTTGCCGTGGGTAAAGCCGGTAACCCGGATATACAGCCCGGGGTCACGATCCCGATTGGCGCAGCGACAGAAGTGATCGCCGCCGAAGGGAAAATTGTCACCGCCGGCGGGATCGACACGCACATCCACTGGATCTGCCCGCAGCAGGCGGAAGAGGCGCTGGTCTCTGGCGTCACCACCATGATTGGTGGGGGCACGGGCCCAGCGGCAGGCACCAACGCCACGACCTGTACGCCAGGGCCCTGGTATATCGCGCGGATGTTGCAGGCGGCCGATACACTACCGGTGAATATCGGCCTGCTTGGCAAAGGTAATGGTTCCAACCCTGATGCCCTGCGCGAGCAGATCGCAGCGGGTGCCATCGGGCTGAAGATCCACGAAGACTGGGGCGCGACGCCTGCAGCCATCAACTGCTCACTGGCGGTGGCGGAGGAGATGGATATTCAGGTGGCGCTGCACAGCGACACGCTGAACGAATCCGGGTTTGTTGAGGACACGCTGGCGGCTATCGGCGGACGGACCATTCACACCTTCCATACGGAAGGGGCAGGCGGCGGACATGCACCGGATATTATTACCGCCTGCGCGCACCCGAATATTCTGCCCTCCTCCACTAACCCGACGCTGCCCTACACGGTGAATACCATCGACGAGCATCTCGACATGTTGATGGTGTGTCACCACCTCGACCCGGATATCGCCGAGGACGTGGCCTTTGCTGAATCACGCATTCGCCGGGAGACCATCGCCGCGGAAGATGTCCTTCACGATATCGGTGCCTTCTCGCTGACCTCGTCCGACTCCCAGGCAATGGGTCGCGTCGGCGAAGTGATTATTCGTACCTGGCAGGTGGCGCACCGTATGAAGGTTCAGCGCGGCGCACTGCCGGAAGAGACCGGGAACAACGATAACTACCGCGTGAAACGCTATATCGCCAAATACACCATTAACCCGGCGCTGACCCACGGGATTGCTCATGAAGTGGGCTCGATTGAGGCCGGGAAACTGGCGGATTTAGTGGTCTGGTCCCCCGCGTTCTTTGGCGTCAAACCCGCCACCATTGTGAAAGGCGGGATGATCGCCTGCGCGCCGATGGGGGATATCAACGCCTCTATCCCAACGCCGCAACCGGTCCATTACCGTCCGATGTTTGGCACGCTGGGTGCCGCACGCCATGCGACACGGCTGACGTTTGTCTCCCAGGCTGCCGATGCGAAGGGCATTTCGCACCAGCTCAGCCTGCAGAGCGGCATAGCCGTCGTAAAAGGCTGCCGCACGGTGAAAAAGGCCGACATGATCCACAACAGCCTGCAGCCCAACATCACCGTTGATGCACAAACTTACGAGGTTCGCGTTGATGGCGAGCTCATTACCAGCGAGCCGGCAGACGTTCTGCCGATGGCCCAACGCTATTTCCTGTTTTAAGGAGTGACGATGATCTACCTGACCCAACGCCTTGACCATGCCCATCCGATAACCGCCAGCGTCACGCTGCCGATTGAAGTCCGGGTGAAAAGCCGTGCCCGCGTGGCGCTGAATGACGGCCGCGAAGCCGGGCTGATGCTGCCGCGCGGCCTGCTGCTGCGCGGGGGAGATCTGCTGACCACTGACGACGGCAGCGAGGTGATCGAGGTGATCGCCGCGCCGGAATCGGTCTCCGTGGTGCGCTGCGACGATCCGTTCCTGCTCGCCCGCGCCTGCTACCACCTCGGCAACCGCCACGTGCCGCTGCAGATCATGCCCGGCGAGCTGCGCTATCACCACGATCATGTGCTCGATGACATGCTGCGCCAGTTCGGGCTCGAGGTGACATTTGCCACCCTCCCGTTTGAACCGGAAGCAGGGGCGTATACCAGCGATGCCCACAGCCATAGTCATAGCCATAGTCACTCTCACGCTCATTCACATTAAGGATTCATCATGCGTACGTTTTTACCTCTGCTACTGCTGGCCTTTTCTCTTCCTGCCCTGGCGCATCCCGGACACGGCACAGACAGCTTTCAGGCCGGTTTTTTCCATCCGCTGACGGGTCTTGATCATCTGCTGATGCTAACCGGTGCGGGCGTACTTTCGGCCCTGAGCGGGCGCAAGCTGCTGCTGCCTCTTGCCACTCTCGGCATGATGCTGGCCGGGGCCGTTGCAGGCAGCCTGCTTGGCGGCTTTAGCGGCATGGAAATGCTGATTATCGCCTCGCTGGCGGTCTGCGGCGCGATGATGTTTAAAACCGAAAATCGCCTGCTGTTGGCCGTGCCGGCGCTGGCAATGTTCCACGGCTGGGCGCATGGGGTAGAGATGTCTGGCCATAACTTCTGGCTCTTCACCAGCGGCTTTATGTTTGCCAGTGCCACGGTGCTGTGCGCCAGCTTCGCCGCCGGGTTGCTGCTGCGCCGTCACGACGGGTTACGTAAAACCTTTGGTGGCGGGCTGATTGTCTCTGCGCTGCTGGCGCTGATGAGCTGATGGAGCACGTCCGCCAGCGGCTGCGCCTGATGCAGCTCTCCAGCAGCAGCCTTCCGGTCGGGTCATTCACCTGGTCGCAGGGGCTGGAGTGGGCCGTAGAAGCAGGCTGGGTCCCCAATGCTGAGGCGTTCAAAAACTGGCAGATCCTGCAGATGGAGCAGAGCTTGTTCTGTGTCGATCTGCCGCTGTTTTCCCGACTTTATCAGGCGTGCGAGCAAAACGATTTGGCGACGGCAACACGCTGGACGGCTTACCTTCTCGCCTGCCGGGAAACGCGTGAACTGCGTGAAGAGGAACGCAACCGCGGGGCGGCCTTTACGCGCCTGCTCAAAAGCTGGGAGCCGGACTGTCCGGCAGAGTGGCGGACGCTGTTTATGCAAAGCCAGCTCAGCGGCATGGCGTGGCTCGGAGTACGCTGGGGCATTAGCGCCCATGAGCTGGCCCTGAGCCTGGGCTACAGCTGGATTGAGAGCGCGGTCATGGCGGGCGTCAAGCTGGTGCCGTTCGGGCAACAGGCGGCGCAGCAGCTGATTATCGACCTGAGCGACCACTTTGCCGCCGGGCTTGAACCGGCTTTTTTGCGTGGCGACGACGCGCTGGGTGCGGCAACGCCGCTGTCGGCCATCGCCTCTGCGCGCCACGAAACACAATATTCACGATTATTCCGTTCCTGAGGAGACAACATGGTTGATTACAAACATCCCCTGCGCGTGGGCGTGGGCGGCCCGGTGGGGTCGGGCAAAACCGCGTTACTGGAAGCACTCTGCAAAGCAATGCGCGACACCTATCACCTGGCAGTGGTGACCAACGATATCTACACCAAAGAAGACCAGCGCATTCTCACCGAAGCGGGTGCCCTTGAGCCAGAGCGCATCGTGGGCGTGGAGACGGGCGGTTGCCCGCATACCGCAATCCGCGAAGATGCCTCAATGAACCTAGCGGCAGTGGAAGCGTTAAGCGAAAAGTTCGGCAATCTGGACCTGATCTTCGTTGAAAGCGGCGGTGACAACCTGAGCGCCACCTTCAGCCCGGAGCTGGCTGACCTGACGATCTATGTGATTGACGTCGCTGAAGGGGAGAAGATCCCGCGTAAGGGAGGCCCAGGGATTACCAAATCCGATTTTCTGGTGATCAACAAAACCGACCTGGCACCCTATGTGGGGGCCTCACTGGAGGTGATGGAGCGTGACACCAACCGCATGCGCGGCGAGCGCCCGTGGACCTTCACCAATCTGAAGGCGGGCGACGGACTGGCGACGATCGTGACATTTCTGGAAGAGAAAGGGATGTTGCGGGTGTAACCGTATAACTCCCCTCTCCCTGGCGGGAGAGGGTCAGACATTACGCCTCCGGCAACTCCGCCAGCGGCCAGCGTGGACGTACAGAGACGCTCAGATCGGCGGTCGCGCCAGCGTTCAGACGTACCATACCCGCGTAGGCGATCATCGCCCCGTTATCGGTACAGAATTCCGGACGGGCATAAAATACTTCCCCACCACGCTTTTGCATCATCTGCGCGAGTTTTGCACGCAGCGTGCGGTTGGCGCTGACGCCCCCGGCCATCACCAGACGCTTAAAGCCGGTCTTTTCCAGTGCGCGTTTGCATTTGATCATCAGGGTACCGACCACCGCGTCTTCGAACGCACGGGCGATATCAGCACGGGTCTGCTCGCTATCGTCATTATTGCGAATGGTATTGGCCGCGAAGGTTTTCAGACCGGAAAAGCTGAAATCCAGCCCTGGACGGTCAGTCATCGGACGCGGGAAGACGAAACGCCCTTCCGTGCCCTGCGATGCCATTTTCGAGAGCATCGGACCGCCAGGATAATCCAGGCCCAGCAGTTTGGCCGTTTTGTCGAAAGCCTCACCGGCTGCGTCGTCAATGGACTCGCCGAGCAGCTCATACTTGCCAATCCCCGTTACGCTAATCAGCTGGGTATGGCCACCTGAAACCAGCAGCGCCACAAAAGGAAACGCAGGCGGATTATCTTCCAGCATCGGCGCCAGAAGATGCCCTTCCATATGGTGAACCGGAATGGCCGGCACATCCCACGCGAACGCCAGCGAACGGCCCACCGTTGCGCCGACCAGCAGCGCACCCACCAGGCCCGGGCCTGCGGTATACGCTACAGCATCAATATCAGTAGAGTTCAACCCGGCTTCTTTCAGCGCCGCCTGAATCAGGGGAACCGTTTTACGCACGTGGTCACGAGAAGCCAGTTCAGGCACGACGCCGCCGTAGTCAGCGTGTAATTTCACCTGACTATACAGTTGGTTGGCAAGAAGCCCTTTTTCGTCGTCGTAAATGGCGATGCCGGTCTCATCGCAGGATGTTTCAATACCCAGTACACGCATGACTTGTTTTACCTCGTTTCAATACCGCGCAGTGTAGGGCCAATGCGGATTGATGTAAAACTTTGTTCGCCCCAGGAAGAAGCCTCGTGTATACTCCTCACCCTTATTAAAGTCCCTTTCAAAAACGCGTCGGTGCTTTACAAAGCAGCAGCATTTGCAGTAAAATTCCGCACCATTTTGAAATAAGCTGGCGTTGATGCCAGCGGCAAACCGAATTTATCAAAGGTGAGAGTTACATGCCGGTAATTAAAGTACGTGAAAACGAGCCGTTCGACGTTGCACTGCGTCGCTTCAAACGTTCATGCGAGAAAGCAGGTGTTCTGGCTGAAGTTCGTCGTCGTGAGTTCTATGAAAAACCAACGACCGAACGTAAGCGCGCTAAAGCTTCTGCTGTGAAACGTCACGCGAAGAAACTGGCTCGCGAAAACGCACGCCGTACTCGTCTGTACTAATCAATTGAGGGCCTCAGCCCTCAATGACAGACAGAGTTGTAGTCGTAAGGCCGTGCTTCCGGAAGGAATGCGCGGCTTGTTTTCGTTTATGAGTTACTAAAATTTTTGGGGCATATGGCCGGACGAATCCCACGCGTATTCATCAATGACCTGCTAGCCAGAACCGACATCGTCGATCTCATCGACGCGCGGGTAAAGCTGAAAAAGCAGGGCAAGAACTACCATGCGTGCTGTCCTTTCCATAACGAAAAAACCCCCTCCTTCACCGTTAACGGTGAAAAGCAGTTTTACCATTGCTTCGGCTGTGGTGCTCACGGTAATGCTGTCGATTTTTTAATGAACTACGACAAGCTCGAGTTCGTTGAAACCGTCGAAGAGTTGGCGGCGATGCACAACCTTGAAGTGCCGTATGAAGCAGGCAGTGGGCCAAGCCAGATCGAGCGCCATCAACGGCAGACGCTGTACCAACTGATGGATGGTCTGAACTCGTTTTATCAACAGTCTCTTAAGCACGCTGCTGCTGAGCCTGCGCGTCAGTACCTGACAGCGCGCGGACTGAGTGACGATGTGATTGCGCGTTTCGCTATTGGTTACGCCCCGCCCGGCTGGGACAACGTGTTAAAGCGTTTTGGCGGCAATAGCGAAGATCGTAAGTCTCTTATCGATGCCGGCATGCTGGTCACCAATGACCAGGGACGAAGCTACGACCGCTTCCGCGAACGGGTAATGTTCCCGATCCGCGACAAGCGTGGCCGGGTGATTGGTTTTGGTGGTCGCGTGCTGGGTGATGCCCTGCCGAAGTACCTCAACTCCCCGGAGACCGATATTTTTCATAAAGGCCGCCAGCTTTACGGTCTTTATGAGGCGCTGAAGGATAACGCGGAACCTCCGCGCCTTCTGGTCGTCGAAGGCTATATGGATGTCGTCGCGCTGGCGCAGTATGACATCAACTATGCGGTTGCATCTCTGGGCACCTCGACCACAGCCGATCACATTCAGCTGCTGTACAGGGTGACTAACAATGTCATCTGCTGTTACGACGGTGACCGTGCAGGGCGCGACGCCGCCTGGCGTGCGCTGGAAACCGCACTGCCTTATATGACCGACGGGCGTCAGCTACGCTTTATGTTCCTGCCCGACGGTGAAGACCCGGATACGCTGGTGCGTAAAGAGGGCAAAGCGGCGTTTGAAGCGCGGATGGAGCAGGCTCAGCCGCTCTCCACGTTTTTGTTTAACAGCCTGATGCCGCAGGTCGATTTGAGTACCCCTGACGGGCGCGCGCAGCTCAGCACGCTGGCGCTGCCGTTAATCAGTCAGGTGCCCGGCGAAACGCTGCGCATCTATCTGCGTCAGGAGCTAGGCAACAAGCTCGGCATTCTGGATGACAGCCAGCTTGAACGTTTAATGCCTAAACAGTCTGAAAACGGTGCGGTTCGTCCCGCGCCTCAGCTAAAACGCACAACCATGCGTATACTGATAGGGTTACTGGTTCAAAACCCCGAACTTGCTCCGCAAGTGCCATCGCTGGCGGGTTTGAACCACGAAAAATTGCCCGGGCTTGGCTTATTTTCAGAATTGGTCAACACTTGTTTGTCTCAGCCAGGTCTGACCACCGGACAACTTTTAGAACATTATCGCGGCACAAAAGAGGCTGCTACCCTTGAAAAACTGTCGATGTGGGACGATATAGCAGATAAGGACATTGCAGAAAAAACGTTCACCGACTCACTCAACCATATGTTTGATTCGATGCTTGAGCTGCGCCAGGAAGAGTTGATAGCTCGCGAGCGCACACACGGCTTAAGCAGCGAAGAACGCCGGGAACTCTGGATGCTGAACCAGGAGCTGGCAAAAAAATGAATTCAACGGCTTAAGTGCCGAATATCGATCGGGAAGCCCCCGGCAGCCGCACTGAGAGGCAGCGGCACAAATATAAGTACGCCCTCGCTTTAAAGGTTGGCAGCCCCATCGCCGACACCAATCAAACGAATTAAGTGTGGATACCGTCTTATGGAGCAAAACCCGCAGTCACAGCTGAAACTTCTTGTCCAACGCGGTAAGGAGCAAGGCTATCTGACCTATGCCGAGGTCAATGACCATCTGCCGGAAGATATCGTCGATTCAGATCAAATCGAAGACATCATCCAAATGATCAATGACATGGGTATTCAGGTGATGGAAGAAGCACCTGATGCCGATGATCTGTTGCTGGCTGAAACCTCCAACAACACTGACGAAGATGCGGAAGAAGCTGCTGCACAGGTCCTGTCCAGCGTGGAATCTGAAATCGGGCGTACCACTGACCCGGTCCGCATGTACATGCGCGAAATGGGTACCGTTGAACTGTTGACCCGCGAAGGCGAAATTGACATCGCGAAACGCATCGAAGACGGGATCAACCAGGTTCAGTGCTCTGTTGCCGAATACCCTGAAGCGATCACCTATCTGCTGGAGCAGTACGATCGTGTTGAAGCGGAAGAAGCGCGCCTGTCTGACCTGATCACCGGTTTTGTCGACCCGAACGCTGAAGAAGATATGGCACCGACCGCCACTCACGTGGGTTCTGAACTGTCTCAGGAAGAGATGGATGATGACGAAGACGAAGATGAGGAAGATGCCGACGACGACACCGCCGATGATGACAACAGCATCGACCCGGAACTGGCGCGCGAGAAGTTTGCTGAGCTGCGTACCCAGTACGAAGTCACGCGTGACACCATCAAAGCAAAAGGTCGCAGCCACGCAGCCGCACAGGAAGAGATCCTGAAACTGTCTGAAGTCTTCAAACAGTTCCGTCTGGTGCCTAAACAGTTCGACTACCTGGTTAACAGCATGCGCGTGATGATGGATCGCGTACGTACCCAGGAACGCATCATCATGAAACTGTGCGTTGAGCAGTGCAAAATGCCGAAGAAGAACTTCATCACCCTCTTCACCGGCAACGAAACCAGCGAAACCTGGTTCAACGCGGCTATCGCGATGAACAAGCCGTGGTCTGAAAAACTGCATGACGTGAAAGAAGACGTGTTCCGCGGCCTGCAGAAACTGCATCAGATTGAAGAAGAGACCGGCCTGACCATTGAGCAGGTTAAAGACATCAACCGTCGTATGTCCATCGGTGAAGCGAAAGCCCGCCGTGCGAAGAAAGAGATGGTTGAAGCGAACCTGCGTCTGGTTATCTCTATCGCCAAGAAGTACACCAACCGTGGCCTGCAGTTCCTGGATCTGATTCAGGAAGGCAACATCGGTCTGATGAAAGCGGTTGATAAGTTTGAATACCGTCGTGGTTATAAGTTCTCCACCTATGCTACCTGGTGGATCCGTCAGGCTATCACCCGCTCTATCGCGGATCAGGCGCGCACCATCCGTATTCCGGTGCATATGATTGAGACCATCAACAAGCTCAACCGTATCTCCCGCCAGATGCTGCAGGAGATGGGCCGCGAGCCAACGCCGGAAGAGCTGGCTGAGCGCATGCTGATGCCGGAAGACAAGATCCGTAAAGTGCTGAAGATCGCCAAAGAGCCAATCTCCATGGAAACACCAATCGGTGATGATGAAGATTCGCATCTGGGTGATTTCATCGAGGATACCACCCTCGAGCTGCCGCTGGACTCTGCGACGACCGAGAGCCTGCGTGCTGCAACGCACGACGTTCTGGCTGGCCTGACCGCCCGTGAAGCAAAAGTGCTGCGTATGCGTTTCGGTATCGATATGAACACCGACCATACGCTGGAAGAAGTGGGTAAACAGTTCGACGTTACCCGCGAACGTATCCGTCAGATTGAAGCGAAGGCGCTGCGTAAACTGCGCCATCCAAGCCGCTCTGAAGTACTGCGTAGCTTCCTGGACGATTAATCGATCCTGTCAGTGAAAAAGCTCCCTTTTGGGAGCTTTTTTTTGCATTTTCTCCGCCCCTCAGGGACAAGGAAACACCGCCCTAGAGCCCACGCACAACCAGGGCCTCATCCAGTTCCCGATACGCCTCCACCAGCTTATCCAGCGTTGCCCTGTTAAGCCCGCTCGGGTTCGGTAGCACCCACACCTGCGTGACGCCAATAGTGATGGCCTGTTTGCCCCACTGCGCACCGCGCTGACTAAACGCCTGCTCGTAAGCCTGCTTGCCCAGGATGGCCAGCGCTGCCGGCTGATAATCTTCAATCTTCTTAATCAGCTCCCGCCCACCGCTGCGCAGTTCATGCAGGTTCACTTCACTCGCCTGTACCGTGGGCCGCTCGACCAGCATGGTAATCCCGCAGCGCGTATCCAGCAGGTGCTGCTCCTCTTCAGGCTTCAGTAGCCTGTCGGTAAACCCGGCCTGATAGATAACCTTCCAGAAGCGATTCCCCGGATGGGCAAAGTGAAAACCGGTGTGCGCCGAGGACTTCCCAGGGTTAATCCCGCAAAACACCACCCGCAAGCCCGGGGCCAGAATATCGTTGATCATCTCTACTCCCATTGATACATCCTTATGGAAGTATAAAGGATTGATTATGCATTGTTTATAAAAACAGCAGGCAGGTGTGAATGGCTGGATTGCTGAAGGGAGTTCCTCTATAATTCACCGCCACGGCCCCTTAGCTCAGTGGTTAGAGCAGGCGACTCATAATCGCTTGGTCGCTGGTTCAAGTCCAGCAGGGGCCACCAAATTTAGCTGTAGAATCAAATGATTAAGCCACTCTATTGAGTGGCTTTTTTATTGGTTTTTTTGAGCCGGTGGCGCAGTCGCTAACCGTGGGTCTGCGAAGCCGTTCGGACACGCTCAGCGGCGCCAGGTGTCGCAATCAGACGCTCCACGGACTCCATCGTCACGAACGTACAGCTGCAGTCCACATTGGTGCACTGGTGATAGCGCTCTTTGGTATTTTCACTTAAATAGCGACTGGTACGCGCATGCGCGGAATGCTTGCACTTAGGACAATGAAACATGTACCTCTCCACATAATTCACAACTTGTGAATTAATAATACCCAAAAAGAAATCAATAGCAAATGCATTACTCATTTTTGATGGAAAATTTTTCATCAGCGACGTTCAGCTCAAGCTTAAGTTGCGTGGTAAATCCACTTTCGCTGAGGGTATGAACCACCTCGTTGATAATCCACGCCTGCTCGTCAATGACCCGTTTAAAGCCGTTGACCAGCACCGGCGTTTCGGGATACAGATCGGCGCGTCCCAGCGCCAGCTGGATAGAAAAATTCACGGTACCCCGCTGAAGCGCGCGCCACTTCGCCTCTGCAGCCCTGAGCGCCTGCTCTTCAGAGGCATAAACCGTGGTGAGCTCAAAAACGTTTTCCGCCGATCCCACCAGCCTCTCTTGCGGCTTCTCTGCCTTGCCTCCTGCTCCCGCTACCGGTGTAGCGGCATCCGGGTGCTGTAGTCCTTCTGTCGGCTGCCCCCCGGGCTGACGATTAATACTCAATTGAGCATTTTGTTGTTTTGGGTCACGCGTTTGCAGCCATTTGGCCGTCACGCCGGAATAATTTTCACGGTCAGCGACGGAAAAAAGGTGCCGATCGCCATCCCCACGCTCAATCATCATTAAGGGAAGCGGTGTGCCACTGGCCGTCACGGCATGGCCCGCTTTCATAAAAATAACCTTCCCGGCTTTGATTGAAACAAATGCACCATTACGTTCGGCCAGGCGGGAGAGAAACGCCGCGTCAGTCTCCTGTGACTGATCGATATGAGAAATGGCGATGGATGCAAGTCCCGCCCCGACGCTGGCGGTAAACTGGTTACGCTGAGCAATGGTGTTGACTATCGCGCCGATCGTCGTGTCATGCCACGACTGTTCGCGCCGCACGTTGAGCTTCCCACGAAAATCTGCGCTGCATCCCCGGATGGTCAGCGTGTCCGGCGTGCCCCGGAATTCAATCGCATCTATCGTAAAGTCCCCTTTCGGCTGGAGCGGTGTTCCTTCCCATCCCAGCCATAAGGACAGTCTTGCCCCCCGGGCAGGCAGGTCTAACAACCCGTCGGAATCATCCAGTAGAATATCCAGCTGATCGGCTTCCAGCCCACGTTTGTCGGTCATGGTCAAACTGATAAGACGATGGCTGAAATTTTGCGTGATATCGCGCTCGTCAAGCTTAAGCATAAAATCAGGGGCGATTTTCCCACCCGCCCGGATATTCATTTCGGTGATCATCCCACCAGCCCTCCAATGCTATTACGTGCGCTTTCCACCAGCTCTGAGGCCTGCGTTCTCAGGTCGCCAAACGTCGTCATCAGCGATTCATCCACGCGTTTCAGTACCAGGGTAAAATCAATTTTCCGGGCAGTGCCATCGCTGTAAAAATCCGAATGCGTATGCGTGACTTTCTCAATGATAAACATGCCATGAATGATGCCGGTACCGTCTATCAACGGCCATGCCCGCCCTTCATTCGCCATCAGCTCAATCGCCTTGAGAGAAAGCCGCCCTCCCGTGAGCTCCGGGTAAAGTAATCCGGAAAGGTTAAAGGATGTCTCACCTTCGCCAAGGTACTGCCAGGCTTTGGGTTTCCCGATGCGTTCGTTGGATGCCCAGCGGTAGTCTTTTGTAAATACCATTGACTGATACGGTAAGGTTCGTCGTTCAAAGACAAACAGACCCAGCACCATTAACATTTTCTCTCTCCTTAACCATACATAAAGCAGGATTGCTGCCGTCTCGCTTTTTCCTGCTCACTGCTCTCTATAGCCTCCCGGATTTGACGAGTCAGATCCGTTCCGGAGGCTGCGCTTCCCTGCAGCGTGAAGTTGTATTCACTTTTACTCTGATCGATGTAAGAACGCCCTCCCGCTGCTGCCATCGGCTGGTATCCCATGAAGCCGCTGTAAACAGGTGACGCCGGGTCCCAGGCACTGCCGGCGTCAGCAGAGGAGGTGCCTTCTTTCGGTACAGCCGAGTCGATATTGCCCGACTCTTTTTTTATGACGCCGAGTTTCTCCAGCAGCCAGCTGGCCTTGCCGCGCAGGCTGTTAAAGAGATTTAGCGGCGCCATTAGCGCATCTCCCAGCGCCTGACCGAACGCCACGCCGACATTTTTGCAGCTGTCGAGCGTTTCCTGCGTCGCCTTAATCGGCGCAATCAGATCGATGAACCACTGCCAGATCCCGCCCAGTTTTTCTGAAATGAAACCAAAGGCCTGTAACAGCGGAGAGAACAGCTCGCCCAGCGGCGCGAAGGCCGCAGAAAGCCCCTCAATCACCCCGCCAAAGAAGGCGCTAATGGGCTCCCAGTATTTAAGAATCAGTAAAGCGCCGGCGGCAATTGCCGCTCCGAGAGCAATAACGGGCCAGCTCAGGGCGCCCAGCACCGTCATGATGCTCCCCCCCACTACGCTGAATACCGTGCCCAGCATCCCGGCAGCGGTTATCACCAGATTCAGGCCTGACACAATGGGGGCGACCACCATACCTAGCGTGCCCAGGACACCGGCAAAGGCTTGTGCGCCCATAACCACGCTGACCAGGGCTTGCGTCAGTGCAGGGTTAGCATTGACCCAGAGAGAGAGCGTACTAAGCCATCCGGTCGCGGTTGAGATCAGCGTGCGCAGGGCACCATCGGCCTTATCAAAGACATCAATCTTCAGGCCATTTAATGCAGCCTGGAACTTGCTGATATCACCCTCGAGGTTATCGCCCTGAACCGAGGCTGTCAGCGCGGTGCTCCCCCTCGCGCCCTGGAGTGTCTGGCGCTTGTTATCCAGTGCTCCATTCCCAGCCGCTGAAACCAGTACGCCTGCGCCTTGCATCGCATCCGCACCGAAAATGGCCTTCAGGTATTCCGTTTGTTGAGCCGCACCGATTTTGCTGTTTTCGAATGAGGCAGAGATCGCCTTGAGGATATTCTCTGTCGGCAGTGGATTACCCTCACCATCCCGGGTTTGCACCTTCAGTTCATTCAGCGCTGCAGAACGCTGCCCATCCGGCGTCTGCAGGCGGCTCAACATGGCGCTAACCTCTGCGCTGGCATCTGCCCCTTTCATCCCCTTTTCCATCAGAATACCAAGCAGCGCGGTGGTCTCCTCAAGGCTGGCGCCGGCTTCTTCGGCGGCAGGTGCGGCGGATGCAACGGCGGTACTCAGTTCGGTGAGACTGGTATTTGACGCAGTGAAACCGCGGGTAAGGACATCTGCAACGCGTTCAACATCCGTATTCGCCAGGTTAAACGAGGCCTGCGTGCTGCGGATGATGTCGACCGCTTTTGCGGCATCAATATTCCCTGCGAGGCTGAGGTTAACCGTCGGCACAGTGGCGGCCACCACCCCGTCGGCGTCATAGCCTGACCGGGCCAGCTCGCCCTGCGCCCGGGTGACAACATCTGTAGAGGTTCCTGTACTGACGCTGACATCCCGTGCCTGCTGACGAATGGCCTCCAGCCTGGTATCCCCCTTCTGCAGTCCCAGGCTTGCCTGTATGGCAGACATCTGCTTTTCAAAACGGATGCCCGGGGCAATAAAGCGGGACGTCTGATTAAAACCCTCCTTTGCCATTCCTGCGCTCGCATTAGCAAACTGCTGCACACCCGCGGCAACACGTTTGCCAGACTCGTAGCGGTTCTGGACGGTATTAAGCCGCTCCTGTTGCTGATTGACCCTGGCAAGCGCCTCTTTATGTCGATTTAGTTGTAGCGTTTTTTCGCTGATACCCTGTCTTAAACGACGCTCATCTGACGACAGCGTGCGCGTATTAATCCCTGCCTGCGCCAGCTCACCGCGCTGGCGCTGCACTGACTGGCGTAAATTGTTGTACTCAAGCTTAAGCGCGGCGGCAGATTGGCGGGCTGCCGCCAGCGCATCCGCCTGGTCACGGGTTGGGTTCTGGGTGTTTTTGAGCTGGAGCGCCAGCTCCGCGGTCTGCTGTTTCGCCCGGGCAAGAGATTGCCCCGTCACGGCGAGCTGTTCGTTGGCTTTTCTGAAGCCGTTAATGCGGCCCGCCTGTTCATCAAGCGCGCGCAACGCCGCCTCTGAATCGCGGATACTGGCCGCGAGAGAGAGACTGGCGTTCTGAATAGCGTTAAGCGGTCGGCTTGCCCGGTCGACTGCCTTAAGCAACTCCTGAAGTCTGACATTATTACTCATGGTAGTTTCCGCTTCGCTGCAGCGCCTTTTCGCGCCATATAAGGAGTTCGGTCATGCTCAGCGAGTACAGCTCTGACGGCGGCCAGTGAAAGATCACCGCGATATCCGCCATCAGATCATCGACCGACAGGTTTTCGGGAAATGTTAGCGAGCCGAAGCCGGTGACAAAAAACCGATCACCTTGCCCGCAAAAGAGAGCAGATCGGAAGCATCCAGACGCGCAATCTCATGCTCGGTCAGGGCCGGCGAGGTCATTCGCGGCAGCACTTTAATCAGCGCATCGACGTCAGATTGTGCCAGCGACGCCAGCGATACCCCACGCAGGGTCCCCGCGTTGGGTTTTGCGACGGTCACCTTTTCGATTTTTTGCTCGCCGCGCAGAACGGGGGTGTCGAGCGTAATGGTGTTCGGGTTTTCGCTTTCGTTAATGACGGTCTCGTTGATATTTTCCATTTCGTTACTCTTCAGAAAGTTAACTTACCGGCCGGCAGTCCCGGCCGGTTAAAGGTTTACAGGCCAATCGCCTTACGGTGTTCCGCCAGACGATCGACGCCGTCGACTTTCAGCACCATGTTGATGATGTCAATTTCGATGATCTCTTTGCCATCGATGGTCAGCTGGTAGTAAGCGCACTCGGTGGACATCTTGGTGGTGCCGCTCTCGCCCTGCTTGTTTTCACCACCATCAAACTCTTTATGACGGCCTCGCATGACGATTTCGACGGCGGAGATTTCGCCCGTGTCGTCACGCTGGAAGGAGCCGGTAAAGCGCAGAGGCACGCTGTCCGCGCCCGGAGAGGCATACTGTGCCCACAGCGCGACGTCCGGCAGACCGCCAATGGTCCACTCAAGCGCCAGGGCATCATCGTCCAGGCCGAGGTCGACAGAGACCGAGCCCGGCATACCGCCGCCGCGATACTTCTCCAGTTTGCGGGTGAGCTTCGGTAAGGTGACAGACTCAACAACGCCCATATAGCTCAGGCCATCGTTGAACATGTTCAGATATTTAAGTTTGCGTGGTAACGCCATGCTTCAGCTCCTTAGCTGTTAACCGAATCGGACAGGTCTGCCAGATAGGTATCGGTGATGCGCTGGCGCAGGGTCAGGTTCTCCAGCGGCGGGACAGGGGTGTAGTCGTAATCGATGTACAATTTCCCCGCTTTCAGGGTCGATGCATCATTTGATTCCGAGTCATACCAGCAAGTGCCATCAACGATATAGCCGTTGGTTTTCAGCTCACGGAATTTGGCATTGATACCGGAAACGATGTCGCGGATGAGCGTTGGCGTAATGGGTTTATCCATTGCCCATGCGTGTGCTTCGGCCATGGTATCGGCCAACACCTGCGCGGTACGGGTGTAGTTTTCAAAGACGAAGAGCGGATCGTCTGAACAGGTACGGTTGCCCCAGAATTTGAAGCCGTCGTTACGAATAAGCGTGGTGACGCCGGCCTGGTTAAGCAGGTTCGCATCGGTCGCTTGTTCCTGCAGATCCCAGGACACGGAGGCGCTTACACCTGTGACACCGTTAACGCCGATGTTGGACAGGGTTTTGTGCCAGCCAATCGTCTGGTCGATTTTGGCGCGCAGGCCGAGAGCACGTGCAGTGGCCCAGGCGTGGGTCGTCGTGTTGGTGGTGGTATCCCACGCCAGAAAATCAGGGTGAATCACCATCAACTCGCGCTGACTGAAGTTTTTGCGGTAATCGATAGCGGCTGAAATGGTTTTACAACCCCATGCACTGACATAGCCAAACGCGCGCAGGCTCTGGCACATGGCGGCCAGCGCGGTCGCCACTTCCTGCGAATCCAGCCCCGGAACACCGAGAATACGTGGCTTAACGCCAGTGACCGTTTTCGCGGTAAGGAGCGCTTTCAGACCGGTATATTTACCGTTTTCATCGGTTGTACCGATGATATTAGAGATAGTCTCTTTCTGTGCTTCCTCAGCGGTATCAGCGGTGCCTTCAGCGACACGTACGACAACAACAACCGGTTTACACTGATCGGCAATCGCCTGCAGGGAAGCGGACAACGTCCCCATTTTCCCGGCTTTCGCAATCGCGGTTTGCACGTTGGTAATGAGCACAGGCTCGTTTAAAGGAAATGTCTTGTCGTCCGCATCGCTGGCCGTACAGACCATGCCGATGATTGCCGTCGAGACGGTGGAAATGGTGCGGGTGCCATCGTTGATTTCGATGACTTCCACGCCGTGATGATAGTCGCCCATCCGTTTAACTCCTTCGTTTAGTGGTGAGGCTATTGTCTGTGGCGCGCACGATTGATGCGACGTATTGGGGTTGGAGAAAGGATTACACAACAAACGAAAAACCCTCCGGATGGAGGGTTTGGGGTCAGGCAGGGCGTTCTGGCCATTCAATTTCTGGTGAAGTGCTGAGATCCAGCCGGTTTAGCATCACCCGATAGTGCTTCCAGAGCAACAGCGTGGCAGCTTCCTCGTCTGTTGCAATGCCGAGTTCTGAAGCGTCCTGAAGGGGGGCGATAGTATCCGAAGCTTCGGCAAGCAATTCACTTCTTCTGGTTTCCGCCTGTTGAATTAATTCCTCCTTTGTCAACTGACGTGGAATAATTTTAGTGCCATTCCACACCCAGTCACCATGTATATTCAGCCCTTCGGGCACTTCTGTTGGATCGACTTCTGAAACAGACATCCCCAGAGGAAAGAGGCGATCAACCTGATGACTGAAAGAGCGAATAATATTGTTTTTGTCAAAGCAAATCTTCAGTGTATCAGGCTGAAAACGTGACATATGGTAATACCAGTCCAGCCCCTCCTCTGATTGAATAAATATAGCATTAAACAAAAATTCTTTATATTCTGGTTCATATTGAACGAAATTTTTAAGTGTAATCATGCTGTATGACCTACCGTAATCCATCCAATATTGGACATGTATTTTTGAATCGGACGATAAAAAATAGTATCCCCGCCGGGGTTTTGACCTTCTGCATTCCATCCAGTCATTGCGCATCCAGCCGGAACCCGTTGCCAACCGTTTTGCATAATTATGAATGACCCTTCTGCCCCCATTGCAATATCTCGAACAAAGTATTGCAACGTCCAGTCTTGCCTTGCATAAGGACTTAAATCCTGTTGTGGAGGTGGGTTATTTGACGAGTAAACTCGTACCGCTCCGCCTGATTCAAATAAACCCTGCCCGGCAACAATATTACCACCGCTAGTAACTTGCCCAGGGGCATCAAAATTACCGTTAATATCAAACAGAAAATTAACACTATTCCTGGCATCGCCAGTTAAATTGATAATCGCCGCTCCAAAAGCGTTGGTGCCAGTGCGATAAACGCCAAAACTTATCGCTGTTCCATAACCATGACCGACAGTTTCCGAAAAGCCCTTAATTATCGGTAGATAAATAGAAGTACCGTTAGGAGATTGATATCCTTTTGGCATCAAAAATGGTGCAGCATTGTTTTGATACTGATCAGCAAAAGCGCCAGAGCCGTACCAACCTGTGGGATTCGTCTGGTAATAAGTTGCATCTGACAAGTACGAAACACTTCCGCCATGATTAGTGATGACCTTTGTCCAGCCTCCCCAGACATTGTTGTCGCCATTAAGGGAGCGGAATTTAAGCTGTTTACCACCATCACCATAAGATGCAGCATACTGCACCCGATA
This sequence comes from Enterobacter sp. RCC_40, assembly GCF_041360735.1. Taxonomy (NCBI): domain Bacteria; kingdom Pseudomonadati; phylum Pseudomonadota; class Gammaproteobacteria; order Enterobacterales; family Enterobacteriaceae; genus Enterobacter; species Enterobacter sp. RCC_40. The sequence continues at coordinate 258,809 of NZ_JBFUPR010000004.1, forward strand.
ACCGCCAAGCCCGCCAATATCGAGGATAGTTGCCTCATAACCTGGTGAATTTGTTGCATTCGAATAACAAAAGCTAACTGAATTGGATGGCAGAGCATCGGCATTTGAAAGTCCCGTGCTGGCTCTCGCAGACACTCCTCTGATAGCAACTGCACCACCATTTACCAGCACCCGACCTGGAGTAATATCGTCTGGAGCTTCCTGTATGTTTTTGGTCGCTGCCGTACCCAGGCTGCTTTTTAGTTTTGAGAGGTCATCGCCAACTATTTTCACAGCCTTAGGTGTTGCTGCAAGAGACTCGGATACACTATCAATTGTGCTACTGAGCTGAACAATACCCTTTTGTCCTGTAGTGGCGTCCTGAGCCGTGTATTTCCCGGCTGCAAGATCATAGGCGGCCTTAACCGCTTTCGGTGTTGCGGCGAGTGTCTCAGACGTACTGTCGGTCGAACTGCTGAGTTGTGTAAAGCCTTTATCCTTGGTCGTGGCATCCGGATGACGGCGGGATTGTTCATGCTCTTCAAGCTTCTCGTCTACATACTCCTGCGTCGCCATGACCATAGAAGTATCTATTGAGAGCTCGACCGAGGCGATATCGCTGACCATGATCACCATCCTCACAGTCTGCGCGCGGCCTGAGCCTTCATCCAACAATGGCTTGTAACTTTCAGCCATGTTCCCGACGGCAATTAGCGTCCCGGTGTCATCATAAAGCCCCATTTCTCGCATCCAGAAACCGCCTGTTTCGGGAGGAATGAGAAGTTCTGCGATCACATAGTTCCGCTTTTTGTTGTCCTGACTGATTTTATTCAAGGCATGACGCCAAACTTCATTCACAAGCCTGGTCTGACTGGCATCCGGCATCGGCAACGTGCCGCCGCCATCACCCACCGCCATCGCCGTAAAATTCACTTTCTTCCCGTTCGGGACGGTTGCGGCAGCCAGTTTTTCGGCGCCGGCTTTGGTGATAACCGTTTTATACTTCACTGTCATTGTGCTCTCACTTATCCGGGGTAAACCGTGATGATGTCGCCGTCATAGCTCAGGGCACCGGTATAGAGATAGCCCGGAACGTCCTGAATGATATTGAGGCCGATAAGATGTCGGCTGGCGGGCTTTGCATCAGCAATAAGCCGCTCCATTTCGTAATACATTTCTTCGGTGATGCCGGTTTCCAGCACGCCAATGTCCAGGCGAAACGTGCCTGCCGGGTCGTTGGTTTGCCACCACTCCGTCACGTTGATCAGATAGCCAAGTGGCTCCACCACGCGGCGTACTGCGCCGATCGTTCCTTTGTGTGCATGGATAAACCATGCATTGCGGATAACATCGCGCTTGGTGGCCTCCGGCCAGTTTTCATCCCAGCGGTCAACCGAAAACGCCCACGCCAGCCAGGGCAACAGATTTGCCGGACAGGTGTCGGCATTCCAGAGGTGACGAAGCGGGACGGGGGTATTCTCAATGTCGGCACAGGCGCGCGCCGCCGCGACCTCAAGCGGCGACGACCCCACCGGTAACAATCGGGCATTACTCATCGTTTCCCCCAACGGTTACGCTGTACTGGCTGCACCATGAGGCCTGGGTTTCATCAAGCACAATATCGGCCGCAGGCGCGGTCAGTTCGACGCGTTGTACACCCTCAACATGCAGTGCAGCGTAAATGGCGGACTTACGAATATCCCGCCCGAGCCGGTGCTGTGCCGTTATATAGGCCTGCAGCCGGGCCCTTGCCGCGTTGAGTACTGGCTCGCTTTCGGGACCTGGGAAGAGAAAAAGAGAAGCCGCAATGTTGTAGTCGACAATGCTGGCGGACTGAACGGTCACACGATCGGCAACGGGCCTGACGTCCTCATCGTTCAGCGCGTTGCGAACAATGGCCAGCAGCTCTTCAGACGCCACGCCGTTATTCTCCCGGGACAGCACGGAGACGGTAACGTTCGCAGGCTGAGGACTGATGACAGAGATGTCCGCTACCCGGCCATCCGCGCTGCGGCCATGGAACTGATAAGCCCCCGTCGATCCCGCCACGCTCAGCCCTTCCGGGGCTTGCTGGATGCGCAAACGAAAGTCGGTGTCAGACTCCATCACTGCCGGTGTGGGCGGAAACGTCGTGTCGTCGGCAGGCGTTATCACCAGACGCGCAAGGTTAGCGTTAGCACCAAGCTGGTCGAGATCGCTACCGGTGGCGTAGGCCAGCATGACCGCACGCGCGGCCTCGTTAACGCGCTGGCGCCAGATAACTTCCCGATACGCATTCTCCTGCAGCAGTTTCACAATCGGTTCCGACTCAAGCGTCAGCGTTCGTGCAATTGCCTCCTGCTCTTCTTCGGGATAGAGCGAGACAAAAGTGGCCTTTCGTTCTGCCAGCAGCGTTTCGTAATCCACCTCCTCCACGACATCCGGCGCGGCGAGCTGGCTCAGATCAACAATAGCCATAGCGTTTAACTCAATGAAATAGTGATAGAAAAGGAATGCCCGGAGGTCTGGCGGGTGCCGGTGAGATCGACATACAGCGTCCCGTCATTCTCCGAACGTTCGAAAGTGATGGCCGTCAGGCTGATCCGCGGCTCCCATTTCTGGATAGCGGAGTAACATGCGGCCATGATTTGCAGGCGCAGCGCCGGACTCTGCGGCCTGTCGATCATTGCCGCCAGCAGTGAACCGTACTCGCGGCGCATCACCCGCGAGCCAATCGGCGTAACCAGAATGTCCCGCACGCTTTGTCTGATATGTTCAGCCTCTGAAATGCTGAGCCCGGTCTGACTGTTCATTCCCCTGTAGCGCACCGTCATTGCGTCCCCTTAGTCCAGCTTCCGCCGCTTTGCACACTGCCGTGAGCATGGTTGTCCACCTGCACCCCATTGGAGGTGAATTTACCGCCGGAATGCTCAATATTGCCGGCCATTACCCCGCCCTTCTGCACTTCAAGAGAGGCGGTAATTAGCTTGTTGGTACACACCACCTCAGGTGTATCCAGGGTGATGCGCGTCTCAGACTTCACCAGGACCACCGGTACGGTGGCGGTGAGTGATTCAGAGGCTGTGATGTCAGCCGTTTTAATGCCTGCGGCCATGAGTGCTCCGCTCCCGGGCTCGTACTCGATAACTGCCCCATCAGGGAACGAGACGTGGAGTGCGTCAGGGGAACCTGACGGCGCCGGGTGGTCATCGGAAAAGATACCTGGCAGCACGAAGGCGGTATCAAGCTCACCGCCGATGGCCAGCAGCAGCACTTGTTCTCCCTCGGACGGTGCCCACCACACGCGCGAACGGCCGGCGCGACAGGTCAGCCAGTTCAGCCAGGTGGTTTTCATCCCTCCGGACTGGACGCGGCAGAGCCCTCTGTTGAGGTCAACATCGGTGACAACACCGATACGAATCAGGTTACGGATCGCGCGAGCGATACCGTGCATGGAAGTGAGTGTATTCATGAGAAGAGAATGCCCTTCAGGGGGATCGGCAGCAACGAGACGGGGTTTTATGCGGGATGAAACAACAATCGTTCACGCTGATGGCTGGACAGCCATCAGCGTGGTGAACTTACGCTTTCCACTGGCTGACCAGTTCACCGTTGATGTACAGCTCCAGCGGACGTGTGACGGGCTCTGGTAACGGCGGCTCCGGGGAATAGGTGGCATGCAACGTTCCCTGCTCCTGCGAAACAAGAATGCGCTCGGTGAGCTGCAGGCTAAAGCTGATATTCGCCGTACCATCGTCGTTGATGGTGACGCCAAAGAGAAACCCGTTTTTTCGCCCGTCATCGAGGGTAAAAATATCTGGCTGGTTATCACGCAGCCAGGCCAGTACCGGGACGAAGACCCCCTCGCTGTCGCCGGCGAAGCTACTGATATTCGCTTTCAGTTCATACTTTTTTTCAAAGGAGAGCGAGGACGCGAGGCGGGCGTCAATATTTCCGCTCCCCACCGACATCTGCAGATAATCAGGGTGATCGTTCAGTTGGGGAACGGCGTCAATTAATGCCTGACGCAGGCTGTTGAGTTTGTGCATCGAGTTTATCCTGACAGTCTTTTATGGTTTCGACCTGCAGCGCGCAGGCGATAAGGGCATGCTCAAGCCGACGAATATCAGCACTGAGATCGCCGTTGGTGATGGGCTCACTTCCCGGCATCGGACAGGCGCTCACCTTCGGGCAGGCGTTGTAAACAATGTGCTGCGGAGGCGCAGGCGGCGCGGGTGTGCAACCTGCGCACAGCATCAGGCAGCTGAGCGTTATACCAGCGGCGTAACTCTTCATTTTCATTTACCCATTTCCCGATAGCCGCTTCGCGTCGTGCCATCTCCTCGCCGACGGCAGCAAGATCCTCGCGGAGCCTGACCTGCGCATCTTCGTTCGACCTGGCAATCCGCTGTGCTTCGGATAACTGCTGAAGCAGCGTGTTGATAGTGTTTTTTTGATCGCGGGCGCTCTGGTTGGCTTTAGCAAGAGAGCGGGACAGGTTCACGTTGTCATGACGAAACCACAGCGTGATGGCCAGCAGAACGGCCAGTACCAGCAGGAGAGGTTTCATGGCATCCCCTTCAGGCACCAGGCCTTCTCACGAGCTCGACGGTTTTCCAGTCCGGCATTTTTGACCCCATTGACGTACACCCAGCGGGTAAGCTGATTGCACGCCTGCGGCCACTGTTTACGCTTAATGAATGACACCAGCGTGGAACGGCAGGCAGCCCCTGTTCCAACGTTAAAGGCAAAACTCACCAGCGCATCATAGACACGGGGCGGCATCTCCACCGGTGCGCATACCGCCAGCCGTCTTTCAACGTTCATCACGTCGGCAACAAGGTTCGCTGCCGCCTCACGCTCTGTAATTTCCCGTCCCGGCACGACGCCTGACGTATGGCCAATGCCTGATGTCCATACGCCCGCACTGCAACGATAAGGCGACAGGCGACACCCTTCGAGATCAGCAATGAGCGCCAACCCCTCCGGTGAGGTGTTCAGTAACCGGAAGTCAGGCATCAGCACCGCCAGGGCCAGTACGCCCGCGGCGCTGCAACGCTTAATGATTGAGTTCACGAATACTCTTCTTATCGAGTCCAAGAGAGGTCAGATAGCGATAGGTTTTCCGCTTAAACCAGTAATTCGTCAGCGCGGTAAAAATGGCGCAGAGGCTTCCCACGTATAGCGCGACTTTTTCAGGAGACATCGCCCCGAACCAGGCCAGCGCTACGGCCAGCCAGTAGGCGATAAACGTGGTGATTTTCTCAAGACTCAGTCCCATAGGTTCACTGATTCTTTAGTCGGTGCGCTATCAACCTCTGGCATGTCTATCGGCGTGCCATGAGGTAAGATGACCCCCAACTCCGCGAGGCCAGAATTGGCGTTCAGAACGGTTTCAACCACCCCTGCCGTGCGCCCATAATAACGGGCACAGATGGCATCAAGCGTGTCCCCCTGCATTGCATAGATTTTCATCAGACGCTCCCAACATCCGGATTTCCAGGTACCGTTGAGTTTCCAGCGCTGGCGCCCTTTTTGCTATTGCTGCAGGATGGACAATCGCGGACACAACAGACTGCCCGCGAGATGGCAGAGGGCCTAGCGCCAGCTCTCGTCTTCCCAGACTTCCCGGAGGATATTGTCCAGCGCTTCGCGATCGGCCTCTCTTTCAATCCCCTGCAACTCCACGCCGGTCATGGATCCTTTTTTGACGGTAACCAGCGTTGACGGAAACACGGATCTTATCCTGCGGGTTAATTCGTCCTGAAACGCCTCCACGACGGACGGACCAATAAGCTGATCCTTATCCAGGGTAATGTTCACCCGCACGCTGGCCTCTTTTTTGATTCTGTCCGGAACGGGTGATGCCGAGAAAACCACGGTAAACGCGTTGTTCCTGATTAAATTTCCTCTCGCAATCTCAGCGATCAAATTCAGGGCAATTTCACGATCTCTTTCCTGACACGTTCCTTCTGTCGTCAGCCGCGCAATCATCTCGACGCGTTCAATCATGACTTGCTCGTTCAACTCTCTGTCCACACAACCTCCACCACGAGATACTGTATAAACATACAGTAGCATGTATTCATAAAAAGAGTGAAGCAAAAAATCAGAACCATGCGAGGTATGTACATGATATCGATGAAGATTAGCGAATCCCTTTGCTTATCAGATGCGTTAAATACCTTATACGTTCAAGGATTTTCCGGGCCTTTTGCTGATAAGACGGTGCCGCAGGAAATAGCGATCCGTCTGCAGATCCCCGGCACCATTTGTCGTTAAAACGGCTAATGCCCCCCGCCATAAGATGCAGGGCTTCCCCCCGGCTGATCGTTATTCCGGTGGCGAGCCGTATCTCATCAATCACTCTCTCTGCCACTCCGTTCTGCGGATCCTTTTCATAGACAAAGGGAGTCTTTGCAACCGGTCTGGGGAGGGTTATGCGGGCGGCTAACGCGCGTCTCGCACGCCGGCTGAGGGGTTGAGAGACGTCGCTCACCGTACAGTTATTGACAGAACTCCAAGAACGCGCAGCGGTGCCGTTAAGGTCAACGGCCAAATCAACGGCACGCTTCGGCACAATTTTCCACTGCGTGAGCCGGGTCAAAATCGGCGAGCCCGGGCCGAGTGCGGCGTCGTAAACGCCGCGAATACAGACACGTTCTTCGCCGTACTGATTATATTCGGCACGGGGCTCATACAGCGTGCGCACCTGCAACGCATCCCGACGGACAAACGGTCCTCCCTGTGCATTGACGTATCCTGCCCAGTCTCCGGCGTCCGCGGCGTCATGCGCTGCCGCAAATTCTACGCTCAGACCGTGCGCGGCCTGCGTATCAGTCAAACGGCGCAGCTCACGGTAGACAGTCACCGGTGCACCGCCGATAAACTGAAACTGACGGATATGCCAGCGCGCCGCCCAGGCCGAAACAGCAGATGCAGTCACTTTAAGCAACTCGCCGCTTTCGTTATCTGTCTCGCCATCAAGGGCATAGCCGTCGATATTCTTGGAGATGTATTTAGCGATATAACCGGTGGCGCTGCCCTTTTGCGGGTCTATAGCTTCAGCGTGAAAGCGAGCTTTTCTGGCGTTATCGCTTTGCAGTTCAAAAGCGTCTTCCTCCTGTGTGTATTCCTCCATAATGCGGCGAACGCGCTCAACGTTTTCGGGCAGCATGAACATCAGCATGTGCCAGTGAGGCGTACCGTCATGGTGGGGTTCAGCAACGCGGATGCCAAACAGACGAATCGCCTGCCGGTGGAGTTTTGCCCGGATCCGCGCCCACAGTTTTGTCAGGTAGCTTTGTGTATCCGCAGGGCTCGCCCCGTTCCATTTGCCGTTACGATAGCCGGTGTTCAGGGTGGCGTGATATTTCGACGGCGCGGTTAAGGTATAAAACTCGCCCACATAGCCAAGCTCATGGCAGATATTTTCAAACCCGCGGATGCGGGTCATCAGTTCGCAGCGACGTATCGCGGGATTGGCCACCGAGCCATCGTGCCTGGCAATCAGGCTTATACGGTTGCCCTCTTCATCCTCCAGTTCCAGACCTTTAAGAAATTCACGCGTGCGCCGCTTCTGTTCACGCCAGTCAGTGATGCAGCGTTTACTCGCATAGACAGACTTCTTTTTGCTGACGTTTCCAAGTGCAATCTGCACATGCTCACGCCAGGCGGCCGCCATGCGACGCAGTCGTCCACGCCACCAGTCTTCGGAAAACATGCGGATCACCGCTGGCGCAATGTCCTCTTTGTTAAAGAGTATCTTCGACACGCGCTCCCAGTGAGGAGGCAGTACATTGAACTGGCGGGTGATTAATCCAGCGCGCTGATACCAGACATGAAGGGTTTGAAATTCGCCGAGGCCAGCGTCATTGATATTCGCCAGCTCGGAACGAATAAAGCCAGCGATGTCAGCGGCCAGCAAATCAATATCGGCGCGGGACATATCCGGGAGACGGTTGAAGCGGGCAATCAGCGTAACCATCCGCGATGCAAGATATTGCGAAAGCGGCGTGTCGAAGTGTCCACCAAAAACGGCGGTGGAGACGTTACGGTCAACACCTGAACAGGCATACCGTGCCGAGACCTGCTGCAGACGCGGTAATACCCTGTTGCAGAACCGAATCAAAAAGGCATTGGCTCGCAGGCTGCCCTGATGGAGTTCAAGAGCATCAACCGTGCGCCAGACGTCAAAACGCACGCAGTCAGGCTGCAGAGCGAGCGCTTTTCTGGCTTGCTGCAGCGCCGCGAACAGACGGTCGCGACGCTGTAATTGGGGGTGAGTCAGGTAGGGGCTGGCAATAGCCGACCGTGGTTCATTCCACGGATAAGCAAATGACATCACCAACTTATCCTCCCCGGAAATGTTTGTTTTTCAGCTCCGTTATCTCCTGGCAAGTGACGCATAAGGCCACTCCAGGTAACGCCTTTCGCCGCGCCTCGGGGATCGGGATGTCGCACTCCTCGCAGGTAAAACGCGAGGGCGATGCGCATCGCTGGCGGGCGCTATTAATATGACGTTCGCGATCTTCAAGCTCGCGCTCCTGCGCCAGATCGATAAAATCGGCCATCAGTGCAGCTCCTGGGATTCGCGTTCGTAACGGGCAGCCTCGTGACACAGCAGTTCCGCTGCGTCTTCGCCACACATTCCGGTTTTATAGATGTGACTGGCTAATGCCTCCAGACGCAGGGAGACGGCGAGTGCGCGCGCCCTGCGCTCCTCCATCTTCGCCTGCACCAGCAGGTGCTGGAGTTCCTCGCGCCCGTTCAGAAAAGTGCGGTTTTCGCTATTTCGCATCACTCATTCTCCTTAATTCAGGCAATAAAATGCCCGGCGGGTTTACGCCATTACGTTTTGGGGTGGATTAAAGCGGCATGGTCAGCCGTTCAGGAAATAAACTCACGACTGCACGGAAATGATTCATGGCTCCGATAAGCGCTCTTTTCTCCTCAGTCGTCAGCTCATTGATACCGCATTCGTGACGGGCGGCGGGTAATTTAGCCAGGAAAAAGATGGCGGCCAGCGCCCTGTTATTCTCTTCAAAACAGGGATCGCGCTTATCACGCATCTCGGCCAAAAACCGCGCCAGCGCTTTCTCGTTATCGCCCCAGTACCTGGCACGCAGTTCGGCCACGTGATTAAGCCCGGAAAGACGTGCCCCCACCTTGAGTGGGACCGTTGCACGTGTCGCTTCTATTGCCATAACGTCCCTCGCGTTGATTCACACTGTGTGAATTACTCACCCGTAACGGGTTGAAAACGGGATTGGCCTACGCGTTACGCCACTTTCCAGCGCAGCGAACTGCGCCAGCCTAACGACAGGGCTGGCACTTTGATGATTGCGATTTCAGAAGCCATGTTGCATGATTCCCATTTTGATAATGTCTGCAATCTTTAGCCTCTGTTTGCCAACGTCTGCCGCTGATTGCCCGAATTCGCATTGATACTAATACCCAATTGAGTATTAGTAAATACCCAAAGGAATATATTTTGATTTTAGATTCTCAAGTGAATAATGAAGAGTTACTCGATAGAATCTGTCAGGTATATGGTTTTACCCAAAAAATCCAGCTGGCCCGGCACTTCAATATTGCCGCCAGTTCCCTTCAGAACCGCTACGCGCGCGGCACCATCTCCTACGACTTCGCGGTACAATGTGCACTGGACACAGGGGCCAGCCTGCGCTGGTTGATGACCGGACAGGGTGCCCAGTTTGAAGGTAACCCTGCACCTGGCGATCCCGTTGCTGTTGTTACATTCACTCTCAGTGATGGCCAGCTGGAAGAAAATTCCACTTTGAGTATCGATTCACATCTCTTTAGCAAACCGCTCACTCGCGGTATCGCAGTCCGGTCTGAGGCAAAGCTCCACTTTGTTGAAAAAGGGGCGTCATTAACCGACGGGCTATGGCTGGTTGAGATTGAAGGCACTATCAGTCTTCGTGATTTAACCCTGCTACCGGGGAAAAAACTCCACGTCGCGGGCGGCAAAGTCCCCTTTGAATGCGGTATCGATGAGATAAAAACACTGGGCCGTGTGGTGGGCATCTACAGCGAGGTGAACTGATGGCGGGTCGTATGGCACGTATGGTTCGTATGGCATCATTCGATTTCGCTATGCAGTGCATTCAGCCTTAGGTATTCCTTCAGGACTGGCAGAACAAGAACCGGGGCCAACGCTCCCCCGCCAGCCTTTCGGCTTCCTGTTCGTGCCACTCTTCTTCACAAACCCTAAAAACTAAAGAAATCCCCCATCGCGCCGATCATCATCCGTGTGTATTATTTCCTGTAGCGTTTACAACAATTAACCTTAACTCAAATACTTAAGCGCCAAAGCGAAAGGCATCATGAGCACACCGATCAAACGGCTAGAAATCATAAAAAATGCGATTGAACTGGAAGACGACGACATCATCCAGAGCCAGCTGACACGGCTGAAAAATGAAGCGTTTGACGATGAGCTACAGGCAATCGTCGCGGCGCTTGAGCAGAAAAACTATACCGTTGCCATGGCGGCGATCGCTGCCTGGCTACAGGGCCAGCGCGCCATGACGCAATGGCGTGACCCGCAGGTGGCGGCCAGCAAGATGGAGCTGAAAGCGCTGGAAGAGCGCCTCAGGGATTTGATTGACCGTCGCAATGCCCGCGTGCAACAGCTCGATGAATTCAACGATCTCTATTTCTCCCGCCTCGGACCGCTGATGCAGCAGATCCTCGCCCTGCGTAAAACGCTGGCGGAGCTGAACCTGCGACGTCAGCAGGCGGAGGCGCGTCGACGTGAGGAAGATTACCGTCGCTGCCAGCGCTATATGGCGCAGGCGGTGGAGGTGCTGGCGATGCTGACCCAGCGCTGGCGCGATCTGCCTGCGGATTCCGTACAGGCCGCCGAGGCGCGTAAGCAACTGCAGCAGCAAAGCAATCTGATTGCTAACCTGCTGGCCGAAGCGCTGGAGCTGGAGAGTGGCTTAACGCGCGAAGAAGAGCCTGCACGTCAGGCGCGCGACGAGGCCAATGAAGAGTACGAGAAATACCGCGAGCAGCATCACGATGCCGAAATGCGTCTGCGTAAAGGCAAGAACCTTTCCGAGGAAGATCAGAACGAACTGAAGCGTCTCTGGCGTCAGGCGAGCAAGCTCTGCCATCCGGACCTGGTCGCTGACGATCTGAAAGAAGAAGCCAACGCGATGATGGTGCAACTCAACCAGGCCAAACAGCGTGGTGACGTTAAAGCCATTCGTTCGCTGGTGGCACGTCTGCAGCAGGGCTTTGAGCCGCTGATGGCCAGCGACAGGCTGAACGATCTGGAACGTATCCGCAAAAAAATGGCGCAGGTTCGCGAGCAGATTGACACGTTAGTGAACGAGCTGGCGGAGCTGGAGAAAGAGGAGTCCTGGCTGCTGGTCTCGTCGCTAAGCAATATGGAAGCCTACTTTGCCCAGCAGGAGAAGGCGCTGCATGACGTTCGCGCCTCGCTCGAACATCAGGTGAGCGAAGCGCAGCTGGAGTCCGCAGCCTGATTATTTAGCGTGCCAGTATGCACTGGCACGCACCAGCTGCTGGTCGATTGCGTCGGTTTCAAACTGACGGCTCAGGTTTTTCACTACCTTCCCTTCCCCGGTCAGCCAGATAAAATAATCTTCCGCAGGCACCGTCAACGCCGCCAGACGCTCGGCCACCGCCTGTTCGCTGTGGCCGACAACCCAGGTGATGTTGAACGCGCTCAGATGGGCCAGATAGTCCTGATACGACGCATCACCGACCGTCACCACCGCATGAATGTCCGGGCGAACCGGCAGTGTTGCGATGCTTTCCAGGCGACGGCGCAGCGCGGGCATGCCGGATTCATCGCACACATACAGTTGCCAGGCATAATCTTCCGGCACAACCAGCGAGCCGCGCGGGCCGCCAATCGTGAGCGTGTCACCCACTTTTGCCTCTGTCGCCCAGTGACTGGCAACGCCGCCATCATGTATGAAGAAATCGAGCACCAGCTCATGCCGTTCGGCATCGTACAGGGGCGTATAGTCTCGCGCCTGCGGACGCACACCGTCGCCCCAGTCGATACCTTCATCGGTAACAACCGGTGGTACAAAGGTCGCCCCCGGGGCCGGGAAAAACACTTTTGTGTGGTCGTCGAAACCGCGAGAGCTAAAGCCCTCCAGCGCCTCGCCGCCTAAAATAATGCGCTGGAAACCTGCGCTGACACGCTCAACGCGAAGCACGTCCAGCTTGCGAAAACGGAGATCATTACGAACACGTTGTGGGTAACGGGTGGATGTCATGGTGAGACCCTTCTCAGGTGAATACGATATATCTAAATTAATTTTAAATGATAATGATTGCTAATCAGCAAGAATGCAAGATCTTTTAGATTGCATCTGAATATATCTAAGATATAGTTTAGATATATCAATTTGAAGGGATGAGTATGCGAAACGAACACGACGGCGGCGGACGCCGACCACGCTTTTTTGGTCACGGCGATCTGCGTCTGGTGATACTGGATATCCTGACCCACAACGCGAGCCATGGCTACGAGTTGATCAAGGCGATCGAGAACATGACGCAGGGGAATTACACCCCAAGCCCTGGCGTTATCTACCCGACCCTCGATTACCTTCAGGATCAGACCTATATCACCATCACCGAAGAAGAGAATGGCCGCAAGAGAATTGCGATTACCGCGGCCGGTCAGCAGTGGCTGGATGAAAATCAGGAGCAGCTGGCGCAGATTCAGGCGCGTATTAAAGCGCGCTCCGTCGGCTTCCAGCTGAGAAAAAACCCGCAAATGAAGCGGGCTCTGGATAACTTCAAAGCGGTGTTAGACCTGAAGGTGAACCAGGGCGAACTCAGCGATGCGCAGCTCAAGCAGATCATCGGCGTGATCGACCGCGCAGCGCTGGAGATCTCCCAGCTGGATTAAGCCAGTACGCGATCGCTCACGCGGAAGACGCGGACAAGGTCTTTCAGGTGCATCGCCTGTTCGTTCAGGGACGCTGCTGCCGCGACAGACTCCTCCACCAGGGCGGAGTTCTGCTGCGTGGTGGCATCAATCAGACCAATCGCGCTGTTAATTTGCGAGATCCCTTCCGTCTGCTCATGGCTGGCCTGGCGGATCTCACGCAGAATGACGTCCATCTCTTCCACGTTGCCGACCATACCGTTAATCAACTCGCTCGCTTTCTCGACCAGGTTCATCCCGTCCTGCGTCTGGCTGGTAGAACTTTCGATCAGCTGACGAATTTCACTGGCAGATGACGCACTCTTCTGCGCAAGCTGACGCACTTCGCCCGCCACCACCGCAAAACCACGACCGCAAAACCACGACCGTGCTCGCCCGCACGTGCTGCTTCCACCGCCGCGTTCAGCGCCAAAATGTTGGTCTGGAAAGCGATGGCGTCGATCAGGTCGATGATGTCGGACATCCGGTTAGAAGTCTCGTTAATCAGGCGCATTTTGCTGGTGACCTGCTTCATCATCTCGCCGTTGTTTTTGACCACCATGGCGGCGTCCGCCGAGAGGTGAGTTGCTTCTCCGGTGTGTGAGGCGGTGTTTTTTACCGTCGCCGTGATCTGCTCCATCGAGGCAGCGGTCTGTTCAACAGAGCTGGCCTGCTCTTCAGTGCGCGCGGCAAGATCCTGGTTCCCCGCGACAATCTGCGCGGCGGCAGTCGAGATATTCTCCGAACCGGTCTGGACCTGCTGCACAATGTCCAGCAGACGCGTTTTCATCTCCATCAGCGCATGCAGCAGCAGGCCGGTTTCGTCTTTACCGTGCGGCGTGATGCTGCCGGTCAGATCGCCTTCGGCAATGGCTTTTGCAAAATCCACCGCCTCGCCCAGCGGACGCGTGATTGAGCGCACGATAAACCAGCCAATCAGGCTGCCGGTCGCGACGCTAAAGAGCGTGATCAGGATCAGCAGCAGGCGGTTCGATTTGAAATCGCCCTCGACCTGCACTCCTGCGCTTTGCATTTCCTGGTTCTGAATCGCGATCAATGCCTGCACGTTGGCTTTATAGGCCTGCTGTAGCTTCAGGGTGTTGGTCATCATCTCCTGAATAGCGCCCGCCCGATCGTTATTCTGCACCGCCTGCAAAATGCGATAACGCGAGTCCAGATACTGCTGACGCACGCCGCGTATCTCAGCAAGAACCCGCTGTGATTCTGGATCCTGCAGCGCAGTATTCAGCTCGCCGAGGATCACCGTAATCTGTTCGCTGATCGCTTTAAGACGCTGCTGTGACTGCGCTGTATACGTTCCCTGTTCATCCAGTAACATCAGCTGCTGAGTGCCAATAAATTCCTGGAAGTTGTCGATTAACTGGTTCGCTTTTACCGTGGTCGGATAATCACGGGTAATGATGGATTGCATTCCGTTGTTCGCCCGGTTCAGGCTTAGCAAGGATAAACTCGCACTGACCACCATCAGGACAATAAAGAATCCAAACGCCAGAAATAATTTCGTGCCGATCTTTACGTCATGTAAGAACATATTTTCTCCATCGATGTGATTATTTCTCAGACGATCACCGTTATCGGTAACGAAACCGCTAACTTTATGACTTTGATCGTTTTTTTATTTCATAACCACAACAATGGATAGGTGCAGGCTATTAATATCCGTAAATCGATCGTTACGTCACCCTCTGATGAGGCATTTTCAAAATAGCATCGGGGAAAACGGACTTAGGCTGGGGTAAATATCTGATGTGCTTTCTTTAGTTACTTAATATAAAATTAACAATAAAAGACATTGATAATTACATTCAGAAAAAATAAAGCCGCTTATTCCTGATGAAATAAACGGCTTGCTGGAACCTTACTGGCTCAATGGAGCACGGTGACCGCATCCTTAAGACGCCCGGCGCGATGCTTCACCATTGCGGATATGTGGGCACTTTCCTCAACCAGATCGGCATTTTTCTGCGTGATGCTGTCCAGCTCGGCCACCGCACGGGTGAGCTCTGACAAGCCGGTAGCCTGTTCAGAGGTGGAGTGGCTGATCTGCGCGATAAGCTGCGTCACGTTTTTCACCTGCTCGACGATATCATCCATTGTACGACCGGCGGCATGAACCTGATCAGAGCCGGACTGCACCTTGCTGGCGCTGGCATCAATCAGCTTGCGAATATCGTTGGCTGCACTGGCGCTACGGCTGGCGAGATGGCGCACTTCGCCGGCGACAACCGCAAAGCCTTTTCCCTGCTCACCGGCTCTTGCTGCCTCCACCGCCGCATTCAGCGCCAGAATATTGGTCTGAAACGCGATGTCGTTAATAAGGGAGGTAATCGAGCCAATCCGCTGCGTGCTATCCGCGATGTCATCCATGGTTTTCACCACCGTCTGCATCGCGTTTCCGCCTTTGGTCGCCGCGCTGCTGGCGGCCACTGACAGCTTGTCCACTTCGGCGGCGGTTTCTGAATTACTCTGCACGGAGGCGGCCATCTGATTCATTGTCGCCACGGTCTGCTGCACATTGGCCACGGTCTGACGCGTCCGATCGTTCAGATCTTCATTCCCCTTTGCCAGCCTGTCGCTGCCATCACGCACGCTCACCACCTGGCTTGACACATCGTTAATCAACCAGCGGCACATCAGCCCCAGCTGCCCTACCGCACGCAGGGTCAACCCCAGCTCGTCGCTGCGGTTCAGGTGCTGCACGCTGTTGCGCTCGCCGGTGGCGACTTTCAGCGCCTGACGCGCCACGTTTTCGATCGGACGAACAATCTGCTGCTCGAACAGCAGCGTGCCCAGCAGCATGACTACCGCGGCGGCAGCCAGCGAGTACGCACCCGCTGAGGTGGCCACCAGCGTGGCAGCCAGCACCGCAAACAGCCCCGCCATCACGCTGCGCACACGCCAGCGCAGCGGCATAGCCGGAAGTTTCCCCAGCCAGCCTTTCCTTACCACCAGTCCTTTATGTATACGTTTCTTGCAGCGCCCGTCATTCAGAGCCCGATAGAGCGGCTCCACGCCAGCAATCTCTTCTGCCGTGGCTTTGGTACGAATCGACATATAGCCCGTCACCTGCCCGTGACGCACCATCGGCACCGCATTGGCGCGCACCCAGTAGTGGTCGCCATTTTTACGTCGGTTTTTGACAATGCCGCTCCACGGCTCGCCCTTTTGCAGGGTGTACCACATATCGGCAAACGCCGCTTTTGGCATATCGGGGTGGCGTACCAGATTGTGCGGCTGGCCCATCAGCTCATCAAGCTGATAGCCACTCACCTGCACAAAGGTGTCGTTGGCGTGGGTCAGGTAACTGTGGATATCGGTGGTCGACATTAAGGTGGTGTCATCGTCCAGAGGATATTCATTCTGGGTGAGAAAGGTTGGAGCGGACATCGTGAGCATCCCTTGCAGGTTATTTGAATGTTAATTTTGTGGATTAATGTTTTTTCGGCGGTAAAGAATTTATCTTTAGTTGTTAAAGTTGATAGAGATCGCAGATTTCACTTAAACCGCACTTTTTGTGAGATTTTATAATTCATTGATTTCAAATACTTTCGTAGAGAAATTACCTGCAGAGCATGACGGGTTAACGCCCACTTAAGTCGCAGCGTCTGCACCCTATAAGTGCAATGGCCTCTTAATCGCACCTCCCCAGGCCTTTTCCGCCGTACCGCTAAATCCCGTATCGGTTATATCGGCATGATTAAATTTTGCGCAACACAATGTTAACCTGGTGTTTATCCTGATTTTCGTTAAGGCATCTGAAGTGGCGTAATCCCTGCAATACTTAATCCAGTATCATGTGATACGCGATCCCCGGGAGCACATTTTGAACAGGTTACCTTCCAGCGCCTCGGCTCTTGCCTGTACCGCGCACGCACTGAATCTCATTGAGAAGCGAACGCTTGATCATGAGGAGATGAAACAACTTAACCGAGAGGTCATCGATTACTTTAAAGAGCATGTCAATCCAGGGTTTTTGGAGTATCGCAAATCTGTTACCGCCGGCGGGGATTACGGAGCCGTAGAGTGGCAAGCGGGAAGTCTTAATA
Organism: Enterobacter sp. RCC_40; assembly: GCF_041360735.1. NCBI lineage: Bacteria > Pseudomonadati > Pseudomonadota > Gammaproteobacteria > Enterobacterales > Enterobacteriaceae > Enterobacter > Enterobacter sp. RCC_40. The sequence goes on from NZ_JBFUPR010000004.1 coordinate 275,777, forward strand.
CGCTTGTCGACACCCAGGGACAGGAGTTTATAGATTGCCTGGGTGGTTTTGGAATTTTCAACGTGGGGCACCGTAATCCAGTTGTGGTTTCCGCCGTACAGAATCAACTTGCGAAACAACCTCTCCATAGCCAGGAACTGCTCGATCCACTTCGCGCTATGCTCGCGAAAACGCTCGCGGCCTTAACGCCCGGCAAACTGAAGTACAGCTTCTTTAGCAACAGCGGCACGGAATCGGTCGAAGCGGCGATTAAACTCGCCAAAGCGTACCAGTCGCCGCGCGGCAAATTCACGTTTATCGCCACCAGCGGCGCGTTCCACGGAAAATCCCTGGGCGCACTGTCAGCTACCGCCAAATCCACCTTCCGCAAACCGTTTATGCCGCTGCTGCCGGGCTTCCGCCACGTGCCGTTTGGTGACATTAGCGCTATGCGCACCATGCTGAGCGAATGCCGTAAAACCGGCGACGACGTGGCAGCGGTGATCCTGGAGCCTATTCAGGGTGAGGGCGGCGTGATCCTGCCCCCGCAGGGCTATCTGCCTGCCGTGCGTCAGTTGTGCGATGAATTTGGCGCACTGCTGATCCTCGACGAAGTCCAAACCGGGATGGGGCGTACGGGCAAGATGTTTGCCTGCGAGCATGAGAACGTCCAGCCGGACATTCTCTGTCTGGCAAAAGCGCTGGGCGGCGGCGTGATGCCGATTGGCGCGACGGTGGCGACCGAAGAGGTCTTCTCGGTGCTGTTCGACAACCCGTTCCTGCACACCACTACGTTTGGCGGTAACCCGCTGGCCTGCGCGGCCGCGCTGGCGACCATCAACGTGCTGCTGGATCAAAACCTGCCTGCACAGGCGGAACAGAAAGGCGATATGCTGCTGGACGGTTTCCGCCAGCTGGGCCGGGAATATCCGGATCTGGTGCAGGATGCGCGGGGTAAAGGGTTGCTGATGGCCATTGAGTTTGTCGACAACGAAATCGGCTACAGCTTCGCGAGCGAGATGTTCCGCCAGCGTGTCCTGGTTGCCGGAACGCTCAACAACTCGAAGACCATTCGCATTGAACCGCCGCTGACGCTAACGGTTGAACAGTGTGAGCAGGTGCTGAAAGCGGCGCGTAAAGCGCTGGCAGCCCTGCGGGTAAGTGTGGAAGAAGCGTGATATCCACTCCCCCTCCTGACGGAGGGGGTATTTTTAGCGGTGAAACTCCGCCACCGTCATGGTAAACCGCAACACATTTTCGCCCTCATTCGCGTAGCCGTGTGCCGCTTCCGTTTTCGCCACCGCCGAAGCGCCTGCCGCCACCTGCGTCACCGTCTCTTCCACCGTCAGGGTCAATCCTCCCTCAGTGACATGCAGCAGCTCAAACGTTCCCGCCGGATGCCCCGGCGAGGTAAAACGCTCCCCCGGATGCATCACCCACTGCCAGAGTTCAATCATATCCGGGCCAGACGTGCCCGCGAGCAGCCGGGCATATCCGCCCTGTGGGCCCTGCCACAGAACCGGGATCGCCGCTTCTTCTATGACGTGCACCCGCGGCTCGCTGGAGACGTTAACGATATCCGCCACCGAAACGCCCAGCGCGGCAGCCAGCTTGCAGAGAATGGCAATGCTGGGATTCGCCGCCCCTTTTTCAATCTCCACCAGCATGCCTTTGCTGACGCTGGCGCGGCGTGAAAGCTCATCCAGCGACAGTTTTTTCTCTTTGCGCCAGTTGCGAATGCGGGTGGCGACGGCCAGGCTTACCTGGGCGATATCGGCACCCGAATCGGTCATTATATTGACTTTATCAGTCATTGGTCACTACCATAGTATAAAACAGTCAATACAGGATTATTTATGTCTCTCGTTACGCCGTCAATAGACCCGCGTCTTACCGGGATTGCCCCCGGCTTTCGGGCGCTGAGCATTCTGGTTGAAGCCGCCCCGATAACCCAGCCGGACGTGGCCTCTGCCGCGCTGGCACAGGCCTGCCAGCAGGTCCTCTCTGATGATGTCGCCTGGGCGGAAGCGCACCTCAGCGCCTGGGATGACGTGTTCAGGGCGTTTGGTGCGAAACCGAAACGCACGCCCTGCTCGGCATCGGCCCTGCGTAAGCGAGTGCTGAAAGAGGGCGCACTGCCCCCGCTCGATCCAGTGGTCGATATTTACAATGCCATCAGCATTCGTTACGCCATTCCCGTCGGGGGTGAGAACCTTGCCGCTTATGCAGGCGCACCGCGTCTGACGCTTGCCGAAGGTAATGAACCGTTTGATACCCTGAAAGAGGGCCAGCCGGTTATCGAATACCCGGCTGCGGGCGAAGTTATCTGGCGCGATGATATCGGCGTCACCTGCCGTCGCTGGAACTGGCGCCAGGGCGTGCGTACACGTCTCGATAGCCAGGCGCAACACATGTGGTTTATTCTCGAAAGTCTGCCGTCGATGCCGTTATCGGCGTTGCAGGAGGCTGGCGATGAGTTAGTCAGCAACCTGCAGCGGCTGATGCCGGGCTCCACTGCTCACCTTCAACTGATTGAACTCTAAAAGGATAAGCGGATGTTTCACGGGTTAAGCGCATTCCCTCTGACGCCATTGCGAGAGGGGAAATTTGATGAGCAGGCGTTTGTGCAGTTGCTGCGCCCGCTGGTGGATGCCGGTGTCGATTCACTGGGGATCCTCGGTTCGACGGGCAGTTACGCGTATCTGACGCCTGAAGAGCGCACGCATATCACCCGTAGTGCCGTGGCGCATGCCGACAACATTCCGGTGAGCGTAAGTATTGGCGCGCTTCGCCTCGACGATATTCTCCGTCTGGCGGATGAGGCGCAAAGTGCCGGCGCCCGCGGGGTGTTACTGGCCCCCGTGTCGTACCAGCGCCTGACGGCAGAGGAAGTGTTTACCCTGTATGAGACGGTGACCCACCGGATCTCTGTTCCGCTGTGCATTTACGACAACCCGGCCACCACCGGGTTCGAGTTTAACGACGATTTGCTGTATGCCGTGGCGGCGCTACCGAACGTCAAATCCGTCAAGCTCGGGCGCATACCGGACGATATCGCCCGCATGCGCGCCCGTCTTCCTGAAAACGTCACCCTGGGCATCAGTGGCGACTGGCGGGCGGCGTCAGCCCTGCAGGCCGGGTTTGATGTCTGGTATTCGGTTATCGCAGGGCTCTATCCGCAGACGGCACTGGCGATTGCCCGAGCCAAAGACACCGCCCCCTCAGACCGGCTGGCACCGCTGTGGGCGCTGTTCCGCCAGTACGGCAGTTTGCGGGTGATGGCCGCAGCAGCAGAAATGTCAGGGAAAGTGGCCGCGCCTGCACTGCCGTTCCCGCTTGCGTCGCTGAGCGGGAAACCGCGCGAAACGCTGGCGGCGATCCTGGCGGACCTGGCCCTCGCCTGAGCATCGCCGGGCTAGCGTAAGCGCTACCCGGCGGTCTGTTACGCCGGCAACAACCCGACAAAACTGCGTTTTTTGCGCGGCTCTGACATCAGGTCCTCAAGCTTATCCACGCAGGCCAGATAGTGCGGGGTTTTCTTGTGCGCCAGCACCGCCTCTTCATCCTTGTAGGCCTCGTAGATAAAGAACCGGGTTTTCACGCGCGGATCCTGTAAAACATCAAAGCGCAGATTGCCCGGCTCCTGAATCGCCCCTTCGTGGTTAGCGCGAAACACCTCCAGAAACTCATCGACCCGCTCGGGTTTGATGTTGATTTCCACTAATGTCACGTTCATTTTGCTTCTCCCTGTTTCTCTTCCTGCCAGAACTGGAACGCGTCCCGCGCGCTCATGTTCTCATGTACCACTTTTTTCACCGCTTTCAGCATGGCCAGCGGGGCGCTGGACTGGAAGATATTGCGACCCATGTCCACCCCGGACGCCCCCTGGTCAATCGCCCGCCAGCACATCTCCAGCGCGTCGTGCTCCGGCAGCTTTTTGCCTCCGGCAATCACGATCGGCACCGGGCAGCTGGCGGTTACTTTTTCAAACCCTTCGTCGACATAATAGGTTTTGACGAACTGCGCCCCCATCTCGGCCGCGATACGGCTGGCAAGCGAGAAATACCGCGCGTCGCGCGCCATCTCTTTGCCAACACCCGTTACCGCCAGGGTCGGCATGCCATAGCGCGCACCGGCATCCACCAGTTTGATGATGTTGTTGATCGACTGATGTTCAAATTCACTGCCGATGTACACCTGCGCCGCCACCGCGCAGACGTTCAGGCGCAGCGCATCTTCCATCGCCACCGCCACGCACTCGTTGGAAAGTTCCCCTAAAATCGAATTGCCGCCGGAGGCGCGCAACACGACGGGTTTATTGGTGGCGACAGGCACCTGGCTGCGCAAAATACCGCGGGTGCACATCAGCACGTCGGTTTCCCCAAACAGCGGGGCGATAGAGAGATCGATACGCTCAAGGCCGGTCGTCGGTCCCTGGAAATAGCCGTGATCAAAGGCCAGCATCACCGTGCGGTTGCTTTTTGGGTTGAAGATGCGCGCCAGCCTGGACTGCATTCCCCAGTCCAGCGAGCCGCATCCCTTCAGGGTAAACGGCACGTTCTGCTGCGGTGTGCCGATGCCAAAATCTTTGCCGTCTTTGATGTCGTCTAAATCAGCCATTTGCTCCCCCGTCAGAAATCGTATTTGTTGATGTTCTCTTTGGTAAACACCACCCGCTCCGGCAGCAGCACAATGCCGTTGCCCTTCGCTTCATACTGGTAGCCCTGCACGCTGTTCGGCTCGACCTTCAGCGTACCGATATCTTTCACGTCCACGCTGTCGCCAACGTTAAGATCGCCTTTTTTCAACAACCGATCGGCGACATTGACCGCAATTTTGCCCTGTTGCACCACATCCCACAGGCCGAAGGCTTTCACCGTGCCGCGCTCTACGTACGGACGCATCACGTTAGGCGTGCTGAAGCCGACAATCGCCACCCCTTCTCGCTTCAGGTTTTCCGCCGCCTGCGCCGCCGCCGGCAGGGCGTTGGCATCCGGGGCGATGATCGCATCCAGATCCGGATACGCTTTTAAGATCCCCTCGGCGGTTTGTAGCGATTTGGTGGCATCGTTATAGCCAAACTGCGTGGTCACGACCTGCCACTGCGGATGATCTTTCTCGATTTTGGCCTTCGCCTCTTTCACCCACTGGTTCTGGTCGGTAACGGTCGGGCTGGAGTAAAAGAACGCCACTTTGGCATTCGGTTTGGTGACCTGTTTACCGGCCATGTCGACCAGCAGGCCGCCAAGCTGCGCCGGGGTGCCCTGGTTGATGTAGATGCTGCGGCATTCCGGTTTGGTGTCGGAGTCCCAGGTCAGTACTTTGACGCCACGCTGCATCGCGCGCTTCAGCGCCGGGCAGAGGCCATCCGGCGACACCGCCGAAACGATAATGGCGTTATAGCCCTGGTTAACGAAGTTATTGATGAGCTGCACCTGGCCTGAGACGCTGGGCTCGGTCGGGCCGTCGTAGGTGACGTCCACGCCGAGATCTTTACCCGCCTCTTTCGCGCCATTGCCGCCGCTGGTAAAGAAGCCAACGCCCACCAGCTTGGGGATAAAGGCGATGCGGTCCGCGGCCTGTGCCGACGCGAAGCTGAGTGCCATCGCCAGGACTATCAGTTTTGTTTTCATCTTACGCTCCGGGTATGTTTTGTGAGGAGAGAGCGCACCCATTCACGGTGCAAACTCAGTGAACGTCCCATCACCACCACAACCAACAGCGCCCCTGACAGCGCGCTCGACACCTGGTTGGGGATGCCGACCATCTGTAAACCCTGCTGCAGATACCCCACCAGCAACGCCGCCAGGGCCGTACCGATTACCGACCCCGAACCGCCATAGATATTGGCGCCCCCGAGGACAGCTGCGGTCAGTGCAGGCATCAGTAAATCGCGTCCCAAATCCGAACGCGCCGAACCGAAATAGGAGACCATCACCAGCGCAGCAATGGCCGAAGCGACGCCCACCAGGCCATACAGGGCGTAGGGCATCCCGTTGACCGAGAGCGCCGCATAGCGCGCCGCGCGCGGGTTCTGCCCAATCAAAAACAGATGGCGGCCAAAGCGTCCGCGATGGGTAATCAGCCAGAAGAAGACGGTAATCACGGCGAACAGCACCAGCGGGATTGGCAACCCCAGGAACGTGAGGTTAGCGAACGCGGTAAAGCTGTCCGGGAAGCCACCGATGCCTTCGTAACCGGTCGCCCCCGCCATGCCGGAGAGCAACAGTGCTCCGCCGCCGTAGAGATAGAGCGTGCCAAGGGTGATAACCAGTGGGCTGATGCCGGTGTAGTGGATCAGCGCAGCGTTGACCAGACCGCACAGCAGGCCGAGCAGCAGCGTCAACGGTATGGCCAGCGCCATCGGCCAGCCCGCCTGCATCATCACCCCCAGCGCGATGGCACACAGGCCGATGGTCGAACCGAGAGAAATATCAATGCCGCCGCTGATGATCACCAGGGTGAGCGGCAGCGCCACAATGCCAATGCAGATAAAATCACTGGTGCTGAACAGCAGCATGTTGATATCGAGCATGCGCGGATTGATGGCCCCAAAGAGCAGAATTTCCAGCACCAGTAATATCAGCAGCGCGCTTTCCCAGTTAAGCTTCATTTACGCCACCTCTTTTTTGTGTTTCGTAAACGGGGTGACATGCTTCCCCCCTTTGTTACCGGGCTGGAAGCGGCTGTACTTGAGTGCCCGCTGATGCCGGGCCAGCGCCTGGCGCAAACGCCCGTCGAGCACCAGCACACCGAGCAGCACCAGCCCGGCGATAAAGTCATTCCACCACGCGGGCAGCCTGAACAGCACCAACACGGTGTCGATTTGAGTCAGGAAAAAAGCCCCCAGTAAGGCGCCAATAAGCGTCCCGGTACCGCCCAGCAGAGAGATCCCCCCGAGTACGCAGGCGGCAATGGCTTTCATCTCCAGCCCGCTGCCGGTCTGGTTAGGTACAAAGCCAATCTGCGAAGCGAAGACAATCCCCGCACACGCGGCCAGCATGCCGTTCAGCGTAAAAGCGATCATTCGCGTCCGGTTCACCGCCACGCCCAGCTGGCGTGCGGCGGCAAGGTTGTCGCCCACGGCGTAGAAATCGCGTCCGAAGGCGGTGCGCGACAACGTCCATGCGCCGACCGCGGCTAAAAACACCACGCCCATTCCGAGCGGTGAAATACCCATAGCGGCAGGTTCAGAGAGCGATTTCAGGCTCGGCGGTAGCCCTTCAATCCACTTTCCTCCCGTCCACAGCAGCATCGCCCCGCGATAGAGGCCCAGCGTGCCGAGGGTGGCCACGATTGCCGGAATACGCAGCCCCACCACCAGAAAACCGTTAAATGCTCCCGCCAGTGCGCCAATCGACAGCGCAAAGAGGATCGATACCGGCAGGGTGTAGCCGCTGTTCAGAGCCACCCCCACGGCAATGGCAGACAGCCCGACGGTAGAGCCGACGGAAACATCAATATTGCGGGTCAACATCACCAGCGCGGCGCCGAGCGCCAGCAGGATCAGGATTTGCGAACTGGCGAAGATCATCCCCAGCGTTTGCAGGCTGAAATAGGCCGGATTGAGCCCCACCAGCACCGCGAACAACGCCAGAATGGCGATGAACGCGCTCAGTTCGCGATTTTTCAGTAAGGTCTTCATGACTGCCCTCCGAATGCCAGCGCCATCATTCTGTCGAGACTGACCGCGTGCCGGGACAACTCGCCGCTCAGCACGCCCTGGTGCATCACCAGCACGCGATCGGCAAGCCCGGGGAACTCATCCAGATCGCTTGAGATCATCAGCACCGCCACGTTCTGCGCCGCCACGCTTTTGATGAGCTGATAGATATCGGCCCGCGCCGACACATCCACTCCGCGTGTCGGTTCATCGACGATCAACAGCAGCGGGTTCGCCTCCAGACAGCGCGCCAGCAACACCTTCTGCTGGTTGCCGCCGGAAAGCGTGCGCACGGTTTGATCCGCATGGTTAAGCTTGATCCCCAGCGCCCGGTGATAGCGCTCCACCACCGCCGACTCCCGTTTGCGCTGCTGCCAGACCGAGGGCTCATTCAGCGCCACGGTGTTCCAGCGAATCGGCGCATCCAGGAACAAGCCGGAAACCTGTCGGTCCTCTGGCAGGTAGACCAGCCCTTTCTCCAGCCGTGCCGCCACGGGTTCGCCGGTTATTTCCTGATTTTCCAGCCAGACTCGTCCACCGCGCACCGGGCGCAGCCCATACAGCGTTTCCGCAAATTCGGTGCGCCCGGATCCGACCAGCCCGGCGAGGCCAACTATTTCCCCGGCATAGATTTCCATGCTGAGATCGATAAATCCCTCACCGGTAAGCTCTTCCACCCGCAGCACCGGGAAATCCTGCGGCTGCGTGCGGCGATTGCCCGGCAGCGCCAGCCACAGTTTTTGTGCATCACTTAATCCTTTTTCGCGGCTCACCGGCGTCATGGCCGCAATCAGGGCGTTATCGTCAAACTGTGCAGTTTCACCGCTGAGCACGATCGCGCCGTCGCGCATTACCGAGACGTGGCTCGCCAGCTGGCGGATCTCCGGTAATTTGTGCGAGATAAAAACAATGCCGACGCCCAGCGCCTGCAACGCGCGGATCTGGCGGAACAGCCGTTCGGTTTCCCCCGGGGTGAGCGACGCCGTGGGTTCATCAAGGATCAGGATCTTCGCGTTACGCATCAGGCCGCGCAGGATCTCCACCATCTGTTGATCCGCCACTTCCAGGGTGCTGGCGGTGGCATCAAGAGTGAGCTGACACTGCAGCTGCTGGAGTTTCTCCGCCAGCCGTTCCCCCATACCGGCCTCACGCGGCAGGCGGAAAAGGATGTTTTCCCGCACCGTCAGGTTGGGGAAAAGCAGGGGTTCCTGCGGCACCAGATAAATCCCCAGCCTGTGGGCCTGCGCGGGCGAAAGCCGCGCAAACGCGTGGCCGTCAACCGAAAGTTCACCGCTGTCTGGCGTTTCCACCCCGGCGATGATTTTCATCAGCGTTGATTTTCCCGCGCCGTTACCGCCCATCAGCGCATGCACCTGACCCGCAAGCAGCGTGAAATGAATACCTTTCAGGACCGGTACGCCGGAGAACTGCTTGCTGATATCACGTGCTTCGATAAGTGGCGTCATTATCGCTCCGCTATTGAACAAATGATTTTTAGATTTAATAATGTTCAAAAGCGTAGACGGTGAACTATATTTAGAACCGTGCAGGGATCACAAATTTATCGATTAAGATCCACACAGACACAAATCAATCTAAAAGATCTGTTTTGTCGCGTGGTTCACACTTTCTTTCTGCGCGATCACGAACATATGATCTAAATTTTTATAAGAGTTCAATTATGAGCGATAAACGCACTGCGGAAGAAGGTCGTTTTGCCGGGCTGGCACTGGCGGAAGAAGAGCTGGTTGCCCGCGTCGCCTGGTGCTACTACCACGACGGATTAACCCAGAATGACATCGGCGAGCGGCTCGGACTGCCGCGCCTGAAGATCTCGCGTCTGCTGGAGAAAGGACGCCAGTCCGGGGTGATCCGCGTGCAGATCAACTCCCGTTATGAGGGGTGTCTGGCGCTGGAAACCGAGCTGCAGCAACGCTTCGGGCTCAAGCTGGTTCGCGTGTTGCCGGCCCTGAATACCCCGCCCATGAATGTCCGGCTGGGCATTGGTGCGGCACAATCGCTGATGGGCGTGCTGGAGCCCGGCCAGCTGCTGGCGGTGGGATTTGGTGAAACCACCATGAGCAGCCTGCAGCACTTAAGCGGTTTTATCAGCTCGCAGCAGATCCGCCTGGTGACGCTCTCCGGCGGTGTTGGGCCGTATATGACGGGCATCGGTCAGCTTGATGCCGCCTGCAGCGTCAGCATGATCCCCGCCCCGCTTCGCGTTTCCTCCGCCGAAGTGGCCGGGATCCTAAAACGCGAATCCAGCGTGCGGGACGTGATCCTCGCCGCCGCCGCGGCCGATGTGGCGGTGGTAGGCATTGGTTCAGTAAACCAGCGCCGGGACGCCACTATATTGCGCTCCGGCTATATCAGCGAAGGTGAACAGCTGATGTACGCCCGCAAAGGGGCGGTGGGCGATATCCTTGGCTATTTCCTGAACGCCGAAGGGGAATGCGTGCACGAGCTGGAGATCCACCGGGAATTACTGGGCGTCACGCTCGATGAACTGGCGCAGTTGCCCACCATCGTTGGCGTGGCCGGAGGTGAAGAGAAAGCCGATGCGATTTATGCCGCACTCAAAGGCCGCCGTATTAATGGCCTGGTGACGGAGGAGACGACAGCCCGCGCGGTGCTGGCTCTGGCGAGCTAAGAGCCTGTCCTGCGCCTGACACGAGGCATGCTCATGAGTTACCTTTTAGCGTTAGATGCAGGGACAGGCAGCGTTCGCGCCGTAATTTTCGATTTGCAGGGCAACCAGGTTGCCGTTGGCCAGGCCGAGTGGAAACACCTGAGCGTGGAGAATGTGCCGGGCTCGATGGAGTTTGATCTCGACATTAACTGGCGACTCACCTGCCAGTGTATTCATCAGGCGCTGGAGCGCGCCCGCCTGAGCGCAGCGGATATCCAGTCCGTGGCCTGCTGCTCAATGCGCGAGGGGATCGTGCTGTATGACCGCAACGGCGACGCCATCTGGGCGTGCGCCAACGTCGATGCCCGCGCCAGCCGCGAGGTAGCCGAACTCAAAGAGATCCACGACTACCGTTTTGAATCCGAAGTGTATGACGTCTCCGGCCAGACCCTGGCCCTGAGCGCCATGCCGCGCCTGCTGTGGCTGGCGCACCATCGTCCGGACATCTATCGCAAAGCCGCCACGATCACCATGATAAGCGACTGGCTGGCGGCAAAACTGTCCGGCGAGCTGGCCGTTGATCCGTCCAATGCCGGGACTACCGGTATGCTGGATCTCTTCTCCCGCGACTGGCGTCCGGCGCTGCTCGACATGGCCGGGCTGCGTGCCGATATCCTCTCTCCGGTGAAGGAGACCGGTACCGTGCTCGGTGCGATCACCAAAGATGCCGCACAGCAGAGCGGCCTGCGCGAAGGCACGCCGGTGGTGATGGGCGGTGGCGACGTGCAGCTTGGCTGTCTTGGGTTAGGCGTCGTGCGGGCCGGGCAAACGGCCGTGCTGGGCGGTACCTTCTGGCAGCAGGTGGTCAACCTGCCGCAGGTACGCACCGACCCGGAGATGAACATCCGCGTGAATCCGCATGTGATCCCCGGCATGGCGCAGGCGGAGTCGATCAGCTTCTTTACCGGCCTGACCATGCGCTGGTTCCGTGACGCCTTCTGCGCGGAAGAGAAACTCATCGCGGAGCGGATGGGAATGGACACTTACTCCCTGCTTGAGGAGATGGCCAGCCGCGTGCCTGCCGGTTCACACGGTGTTATGCCGATCTTCTCAGATGCTATGCACTTCAAGCAGTGGTATCACGCCGCGCCGTCTTTTATTAACCTCTCCATCGACCCGGAAAAATGCAACAAAGCCACGCTATTCCGTGCGCTGGAAGAGAACGCGGCGATTGTCTCGGCGTGTAACCTGACGCAGATTTCACGGTTCTCAGGGGTAACGTTCGACGGTCTGGTGTTTGCAGGCGGTGGCTCGAAAGGCGCGTTGTGGAGCCAGATTTTAAGCGACGTGACCGGTCTGCCGGTGCGCGTCCCGCAAGTGAAAGAGGCGACAGCGCTGGGCTGCGCGATTGCTGCCGGAACAGGAGCCGGGCTGTTTTCGGATATGGCGGCGACAGGCGAACGGCTGGTGAAATGGAGCCGCGAGTTCACGCCAAACCCGGCGCACCGGGAGTTGTACGACGGTATGATGCAGAAGTGGCAGGCCGTTTATGCCGACCAGCTTGGGCTGGTGGACAGCGGACTGACGACATCGATGTGGCAGGCACCGGGTTTAGTGCGTGCCCCCTCTCCCTGAGAGCTATAACGCCCCCTCTCCCTCAGGGAGAGGGGGTCAGGCCACACCAATATTTGAATCCCATCACAATCGCCGCATTCCCCTTTTCCCTTTTACTCATCGCTGGCTAAATTAGTAACTCATCCGACCACATAACAATAATTTTACACTGGAAGAGACTATGAGCCACTACCCGTCGTTATTTACCCCCCTCGATCTGGGGTTCACCACCCTTAAAAACCGCGTGCTGATGGGCTCAATGCATACCGGGCTTGAAGAACATCCGGACGGGGCCGAACGTCTGGCGGCCTTCTATGCCGAGCGTGCATGTCACGGGGTGGCGCTGATTGTTACCGGCGGGGTGGCCCCTGCGCCTTCTGGCGTGGGGATGGAAGGCGGTGCGGTGCTGAACGACGCCAGCCAGCTGCCGCATCATCGCGTGGTCACTGACGCCGTTCACCGGGAGGGCGGGAAAATTGCCCTGCAGATCCTGCACACCGGGCGTTACAGCTATCAACCGAATCTGGTCGCACCGTCGGCCATTCAGGCCCCGATTAACCGCTTTACGCCCCATGCCCTCAGCCACGATGAGATCCTGACGCTGATTGACGACTTCGCCCGCTGTGCGGCACTGGCGCGTGAAGCGGGCTATGACGGTGTTGAGGTGATGGGCTCGGAAGGCTACCTGATCAACGAATTCCTCGCGGCCCGCACAAACCAGCGCGACGATGAGTGGGGTGGCGATTACGCGCGCCGCATGCGCTTTGCAGTGGAAGTGGTGCGTGCCGTGCGTGAACGTGCCGGGGCGGATTTTATTATTATCTACCGCCTGTCGATGCTCGATCTGGTGGAAGGTGGCGGGACGTTCGACGAAACCGTGCAACTGGCGCAGGCGATTGAAGCCGCCGGCGCGACCATCATCAATACCGGCATCGGCTGGCACGAGGCGCGTATTCCGACCATCGCCACGCCGGTGCCACGCGCGGCGTTCAGCTGGGTCACGCGCAAGCTGAAAGGGAAAGTGTCTGTCCCGCTGGTGACCACTAACCGCATTAACGACCCGCAGGTGGCGGAAAATGTGATCGCCGCCGGTGATGCCGACATGGTCTCCATGGCGCGTCCGTTCCTTGCAGATGCCGAGCTGCTTTCCAAAGCGCAGAGCGGGCGTGCAGATGAGATTAACACCTGCATCGGCTGTAATCAGGCCTGTCTGGATCAGATTTTTGTTGGCAAGGTCACTTCGTGTCTGGTCAACCCCCGCGCCTGCCACGAAACCAAAATGCCGATTTTCCCGGCGGTGCATAAAAAACGCCTGGCCGTGGTCGGTGCCGGCCCGGCGGGTCTGGCGTTTGCGGTGAATGCCGCCTCGCGCGGCCACAGCGTGACGTTGTTCGATGCCGCCGCTGAGATTGGCGGGCAGTTCAATATCGCCAAACAGATCCCGGGCAAAGAAGAATTTTACGAAACCCTGCGCTATTACCGCCGAATGATCGACCTGACGGGCGTGGATCTTCGCCTCAACCAGTTTGTAAATCCGGCGGATGTAATGGATTACGATGAGGTGATCCTGGCGAGCGGGATCGCACCACGCAGGCCTGCGATCGAGGGCATCGATCATCCGAAAGTCCTGAGCTATCTGGACGTTTTGCGTGACAAAGCGCCGGTGGGGGCAAAAGTGGCGATCATCGGCTGCGGCGGGATCGGGTTCGATACCGCGATGTACTTAAGTCAGCCGGGCGAACCCACCAGCCAGAACATTGCCGACTTCTGCGTGGAATGGGGTATCGACACCAGCCTTAACCAGTCCGGCGGCTTGCGACCGGAAGGACCCCAGCTGCCGAAAAGCCCGCGTCAGATCGTCATGCTGCAGCGTAAAGCCAGCAAACCCGGTGAAGGCCTGGGCAAAACCACGGGCTGGATCCATCGCGCAACCCTGCTCTCTCGCGGGGTGAAGATGATACCGTCGGTGAGCTATCAGAAGATCGATGATGCGGGGCTGCACGTGCTGATCGGCGGTGAGCCGCAGCTGCTGCAGGTGGATCATGTGATTTTGTGTGCGGGTCAGGAGCCGAAGCGCGATCTGGTGGATCCGCTACGTGAGGCGGGAAAAACGGTACACCTGATCGGCGGATGCGACGTGGCGATGGAGCTGGATGCGCGACGCGCCATTGCGCAGGGCACAACGCTGGCCTTGAGTCTCTGAGTGACGCAACGCTCACCGGGCCTGCACGCGAGGCAGGCCGGTGTAAACTCAGCGCCCCGCGTTAGCGGCGGCGACCCAGCTTGACGGATTTCAGCACCACGAACTTGTTGTTGGTGGCAACCGTGGTGCAGTTACCGAAGATTTTCTTCAGCTTGTGGAAGTAGTCCAGGTGACGGTTCGCCACGATATACAGCTCGCCGTTAATTTTCAGGCAGCGGCGTGCATGGTGGAACATCTCCCAGGCGACGTTATCCGTCAGGGCGTGTTTCTGGTGGAACGGGGGATTACAGAACACGGCATTAAAGCGGAACGGCTCAACGCCCGACAGCGCGTTATTAATCATAAACTCGCAACGATCCAGCGCGTCCGGCATGTTGGTTTCAACGTTCAGACGACTGGAGGCCACCGCCATCGGCGACTCATCACTAAATACAACGCTCGCTTCAGGGTTCTTCGCCAGCAGCGTCAGGCCAATCACACCGTTACCACAGCCCAGATCGACGATTTCGCCTTCCAGGTTATCCGGCAGATTTTCAATAAAGAAACGCGCCCCGATATCAAGGCCGGTGCGGGAGAATACGTTCGCGTGGTTGTGGATTGTCCAGTCAGTGCCTTCCAGCGTCCAGCTCAGGGTTTCTGGCGCGTCGGCCAGTTCGGGGGCACTGAAAGTACAGTTAATGAGGCGCGCTTTTTTCCAGGCCAGCGTCGTGGTGGTTGGGCCGAGCACTTTCTCGAACAGTTCCAGCGTTGAGGTATGGATATCACGCGCCTTGGCCCCCGCGATAATACGCGTTTGTGGGGTTACGACGTTGCGCAGTGCGCGCAATTGTTGTTCCAGCAGCGCCATTGTTTTCGGCACTTTGATCAGCACCACGCCCGGCTCCTGCGGGTAGTCCGCGGTGCTGTCGAGGAACTTAACGCTGGATTCGTCGATGTCGTTGTGGCGCAGGTTTTCCCGCGTCGCCAGCTCGCTCAAGTAGGAATCACCGATGCTGTAAGGCGTGTGTTCTGCCAGAACACAGCCCAGCGCGCCAAATGCGTCATTCAGGATCAAAACCGGGCCGCTGATTTCAGTGTCATCCAACTGTTGCAGCAGATATTCATCCGCCGCTTCCCACGCCTGAAGCGGGTTAACGTCGTCCGTTTCCGGGAAACGTTTAAGGTTGAGTGAACGGAAACCGTTGTCTAAGTGGCTCATCGGCCCTCCTGAATGGTAAAATTTCGGCGTTATCCCTGAAAAGGGTGCGTGAGTATACCCGTTTTATTGTCAAATTGGGGCGTTGATGAACCAACTAACTTATCTCCAGGGCTACCCGGAGAACTTACTTTCTCAGGTTCGCAGCTTAATTGCCGAGCAAAAGCTGGGCACGGTGCTGGAAAAACGCTATCCGGGGACGCATGACTTCGCGACCGATAAGGCGCTCTGGCAGTATACCCAGGATCTGAAAAACACCTATCTGAAGAGCGCGCCACCCATCAATAAGGTGATGTACGACAACAAGATCCATGTGCTGAAAAACGCGCTCGGCCTGCACACTGCCGTTTCCCGTGTTCAGGGCGGCAAGCTCAAAGCGAAAGCGGAGATCCGCGTTGCTACCGTGTTTCGTCACGCGCCGGAAGCGTTCTTGCGGATGATCGTGGTGCATGAGCTGGCACACCTGAAGGAAAAAGAGCACGACAAGGCCTTCTACTCCCTGTGCTGCCATATGGAGCCGCAGTACCACCAGCTGGAGTTCGATACCCGTTTATGGCTTACGCATTTATCGTTAAAGAGTAATGCGCAGTAGCGCACTGGTTTTGCAATAATCACGTGCTACAGTGGCTAAAGGTTCCCTGCTACGGAGTACGTAAACGTTTATGATACGTTTCGCAGTTATTGGCACGAACTGGATCACCCGCCAGTTCGTCGACGCCGCCCATGAAACCGGCAAATTTAAGCTCACCGCAGTCTATTCTCGCAGCCTGGAGCAGGCGCAGAGTTTCGCGAACGACTATCTGGTTGAACATCTGTTCACGTCGCTCGATGAGATGGCGCAAAGTGACGCCATTGACGCGGTCTACATCGCCAGCCCAAACTCCCTGCACTTTCCGCAAACGTCGCTGTTTCTTAGCCATAAAAAACATGTGATTTGCGAGAAGCCGCTGGCCTCGAACATTCAGGAAGTGGAAGCCGCGATTCAGCTTGCCCGCGACAATCAGGTGGTGCTGTTCGAAGCGTTCAAAACCGCAAGCCTGCCAAACTTCCTGCTGTTACAGCAGTCTCTGCCGAAGATTGGCAAAGTGCGTAAAGCGTTTATTAATTACTGCCAGTACTCGTCGCGCTATCAGCGTTATCTGGACGGTGAAAACCCGAACACCTTTAACCCGGCCTTCTCTAACGGCTCGATTATGGACATCGGTTTTTACTGTCTGGCCTCTGCCGTGGCGCTGTGGGGCGAGCCGCACGGCGTCACCGCCACGGCCAGCCTGCTGGAAAGCGGTGTGGATGCGCACGGCATCGTGGTGCTGGATTACGGTGATTTCAGCGTTACGCTGCAGCACTCCAAGGTGAGCGATTCCGTTCTGCCCAGCGAAATTCAGGGCGAAGCGGGCTCACTGGTTATCGAGAAGATTTCCGAGTGTCAGAAGCTGAGCATTGTCCCACGCGGCGGCAAAGCGCAGGAGCTGACGCAGCCTCAGCATATTAACACTATGCTCTATGAGGCAGAGGTCTTCGCCCGTCTGGTGGAAGACAACGAAGTGAATCACCCTGGGCTGGCGGTCAGCCGCACCACGGCGAAACTGCAAACCGAGATCCGCCGTCAAACCGGCGTGGTCTTCCCTGCAGATGGCGTGGGCGCAGAAGCTATCGCGTAAAGCTGTGTAATGAAACGGTGCAGACCATTGACGAAATCACTGGTCTGACATATTTTGTTACCTGCAAAGGGGAGTAACTTCCTTGCCGGTGGATCGTCATTACGATGCGTGCAAAACCGCATCCGGTCGCCGGGCAATCAAAAAGCCCGTCTTTTTGGTTGTAAGTGAGACCTTGCCGGAAGGCGAGGTCTATGCATAAAAAGCTAACGGCTATCGTCTTCTGACCATGGCCGTTTTTGTTTTTTATGTGTAAGGAAAATAGTATGCATTCTGTCGGCACTCCCATGTTGTGGGGCGGATTCGCGGTTGTCGTGCTCATCATGCTGGCGATCGACCTCTTTTTGCAGGGGCGTCGCGGCGCACATGGCATGACGATGAAACAGGCTGCGGCCTGGTCACTGGTGTGGGTCACCCTCTCCCTGCTCTTCTGTGCTGCCTTCTGGTGGTACCTGGCCTCAACGGAAGGCCGCGCGGTTGCCGATCCTCAGGCGCTCGCGTTCCTCACCGGCTATCTGATTGAAAAAGCCCTGGCGGTCGATAACGTCTTCGTCTGGCTGATGCTGTTCAGCTACTTTGCCGTGCCTGCGGCCCTGCAGCGTCGCGTGCTGGTGTACGGCGTGCTGGGTGCGATTATTCTGCGTACGATTATGATCTTCGCCGGAAGCTGGCTGATCACGCAGTTCGAATGGCTGCTGTATGTCTTTGGCGCATTCCTGCTGTTCACCGGGATCAAAATGGCGCTGGCAAAAGAAGATGGCTCCGCCATTGGCGACCGTCCGCTGGTGAAGTGGATCCGTGGTCATCTGCGCATGACCGACAAGATCGAGAGCGAGCACTTCTTCGTGCGTAAGAACGGCCTGCTTTTTGCCACGCCGCTGCTGCTGGTGCTGATTCTGGTTGAGTTGAGCGATGTGATTTTCGCGGTAGACAGCATTCCGGCTATCTTCGCGGTCACCACTGACCCGTTCATTGTGCTGACATCTAACCTGTTCGCCATCCTCGGTCTGCGTGCCATGTACTTCCTGCTGGCAGGCGCGGCTGAGCGCTTCTCAATGCTGAAATATGGTCTGTCGGTGATTCTGGTGTTTATCGGTATCAAGATGCTGATTGTCGATTTCTACCACATCCCTATCGCTATCTCGCTCGGTGTGGTGTTTGGCATTCTGATCGTGACGTTGCTTATCAATACCTGGGTTAATCGTCAGCACGATAAGAAGCAACAGATGGAGTAATTACGCTCCTTCCTGCTGCCTTTACGCTGGCCCTCTTCCCCCCAGGGAGAGGGCCAGCACACTTTTGTGAATGAATAGTTAAAAACTATGACACAACACGTAAAATGCAGCATTTTACGCTTCCCTCCGCATCCGGTTTCCCTATACTCAACCAGGCAAACATTTTCTTACATCCGGACATAAATGTGACTTAGAGCACATAAAGGATGGAACGCAATTTCACTTAGGAATTTTTATGAGCACACAATCAACTGGTCTCTTTGCGCGCCTGGCGCAAGGCAGTCTCGTTAAACAAATTCTGGTAGGGCTGGTACTGGGGATTCTGCTGGCAATGGTGTCAAAACCGGCTGCGGAAGCGACGGGGCTGCTTGGCACCATTTTCGTTGGCGCACTGAAAGCCGTGGCACCGGTGCTGGTGCTGATGCTGGTCATGGCGTCAATTGCCAATCATCAACACGGACAAAAAACCAACATTCGCCCTATCTTGTTCCTGTATCTGCTGGGCACCTTCTCTGCAGCCTTAACAGCCGTCGTTTTCAGCTTCCTGTTCCCTTCCTCGCTGCACCTGACCAGCGCTGCGGGTGATATCACCCCGCCATCCGGTATTGTGGAAGTGCTGCGCGGCCTGCTGATGAGCATGGTCTCTAACCCGATTACGGCACTGATGAACGCTAACTACATCGGCATCCTGGTCTGGGCGATCGGTCTTGGTTTTGCCCTGCGTCACGGCAACGAAACAACGAAAAACCTGGTCAACGACGTGTCGAACGCCGTGACCTTTATGGTCAAAATCGTGATTCGCTTTGCGCCAATTGGCATCTTCGGTCTGGTCTCTTCCACACTGGCGACCACCGGCTTTGGCGCACTGCTGGGCTATGCGCAGTTGCTGGTGGTACTGATTGGTTGCATGCTGCTGGTTGCGCTGGTAATTAACCCGCTGCTGGTGTTCTGGCAGATCCGCCGTAACCCGTATCCGCTGGTGTTAACCTGCCTGCGCGAGAGCGGTGTGTATGCGTTCTTCACCCGCAGTTCTGCGGCAAACATTCCGGTTAACATGGCGCTGGCGGAGAAGCTGAATCTGGATCGCGACACCTACTCGGTTTCCATCCCGCTGGGTGCGACCGTGAATATGGCGGGTGCGGCAATTACCATTACCGTGCTGACGCTGGCGGCTGTGCATACGCTGGGCATTCCGGTCGATCTGCCCACGGCGCTGTTGCTGAGCGTGGTGGCGTCGCTGTGTGCGTGTGGTGCATCGGGTGTGGCGGGTGGTTCGCTGCTGCTGATCCCACTGGCGTGCAATATGTTCGGTATCCCGAATGAGATTGCCATGCAGGTAGTGGCCGTCGGCTTTATCATCGGTGTATTGCAGGACTCCTGCGAAACCGCGCTGAACTCCTCAACGGACGTGCTGTTCACCGCAGCGGCATGCCAGGCGGAAGACGCGCGTTTAGCGAAGAACGCGTTACGCGGGTAAACAAAAGCCCGGTGACAAAACGTAAAGCAAAACGGCAACCGAAGGTTGCCGTTTTAGTGTTTGACCCTCTCCACAGGGGTGAGGGCATCACCCGCACCACACTTACAGCGTCACGCCACTCTTGAAGATCGCCAGTTCGCGGAAGTCATTCTTCTCGTTACAGGTCTGTCTGCCGTTGGCAAACTCTACAATGGTATCCACGAATTCCGTCAGTAACTGCGGCATCCCTTTGCCGTGGATTAACTGGCCTGCATCAAAGTCGATCCAGTGTTTTTTCTTCGCTGCCAGCTCGCTGTTGGTCGCGATTTTGACCGTCGGCACAAAGCCACCGTACGGTGTCCCGCGCCCGGTGCTGAACAGCACCATGTGGCAGCCGGCGCCGGCCAGCGCGCTGGTCGCAACCGCATCGTTACCCGGTGCGCTGAGCAAATTCAGACCGTGCGTTTTCAGACGTTCACCGTAGCGCAGGACATCAACCACCGGGCTGGCGCCCGCTTTTTGCGTGCAGCCGAGAGACTTCTCTTCAAGCGTGGTGATCCCGCCCGCTTTGTTACCCGGAGACGGGTTTTCATAAATCGGCTGGTTGTGGGCGATAAAGTACTGTTTGAAGTCGTTCACCATGGTGACGGTCTTCTCAAACGTCTCTTCGTCGCGACAGTGGCTCATCAGAATACGCTCAGCACCGAACATTTCCGGCACTTCTGTCAGCACCGTCGTACCGCCGTTGGCGATCACATAATCTGAGAAGCGGCCCAGCATCGGGTTCGCGGTGATCCCGGACAGGCCATCAGACCCGCCGCACTCCAGGCCAAACTTCAGCTCGCTCAGCTTGCCCGGCTCACGCCTGTCGTGACGCATCACCTCATACAGCTGGTGAAGGTGCTCAATGCCCGCTTCCACTTCATCATCCTGGTGCTGACACACCATAAAGTGCACGCGCTCGGGGTCAAACTCACCCAGCGTGTCGCGAAACGCATCCACCTGATTATTCTCGCAGCCCAGGCCAATCACCAGCACCGCGCCCGCGTTCGGGTGGCGGACCATGTTTTGCAGCATGGTGCGGGTGTTGATGTGGTCGTCGCCAAGCTGAGAACAACCGTAGGTGTGGCTGAACAGGTGCACACCGTCCGTACCTTCGGCGTCGTGGGTCTCTTTCAGGAAACGCGTCTGGATTTGACGCGCGATCCCATTCACGCAGCCGACGGTGGGAAGGATCCACAGCTCGTTGCGGATCCCCACCTCACCGTTCGCCCGGCGGTAGATCTGTACCTCGCGATCCGCCGCCTGCGCTTCTTCTGCCGCTAAATCAGGTTGATAGCTGTACTCGTCCAGATCGCTCAGATTGGTGCGGGTGTTGTGGGAATGAATATGCTCACCCGGCGCAATATCCGCCAGCGCATGACCAATCGGGAGACCGTATTTAACAACGTTGTCTCCTTGGGCGATCGGCTTTACGGCAAACTTATGCCCGCGAGTCACCGCCTGACGCAGGGTTACCGTCTGGTTATCAACGGTGACAACTTCACCTTCGGCCAGATCCGCCAGCGCGACGGCAACGTTATCCAGCGAATGGATTTTGATGTATTGCATATCAACCTCAAACGGCCTTAGTTCAGTTCAATGGCGAAGTAGTCGCGCGCATTGTTAAAGCAGATGTTTCTCACCATTTCGCCCAGCAGCTGAATATCGGCAGGGGCCTCACCCGCGGTCACCCAGCGGCCAATCATCTGGCACAGAATGCGGCGGAAATATTCGTGGCGCGTGTAAGAAAGGAAGCTACGGCTGTCGGTCAGCATGCCCACAAAGCGGCTTAACAGACCCAGCTGCGCCAGCTGCGTCATTTGACGCTCCATCCCGTCTTTCTGGTCATTGAACCACCAGCCGGAACCGAACTGCATCTTGCCTGGCATACCTTCACCCTGGAAGTTACCGATCATGGTACCCAGCACTTCGTTATCGCGCGGGTTCAGACAGTAGAGGATGGTTTTTGGCAGCAGATTTTGCTCGTTCTGTTTGCTCAGCAGCTTAGAGAGTTCTTCCGCAAGCGGGCGATCGTTGATGGAGTCGAAGCCCACGTCCGCGCCCAGCAGTTTAAACTGACGCTGGTTGTTATTGCGCAGGGCACCAATGTGGTATTGCTGCACCCAACCGCGACGAGCATATTCCGCACCGAGGAAGACCAGCACCGCCGTTTTGAACTGTGCCACTTCGTGCTCGCTCAGGGATTCACCGGACAGGCGACGTGCCAGAATGCTATCAAGCTCAGCTTCATTTGATTCCGCAAACATCACCACATCCAGCGCGTGGTCAGAGACTTTACAGCCGTGTGCCGCGAAGTGGTCCAGACGTTTGGTCAGCGCGCTCTGCAGGTCTGCAAAACGACGAATGTCGGTGTCAGACACTTCCGCGAGCTTCGCCATGTAATCATTGAACGTCGCCTGTTCGATGTTAAAGGCTTTATCCGGACGCCAGCTTGGCAGCACTTTAATATCAAACGAGGTATCGCGGGCGACCACCGCGTGATGTTCCAGGGAGTCAATCGGATCGTCAGTGGTCCCCACCATCTTCACGTTCATCTGCTTCATGATGCCGCGGGCGGAGAAGGTATCCTGCGCCAGTAATTCATTGCACTGCTCCCAGATTTCATCGGCGGTAGCCGGGGAGAGCAGCTTTCCGATGATGCCGAACGGACGGCGCAGCTCAAGGTGCGTCCAGTGATATAACGGGTTGCCGATGGTGTGCGGAACGGTCGCCGCCCAGGCGTCAAACTTCTCGCGGTCGCTTGCATCACCGGTACACAGGCGCTCCGCCACGCCGTTGGTGCGCATCGCACGCCATTTGTAGTGGTCACCTTTCAGCCAGATGTCATACAGGTTTTTAAAACGGTAATTTTCGGCAACCTGCTGCGGCGGTAAATGGCAGTGGTAGTCGAAAATTGGCTGGTCTTTGGCGTAGTCATGGTACAGGCGGCGAGCAAATTCGATATCTAACAGAAAATCTTCGGTCATAAACGGTGTCATTATCGTCTTCCTCGTAACGAGAGCGTCAGAAAGCTTATGCTCAGATGCTGCAAAGTTATCACACCAATTTCCAGAGACAGAACATTTTTTCGTGAGTTAGATCAATAAACGCAGACAAATTAATTACCTCAAATGAGGTAAACCCTTCGCCAGGCCGCGCCAGAACTGGCTTTATCCGTAACACATAATGTCCCTACAAATAATCATGCATTTGTGATGTCACTCACCTTTTAAAGTTGTATGACAAGTTATCTTTTCGCCGTCGCAAACACTAAGCCGACGGAATGCATTCCCGGTGTGAAAACATCGGTTTTAACGGTACGGATACCGACTTATGCACGCTTACTTATGGCAAGGTTCGGGCCGTTCCGGGACATCTCCCGGTTAAGCCCCTCCCGTTACACAACCGCTCCCGGACACGGTCGAGAGGTTGCCGTGCAAGGCACGGAATTAACATAACGATGAGGTTTTAGATGCGTAAAATTAAAGGGTTACGTTGGTATATGATCGCACTGGTGACGTTAGGCACCGTGCTGGGCTACCTGACACGTAACACCGTGGCAGCCGCAGCCCCGACGTTGATGGAAGAGCTGCATATCTCCACTCAGCAATATTCCTACATCATTGCTGCTTATTCCGCGGCTTACACCATCATGCAGCCTGTCGCAGGCTATGTTCTGGATATTCTCGGGACCAAAATCGGCTACGCCTTCTTCGCCATCGCCTGGGCTATTTTCTGCGGCGCCACGGCGCTGGCAGGCAGCTGGGGCGGTCTGGCGCTGGCACGTGGTGCGGTAGGTGCAGCGGAAGCGGCAATGATCCCGGCCGGGCTGAAAGCCAGCTCTGAGTGGTTCCCGGCGAAAGAGCGTTCTATTGCCGTCGGCTATTTCAACGTCGGTTCTTCCATCGGTGCGATGATTGCACCACCGCTGGTGGTGTGGGCTATCGTGATGCACAGCTGGCAGATGGCGTTCATTATCTCTGGTGTACTGAGCTTTGCGTGGGCCATGGCGTGGCTGATTTTCTATAAACACCCGCGCGATCAGAAAAAACTGTCTGAAGACGAACGCGAATACATCATTGGGGGTCAGGAAGCTCAGCATCAGACCAACAACGGCAAAAAAATGACGGTCTGGCAGATTCTGGGTACCCGTCAGTTCTGGGGTATCGCCCTGCCGCGCTTCCTCGCCGAACCCGCCTGGGGGACCTTCAACGCCTGGATCCCGCTGTTCATGTTTAAGGTCTACGGCTTTAACCTGAAAGAGATTGCGATGTTCGCGTGGATGCCAATGCTGTTTGCCGATCTGGGCTGTATCGTTGGCGGTTATCTGCCACCGCTGTTCCAGCGCTGGTTTGGCGTGAACCTGATCGTTTCCCGTAAAATGGTCGTGACGATGGGCGCAGTGCTGATGATTGGCCCGGGCATGATCGGCCTCTTCACCAGCCCGTATGTGGCAATCGCCCTGCTGTGCGTCGGTGGTTTTGCCCACCAGTCACTGTCCGGTGCGCTGATTACACTCTCTTCTGACGTCTTTGGGCGTAACGAAGTGGCTACCGCTAACGGCCTGACCGGTATGGCTGCCTGGACGGCGAGCACCCTGTTTGCTCTGGTGGTCGGTGCACTGGCGGACACCATCGGCTTCAGCCCGCTGTTTGCCGTACTGGCTATCTTCGACCTGATGGGTGCAGTGGTTATCTGGACGGTGCTGAAAAGTAAGTCGGCAGAAGAGGTGCTAAAAGAGTCCCTGGGGGGACCGGCAACGCAAAGTTAGCGCCCCTCCTGATGTCACAGAAGCCGCCTCCGGGCGGTTTTTTTCATGGCAAAATCTGGAGACTGGCACGCAAAAGTGGTATAACAAATAATCCGCCGTACCCTGCCTGGAGCGCATATGGAAATCACCGAACCACGTCGTTTATATCAACAACTTGCTGCCGAGCTGAAAGATCGCATCGAGCAAGGTGTCTACCTTGTCGGTGATAAACTCCCCGCTGAGCGCTTTATCGCTGATGAAAAAAGCGTAAGCCGCACCGTGGTGCGTGAAGCGATTATCATGCTGGAAGTGGAAGGCTACGTTGAAGTTCGCAAAGGCTCCGGCATTCACGTGATTTCTAATCAGCCGAAACACTCCCCGGTCGCCGACGAAAGTCTCGAATTCGCCAGCTACGGTCCGTTTGAACTGCTCCAGGCGCGCCAGCTTATCGAAAGCAATATTGCGGAATTTGCAGCGACTCAGGTGACCAAGCAGGACATCATGAAGCTGATGGAAATCCAGGAAAACGCGCGCAAGGAAAAATGTTTCCGTGATTCAGAGTGGGACCTGCAGTTCCACGTTCAGGTCGCGCTGGCAACGCAAAACACGGCGCTGGCGGCAATCGTGGAAAAAATGTGGACTCAGCGCGTTCACAACCCGTACTGGAAAAAACTGCACGATCACATCGATTCCCGCACCGTGGATAACTGGTGCGACGATCACGATCAGATCCTTAAAGCGCTGATTCGCAAAGATCCACATGCGGCAAAACTGGCCATGTGGCAGCACCTGGAAAACACCAAGCAGATGCTGTTCAATGAAACCAGCGATGACTTCGAATTTAACGCTGACCGCTATCTTTTTGCCGATAATCCTGTCGTTCATCTCGATACGGCAGCCAGTGCGGCAAAATAGTTTACCTTTTCGCTGGCAGGCGCTTCGCTGCGCCTTCTGGCAGAGGTGGGTAAGCAAAACATATATAGTGTCAGCCTTTGTAAATCCCCTCGCTCCCCTCCATGGCTTACGCCAAAATCATCACACCCCTGCAAATTCTGTGACGCAGAACCTTGGGCTTTGTTACAATTGGATTCAATTCGTTATTTTGTAAGTTAGTGCTTGCTAACCAGCCAATTAACAGGGAACAGTGTTGGCCACACCTCAATGTGTCCGCGAGCGACCATAATGAAATCACAACAATGTCGCCGTGCTGTTTGTCCCGGATAACAGGCGTGACGTTAACCGATTTCCAGGAACACTGAATGGAACTTTTGACCCAACTACTGCATGCCCTCTGGGCGCAGGATTTTGAAACGCTGGCCAACCCTTCCATGATTGGCATGCTCTACTTCGTCTTATTTATGATTCTGTTCCTTGAGAACGGTTTACTGCCTGCTGCCTTTTTACCGGGCGACAGCTTACTGGTGCTCGTCGGCGTGCTGTGTGCCAAAGGGGCAATGGCCTTTCCGCAAACCATTTTATTACTGACCATCGCCGCCAGCCTTGGCTGCTGGGTGAGCTATATCCAGGGACGATGGCTGGGCAATACGCGTCTGGTGCAGAACTGGCTCTCCCACCTTCCTGCGCATTATCACCAGCGGGCGCACCATCTTTTCCATAAGCACGGGCTTTCCGCGCTCCTGATCGGCCGCTTTATCGCCTTTGTACGCACCCTGCTGCCTACCATTGCGGGTCTTTCCGGATTAAGCAGCACCCGCTTCCAGTTCTTCAACTGGATGAGCGGCCTGCTGTGGGTTCTGATCCTGACCACGCTGGGCTATGCGCTGGGCAAAACGCCGGTCTTCATGAAATATGAAGATCAGCTCATGTCCTGCCTGATGCTGTTACCGGTGGTTCTGCTGGTCTTTGGTCTGGTCGGTTCGCTGGTGGTGCTGTGGAAGAAGAAATACGGGGCCAGAGGTTAACGATGGTTATCTCACCGCTTGCCGTGCGCCGTTTTGCCGTGGCCATGATTGCCCTGGGGTTGCTCAGCCTCATGTTCCTGGCCTGGACGACGCTTTCGCATCAGGAATCGACGCTGGCCATTCGTCCGGTGAGTCAGGGTGTCAGCGTGCCTGACGGTTTTTCGGTGTGGCATCATCTTGATGCCAACGGCATCCGCTTTAAGAGCATCACCCCGCAGGACGATGTTTTACTGATTAAGTTTGATTCCCGTGCGCAAAGTGCCGCCGCGAAAGTGGTGCTCGACCGTACGCTGCCGCACGGTTATATCATTGCCCAGCAGGAAGATGACAACCAGCCTGCAGCCTGGCTGTCACTGATTCGCGATTCGTCGCATAGATTTGGATAATTACCAAGATTCCGAATCTTTTCACTCACTTTGGTGAATCCCCCGTTTACTTACTATGCTTAAGTACGCGGAGCACCCCATGTATGTACTCCGCTTGACTCTGGATAGCGGCTCACGCCGCAACACAATGGAAGGTTTCGATAATGAAATTCCGCATTACTCTGGCTCTGGCCCTTTTTTCTTTAAGCACAGCGTCCTTCGCCAACTCTCTCTGTCAGGAGAAAGAACAGGATATTCAGCGTGAGATCAGTTATGCCGAAAAGCATAACAATCAGCATCGTGTTGAGGGTCTCAAAAAAGCGCTGAGCGAAGTGAAAGCGAACTGTTCTGACAGCAAGCTACGTGCCGATCACCAGAAAAAAATCGCTGAACAGAAGGACGAGATAGCCGAGCGCCGTCACGACCTGCAGGAAGCGAAAGAGAAAGGGGATGCGGAAAAAATTGCTAAGCGCGAGAAGAAGTTGAAAGAAGCGCAGGACGACCTGAAAGCGCTGGAAGCTCGCGATTATTGAGTTAACGGAAATCTCAACAGGAGAGAATCATGTCAAAAGATACGACGTCTGAAAATCTGCGCGCTGAACTGAAATCCCTGGCCGATACCCTGGAAGAGGTGCTGAACTCCTCTGCAGATAAGTCAAAAGAAGAGGTCAGCAAACTGCGCAGCAAAGCTGAGCAGGCGCTGAAAGAGAGCCGTTATCGCCTGGGTGAAACCGGTGATGCACTGGCGAAACAGACCCGCGAAGCGGCAGCTCGCGCGGACGAATATGTTCGCGATAATCCGTGGACGGGTGTAGGGATTGGTGCCGCGGTAGGTGTGGTACTGGGTGTCCTCCTGACGCGTCGTTAATATGGAAGATCCTCGTCACGCACAAGGGCCTGCTAATAACGTCCTCGGCATCGGCCAGCGTATTCTGACGACGCTGGTCGGGATTGCCGAAACGCGCGTCCGACTGGCAGTGGTTGAACTGGAAGAGGAGAAAGCGAACCTTTTCCAGATGCTGCTGATGCTCGGGCTTACCATGCTCTTCGCCGCGTTTGGTCTGATGAGCCTGATGGTGTTAATCATCTGGGCCATTGACCCGCAATATCGACTCAACGCGATGATTGCCACCACCGTTGTTCTGCTGGTTGCGGCACTGATTGGCGGCATATGGACGATGCGTAAAGCACGCAAATCCACTTTCCTGCGCCATACGCGCCAGGAACTGGCCAACGATCGCGCCCTGCTGGAGGATGACAAGCCGTGAGCGATAAAGCCGAACGTCAGAAGCGAAAAGCATTCCTGCTCAGTCAGATCCAGCAGCAACGGCTGGATTTGTCTGCCAGTCGTCGCGACTGGGTTGACGCGACGCGTCGTTTTGACCGGGGCTGGAATACCTTCCTGAGCCTGCGCTCATGGGCGCTGGTCGGAAGCAGCGTGATGGCTATCTGGACGATTCGTCATCCAAATATGCTGATCCGCTGGGCCCGCCGCGGCTTTGGTGCCTGGAGCGCCTGGCGTCTGGTGAAAGCGACGATTCGTCAACAACAGCTGCGTTAGTTCTTATGCCGGGTAGCGTTTCGCTTACCCGGCACACTTTCCCCCTCCCCCGTTACTCAATATCTTTGAAGAAGATTGACAGTTTTCCTTGCTAACAATTCCCATCTGCCCCGTTTACACTCCTCTCCATCGACAGCAAAGACGCGGTATCTACCCGAATTTGCACACAAATAAAGTTCAGCCGCTGATGTGGTTTCCTGGAGAGTAAAATGAAAAAATTAGAAGATGTTGGTGTTCTGGTAGCGCGTATTCTGATGCCGGTTCTGTTTATCACCGCAGGCTGGGGCAAAATCACCGGTTATGCGGGCACGCAGCAATACATGGAAGCCATGGGTGTTCCCGGGTTCCTGCTGCCACTGACTATTCTCCTTGAGTTCGGCGGCGGCCTGGCGGTTCTGTTCGGCTTCCTGACCCGCACCACGGCACTGTTTACCGCAGGCTTCACCCTGCTGACGGCGTTCATCTTCCACAGTAACTTTGCGGAAGGCGTGAACTCCCTGATGTTCATGAAAAACCTGACCATCGCGGGTGGCTTCCTGCTGCTGGCCATCACTGGCCCAGGCGCATACAGCATCGACCGCGTTCTGAATAAGAAGTGGTAAGCACGCTATACTGAATGAACACAAAGCGAGGAGATATCTCCTCGCTTTTGCTTATTGACGGAGGAGAAAAAAATGGGACAACTCGTAGACGGCGTCTGGCAGGATGTCTGGTATGACACCAAATCCACCGGGGGACGCTTCAAGCGCTCTGTTTCGGCCTTCCGTAACTGGCTAACCGCCGATGGCGCACCGGGCCCAAGCGGCGAAGGCGGCTTTGCGGCTGAGAAAGACCGTTATCATCTCTATGTTTCTCTGGCCTGCCCATGGGCGCACCGCACGCTGATTGTGCGCAAGCTGAAAGGACTCGAATCCTTAATTCCGGTTTCGGTAGTCAACCCCCTGATGCTGGAAAACGGCTGGACGTTTGACAGTGATTTCCCGGCCGCCACCGGTGATGACCTCTACCACCACGATTTTCTCTATCAGCTCTATCTGCGCGCCGATCCGCACTACACCGGACGCGTGACCGTACCCGTGCTGTGGGACAAGAAAAACCAGACCATTGTCAGCAATGAGTCCGCAGAGATCATCCGCATGTTCAACACCGCGTTTGATGCCCACGGGGCCCGCGCCGGGGATTACTATCCGGTTGAGCTGCGCGATAAGATTGATGAGCTGAACAGCTGGATTTACGACAACGTGAATAACGGTGTCTACAAGGCCGGCTTTGCCACCAGCCAGGAAGCGTATGACGACGCGGTGGGAAAAGTGTTTGAATCGCTGGAGCGCCTTGAGCAGATCCTCGGCCAGCATCGCTACCTGACGGGCGACCGCCTGACGGAAGCAGACATTCGTCTGTGGACAACGCTGGTTCGCTTTGATCCTGTGTATGTCACCCACTTCAAGTGTGATAAACACCGCATCAGCGATTACCTGAACCTGTACGGTTTCCTGCGCGATATTTATCAGATGCCGGGCATTGCTGAAACGGTCGATTTCAACCATATCCGCACCCACTATTTCCGCAGCCATAAGACCATCAACCCGACGGGTATTATCTCGGTGGGTCCGTGGCAGGACCTGGATGAACCGCACGGTCGCGACGTGCGTTTCGGATAAATATCAAGGGCATCAATTGATGCCCTTTTTTAATTCACAATCTCCATCTATCCTTACCTCGATCGCTTAAAAAACAAGTGATTGACTGACTAATGAGGCAAGGAAAATGGACTGGTATTTAAAAGTACTGCGCAACTACATTGGATTTGGTGGCCGCGCTCGCCGTAAAGAGTACTGGATGTTCGTTCTGGTGAACTTCATCCTCATCATGGTGCTGGGCATTATCGATAAAATTCTCGGCTGGGAACGAGCCGGCGGTGAAGGTGTTCTCACCACGATTTACGGCCTGCTGGTCCTGCTTCCCTCATGGGCCGTACTGTTCCGACGGCTACACGATACCGATCGTTCAGCCTGGTGGTTACTGCTGCTGCTGATCCCGATTGTGGGCTGGCTGGTCATTCTGGTCTTCAACTGCCAGGCCGGCACGCCGGGCGAAAACCGCTTCGGGCCCGATCCAAAACTCAACGCATAAAACAAAGCCCGGTGGCGTTTCGCGTACCGGGCTCGATTTTTTATTTGTTGTGATGGGCAAAGAGCTTGGGTATTTCGCGCAGGCACCACGATTTGGCCTCACCCATGCTGTCGCGCCGCCACGCCATAATGATGTCCACTTCGCTGGTGTACTCCGGGCTGACCACGCGTAGCCGCCCTTCTGCAATATCTTTTTCGACAAACGGATACGGCATCGTTGCCACGCCCAGGCCTGCCAGCAATGCCTGGCGTTTGTCTTCAAGCGACGTGACGGTCAGACGCGGTTGTTTATCCAGCAACTGCACCGTTAACACCGGACGCTCGCGCGCGGTATCTGCGACCGCAACCCCGCGGTATTTCACCCGCGTCACTTCCGAGAGCGGCTCCGGCTCCTGGTGAATCGGGTGATCCGGTGCGGCGACATAGACGTTCATCACGCTGTAGAGTTTGCGGGAGTTGATTTCAGATGAGGAACGGAAGTGCATATCCGGGGCAATGACGATATCCGCCCTGCCCGTCTCCAGTCGCTCCCAGGCCCCGGCCAGCACCTCGGTGATGATCGATAACTGGGTGTTTGCTTTGTCAGCCAGCCGGTTCACCAGCGGGAACAGCGCCTCGGTGGGCACCAGCGCTTCCGTCACCAGCGTCAGATGGGTTTCCCAGCCGCGCGCCAGCGCTTCGGCGTCCGTCGTCAGCTTGTCCGCCGCTTCCAGCAGGACGCGACCACGCTCCAGCAGCATCCGTCCGACGTTAGTGAATTTTGTTCGATGACCGGAGCGGTCAAAGAGCACCACGTCCAGCTCTTCCTCCAGCTTCTGCATGGTATAGCTGAGCGCAGACGGAACGCGCCCCAGTTCATCTGCCGCCGCGGCAAAACTGCCACGCCGGTCAATTGCGTCCATGACGCGAAGCGCCTCAAGCGTCAATGCTCTCTCTTTAGCCATCTCGTTCTCATTCAGGAAATTTGAACATACCGGGCAGAATATCTGGCTAACAATGAAGCGTCCATACCTTTACCATTGTTTAGTGTAAAGAGAGGTCAAGTTTATGATTACGACAAGAACAGCTAAACAGTGCGGACAAGCCGATTTCGGTTGGCTGCAGGCCCGCTACACCTTTTCCTTTGGACACTACTTTGACCCTAAACTGCTCGGTTACGCTTCATTGCGCGTATTGAATCAGGAAGTGCTCGCCCCAGGCGCGTCCTTCCAGCCGCGTACGTACCCGAAAGTCGATATCCTGAACCTGATCCTGGAAGGCGAAGCAGAATACCGCGACAGCGAGGGCAATCATGTCCTGGCGAAGGCCGGCGAAGCATTATTAATCTCCACGCAGCCGGGCATCAGTTACAGCGAGCATAACCTCAGCAAAGATAAAACGCTGACCCGTATGCAGCTGTGGCTGGATGCCTGCCCTGAGCGGGAAAACCCGCTGGTACAGAAGTTAGATTTGACGGGCGACAGGCAGCAGCTGATAGCCTCCCCGGACGGCAGTCAAGGCAGCCTGCAGTTGCGCCAGCAGGTGTGGCTGCACCATATCGAACTGAAGAAAGGGGAACAGGCGAGCTTCCAGCTTCATGGTCCGCGCGCCTATCTGCAATCGATTCACGGTACGGTGCATGCGCTGACGCATACGGAAGAGAAAGAAGCGCTCACCTGCGGTGACGGGGCGTTTATTCGCGACGAAGCGAATATCACGCTGGTTGCTGATTCGCCGCTGCGCGCGCTTTTAATTGATTTACCGGTTTAACACCCGATAATCCTCTCTCCCCGGCGGGGAGAGAGGAAACCGTTACACTTTACGTGCCATAATCTCAATAATCTGCCGGTCCGTCGCCTGCATGGAGCGGCACGCCAGCGAACACAGGTTCGCGATCGACTGCTCCACATCGTGCGCCACAATCCCTTCATTGCCCGTTACAGCCGAATCATCCAGCGCCATCATCACCGCTTTCCAGGCACTGCCGACGCTGGTTGAGACCTTCATGGCGCAGCTGTTGGACGCGCCATCGCAGATCATCCCGCTGACATCGCCAATCATGCTGCTGATTGCCATTGAGAGCGTCTGATAGCTTCCGCCCATCAGCCAGGCCATGCCTGCCGCCGCCCCCATCGCCGCCGTGGTAGCCGCACACAGCGCCGACAGGCGCGGAAGCTGGGCGTGGATATAAATAGCCGAAAGGTGTGAAAGCATCAGCGCCCGGGCAAGACGTTCATCATCCGCCTGGACATGTTCCGCCACCACCACAACCGGCATGGTGGCCGTGATCCCCTGGTTGCCCGATCCGGAATTGCTCATTGCTGGCAGCGTCGCCCCGCCCATTCGGGCGTCCGAGGCCGCGCTGGTGCGAATGACAATATCCGAGCCCAGATCCTGCGCTATCCATCCGCGAGCGCGCTGCTTATTGAGCGTCGCGCCAATGTGCAGCCCCCATTTTCCGCTTAAACCTTCACGGGAGAGCGCATCATTTAATTGTCCGGCAGCCAGGATAAAGCGGATCGCGTCAAACGGCACCTGCTCCACAAACTCAAGGATCTGCGATAGCGTGGCGTTTGAAAGTACCGCCAGCGGGTCGTCATTCCTCTCGTCGGGTTGAGAATCAAGCGTAAAGCGGGTTTCGCCCTGACAGACAATCTCCACCACCCGCGTATGCCCACCGGCGATGGTCACCATCGCCGAGGCCTGTCCGGCGTGAACGCAGGCGCGGGAGTAGAGGATGTCATCGCACGGCTCCTGCAACTTGACCTGCACCTGGCCGGCGTCCAGCAGCGCTTTGGCACGCACCAGCGCATCGGCAGTGGCATCCTTCAGTACCTCCAGTCCGGCGTGCGCGTTGCCGCCAATGGCCCCTAGTGCCGCCGCAATCGGCAACCCGACCATCCCAGTGCCAGGTACCGTCACGCCAAGGCCATTTTTCATCAGATTCGGTGAAACCCACGCCTCAATCTGTGTGACGTCACCCGGCAGAAGCTCCGCGGCCATCGCACAAGCCAGCGCCAGAGAGATCGGCTCGGTACACCCCAGTGCAGGTTTAACTTCCTCCTGCACCGCCCGAATAAATTGATTCCATAAAGATTGAGTTTGCTCTGACATCGTTACGACCTTGTTTGCCCTTAAGAAAACGCGAGGAAAGGAGAAACACACAGCAGCAGACCGGTGATGATAATGATCACTAGCGACACGCCTTTATATTTGTGCAGCGCCGGCACTTTGTAGACCAGCCACGCCGGAATCAAACACCCCACCATACCGAAGATTGGGCTGCAAATAGAGGTGAAGCTCAGTACCGGCGCGTTTAACACAATCGCGCTCCATGCCAGCAGAATGGCAAACAGCATGATGCCGCGCTGTACGGTGTTTTCGTTGATTTTCTCTGCCGGCATTTTGCGGCGCAGAATGTTCATTACAATGCCCTGCGTCGCTTCACGAAAGCCCAGGTACACGCCGAAGAACGCGGTCATGACGGCAAAAATATTCAGGATAACGCTGACAATTTTGACCCAGCCGGCACCGTCGCCACTGATAAACTGCGCGGCAATTGCCAGTGCGGAAATATTCTGTTCGTAGGCTTTGACCGCCTCATCATGCCCCATTGCCAGGGTGAACGAGACCGCGTAGAAAAAGACCGTCACGAAGAGGATCGCGAAGGCGATGTTCATCGCCCGCAGCGCTTTATGGCGCGCCACTTCAACCGATTTTTCGCGTGAACGATAGGAGATCACCATCGGGCTTAATGTCTGAATAAACAGAATCGACGTTAAGGTAAACGGCAACGTGATAATCGCGTTTTTAATGAGTAGCCCCACGGGTGGCAGCATGCCCACGTTGGCTAAATGCCAGAGTCCAATCATCGACAACCCGAGCGCCGCCACCACAAATAACTTGGTCAGCACCATCAGGCTGGAGACTTTAAACAGCAGTTTCTCGCCACGGGAGGAGATCGCCACCAGGATGCAGATCAGGAACAGACCGTAGAACGGATTTTCAGAGAGCAGCCCCTCCGTCACGCCGAAGGTGTGTAAATAGGAAGCGCTGTCGTTGGTGATGGCGGTGGAGTAGACGAACATCCAGATAACCAGCATCACGAAATAGAGCGCACCCAATAAGATGCCCCAGTTCTTACCGAGGTAGCCGCTGATAACACTCGGATAATCTTTGCACTCCGGCGATTCTGCCAGCGTGTTAATAAACAGCCGCTGAAACAGGTACATGGCCGGATAGCCAATCACTGACGAAAGCAGAAACACCCACAGTCCCATCAGCCCCACCTGTACCGGGAGAAAAACAATCCCCGCGCCGATGGCCATTCCGATACTCATGATGACCCAGCCCGTATCGGTGCTGTCGAATTTAATGGCCTCCTGCCACTCGCTTTCACTCATCCCTGCCCGCTTTGCCGCGGGTGAATCGTTCACAATCACACTGCTGTTTGTTGCCGTATCCATAAGGCACTCGCTTATTTTGTAGGGTAACCAGTTGTTTTTATGGGATTCTGACCACCAGCGATAATGAGCCAGACTGCTGCAGGTGTGTGTTATTGGAATGGACAAATCATACGTGGAGAGCGGGAGAAAAAAGTCACAATATTTATAAGGCTTTTCGCAAGCGAGAGAAAAAAATACTCTTAGATGAGGAATAATGGAGGTGATTTTCTAAAAGTGACGCCGTTCAAGAAATAAAAAACCCGCGACATGCGCGGGTGTGTCATCAGTTAGCCAGCGCGTTCGCCATATCGGTTTTCACCTGTTTACGCTGCTCCGCTGTCAGAACCTGGCTGACATCAAAGTAGTATTTGACGCGGTAATAGCGGGTCTGCTCTTCAATTTTGCTGAATGCGGCAAGCTGGTTTTTCACCGTGCTTTCATCCCATTTCCCGGTCTGGAACATCTCGATCAGCGCACCGTCTTTCACGCCGGTCATCGGGATCTTGCTGACATTTTGTTCCAGCGTCTGATGCAGCGCGTCGATCTTCTTAATCTGATCGTTGCTCAGCTTGAGGTGTTGCACCAGCGGATCCTGCGCCGGAGAGGGGGCAGCTTCAACGTCAGCGGCCTGTGCGGCAAAACTGCACGCCACCAGCGAGGCAGCAACCAGGGTGATACGGGTCATTTTCATCATCTTACTGTCCTTACATACTGTTTCAGGGAAAAAGCAGGCGCATTGTTTTTCAGAAGCGGATGAAGATGTGTGAGTAATTATATAAACATTTTTGTATGTTCCGCGGACAAAAAAGCCCCCTTAACCAAAGGGGGCCTGTTTCAGACGACGATCACAGTGCCTGGGTAAACGTCCTTGAGATCACGTCCTGCTGCTGCTCGCGCGTCAGCGCATTAAAGCGCACCGCATACCCTGAGACACGAATGGTCAGGTTGGGATAGTTCTCCGGGTGCTCAATCGCCTCCATCAGCATCTCCCGGTTCATGACGTTAACGTTGAGGTGCTGTCCCCCCTCAATGGCCGCTTCGTGGTGGAAATACCCGTCCAGCAGCCCTACAAGGTTGGTTTTGCGCACCCTCTCATCCTTGCCCAGCGCCTGAGGCACGATGGAGAAGGTGTAAGAGATCCCGTCTTTCGCATAGGTAAACGGCAGCTTAGCGACGGAGGTTAACGAGGCCACCGCCCCTTTCCTGTCTCGTCCGTGCATCGGGTTCGCGCCCGGTGCGAATGGCGTACCGCCGCGGCGTCCGTCCGGCGTATTGCCGGTCTTCTGGCCGTAGACCACATTCGACGTAATGGTCAGGATCGACTGGGTCGGCACCGCGTTGCGGTAGGTCGGCAGCGCCTGAATTTTCTTCATAAAGCGTTCCACCAGGTCACAGGCAATGCTGTCCACGCGGTCATCATTGTTACCGTACTGCGGGTAGTCCCCTTCAATCACAAAATCGACCGCCAGGCCGGTATGGTCGCGTACGGGTTTTACCGTGGCATATTTGATGGCGGACAGCGAGTCCGCCGCCACCGACAGCCCGGCGATACCGCAGGCCATGGTGCGGTAAACGTCCCGGTCGTGCAGCGCCATCAGTGAGGCTTCGTAGCTGTACTTATCGTGCATGTAATGAATGAGATTCAGCGCGCTAATGTACTGCACCGCCAGCCAGTCCATAAAGTGATCCAGACTCGCCATCACGGTGTCGTAATCCAGCACCTCATCCAGCAGCGGCGCGGTTTTCGGCCCGACCTGGATCTTCAGCTTCTCATCCATCCCGCCGTTGATCGCATACAGCAGCGTTTTCACCAGGTTAGCACGGGCGCCAAAGAACTGCATTTGCTTGCCGATCACCATCGGGCTGACGCAGCAGGCAATGGCGTAGTCGTCGCTGTTGAAATCCACGCGCATCAGGTCGTCGTTCTCATACTGCAGCGACGAGGTGTCGATCGACATCTGTGCAGCGTACTTCTTGAATGCGACGGGCAGTTGTTCGGACCACAGGATCGTCAGGTTTGGCTCCGGTGCGGGTCCCATCGTGTGCAGGGTATGCAGGTAACGGAAGCTGTTTTTGGTGACCAGCGTGCGGCCATCCAGCCCCATTCCGCCAATCACTTCGGTGGCCCAGACAGGATCGCCGGAGAAGAGCGTGTCGAACTCCGGAGTACGCAGGAAGCGCACCATGCGGATCTTCATGATGAAATGATCGATCAGTTCCTGCGCCTGGATCTCACTCAGGCGACCCGCCTGCATATCGCGCTCGAGATAAATATCCAGGAACGAGGCCGTGCGTCCCAGCGACATCGCCCCGCCGTTCTGGGATTTCACCGCGGCCAGATAGGCAAAGTAAACCCACTGTACCGCTTCCTGCGCATTCATCGCCGGGCGAGAAATATCGAAGCCATAGTTCGCTGCCATCTGCTGGATCTGCAGCAGTGCGCGTTTGTGTTCCGCCAGCTCTTCACGCAGGCGGATCGTCGCCTCCAGATCTTCACCCCGTTCGAGTTTGCCCTGCAGATCCGCGAACTGGCGCTCACGCTCGTGCACCAGATAGCGGATGCCGTACAGCGCCACGCGACGGTAATCACCGATGATGCGCCCGCGTCCGTAGCCGTCCGGTAGCCCGGTCAGCACGCCTGATTTACGACAGCGCATCATCTCGGGGGAGTAAACGTCAAAGACCCCCTGATTATGGGTTTTGCGCAGTTCGGTAAAGAGATATTCGAACTGCGGATCCATCTCGCGGCCATAGGCTTCGAATGAACTGCGGATCATATTGATCCCGCCGTACGGATGCAGCGCACGTTTGAGCGGCTTATCGGTTTGCAGGCCGACGATCGTCTCCAGCTGCTGGTCAATATAGCCCGGTCCGTGGGCCGTGATGGTGGTGGCAATGTTGGTGTCAAAATCCACCGGCGCATGGGTGGCATTCTCCTGACGAATGCCCACCATTACCTTCTCCCAGAGCGCCGTCGTTGCTGGCGTCGCCTGCGCGAGGAAAGTTTCGTCGCCTTCATAAGGGGTATAGTTATGCTGAATAAAATCGCGCACGTTGACGGTGTCTTTCCATTCTTCACCGCGAAACCCGGCCCATGCGTCGCTGTAAGGGGCAACGCGCGTATCGATTGCTACTTTCATGAATTTCTCGCTCTGTCAGGCATAAGCCGCAGCCGGAATGACCTTCCCAAGACGGAGGGCATCCAGCGCGATCATTTTTTCTTCGTTGGTTGGGATCACCGCGCAGGCCACGCGGGACGAATCGGTGGTGATCACACGCTCACCTGCGCTGCCCGGCAGGGCATTTTTGGCTTCATCGAGGGTGATGCCAAAGACGGCCAGGTGTTCCGCCACCAGGGTGCGGATCAGTCTGGAGTTCTCACCAATCCCGCCGGTGAACACCACACCGTCCAGGCGGTGTAACGACGCCGCGTGCCCGGCAATATGCCGTGCGATACGGTGAACAAAGGTCTGGATCGCCAGCTGTGCCCGCTGATGTCCCTCATGCCAGGCCTTTTCGAGGGCTCGCAGATCGGAGGATATTCCCGAGATCCCCAGCAGGCCGGACTCTTTATTGACGACGCGTTCCAGATCCTCAAATGACTGTCCGGTCTGTTGGGCTATCCAGGCCATGGCGCCGAAATCAACGTCGCCACAGCGGGTTCCCATGATCAGCCCTTCCAGCGGCGTCATGCCCATGGAAGTATCCACGCTCTCACCATTGCGTACCGCGCAGATGGATGCCCCGTTGCCGAGATGGGCAATCACCAGCCCGCTGTCCTCAGGCGAAATCCCGAGCAGGGCATGCGCCTGCCCGGCAACGTAGCGGTGGGACGTCCCGTGGAAGCCATAGCGCCGCACGCCAAGCTCTTCAAAATAGCGGTACGGCAGCCCGTACAGATAGGCCTGCGGGGCCAGCGTCTGGTGGAAGCTGGTGTCAAACACCGCCACCTGCTGTATGCCCGGAAACAGGCGTTCGGCTGCCTCGACGCCGCTTAAGTTGGCGTAGTTATGCAGCGGTGCCAGCGAGGAAACCTGACGGATCTGCTCAATAACCTGTTCCGTGATAAGGGTCGACTCGCTGAAGAGGTCGCCGCCGTGCGCAATACGATGGCCAATCAGGGCCACGCTGCTCATCAGGTCACGCTTCTCCAGCTCCAGGGCGATGGCTGCCAGCGCCCCTTCGTAGTCATGGTGAGCCAGTCTGGCTGGCTCACCCCCGTTCACGGAAATAAAGGCTTTTTCAGTGTTAATCCCGTCTGCAATGCCCGTCATCAGGGCATCACAGCTGCTGGCATCGAGTACTGAAAACTTAACAGAGGACGATCCGCAGTTAATAACCAATACAACCGGAAACTCAATCATGGTGTTACTCCGCTCTTCCTGAGCCA
The DNA here is from genome assembly GCF_041360735.1 of Enterobacter sp. RCC_40. NCBI lineage: Bacteria > Pseudomonadati > Pseudomonadota > Gammaproteobacteria > Enterobacterales > Enterobacteriaceae > Enterobacter > Enterobacter sp. RCC_40. Next base: position 314,998 of record NZ_JBFUPR010000004.1, read on the forward strand.
GGGTTTAGAACAGTTTGTAGACGATGTTCAGGATGGTCAGCAGGCCCACAACCGTGACGAAGATGTTCTCGGGTCTGCCCTTATATTTCGCCATTGCCGGCGCTTTACGAATGGCATACATCGGCAACAGGCACAGCAGAGAGGCGATGATTGGCGCCCCCATGGCTTCGATAAGGTCAAGAATGTTCGGGTTGGCATAGGCAACGACCCAGGTCGACCCCATGATGAATACCATGCTGATGGTGTTCAGTTTGCCCACGGAGACTTTCTTCTTATCGCCCTTATAACCGAACTTCAGGATCAGGCCGTTCAGCCCTTCCAGCGTGCCCAGATAGTGGCCGAAGAAGGATTTGAAGATAGCGACCAGAGCAATGATGGAGGCACCGTATTCCAGCACCGTGGCAAACGTTGATTTAGTGCCTGACATGGTCGCAAAGTGGTTCGCCAGGTAAGAGAGCACGGGAATATTCTGCGCTTTGGCATCGGCCATGTTCTGCGGCGAGAGCGTGAACAGGCAGCTAAAGGCGAAGAACATCACCACCGCGACCATCAGCAAGCTGGCGCGACCGATGATTTTGGAACATTTCTGCTCGGTAAACGCTTTACCGAACTCGGGTTCGTACTCTTCACGTTTCGAGACCACAAACGAGGAGACGATGGGCGAGAAGTTGAAGGAGAAGACCATGATGGAGATCCCCAGCCAGACCGTCACCAGAATGCCGTCATGCCCGGTAAATGCGATATCGCTCAGATTGACCTGGTCAATCACCGACGAGTTCCAGTAAGGGATCAGCGACAGGGAAATCAGCACCAGGCTGGCGATAAACGGGAACACCAGGAAGCTCATCACCTTCACCATCAGGTCTTTACCAAACCAGATAACAAAGGCCATCAGCAGCAGCAGGAACAGCGCCACCACGCCGCGGTTAAGCGCGGGCAGCTGGAGCTGGTTTTCCCAGAAGGTCATAAAGGTGTTCGTAATGGTGACGCCGTAAATCCACAGCAGCGGGCAAATGGCGAAGAAGTAGAGGAACGTGATCACCACCCCACCGGTCTTACCAAAATGCTCTTCCACCGTTTCGGTGATGTTGCCAGACACGTTACTGCCGGACAGACACAGGCGTGCCAGCGCCCGGTGGCAATAAAACGCAATCGGGAAAGCGAGAACCAACATCAGCAGGATAGGAATCAAGCCGCCGAAGCCTGCGCGAATCGGGAAGAACAGCACACCTGCGCCAATGGCGGTTCCAAACAGGCCAAGCGTCCAAGTGGTATCAGACTTACGCCAGGAGGACGTTTTTGTCTGGCCAACGATAATGCTTTCTGTGTTGCTCATAGGTCATCCTTTATGCGTCAACGAAGCCGGTAATTTGGGATACGCGGGAGAGATCGATATTGCCGCCGGAAATAATGCAGACGGTTTTACGCCCCTGAATATAGTGATCAAGCTTGCCGCTTAATAACGCCGCACAGGCCAGTGCGCCAGCACCTTCTGTAACCACTTTATTTCGCTGAATGAGGGCAATCATGCTGTTACGAATTTCGTCTTCGCTGACCAGCACAATGTCATCGACTAATTCACGAACAATGTCGAAGGTTAATTTACCCGGGCGAGACACATCACATCCGTCGGCTAATGTCCCGGTAACGCGGTGGTTAATGATTTCTCCTGCCTGATACGATGCGGCCATTCCATGTACGTTTTCAGACTGCACGCCGATAATATTAATGGTCGGGTTAATGGATTTAATGGCCGTTGCAATTCCGGCAATTAAACCGCCACCGCCGATGGGTACAATCACGTTATCCACATCATACAAATCTTCGAGAATTTCCAGACCAATGGTGCCCTGGCCGGCAATCACTTTCGGATCGTCATACGGCGGGATAAAAATGCGCCCTTCCAGCTCCACGATTTCGCTGACTTTGGCGATGGTGTCGTTGAAGTTTTCGCCGTGCAGCACCACTTCAGCCGAGTAGTCACGGGTGGCGGCGACTTTAGATTTCGGCGCGCCCATCGGCATGACCACTTTGCCGTCGATACCGAGCATTGCACAGGAGAGCGACACGCCCTGCGCGTGGTTGCCTGCAGAACAGGCGACCACGCCTTTACGTTTTTCAGCTTCGGTCAGCGAACTTAATTTATTAAACGCACCGCGGATCTTGAAGGAGCCAGTACGCTGCATATTTTCAAACTTCAGGAATATCTCACCTTTACAGCGTTCGCTGAGATAATTTGAGCGCGGCATGCCGGTTTTATATATTTTGCCTGCCAGTCGTTTTCTGGCGTCCTGAATATCTTCAATGGTCACCGGGAGATCGTAGGTAATATGCATAATATCCTCGTTATAATAATTCATTTTCTTCAGGCAAAGTCAGGGTATCAGAGCACGGATAAAATAAGCTCTGGGTGTTTTTAAAAAGGTTAACGTGTTATCAGAGGGTTATTTAATCATCGTCGTCTTTCACTGGTCAGTGACGCGTATTGTTTTGCCAGTTCGACTAATACTGACGCCGATTTCTTAATTCTGTAATTTTTTGACCACACGGCGGCATAACGCGCTATGGGTAATTCATCTTCCACCGGCAGTACAATAAACTGGTCGGAACCGAATGGCGCAATCATGTCGCGGGGAATAACCGTCAGGTAATCGGCATTCAGGACAAGGTTGTAAATGGTCACGACGGAATCGGTCTGGACGATGTTTTCAATGCTGATGTGATTGTCTTGCAGGGTGGTCAGAAGTTCTTTGTAGTAGCCCATATCGGTTTGCGGCATCACCCACTGTTCATCCGTGAGTGATGCCAGGGTAGTCGAGCCGGTGCACGTTCGTGATTTGTTGGCCACCAGGACAAACTCAGACTCAAACAGCGGCTCGACATGAAGATCCTGCAGCAGCATTTCATCACTTAATGTGCCGATGGCAAAATCCAGCCGACCGTCGCGAATGGCCGGCAGGAAAGAGGACAGCTGAGCTTCGTACATCGAGACGCGCGCTTTCGGGAACACTTCCTTGAATTTTTTGATCATTTCGGACAGGAAGGTGAAGCCAATGAGCGACGGGTAACCAAAGGAGACATCCATGACGGTACTGAAACTGAGGCTGTTAATCTCGCTCACCATGTTTTTCATCTCACGGGTGATCGACTCAGAATACGAGAGTAATACCTGGCCTGCCGCAGTCAGTTTAACGCCGGTGTTTTTGCGCACCATGACTTCAACGCCAAAGTAAGATTCGATATCGCTGATAATTTTGCTGACGGCAGGTTGCGTCAGGCCCAGTTGTCTTGCAGCAGAACCAATGGAGCCACTTTTAATGACTTCCTGAAATACCACGAGGTGCTGTGTTTTCGGTAGAATAATAGTGTTCATAATATTCTGCGCTTATTTCCCTATGACGGGGTGGATTCTACTCAATATGGCTGACGGGGGTATGTGCTGTTACTCACAATTTGCTTTTTCACACCCTTAATCAGCATAACGATAATCCATTAAAATATTTTATTATCAATAACTTATATTAAAATAAATACGCCATAACGCTGATATTGATCAACAAAAAGAGCAGTAATAAATTTATTTTATGGCGATAACACAGGTAAATTTTTCGGCGTTAAAAAAATCGATAAAGACTATCTTTCAGGCAATTAAAGATTAATAAATAACCGTAATTCTTTTAAAACATTCTTTCAATTTATCAAATTTGTCTGGGGTGATTTTGCTGACTTTCGGGAAACAGTGGAATGCATCACACATTCATGAGCTAAATGTTTTTGAATTCAATATACATATATCAAATAAGAAAACATTCACGATCATAAAAGCAACATTCATAACAAATTAACAATACTGCAGAATCAGGATTATTTAGCGCGAAATTTTGTGATTACGATCGCCAACAGATGCGAAAAAGAGACTGAAGGGGTAAAAGCAGTGAAATGTGCTTAATGTCGCAAATATGATAATTGATGTCGTGTGAGCGATGCATCGGGTGGCACTTGCTTGCAATTTGCAAGGCCGATAAGCCGCGTTCTTTCATAGAAAGCGGAGTGGACAGTCATTCATCTCATTTAGCGCAGACAGCAAAAACCCCGCCGAAGCAGGGTTGTGTAAAAAGTTGAAGCTGACCGATAAGGCGGCTTCGTTCGACCATACGTCAGGTATCTACAGCGCCAGGATTGCCTTGTGTCGCAGACTGTACCTCACTTTGTGTAGCAGATAAAGTCAGTTAACAAGCAAAAAACTCGCAGGGGCGAAACCAGCTACTCTGCTGAAAATTGAAACAAATATTGATTTTGAAAGGTCGTCATTTGACGGGTGTAGATAAAAATCAGCTATGCGCGAGAAGCGGAGTTTCACTGCCAGTTGGCTTAACAAACATAGCAGTATGTCAATGAGCTGGAAGAAAGCCGGTAAGAAAATAAATATGAAGCTGTAATGACTTTTCGAGAATCACTTCTTGATTTTGTCATAATATTTATGTTGAAATCATGAAGTGAAACTACCGGAGAGACTTTCATGACCATGCCTTACTGTATCCTGCATACCGAAGCTGATTCAGATGTTGTACTTAATGGACTGGGCTTTTCAGAAAACGATATTCATGCTGCTCTGACATCTGCTTTGTACGAGCGCCGCAAATCCAGCAAGCTTCACCCCGCTGTCGATGCAGGGTTCCGTTTCTGGAGTGAAATGGTTGCCGCGACACGCCGTGTACTAATTGGTAAGGGTAACGGCTGGTCCCCTGAAGTGGTCAAGCGAATGGAAATGGTCGCTAACTCAGCGAGAGGGGTTAATCTGATTATCACCTCGGGTGACAGACACACCGGGCGTCCTGATGGATTGCCGAAAACCAAAAATGCCAAAGGTGAGGCAACGCGCTCGATTGTTCACAACAATCCTGGCACAGTTGATATGTTCCAGACGGATGCGTTGTATTCAGGCAAATCTGAAATCACTCCGATAGATAGCACTCGCACTTATATCGTCCTGTACTATTATGATGCGGCTAACAAAGAGGTTCGCTGCGAGGTGTCTTATCCGGTAGGAATGGTGAATCAGGACGGATTTGCCCGCGTAAGCGCATGGAGTGAGCGTATTATTTTGAGTCCTCTGCCATTTGAAGGTGCGGATATTTTCCCTGATGAGGATTTCAATGACGACATATCAATTACTGTTGAAAGCAAATGAGTAACCCTGTTGATGACGGTAAACGTCTTTTTAATCCATCCCGGCTCAAGCTGGCACGGATCAGACGCAAACTGACCCTAAAAGAACTGGCAGAAAAGATGGGGCTTTCCAGCCGTATTGTAATTGAGTACGAAAAAGCCTATTGCCTATATGAACCCACGCCAGAGACGGTCCAGGCGTACGCCAGGGCTCTGAATTACCCAGAATCCTTTTTTTTCGGGGATGACGTTGAAGCAATCGATCCACTGACGGTTTCATTCCGTTCTTTGCGCACGACAAAAGCCGCCGACCAGCATGCGGCAATTGGAGCTGGTGCGCTGGGAGTTATGCTGAGCGAGTATTTCAGCACCCGTTTCACTCTGCCGCAGCCTGAATTGCCGAATCTTCGTGGAAGTGAGCCTGAGATCGCTGCTCAGGCGGTGCGCGAAGCTTGGGGTATTGGCAAGAAGAGCATCACCAACGTTGTTCATCTTCTGGAGAAGCACGGTGTTAAGGTGTTCTGGCTCTCGGAGGAAACGGCGAGTATCGATGCATTTTCGTTCTGGAAAGATGATGTCCCTTACATCTTCCTGAATACTCGTAAATCAGGTGAACGCAGTCGTTTCGATGCGGCACATGAACTCGCTCACCTGGTGCTCCACCGTCATGGTGACGTCAAGGGGCAAGATGCAGAGCGTGAAGCGGATGCTTTTGCGTCAGCATTTCTGATGCCCCTGGAAAACGTGATGGCTGTTAAGATGACGTTGCCGACGTTCGACAAAATCGTGCAATTGAAATCGCTCTGGAAAGTCTCGGCGATGGCTCTGATTGTCAGAATGCGAAATCTGAACATGCTTACAGAATGGCAGTACAACAGTCTGATGCGCGATGCGACGGCAAAGGGGTATCGAACCGGTGAGCCGGGAGGAATTGAGCGTGAAAGATCGCTCATTATTGAAAAAATGATGACCGCTCTGGCTGGTAACGGCATTAATCTGACTCAATTGAGTGATGAGCTTAACGTGCCTCTTGATGAACTGAGTAGCCTGCTTTACGGTGTGGCGGCAATTAGTGGTGGTAATAGCAGAACATCAAGCTCACTGTCAAAGGCCTCTCTCCGTCTGGTGTGAAACGCTATAAGCCGTTAGAGACCTTCTTTAGCGGCTTATTATTGATCGGCAGTGGGCTCGCCGCAGTCATCCTTCTGAGCAATAACCTTCATTTTCAATGTTCGCCGCATTCTTATCCATAATTTACTCACTTTCGACCGTGTTGAAACTTTTGCTATATGGACAATGTTTCGACTTCGTGACGTAGGTAAAGGTGTAAATACTGTTGGAATAGACACACAAGGTTTGCCCGTTCGCCGTGGTTGACTGCTCCGGGTTGCTCATAGTTATACGCCCGGCATTTGCACTGAACACAGCAAGAATAAATCCCATCAACAACACTCTTCTAACCATCTCTAAATCTCCATTGCAGTTGATTTCTCCCGCCTTCCTGTAAGCGGTGTATGTAGGATGCATCTCAGTTATTGATCTATAAAAACGATCGATAATATAATTTCGATCGATAAAATCTATTATTAATTTAAACGGTCATGTCTGCATACAGGAAGAAGCATGAAAAAAATTATTGCGCTACCTCTGGTGTTCTACGCTTTCTCGTCCATAGCTGGTGGTGCGGTCTCGGGCGAAATCCAACCATACCCCGATTACCTTGCTGCATATGTCAAAACGCTTGTTACTGCCGGGTGTGAACAGGCACTGAAGGGAGATTCTGAGGATGTACTGATAGAGCAGGCAACACGGGGTATGAAGAAAGATACACCGAGCTTCTACGCTGTTTACAATTCTGTCGTTGAGGGCGCTGGAGCTGGTACAGCGCTTAAAGCTAAAGGGAGGTTGATAACGAAAGATAAGATAGCCATTGATAGCTGTGGTGGGGTCGCAGCCTATATCGCGATGCAAAAAGATTTTATGAAAATGGTGGTTGATGAGATGACGACATCAGAGCAATCGCAAGCTGGTGCCGTAAAACCAAAGGTGACATCTTCTGACGAAAGCGTGTATCGGACTACGGCGAAAGAGCTGGTTGAACTTTATAAAGCTAACGAGGTTGCAGCCGATGACACCATTGGTGGTCGTAAGGTGGAAGTGACTGGAACTGTTCAGGACATAACAAAAAATTTCGCGAATGATGTAGTCCTTAAACTTGAAAGCAGTAACCGCTTTATGCCTGTCAGCCTGAGTATGTCTGATTCAGAAAAGACGAAGGCGTCGAAGCTGATAAAGGGGCAGAAGATCACCGTGACCTGCGAAAAGATGCAGCTTTTCATCGGTGCTCCGTCTGGCGGCAACTGCACCTTTAACTAATCTGTCATACAGTCTGCCGGGTAAATTCCCGGCGACTTACCCCCCCCCCGCGCTGCCGCAAAGAGTCCAGAAGCCCCTTCCCCAAATTGCACACAGAAGAAAAATATCGGCGGTACGTGGGCCGCACGGTCAAGCCCGGACTTTCTGAGGCATAAAGCCCGTTCTGGAAATACAGAAATATCAGGAAGGGTTAGTACGTACTTTAACTATAATGAACAAGTCAAAATTTTTTATCCCATTGATTCATAATAATTATTTTGAGGGTGACATTCCGTAAAGTGCTTACCGTGAATACCTCTCTGTTGAAGCTCTCATCTCTTGCTTTCTGCGTAGGTCATCATACGGAGCTTAAGTAACGTTATCCCATAGCCGTCAGTGATTCGGAATGTGTATTTTTCACCACAGTATTTGTTTAATTGCTTGAAATAATAATCAATAAGTGGGTCATAACGCTCTGAATGTAAGAGTGAGAATAGTTTCGGTAGTTCGTAGCTTAGAGCACGACCAGGCAGGGAAGAAACAATAACTCCGTTACCGCACTCAAGATCGACTAGTTTCATGTTCTGGAGATTTCGTCGTATTTCAGCAATTAGTGGTAGTAACTTCTCTTTGAACGCCAATTCATCAGATTTGAGCTTTTCTTCAGTGAGAGTCACTGAAAAAATGGTGATTAACTCACTGATAGTATAGTGATAATACTCGTTATTGAACCGAACCTTGGACGCCTCCAATAAGAGATCCAGCTCTTCCTGAATGCTATGTGATTCTGGTATTTGTATTTTGGCTAACTCATTACAGCGTTTGTCATAAAGAAAATCCAGACCATGTTTTATGTCCACAAGATGTTCAAAGCGCTCTTTGGCGTAGGCGAGGAGTTCAGCAATATTTATACCGAAACTCACATCTTCCTTGCCCACAATGTTGCTCGAAAGATTAACGGTAAAGTCAAAACCTTCGAAAGAATTCTCATGCGGCCAACTCGCGAACAGCTTTTCCTCTTTGCCGTTGCGAAGTTTTGTTGGATGAGCTCCGAACACTGATCTGATTTCGCCAAAGTAGAGGTCATCATCCTTACCTGATAAGTAAGCAACTTTCTTTTTGAAAACAGTATTCTTTCCCTTAAAGGGCCATCCTTCAAGTTTCTCACTTATCACAATGCGGTGAAGTTGCTCAATGGATTCAGTGATGATGTCGATTGAAGATATGAGGGAGTAAACTTGCATCGCTCTGATGTCGATATCATCAGATAACTCAGGGTAATTTTTTATGTATCGGATAGCTACGGTTATCCAGTCCATGCAACTGCATAATGCACCCCATCTGTTTTTACCCTTCTGATCAGAGAAGTGTGTATAAACGTAATCAAGGTTGTGGTTTACCGCCTCCCTAAGCTCATCGATGAGATACTCATTTATCTCTACGCCATAGTCCTCAAGCATCGTGTGCATAACATTCCCCCCCAGCGTACTTGTTTAAAACATAAAGTAATTCATTCAGTTCCTTTTTTAAATTTTTTCCTTTGCTGTCGTATATGGGGGGCATTTTCAATGCCCAAAATGAAAACAGCTCAGACTCGATAAGTGGAATAAATGATCATTAGGACAAAATTTCATGTTTATCAATTTGATAGTAATGCTTTGACCTTTGCGACCATGCCAACGGAACAATCACACAGTTTCGCGATCTCCGCGTATGTATTCCCGCCTTTGGTGAGGTACGACTCAACCTTGCGTCGCAGATCTGTATCCGCTGGTCTGCCTTTGTACTTATTTTCAGCCTTTGCTTTAGCAATGCCCTGTGCCTGACGTTGGCGGCGTTTGGTGTAGTCCTCGTGTGCGTAATGGGCTGCAATATCCATCATGAGGCCGTTGATAAGCTCAATGATGCGGTCACCTGCTGCGGATTTTAATGCATCGTGCGATGTAGGCAGATCCACAACAACGACTCGTAAACCTTGTTTTTTAATACGAGCCTTGAGGGCTTCATATTGTGCTGCGGGGAGTCGGGTTAAGCGGTCTATGGACTCCACCAGCAAAAAGTCGCCTTTTTTGGCTGCGGCAATCAAACGGGTAAGTTCGGGGCGCTCCAACTTGGCCCCAGAAAAGTTTTCGACATAATACTCAACACTTGTTAGCCGATGCTCTTCAACAAAGTCATTGATGGTTTCAAGTGCGCGTGTAGCGTCTTGATCGTCAGTGGATGCCCTGAGGTAAACGTGGGTCGTGATTTGGTGTGTAGTCATTGTTTTTTTTCACATTGGGTTCTCACTCTATAACTTTACGTGAATTATCTACATAGAGTCAATTTTTACTACTCATTGTGAATGACTTTGTTCACGAAAGCTGTTTTCATTTCAGGTATACCCTTTGTGAAAATAGCGATATGACCTTATCACCGAGGTGAGGCGATTATTCAGAAGAGCATTTTCCCAGCTTTCAGCCGGATTTAATCTGAGAAACTCCAGCCTATGTTGCTGCATCAGATCGCTGTGTCTAGCTGGTTGGTTTAGTTCAGCAGTGAGAATGCCTGCTTGAATTTTTATGTGCGTCTGAGCGCTGGCGGTGAGAGGTGACCATGTTAAGCAAACTTGCCACCAGCATAGTAAAGCGGTGCGCCGCTTCAGGGTTTGCACATGCGGCAACGCCTTGCATCCGTGACTTACTGACGTGCGTCACAGTAACTAACGTTGTATATAAAAGATGTTTTGGATTATTGGGATTATCGGGATTAAGGTGATAACCTATTGATAACACTTAATATAACAAAATTTTTCTCTGGGATTGTTCTGGGCTTTATTTCTCTAGCAAGGGATTATTGAGTTCAGGGAAAATATAAGGGGCGGTCAAGCCCCGATTAGAACGGTGTCGATGCATCGTTGTCGATCTTTAGATCTTCAATCCACTGTGCCGCCTGTTTTGGTTTCCAGTCTCGTGGGAACCAGTAACGGGAGCGATCTACACCCGGCCCGTTAGTGTATATCGGTGCCTGTCGGTAACCAAGTTCCTCCAGCTTGCGCTTTACCTTATCTGGGGGCTCTTTGAGGACGAGCTTCAGCGTATCCATTTTGAAAACCCTGTTGGATTCCAGCCAGTCGGATAACTCAATATCCAGCATTGACCGGGATTGCTCGATCATACTGTTTAAGGTCACTGTGGATTCGCAGCGGTTTGGGTTGAAGCCAGCCAGGTCATATTGCTGAAACCAGAAGTAAAGCGCATCAAGATTCCCTTCCTGTTTCAACCATGTATCCAGACGATCAAGAAATTGCGTGGTATCTTCGCGACCCTGTTGGTGCTCCAGGTATGTGACGGCATACCAACGACGCTCGTTAGCATCCAGTTTCAGTGGGCGCTTTTCATTACTGGCAAGAATAAAGCGAGTACAGGTATCAATCATCCGGGCCTGAGCATATTTTTCTTCAACCTGTTGCCGCCGCTCGGTAAGTAGTGACTTGAGCTGTGTTTGCAAAGTCTTTGACATTGACTGACAGTCATCAAGGAACACCAGCAGGCTGGATGAAAGCACTGAGCTAAACTTTCCGGTCAGCTTGTCATATGAATTAAGCAGTGATGCTTGTTTGTTCAGCAATGGATATAAGACGTTATGGAAGAAAAAGCCTTTTCCGGTCCCGGTGTCGCTTGTCAACATCAGATGCCAGCTTGGTTTTTCTTCTGGTCGCTGGAACATATGCGCTAGCCATTGGCAAACTGTATGACGCTCTTGAGCAGCAGGGAATAGGCGCTCCAGATACTCAAGCCACAGCGAAAGATCCGCGTCTGGCATGACTTCAGTCTTTGGCTCGTATGGCTGCCATGTGTTAAGCACTGGCACACCATCTGCTTCATAGATCAGCGGAACACTGCTACCCGGCGCGAAAGTCTTACCAGAAACAAATTTTAAACCCTGAACAAGGGCTTCGTGAACTATAGCCGGATTTGGCTTCACGTTTACTTCAGGCTGCTTTTTGTACCATTGAAGAAATAAGTTGTACTCTGAATGATAGGGATAAGTTTTATCTGTCCCAATGCTGTAAAGCTCCGGTCCCTGTGGGCGGTTGAGGTAAATATACCCCCTTTCTTTCATGTAATTGGCAAAATTGAGGGCATGTAACTTCTTTGTTTCTTCCTGCTCACTATCGTAAGCGTCCACATCATTTGCGGCGTGATCTTCGGTCAGGTTATTTGCTGTCTGGTTCTGCATGTATCCTCCACTGAGGTGTTAAAAATACCATCGATAAGGTCGATATAGTTTTCCGGGGCGCTGGCGATTTCAGTAAGTAGGCGACGTAAAAAAACTGGCAGTGGCATATCTCCGCGTGCAGAGGTCAGCCAATCGGCGGTCGCACCTGTCACCGTAATATCGTAAATTTTCATAGCTGCTTCTCCGCACCAACAGGTATTGATCTGTAGCGTTCAGGGTCTGCTTCCTTTAGCCTTCGCGCGGCGGCTATAGCTCGGGTCAGAGCATCAGGATCAATGATGACCTCAGGGCATTCGCGGCTCTGTTTAGAAGATGTCATACCCCCCCTGCGTAAGCAGATTACGAAGCTGTTGTTTCATTGCTGACACATCGGCGGCGGCTTGCTCTTCAGCTCTACGTTTAACGTCGTCAGAAGCATCATTCATCAACTCCTCGATTTCAACTTCCATTGTGTCAAACAGTGACGTGCGGTAGTCCTCGGAGACTTTGTTTCGTAAATACTCAAGTTCCTGCTCAATCAATAAGTCTGGCTTTTGCAAAGTAACGGAAATCATCGATGAGTTGGCAATAACTGAAGCAGGCCCAGCAAGATGAAACCTCCAGCCTTCAAGGATCAGGCTCTGGAATTTATCCACCAGCCGCGCTGGGATATCAGTAAAATTCTGATATCGGTTATAGCGGGCTTCAGCGTTTTCAATACGGCGGTGCAGTGCTTCGGGGTCGGGTTGGTATCTGGCTGCAATCTCGTCAATAAAGGATTGTAGCTCCGGTGAAATTGCATTCTGAGTGCTTTTTTTCGTTGCCATAGTTGGTCTCCGTAATCGGTGAAAGTTGGGCAAAAGTGATCGCTGGCGCTAACTTGCGTCAGTAGTACCGTTTTTGAGCAGTTATGTTGTGTTTAGTAAGCGGCGTTAAACGTCTGGTTGCATGTAGGACAATAGTTCGGTCGTCCAGCTATCAGAAGATACCAGCGGCACACACTCGAACGGTCAACAATGAAATCCACCAGCCCAAAATCGGCAAATGCGGATAAATTTCTGTGCGTTGTCGATAAAGGAATATTCACCAATCGTGACAGGTCGAAAGCTGTTAACGGGATATGGTTTTGCGTCAGGTAGTGAAGAAGGTGAATTCGTGAAGTCGTCAGAGTCAGCCCGGACTTCATGAGAATGCTGACCAGCGTTTTACGTTCTTCTGAGGAAGGCGGTGAAAAAGCTGGTAGCGTTAAGGCAAAGCACAAAATGACCTCTCAATAAGTTATTCATTATAAGAGGTATTTTATCATAAAATCACCCAAATGGGAACAATTATCATTTAAAACCAATCAACACTATCAACCACTGGAAGCAAGTCAGAAACTTTCATCTTGCCTGTATAAACCTTAGTTTGTCCCTGGTTTGAATGCTCATGGCCGATTGTCTGCTGAACAAGCGTGAGGGTATGTTTTGCCTGAATTTCAGTTACGAAAGTGTGGCGTAAGCTGTGAACAATGCGCCTGTTTTTAAAATCGTCAAGGTAATCAATATTCAATTGCTCACGTATCGCGTGGAACAACCGGGTTACCTGACTTCGATTAGTAATCTCGGGAAACAGGTAAGCATCTGGCTTTTTGCCATCCAGATACAGCAAGAACCCCATGTCAAGAAGACGCTTTGCGATAGGAACCTGTCGAATGCCTGCCTCAGTTTTACTATCCCCGATCATTATGTAATGCCTCTGGCTATCCTCGTCCAACCGCACATCGGAAACTTTCAGTTTTGCGATTTCAGAGCGTCTAGCGCCAGTGTACGCCAATAGCAAAAAACCCCATTTATTCCACCCTTCCAAAGTTGCAAAGTGACATACTAATTTTCGCATTTCTGCTCGAGTGTAATAACCATAGCTGTGGCTTTTAGCTTGGTACGTAACGTTAAGTGTCGGTGATGATTCAAGAATATCCTCTTCTTTAGTCAGGTAGGTTGAAAACAACCCCTGACACAGTTTCAGATAATCTTTGACCGTTTTGGATGAAACCAGATCTTCTTCTGGGACTTCATCCAAGTCCAAACATTGCTGGATCGTCATCCGGTTATAAGGCCTCTTATTCTGACGAGGTAAACCTTCAACTACCTCAAGCAGGTTTTTAATATCACGTCGAGTAATGTCAGAAACTTGAGTGTCAGCCCCCAAAACCGCCTCTATCACTTCATAGTATTTTTCATTCCCCTGCCGAATCTTGGGAGTCCAGTCCGACTTAAATTTTACAAATCCCTTCCATGCATCGGATAAGGTTAGTTTAGAGATTAAGGGTGTTGCAGGTTTATCTTCTGCGATGGAAACGTAATCATTGTCAGGTCGCATAGAGCTAACAATCTGCCGATAATCTGAATGTCGTTGATCCAGAAAGGCTATATGTGCATCGCAGTAATGTCGCCATCGGAGATCGTACTCTGAAGCCAAATAATCAACTTCATCCTCCATGCCCGTAAGATCAAACTGGCTACCAAGTTGTTCGATAACCGAATCCAATGACAACGGGTCAGAGTCTTGTTTGAAGGTAAAATCAAGCAATTGCCCGAAATCTCTCGCATTCCGTTTTTCATCAACCAGAGAACCTGACTTTCGCAATGTACTACGCACTTTTGAGGGAATTTTTTTTGCCGCGGCGTAAAAAGCTGCCTGAATTTTGAGCAAATAACTATCAATATCGTCTTGTTCTAACTTCTTCATTTTCTGCACTATGTCCAAAAGTTGCGCTGGCTCCATCTTGGCCGATTTTACAAAAGAAATGAATATAGAGAGACGGGAAGATATAAATCTTGCTCTAGTGGCTGAATCGCAGCCCAGAGACACACGAAAAAAACCACCTGAGGGTAGTCTGAAATGAAGGCTGTAGCGATTGCCACGCTTTAGGATGTTGGGGATGGAACAGCCGTTGGTGTGTCTCTTTTGTATCACAGTCTGTGTCACAGTTTTGCCTTAGAAAGCCTGAGACACACCAACGTATTGTTTTAGAAGAAGTTGAAGCTGACCGATAAGCCGGGTTCTGTCGTGGACAGTCATTCATCTAGGCCAGCAATCGCTCACTGGCTCAAGCAGCCTACCCGGGTTCAGTACGGGCCGTACCATGTGAACCCCTATTTGGCCTTGCTCCGGGTGGAGTTTACCGTGCCACGGACTGTTACCAGCCGCGCGGTGCGCTCTTACCGCACCCTTTCACCCTTACCTGATCCCGCTTGCGCGGGCCATCGGCGGTTTGCTCTCTGTTGCACTGGTCGTGGGTTTCCCCCCCAGGCGTTACCTGGCACCCTGCCCTATGGAGCCCGGACTTTCCTCCCCTCCGCCCGTCTCCCCCCGAAAGGGGACGACGACGAAGCGGCGACTGTCTGGTCAGCTTCGGCGCGCAGTATAGAGGGTTTGTGCCCCGCTGTCACCCTTGGGCGTGCATCCCTATCTGCAAAGTGGCGGCGATATTGCGCGAGGCGCGGTAAATATTGTCAAACGCCCCACGGTAAGCCTCTTCCAGCGACTCGACGCGGCTCAGCACGCTGAATACCGCGTCGATGCCATACTGATGCACGACCCCCACATCCCGGGTCAGACTGCCGGCAATGCCGATCACCGGCTTATGGTATTTTTTGGCGATACGGGCGATACCGACGGGCACTTTGCCCTGAATGCTCTGGCTGTCAATGCGCCCTTCGCCCGTCAGTACCAGCGTGCAGTCGTGAATATGTTCTTCGAGGTTAAGTGCCTGGGTGACAATCTCAATACCGCTCTTCAGTTCCGCGCCGAGGAAGGCCATCAGGGCCGCCCCCATGCCCCCCGCGGCACCCGCACCGGGAACCTGTTTCACGTCAATTCGCAGAGATTTTTTTATCACATCGGCATAGTGGCTGAGGTTAGCGTCGAGAGTGAGGATCATCTCCTCTGTCGCCCCTTTTTGCGGGCCAAAGATACGGGAAGCGCCTCTCTCGCCAACCAGCGGATTCGTGACGTCGCACGCGACGTGTATTGTGCAATCTTTTAGCCTGGCGTCGAGGCCGGAGAGATCGACGCTGTTGAGCGTCATCAGGCTGCCGCCGCCATAACCCATTTCAGTGCCGTTGGCGTCGCAGAGCGTGGCCCCCAGCGCCTGCATCATTCCGGCGCCGCCGTCGTTGGTGGCACTGCCGCCAATGCCGATAATGATATGTCGGGCACCTTTATCCAGCGCGCTTAGAATAAGCTCCCCGGTACCCCGGGACGTGGTGACGAGCGGGTTACGTTGGGTGGCCGGGACCAGTGCCAGACCGCTGGCGGCGGCCATCTCAATAAATGCCGTGCTGCCATCGCCGGACATGCCCCAGCGGGCGTTTACCTGTTCACCCAACGGGCCCGTGACCCGAGCATACTGTTCTGTGCCCTGGGTGGCGGCGATCATCGCGTCAACCGTACCTTCCCCGCCGTCAGCAACCGGCACCGAAACATAAAGTGCGTCGGGGAAAATTTCCCGAAATCCTTTTTCAATCGCCTGAGCAACCCCGGAGGCAGAAAGGCTTTCTTTCCAGGAATCTGGCGCGATTACGATTTTCATAGTTGTCGCCTGTTACCGCACTCGGCAAAAATAGCGGACGCGTTCCCGCGTCCGTTTTTATTAGCGAGAGACTTCCACCTTCGCCAGTTTTTCGTAGTAGCACGCAATCGCGCTGTGGTCGGCAGTGCCCAGACCATCCGCTCGCAGGGCCTGCATCATCTCCATGACGGCGGCGGTCAGCGGCAGCTGCGCGCCCACGCCGTGGGAGGTATCCAGGGCATTCGCCAGATCTTTAATGTGCAGGTCGATTCTAAAACCGGGCTTGAAGTTACGATCCATCACCATAGGCGCTTTGGCATCCAGCACGGTGCTGCCCGCCAGGCCGCCACGGATCGCCTGATACACCAGATCAGGGTTAACGCCCGCTTTGGTGGCCAGCGTCAGCGCTTCCGACATTGCGGCAATGTTCAGCGCCACAATCACCTGGTTTGCCAGCTTGGTGACGTTACCCGCCCCGATATCGCCGGTATGCACCACGGAGCCCGCCATGGCTTTCATCAGGTCGTAGTATTTATCAAAAACAGCTTTGTCGCCGCCAACCATCACCGACAGGGTGCCGTCGATGGCTTTGGGCTCTCCGCCGCTGACCGGGGCATCCAACATATCGACGCCCTTCGCGTTTAGCGCCTCACTGATTTCACGGCTTGCCAGCGGCGCGATAGAACTCATGTCAATCACCACCAGGCCGGGTTTGGCACCGTCAATGATGCCGTTCTCCCCCAGGGCCACCTCTTTCACATGCGGGGAGTTTGGCAGCATGGTGATAATGACATCACACTGCTCAGCAATCGCTTTGGCGCTTGCTGCGGTTTCTGCACCTGCGGCAATCACCTCGGCCACGGCTTGCGGATTATGGTCTGCAACCACCAGGGAGTAACCTGCTTTGATGAGGTTTTTACTCATGGGTTTACCCATGATCCCAAGGCCAATAAAACCCACTTTCAGCGTCATAATTCGTTTCCTCAATGATGGTTATTTTTTAAAGGCGTCCGCTAACTTCTGCGTGGCCGAGCGGAATACGCCGAGGTCGCTACCGACGGCAACGAAGGTCGCGCCCCACTCCAGATAGCGGCGGGCATCAGCCTCAACCGGCGCCAGAATGCCGCACGGTTTGCCGTGCGCGTTGGCACGGGCAAAGATGTGCTGAATAGCGCGCTGCACCTCCGGATGACCCGCATTGCCCAGATGGCCGAATGCCGCAGCAAGATCGCTTGGGCCAACGAAGATGCCATCCAAACCGTCGGTGGCAGCGATAGCGTCGACGTTATCGACCCCCTGCTGGCTCTCAATCTGTACCAGGATGGTGATGTTGCTGTTGGACTGTGTGAAGTAGTCCGGGACGGTGCCAAACATGTTGGCACGATGGGAAACGGAGACCCCGCGGATCCCTTCCGGCGGATAACGTGTTGACGCCACGGCCTGCACCGCCTGCTCTTCCGTTTCCACAAACGGGATCAGGAAGTTGTAAAACCCAATATCCAGCAGACGTTTGATGATTACCGGCTCGTTGGTCGGGACGCGAACCACCGGCGCGCTATGGCTCCCTTTGAGCGCCATTAACTGCGGAATAAAGGTGCTGATATCGTTCGGCGCATGTTCGCCGTCCAGCACCAGCCAGTCGAAACCGGCCAGGCCCAGTACTTCGGTGCTGATGGGGCTTGCCAGCGCGGACCAGCAGCCAATCTGGATCTGGTGCGCCGCGAGGGCCGCTTTAAACTTATTCGGGAAGATATCATTATTCATCGCGTTTACCTTTTTAATTCCGCAGTCTTATTCAGGTTCATATTTATATTTTCAGACGCAGCGTCAGCGTTATATTTATTTCCTGACTTAATTTAGGCGTTATAAAATCGTCATTCAGTATAATCCTCACGTCATGACAGCACATTGTTTTAATGCTCAAGCATTGCGGCGTGTTTTGATAATATTTTGAGCATATGCACAATGCGATGGGCGCTGATGCACAGAATCAGGCATTGCTGGCCGGGTGGCATCTTCGCCGGGTTTAAGGAGCGATCGGGATCACATTTTGATATCTCGTCTCCTGACATTCTTTATTGACTCAAGCTGCGTCTTTATTTCTGCGATAAGAAAATAAACATCCCCTGGCTGCATTTACTATCAGACATTTTGCTGGAGAATATTGAACAATGGCCGACATTGAAATTCGACAAGCGTCGCCGACGGCGTTCTATATCAAAGTTCACGACACGGATAATGTGGCGATAATTGTTAACGACAACGGTCTAAAAGCGGGAACCCGTTTCCCGGATGGGCTGGAGCTGACTGAACATATTCCGCAGGGGCATAAAGTCGCCCTGGTGGATATCCCGGCCCACGGTGAAATCGTGCGGTATGGCGAAGTTATCGGGTATGCGGTTCGCGCTATTCCTCAGGGGAGCTGGATTGAGGAGTCGCTGGTTGAGCTACCCGAAGCGCCGCCGCTGAACACGCTACCCCTGGCCACCCGGGTTCCTGAGCCACTGCCCCCGCTGGAAGGGTACACATTCGAAGGGTACAGGAATGCGGACGGCAGCGTAGGCACCAAGAATCTGCTCGGTATCACCACCAGCGTGCACTGTGTGGCAGGCGTGGTGGATTACGTGGTGAAAATCATTGAGCGCGACCTGCTGCCGAAATACCCGAATGTCGACGGCGTGGTAGGTCTGAACCATCTGTACGGCTGCGGCGTGGCCATCAATGCTCCGGCGGCCGTGGTACCGATTCGTACCATCCATAACATCGCTCTGAACCCGAATTTCGGTGGCGAAGTGATGGTCATTGGTCTCGGTTGCGAAAAGCTGCAGCCAGAGCGTCTGTTGCAGGGCACCGAAGATGTGAATGCCATTCCGGTCGACGAGACCAGCATTGTTCGTTTACAGGATGCGCATCACGTCGGATTCCGTTCAATGGTTGACGATATCCTTCAGGTGGCGGAGCGCCATCTGGAAAAACTGAACCAGCGCCAGCGCGAGACCTGCCCGGCATCAGAGCTGGTGATAGGCACCCAGTGCGGCGGCAGCGATGCGTTTTCAGGCGTCACGGCGAACCCGGCGGTGGGCTATGCCTCGGATCTGTTTGTCCGTTGTGGCGCCACGGTGATGTTCTCCGAAGTGACCGAAGTGCGTGATGCCATCCATCTGCTCACCCCACGCGCCATCAATGAAGAGGTGGGCAAACGCCTGCTTGAGGAGATGGCCTGGTACGATAACTATCTCGACATGGGACAAACCGATCGCAGCGCCAACCCCTCTCCGGGCAATAAAAAAGGCGGTCTGGCGAACGTGGTGGAAAAAGCCCTCGGCTCGATTGCCAAATCCGGCCAGAGCGCCATTGTTGAAGTGCTCTCCCCGGGCCAGCGCCCCACCAGACGCGGCCTGATTTACGCCGCGACCCCGGCCAGCGACTTCGTCTGTGGCACACAGCAGGTGGCATCCGGCATTACGGTGCAGGTCTTTACCACCGGGCGCGGCACGCCGTACGGGCTGATGGCGGTACCGGTGATTAAAATGGCCACCCGTACCGAGCTGGCAAACCGCTGGTATGACCTAATGGACATCAACGCAGGCACCATTGCCACTGGCGAAGAGAGTATTGAGGATGTCGGCTGGAAGCTGTTCCACTTCATTCTGGACGTGGCAAGCGGCCGTAAGAAGACGTTCTCCGATCAATGGGGATTACATAACCAGCTGGCGGTGTTTAACCCGGCACCGGTGACGTGACCGCTTTCCCCCTCTCCCGAAGAGAGGGGGCAACTTATCCCTTCACCAACACCACATCTATCCCGCTCTTACGCAGCCCTTCCAGGCTCTCAGGCGGAATCCCTTCATCGACGATAATCATGTCGATTCTCTGGGTATCGATGATTTTATGCAGGCTCGAACGGTTAAATTTGCTGGAGTCAGTGACCACGATAATACGCTCTGCCACCTCGCACATCCGCCGGTTCAGTCGGGCTTCATCTTCATTGTGGGTACTGACGCCGCGATCGAGGTCGATGGCGTCGACCCCAAGAAAAAGCAGATCAAAGTGGTAATTCTGTAAGGACTGCTCAGCCTGATCGCCGTAAAAAGATTGCGACTGGCGGCGCAAGTGCCCACCGGTCATCAGCAGCTCCACCCCTTCCGCTTCCAGTAATGCATTCGCCACGTTCATTCCGTTGGTCATGGCAATCACATCCGTGTGCTGACGCAGCATACGGGCGATTTCAAACGTTGTGGTTCCGGAATCCAGAATGATGCGATGACCCGGCTTCACCAGCGCGGCGGCGGCCTGCGCGATACTGCGCTTAACTGCAGTATTGAGCGAACTTTTGTCCTCCACGGAGGGTTCATTGCCAGGCGCATTGCCTTCACAAATCAGCGCTCCGCCATAAGCACGAACGGCAATGCCCTGCTTCTCAAGAAACGCTAGGTCGTTACGGATCGTCACCGTGGAAACGCCATATAAATGAGAAAGATCGTTAACCTGCACGCTTCCCTGTGCCCGCAACCGCTGAATGATCTGCTCTCGCCTTTCACTGGTGCCGGTGACGCGCTTCTCCGCGGATGAATCGGTGCTGCTCATGCGAGCTCCTTAATAAATGGTCTTTCATTTCATTTCGTTTTGTCTATTAACGCCTTTCTTTTATGGGAATGCAAGCCCTGCCTGCTTCCAGTCAGCGCACTCTCTCGTCGCTGAAACCTTTCATTATGTTTCTTTTGTGAAACAGATCGGAAAACTATTATCTTTCGTTTTATTTTTATACCACCATGATGCAGGATTAAATGAAACAAAACGAAAGATGAAAACCATCACCATCCGAAATGGAGAGGAAAGTGAAACATCTGACAGAAATGGTGGAACAACATAAACGGGGGAATGCGAACGGGATTTATGCCGTTTGTTCCGCACATCCACTGGTACTTGAAGCCGCAATTCGCTACGCCCAACTGCATCACACGCCGCTGCTGATTGAAGCCACCTCTAATCAGGTGGATCAATTTGGCGGTTACACCGGTATGACACCCGCCGATTTTCACGGGTTCGTCTGTAAGCTGGCGGAATCCCTTGGTTTCCCGACATCGCAACTGATCCTCGGCGGCGATCATTTAGGGCCAAACCGCTGGCAAAACTTGCCTGCCCGGCAGGCGATGGCGAATGCCGAAGATCTGATCAGAAGCTATGTCGCTGCCGGGTTTAAAAAGATCCACCTCGACTGCAGCATGTCCTGCGAAGACGATCCAGTACCGTTAACCGACGCCATCGTTGCCGAGCGCGCGGCACGCCTGGCGAAAATTGCGGAGAAAACCAGCCTGGCGCACGCTGATGTCGCTGACCTGGTCTATGTCATCGGTACGGAAGTGCCGGTTCCGGGCGGCGCGCATGAAACGCTCACCGAGCTTGCCGTCACGACCCCAGAAGCCGCGCGTGCCACCCTTGAAGCTCACCGCCACGCGTTCGAGAAAGAAGGGTTAAGCGACATCTGGCCACGCATTATTGGCCTGGTGGTTCAGCCTGGCGTTGAGTTTGACCACGCACATGTGTGTGACTATCAACCGCAAAACGCCGTCGCCCTGAGCCATATGGTTGAAGCTTACGACACGCTGATATTTGAAGCGCACTCTACCGACTACCAGACACCGCAGGCGCTGCGCCAGCTGGTGAAAGATCACTTCGCCATCCTCAAAGTTGGCCCGGCACTGACCTTTGCCCTGCGTGAAGTGTTGTTCTCGCTGGCCGCCATTGAAGAAGAGTTGCTGCCTGCAAAAGCCTGTTCGGGCCTGCGTCATGTCCTGGAAAACGTGATGCTCGATCGCCCCGAATACTGGCAAAGCCATTATCACGGTGATGGCAATGCGCGACGCCTGGCACGCGGGTATAGCTACTCCGATCGGGTGCGCTATTACTGGCCGGACAGCCAGATCGACGAAGCCTTTGCGCGACTGGTACGCAACCTGGCAGACGAACCGATCCCGCTGCCGCTGATCAGCCAGTACCTGCCGTTGCAGTACAGCAAAGTTCGCGAGGGTGCTCTCAAGTCGACACCACGGGACCTCATCCTCGACCACATTCAGGACATACTCCAGCAGTACCATGCCGCCTGCGAAGGCGTAACGACTCAAAACGCATAATTAAAAAGAGGAAAGCGCTATGCCAAACATTGTCTTATGCCGCATCGATGAACGCCTGATCCACGGTCAGGTAGGTGTGCAATGGGTTGGGTTTGCGGGGGCCAACCTGGTGCTGGTCGCTAATGATGAAGTCGCTGAGGATCCGGTTCAACAAAACCTGATGGAGATGGTGCTCGCAGAAGGGATCGCCGTGCGTTTCTGGTCGCTGCAAAAAGTGATCGACAACATTCATCGCGCTGCCGAGCGCCAGAAAATTCTGCTGGTCTGCAAATCACCCGCGGATTTTCTGACGCTGGTCGAAGGCGGCGTGCCCATCACCCGTATCAACGTAGGAAACCTGCATTACGCCAGTGGCAAAAAACAAATTGCCAAAACGGTCTCTGTCGATGCGAACGATATCGCCGCATTTAACGGCCTGAAAGCCGCCGGAGTGGAATGCTTCGTTCAGGGTGTTCCGACTGAGACTGCTTTGGATCTCTTTAAACTGCTCTGAGGGATTCACAATGGAAATTAGTCTCTTGCAGGCATTCGCGCTGGGCATTCTCGCCTTTATCGCGGGCCTGGATATGTTTAACGGGTTAACACACATGCACCGCCCGGTGGTGCTCGGGCCGCTGGTTGGCCTCATTCTGGGCGATCTGCACACCGGTATTTTAACGGGCGGTACGCTGGAACTGGTCTGGATGGGGCTGGCTCCGCTGGCCGGCGCGCAACCGCCAAACGTCATTATCGGCACGATTGTCGGCACCACGTTTGCGATCAGCACCGGTGTGAAGCCGGATGTCGCCGTTGGGGTCGCCGTCCCGTTTGCGGTTGCGGTACAGATGGGGATCACTTTCCTGTTCTCCGTCATGTCCGGGGTGATGTCCCGCTGTGACCGCATGGCAGCCAATGCGGACACGAACGGCATCGAAAGGGTCAACTATCTGGCACTGCTGGCGCTCGGTATCTTCTATTTTCTGTGTGCCTTCCTGCCGATCTACTTTGGCGCTGAACACGCGAAAACCGCCATTGATGTGCTGCCGGAACGTCTGATTGACGGCCTCGGCGTCGCCGGCGGCATCATGCCCGCGATTGGCTTCGCCGTATTGCTGAAAATCATGATGAAAAACGTCTATATCCCTTACTTTATCATCGGCTTTGTTGCCGCAGCCTGGTTGAAACTGCCGGTGCTGGCGATTGCCGCGGCCGCGCTGGCAATGGCGCTGATTGACCTGATGCGTAAATCGCCTGAACCGGCGACACCTGCAGCCCAGAAAGAGGAATTCGAAGATGGCATCTAATCAAACTACGCTGCCTGGCGTTTCTGACCACGAAGAGACGCTGCTCACGGGCGTGAATGAAAACGTCTACGAAGATCAACATATTGGTGCCGAGCTGACGAAAAAGGATATTAACCGTGTCGCCTGGCGTTCGATGCTGCTGCAGGCCTCGTTTAACTATGAACGTATGCAGGCTTCCGGCTGGCTGTATGGCCTCCTGCCCGCGCTGAAAAAGATCCATACCAACAAGCGGGATCTGGCCCGCGCCATGAAAGGCCATATGGGCTTCTTCAATACGCATCCGTTTCTGGTGACATTTGTCATTGGCATCATCCTGGCGATGGAGCGCTCCAAGCAGGATGTCAACAGTATCCAGAGCACCAAGATTGCCGTGGGGGCACCGCTTGGCGGCATTGGCGATGCCATGTTCTGGCTTACGCTATTGCCAATTTGCGGCGGGATCGGCGCAAGCCTTGCCCTGCAAGGCTCCATACTGGGTGCGGTGGTCTTTATTGTGCTGTTTAACGTAGTGCATCTTGGCCTGCGTTTTGGCCTGGCACATTACGCCTACCGGATGGGCGTGGCAGCCATCCCGCTGATTAAAGCCAATACCAAAAAGGTCGGCCACGCGGCCTCCATCGTGGGGATGACGGTCATTGGCGCGCTGGTGGCAACCTACGTACGTCTCAACACCACGCTTGAAATCAAGGCCGGGGATGCGGTGGTCAAGCTGCAAGCCGACGTTATCGACAAACTGATGCCCGCTTTCCTGCCGCTGGTCTATACCCTGACCATGTTCTGGCTGGTTCGTCGCGGCTGGACCCCACTGCGCCTGATCGGTATCACCGTTGTGCTGGGGGTTGTCGGTAAGTTCTGTCACTTCCTGTAAAGCAAAGAGGTCGCAATGTTGGGCATTATTTTGACGGGTCACGGCGGGTTTGCCAGCGGGCTTGAACAGGCGATGAAACAAATCCTCGGCGAGCAGCCGCAGTTTATCGCCATCGATTTTCCTGAAAGCTCCACCACCGCGCGGCTGACCGCGCAGCTTGAACAGGCAGTCAGTGAACTGGACGGGCAGGACGATATTGTGTTTCTCACCGATCTGCTCGGGGGGACGCCGTTCCGGGTGGCATCAACACTCGCCATGAAAAGACCCGGCAGCGAAGTGATTACCGGTACAAACCTGCAGCTGTTACTTGAGATGGTACTGGAGCGCGACGGGTTAAGCAGCGAAGCCTTTCGTCTGCAGGCCCTGGAATGCGGGCATCGCGGCCTGACCAGCCTGGTGGATGAGCTGGGGCGCTGTCGTGAGGAAGCCCCCGCTGAGGAAGGGATATGAGTCAGGTGCTGCGCGCGCGTCGTCTGCTGACCGAGCAGGGCTGGCTGGAGGATCACCAGCTACGCATGGAGAGCGGAATTATCACCGCCATCGAGCCGATCCCAGCTGGCGTGCATGCCCGGGATGCCGACCAGCTTTGCCCGGCGTTTATCGATACCCACGTTCACGGTGGCGCGGGTGTGGACGTGATGGATGATGCCCCAGAGGTGCTGGACACGCTGGCGATGCATAAAGCGCGTGAAGGCACAGGGGCTTTTTTACCGACGACCGTCACCGCACCGCTGGAGACTGTCCACCGGGCGCTCGCACGCATCGCCCGGCGCTGCATGTCCGGGGGGCCTGGCGCGCAGATACTGGGCAGCTATCTTGAAGGTCCCTACTTTACGCCACAGAACAAAGGGGCACATCCGCCGGCGCTGTTTCGTGAGCTGGATGTCAGCGAACTGGACTCGCTGATTGAAGTATCGCAACACACCCTCAGGGTTGTCGCTCTGGCACCGGAGAAACCCGGTGCGTTGCAGGCCATTCGCCACCTTAAGCAGCGTGGGATACGGGTCATGCTGGGTCACAGCGCCGCGACGTACGATCAAACGCTTGCCGCTTTTGAGGCGGGCGCTGATGGGTTAGTGCACTGTTATAACGGCATGACCGGGCTCCATCATCGTGAACCCGGTATGGTCGGTGCAGGCTTGACGGACCCGCGGGCATGGCTGGAACTGATTGCCGACGGGCATCATGTTCACCCGGGCGCTTTGCGGCTGTGCACCTGCTGTGCCATAGAGCGGATCGTACTGATTACCGATGCCATGCAGGCCGCAGGGATGCCCGACGGACGTTACAGGCTGTGTGGCGACGAGGTCAACATGCACGGTGGGGTGGTACGCACCGTTTCCGGTGGGCTTGCAGGCAGCACGCTGTCTCTCGATGCCGCCGTGCGCAATATGGTGGCGCAGGCGGGAATAACGCCAGCGGATGCGATCCATATGGCCTCGCTGCACCCTGCCCGCTTGCTGGGTATTGATCACCAGCTCGGTTCCTTAAAACCGGGCAAGCGTGCCAATATGATTGCGCTGGATGAAGGTTTCCACCTTCAGCAGATCTGGATCCAGGGTTTGGCTCTCCCCCTTTAGACCTTTCATTGTCCCGTTATTGGGCCTTGCGGCAAGCGATCGCAAGGTCTTTCTTTTCCTTTCCTTAATCATTGCCTTTTCTTTGCCGATCACACTTTTCGTTTTATTTCTTTTCTTTCATTGAACTTTCGATTTCTTTTCTATAGATTTTATTTAACTGCTTAAGTGAACAAGTGAAACGAAACGAAAGATAGCGACACGTTTGCCAGCGTCTGATGTGGAATTCACACGACTAAGGACTGAGTTATGTCAGAAACCAACACTACCGCCACCACCGGCACATGGACCGAAGAAGAGATCCGTCAGCAACCCGCCAGCTGGATCCGCTCACTCAACAATATCGATAACCTGCGCGGGTCGATCGATAACTTCCTGACGCCGCTGCTGCGCAAGCGCGAGCTGCGGATCGTGTTGACGGGGGCAGGCACCTCGGCCTTTATCGGCGACATCATTTCGCCCTGGCTCGCCAGCCACACCGGGAAAAACATTACCGCCGTACCGACGACCGATCTGGTCACGAATCCGATGGACTACCTGAGCGCCGCACACCCGCTGCTGCTGGTGTCGTTTGCCCGTTCCGGCAATAGTCCGGAAAGCGTAGCCGCCGTTGAACTGGCAAACCAGTGTGTGCCGGAGTGCTACCACCTGTCGATCACCTGTAATGAGGCGGGAAGCCTTTATCAGACCGCGGTAAACAGCGATAACGCGTATGCGCTGCTGATGCCTGCCGAAACACACGATCGCGGGTTCGCGATGACCAGCAGCATTACCACCATGATGGCAAGCTGCCTGGCAGTCTTCGCCCCGGAGACCATCAACAGCCACACCTTCCGCGATGTGGCCGATCGCTGCCAGACGATCCTCACGTCACTGGGCGATTTCAGCCAGAGCGTCTTTGGCAACGATCCGTGGAAAAGGATCGTCTATCTGGGAAGCGGGGGTCTGCAGGGGGCCGCTCGTGAATCGGCGCTGAAGGTGCTGGAGCTGACGGCAGGCAAGCTGGCGGCGTTCTACGATTCCCCAACCGGTTTCCGTCATGGCCCTAAATCGCTGGTGGATCGCGAAACGCTGGTGGTGGTGTTTGTCTCCAGCCATCCGTATACGCGGCAGTACGATCTGGATCTGCTTGCTGAGCTGCGCCGCGATCGTCAGGCCATGCGCGTGGTGGCCATTGCCGCCGAAACCGATCCGGTCGTTGAGGCTGGCCCGCATATCCTGCTGCCCCCTGCCCGCACGTTTATCGATATGGAGCAGGCCTTCTGCTTCCTGATGTACGCCCAGGTCTTTGCCCTGTCTCAGTCACTTCGTGTGGGCAATACCCCGGATACGCCGTCCGCCAGCGGCACGGTTAACCGTGTCGTGCAGGGCGTCGTTATTCATCCGTGGCAGGCTTAAGAGGATCCGATCATGAGTATTATTTCGACAAAATATCTTCTTCTGGACGCCCAGGCGAAAGGCTACGCCGTACCGGCGTTCAACATCCATAACGCGGAGACGATCCAGGCGATCCTCGAAGTGTGTAGTGAAATGCGATCGCCGGTGATCCTCGCGGGCACGCCGGGCACCTTTAAGCACATTGCCCTGGAAGAGATCTACGCCCTGTGTAGCGCGTACTCCACCACTTACGACATGCCGCTGGCGCTGCATCTCGATCATCATGAATCGCTCGACGACATTCGTCGCAAAGTTAACGCGGGTGTGCGCAGCGCGATGATCGACGGCAGCCACTATCCGTTTGAGCAAAACGTAAAGCTGGTGAAATCAGTGGTCGACTTCTGCCACCTCAACGATTGCAGCGTTGAGGCCGAACTGGGCCGCCTGGGCGGCGTGGAAGATGACATGAGCGTGGACGCTGAAAGCGCGTTTCTGACCGACCCGCAGGAAGCGAAACGCTTCGTTGCGCTGACCGGCGTCGACAGCCTGGCCGTGGCCATCGGAACCGCTCACGGTCTTTATACCAAACGGCCAAAAATCGACTTCCGACGGCTGGCTGAAATCCGCGACGTGGTGAGCGTACCGCTGGTGCTGCACGGGGCGAGTGATGTGCCGGATGACGATGTTCGCCGCACCATAGAGCTGGGCGTCTGCAAAGTGAACGTGGCAACCGAGCTAAAAATAGCGTTCTCTGGCGCCGTTAAGGCCTGGTTTGCTGAGAACCCGCAGGGCAACGATCCGCGTTTCTACATGCGGGTTGGCATGGATGCCATGAAAGACGTGGTCAGAAGCAAAATCACCGTGTGCGGCTCGGCGAACCGATTGCTGCTCCCGGCGGAAGCCTGATCTCATCGCATAGAACATCAGTAACTCAAAAATAACTATAAGCCTCGCAAATATGAAGGCGTGTCCTTAAGCCAGACAGCGCCTTCCATTACGATAAATAATTCCGAGGAGTCCCTACATGACACAGGAAAAGTCGTTTAAATCGAAAGCGTGGGAGTTTTTTCAGAGCCTGGGAAAGACCTTTATGTTCCCGGTCTCCCTTCTGGCCTTTATGGGGTTATTGCTGGGTATCGGTAGTTCTGTTACCAGCCCCTCCACCCTCAAAAGTTTCCCCTTTCTGGGCGGCGAATTAACTCAGCTCACCTTTGGCTTTATTGCCATGGTTGGCGGCTTCGCCTTTACCTATCTTCCCCTCATGTTTGCCATGGCGATCCCAATGGGGCTGGCCAGACGCAACAAAGCAGTGGGCGCTTTTGCCGGGTTTGTTGGCTATATGCTGATGAACATGAGCATCAATTATTACCTGATTGCGACCCACCAGCTTGCAGATGCCGCCTCCATGAGACAAGTCGGGCAATCGATGGTACTGGGCATTCAAACCCTGGAGATGGGTGTGCTGGGCGGTATCGTGGTTGGGGTCATTACCTTTTTCCTGCACGAGCGTTTTCAGGACACCGTTTTACACGACGCGTTCGCCTTCTTTAGCGGCATTCGTTTTGTGCCGATTATCACCGCCCTCACCCTCTCACTGGTGGGGCTGTTTATTCCCCTGCTGTGGGAGTACGTTGCGCTGGGTATTACCGGGATTGGCCATATTATCCAGAGCACCAGCGTGTTCGGCCCGTTCCTCTACGGCGTGGGGGTACTACTGCTCAAACCCTTTGGCCTGCACCATATTTTGCTGGCGATGGTGCGCTTCACGCCCGCGGGCGGTATTGAAATGGTCAATGGTCATGAAGTCGCCGGGGCGCTGAACATTTTCTACGCCGAACTGAAAGCGGGTCTGCCGTTCAGCCCGCACGTTACCGCGTTCCTGTCGCAGGGCTTTATGCCGACCTTTATCTTCGGCTTACCGGCAGTGGCATACGCCATCTATCGCACGGCCCGCCCGGAAAACCGCCCGGTGATTAAAGGCCTGCTGCTCTCCGGCGTGCTGGTCTCCGTCGTCACCGGGATCTCCGAGCCAATTGAATTCCTGTTCTTGTTTATCGCCCCTGCCCTTTACGCCTTCCATATTGTGATGTCGGGCCTGGCGCTGATGGTCATGGCTCTGCTGGGGGTGACCATCGGCAACACCGACGGCGGCATTCTGGATCTGCTTATCTTCGGGGTCATGCAAGGAATGTCGACCAAATGGTATCTGGTATTCCCGGTAGGCATTGCCTGGTTTGCCCTCTACTTCTTCGTCTTCCGCTGGTACATCCTCAAACACGATATTAAAACGCCGGGCCGTGAAGTGGACACCCAGGGTGCACAGCAGGCCGTCGAGGCCAATACCCGGGCACGCGGAAAATCGAAATACGATCATGGGCTTATCCTGCGTGCGCTCGGCGGTAAAGAGAACATCGAGTCGCTTGATAATTGCATTACCCGGCTGCGTCTGGTGGTGAAAGACATGAGTCTGATCGACCAGCAGGCGTTAAAAGAGGCCGGTGCATTGTCGGTTGTGGTGCTGGATGCGCACAGCGTCCAGGTGATCATCGGCCCGCAGGTGCAAAGCGTAAAAACCGGCATTGAAGCCTTAATTTAACAGGGGGTTGTGGTGTTTAATTTTGACGAAATCATTGAGCGTAAAAGCGACCGGTGTCGAAAATGGGATCACGCCTTTGTCCGCTCGCGCTTTGGTGATGTGCCTGAAGGTTTTATCCCGCTGTGGATTGCCGATATGGATTTCACCTCCCCACCTGCCGTGACAGAAGGTTTCCAGCGCATCGTGGAGCATGGCACCTTCGGCTACACCTGGTGCTTTGACGAATTTTACGATGCGGTTATCGCCTTCCAGCGCGAACGACATCATGTTGACGTCGATGAATCGTGGATCACGCTGACGTACGGTACTGTCTCCACGCTGCATTATACGGTTCAGGCGTTTTGTAAACCTGGCGACACGGTGATGATGAACACACCGGTGTACGATCCGTTTGCCATGGCCGCCCAGCGTCAGGGGGTAGCAATACTGGCAAACCCACTGTGCGTGAGGGAAAATCGCTACCAGCTTGATTTTAATCTGGTGGAAGAACAGCTCAGAACATACCGTCCAAAACTGTGGTTCTTCTGCTCGCCGCATAACCCTTCCGGCAGGATCTGGCACGCCGATGAGATACGCCAGGTGTCAGACCTCTGTCAACGCTACGGCACCCTTCTGATGGTTGATGAGGTCCACGCCGAACATATTCTGGACGGTCATTTCGTCAGCTGTCTGGCATCCGGCTGCGCGGCGCAGGACAATCTGATCCTGCTGACCTCCCCGAATAAAGCGTTCAACCTTGGCGGGCTGAAAACCTCCTACGCCATCATTCCGGATGCCACCCTGCGCCAGCGCTTTCGCCACCAGCTTGAGAAGAATGCCATCACCTCACCCAATATATTCGGGATATGGGGAATTATTCTTGCCTACCAGCATGGTTTGCCGTGGCTCGACGCGCTGAACGGCTATCTGCGCCGTAACGCTGGCTATCTGGCAGAGGCCATCCAGACCCACTTCCCGGCCTGGAAAATGATGAACCCGGAATCATCGTATCTGGCCTGGGTTGACGTCAGCGCAGATGAACGTAGCGCCACTGAATTGACCCGACATTTCGCCCATCAGGCTGGCGTCGTCCTCGAAGATGGCAGCCACTATGTCCAAAACGGCGAACACTACCTGCGCATTAATTTCGGCACCCAGCGCTACTGGCTGGAGCAGTCCATCACCCGAATGCTGAAGCATTACTAATAAGGATCTTACCCTGATGAAAAAAGTGCTCACACTCTCGATGCTTGCCTTGTGTGTTTCTCATGGCGCGGCGGCAGCGCAATATGCGCTCGATAATGACTCCATTGCCCTCTCGTTTGATGACGCCAGTTCAACGGTAGTAGTGAAAGACAAAACGGCTAACCATCCGCTTACGCCGCAGGAGCTGTTCTTTCTGACCCTGCCGGATGAGACCAAAATTCACACCGCAGATTTTACAATTAAGCATGTAGAAAAACAGGACAACGCGATTGTCATTGATTTCACCCGTCCGGATTTTAACGTGACGGTGAAGCTGAATCTGGTGAAGGGAAAATACGCCAGTATTGATTACACCATTGCGGCCGTCGGCCAGCCGCGAGAGGTGGCGAAAATCACCTTCTTCCCGACGAAAAAGCAGTCTCAGGCACCGTACGTTGATGGCGCCATCAACAGCTCGCCCATTATTGCTGATTCGTTCTTTATCCTGCCGGATAAGCCAATCGTTAATACGTATGCCTATGAAGCGACGACCAATCTGAACGTGGAGCTGAAAACGCCGGTTCAGCCTGACGCGCCGGTCAGCTTTACCACCTACTTTGGTACGTTCCCGGAAACCAGCCAGCTGCGCCGTAGCGTAAACCAGTTTATCGACGCCGTGCGTCCACGGGCGTACAAACCCTATCTGCACTATAACAGCTGGATGGATATCGGCTTCTTTAACCCCTACACCGAACAGGATGTGCTGGGGCGGATGGATGAGTGGAATAAAGAATTTATCACCGGACGCGGCGTGGCGCTGGATGCATTCCTGCTGGACGATGGCTGGGACGATCGTACCGGACGCTGGCTGTTTGGCCCGGCCTTCAGCCACGGCTTTGGTAAGGTCAGGGAAAAAGCGGACAGTCTGCACAGTTCCGTCGGGCTGTGGCTCTCACCGTGGGGAGGTTATAATAAGCCGCGCGATATTCGCGTCTCCCACGCCAAAGAGTACGGCTTCGAAACGGTAGACGGGAAGCTGGCTCTCTCGGGCCCGCGCTACTTCAAAAACTTCAATGAGCAGATCATCAAGCTGATTAAAAACGAACATATCACCTCGTTTAAGCTCGACGGGATGGGCAACGCCAACTCGCATATTACTGGCAGCCAGTTCGCGTCCGATTTTGATGCGTCTATCGCCCTGCTGCATAACATGCGCAGCGCAAACCCCAATCTGTTTATCAACTTGACAACCGGTACCGACGCCAGCCCGTCCTGGCTGTTCTATGCCGACTCCATCTGGCGTCAGGGAGATGACATCAACCTTTACGGCCCCGGCACGCCGGTACAGCAGTGGATGACCTACCGCGATGCTGAAACATACCGCTCTATTGTGCGTAAAGGCCCACTGTTCCCGCTGAACTCGCTGATGTACCACGGGATAGTTAGCGCGGAAAATGCCTATTACGGACTGGAGAAGGTGCAAACGGACAGCGATTTTGCCGATCAGGTCTGGAGCTACTTCGCCACAGGGACGCAACTGCAGGAGTTATATATCACGCCATCAATGCTGAATAAGGTGAAATGGGACACCCTGGCGCAGGCAGCAAAATGGGCGCGAAATAACGCCAGCGTGCTGGTGGATACGCATTGGATCGGTGGCGACCCGACGGCGCTTGAGGTTTACGGCTGGGCCTCCTGGAGCAAAGACAAAGCCATTCTGGGCTTGCGAAACCCGTCAGATAAGCCGCAAACCTATTATCTGGATTTGGCAAAAGACTTTGAAATCCCGACAGGGGGCATGGCGCAGTTCAGTCTGAACGCCGTGTACGGCAGTAACACAAGCGTACCAGGAGAGTATCAAAAGGCCGTGGTGATTACGCTGCAGCCGCTGGAAACGCTGGTGTACGAGGCCATTCCTGCGAAGTAAAATAAACTGGCCCGGCGTGATTGCCGGGCCGATATATTACCCCTGCTGCTCCAGCGCATACTTATACAGTGCGTTTTTCTTCACGCCGTGGATCTCTGCCGCCAGCGCAGCCGCTTTCTTGAGCGGCAGTTCAGCCTGCAGCAGCGCAAGTGTACGAAGCGCATCGGCAGGTAATGCGTCCTCCTGCGCCTTATGTCCTTCGACAATCAGCACCATCTCGCCCTTGCGGCGGTTTTCGTCTTCCTTCACCCACGCCAGCAGTTCTCCTACCGGTGCGCCGTGAATAGTTTCCCAGGTTTTGGTCAGCTCGCGTGCCAGCACCACGTAGCGGGCTTCCCCCCAGACGGTCACCATATCTTCCAGGCTTTCCAGCAGGCGATGCGTAGATTCGTAGAAAATCAGGGTGCGCGGTTCAGCTTCCAGCGCTTTTAACACGTCGCGTCGGCCTTTGGATTTGGCAGGCAGGAAACCTTCATAGCAGAAGCGGTCGGAAGGCAGACCCGCAGCGCTCAGCGCCGCGATAGCCGCACATGGGCCAGGCAGCGGCACCACGCGGATCCCGGCTTCACGGCAGGTACGCACCAGATGGTAGCCGGGATCGTTAATCAGCGGCGTACCCGCATCGGAGACCAGGGCAATGTTCTGCCCCTCTTTCAGCTTCGCCACCAGCGTTTCGGCTTTTTGTTGCTCATTGTGATCGTGTAACGCGAACAAACGCGCGCTAATGGCGAAGTGCTGGAGCAGTAAGCCTGTGTGTCGGGTATCTTCAGCGGCAATTAAATCAACAGCCTGCAATACGGTAAGCGCACGTTGGGTAATATCAGATAAATTCCCGATAGGAGTAGGTACAATATAGAGCTGGCCTTGAGAATTATCTGCCGTTTCGTGTTGTTTCATTGTTTCGTCCGTATTGCCGATTTAATATTGAGCATTGCGTAAAAAAAATCACTGGATACAGTATGGTACCGTTAACGTTTCTTCGAAAAAAAGCCACGCGCAGCGTGCCGCTCCTGCTGGCAGCCCTGATCTTTGCAGGCTGTGGCACCCAGGCACCCGACCAGAGCACCGCCCATTTGCAGGGTTCTGCTCAGGCTGACTCTGGCTTTTATCTGCAACAAATGTCGCAGAGTTCAAATGATACCAAGACCAACTGGCAATTACTCGCCATTCGTGCACTGCTGAAAGAGGGGAAAACCCAGCAGGCTGCCGAATTGTTCAACCAGTTGCCAAAAGATCTGAATGATGTTCAGCGTCGTGAGCAGAGCCTGCTCTCTGCCGAGCTGAAAGTCGCGCTGAAAGATTACGATGCCGCGAAAAAGATCCTCGGGGATATCGACGTGAGCGCGCTGGACAAAAATCAGCAGGCTCGCTTCTGGCAGGCGGGCATTACCGCTGAACAGGGCCGCCCTTCCCTGACGCTGCTCCGTGCGCTGATCGCCCAGGAGCCTCTGCTCGGCGGGGCTGATAAGCAGAAAAATATCGATGCCACGTGGCAGGCGCTGGCCTCTATGACGCAGGAGCAGGCGCGTGCACTGGTGATCAATGCAGATGAAAACGTCCTGCAGGGCTGGCTGGATCTGCAGCAGATGTGGTTTAACAACCGCAACGATCCGAAGATGCTGAAAGCCGGTATCACTGACTGGCAGACCCGCTACCCGCAGAATCCGGGCGCGAAAATGCTGCCGACGCAGCTGGTAAACGTGCAGAACTTTAAGCCGGCCTCGACCAGCAAGATTGCACTCCTTCTGCCCTTAAACGGTCAGGCGGCGGTATTCGGTCGCACTATTCAGCAGGGTTTTGAAGCCGCGAAAAACGGCACGACGCCAGTGACGGGCAGCGCAGTACCGACCCAGGCAGCACAGGCGGCAAACGTGAACGACGTGGTCAGCCCTTCCGCCGCTGAAACCAGTGACCTGACCACCGCGCAGACGCCGGCACAGGGAACGATGCAGAACCCGGTAACGGCCCCTACGACGGCAACGCCAGCGCCGGCTGAAACTCAAGCAGCTCCGGCGACTGACGCCGCGTCTGAACAACCTCAACCGCAGAACGTTCAGCCTGCACAGCCCGCAGAACAAACGGCACAACCTGTCGCGCAAACACCGCCGGTGGCCACCACCAGCGCGAACCCGGGTGCTGAGCTGAAAATCTACGACACCAGTTCGAAGCCGCTTGACCAGGTACTGGCGCAGGTTCAACAGGATGGTGCGAGCATCGTTGTCGGCCCGCTGCTGAAAAACAATGTCGAAGAGTTGATGAAGAGCAATACCACGCTGAACGTGCTGGCACTCAACCAGCCAGAGCAGGTTCAGAACCGTGCCAATATTTGCTACTTCGCGCTGTCGCCGGAAGATGAAGCCCGCGATGCGGCGCGTCATATTCACGAGCAGGGTAAACAGGCTCCGCTGTTGCTCATCCCACGCAGTACGCTGGGGGATCGCGTTGCTAATGCTTTTGCCGATGAGTGGCAGAAGTTGGGCGGCGGCATTGTGCTGCAGCAGAAATTCGGCTCCGCGTCTGAACTGCGCGCGGGCGTCAATGGCGGAGCGGGCATTGCCCTCAACGGCAGCCCGGTCAGCGCAAGCCTGCCGCAGCAGCAGAGTGTGACCATTGGCGGTCTGTCGATCCCTGCGCCACCTACCGACGCGCAGATCAGCGGTGGCGGTAAAGTGGATGCAGCGTATATCGTTGCCACCCCGCAGGAAATCGCCTTCATCAAACCGATGATTGCAATGCGTAACGGTAGCCAGAGCGGCGCAACGCTGTACGCCAGTTCACGCAGCGCGCAAGGTACCGCCGGCCCGGATTTCCGTCTGGAGATGGACGGCCTGCAGTACAGCGAGATTCCCATGCTCGCAGGCAGCAACCCGGCACTGATGCAGCAGGCGCTGAGCACCGTCCGCAACGACTACTCTCTGGCACGTCTGTATGCCATGGGTGTCGATGCCTGGGCACTGGCGAACCACTTTACCCAGATGCGTCAGGTGCCGGGCTTTGAGCTTAACGGCAATACCGGCGATCTGACGGCCACTCAGGATTGTGTGATTAACAGGAAGTTATCATGGCTCAAATACCAGCAGGGGCAAATCGTCCCGGCCAGTTAAGCCGTAAAGAGACCGGTGACGCGTGGGAATTAAAAGCGCGTCGCTGGCTTGAAGGCAAAGGACTGCACTTTATCGCCGCTAACGTTCGCGGACGTGGCGGCGAAATCGACCTCATCATGAAAGACGGTGAGGTCATCGTGTTTGTAGAAGTTCGCTACCGACAGTCTTCCCGTTTTGGCGGCGCTGCCGCCAGCGTGACGTTCGCCAAACAACATAAATTATTACAGACTGCCCACTTGTGGCTTGCCCGCCATAATGGGAGTTTTGATACTGTGGATTGCCGGTTCGATGTGGTAGCCTTCACCGGCAATGCGATCGAATGGCTGAAAAACGCTTTTGGCGAAGACGCATAATTAAGATTTAAAAGGGATAACGTGCTCGAAAGAATTAAAGTGTGCTTCACTGAAAGCATCCAGACTCAGATTGCAGCGGCGGAAGCCCTTCCGGACGCTATCTCTCGTGCCGCCATGACGCTGGTGCAATCCCTGCTCAACGGCAACAAAATCCTCTGTTGTGGCAATGGCACTTCAGCCGCCAACGCACAGCATTTTGCTGCCAGCATGATCAATCGTTTTGAAACAGAACGACCGAGTTTACCCGCCATTGCACTTAATACCGATAATGTGGTCTTAACAGCGATTGCTAACGATCGTCTGCATGATGAGATTTACGCAAAGCAGGTGCGAGCCCTGGGTCATGCCGGAGATGTTCTGCTGGCAATCTCCACGCGCGGCAACAGCCGGGACATTGTCAAAGCCGTTGAAGCCGCCGTCACCCGCGACATGACTATCGTTGCCTTAACAGGCTATGACGGTGGTGAGCTGGCGGGTTTGCTTGGGCCGCAGGATGTTGAAATCCGCATTCCCTCTCACCGTAGCGCGCGCATTCAGGAGATGCATATGCTCACGGTGAACTGCTTATGCGATTTGATCGATAACACGCTTTTCCCTCACCAGGATGATTAAGGAGTTCTTATGAAGGCTTTATCGACCCTCGCAGTCCTTATGTCTGCATTACTGCTTCAGGGATGTATCGCTGCGGCTGTCGTGGGTACCGCCGCGGTTGGTACTAAAGCGGCAACCGACCCGCGTTCCGTAGGGACACAGGTCGATGACGGTACGCTGGAGCTGCGCGTCAACAGTGCGCTGTCGAAAGACGAACAAATCAAGAAAGAAGCGCGTATCAACGTCACGGCCTATCAGGGCAAAGTGTTGCTGACGGGCCAGTCGCCGAATACCGAACTCTCCAGCCGCGCAAAACAGATCGCAATGGGCGTTGAGGGCACCACGGAAGTCTTCAATGAAATCCGTCAGGGGCAGCCAATCAGCCTGGGTACCGCGTCGTCTGATACCTGGATAACCACTAAAGTACGCTCCCAACTGCTGGGCTCGGACCAGGTGAAATCCTCAAACGTGAAAGTGACAACGGAAAACGGCGAAGTGTTCCTGCTGGGTCTGGTCACCGACCGTGAAGGGAAAGCGGCGGCCGATATCGCCAGCCGGGTGAGCGGCGTGAAACACGTCACCACCGCCTTCACCTACATCAAGTAACCAGAACGTCTGACAGAAAGCCCGGTAAGCGGTAACGCTACCGGGCTTTTTTTTATACCAGTGCAATACTTCCTACTATCACCCCGCTCAGCGCCACCAGCCCCGCGGTCAGCCACAGCGCTTTCGCCGGGAATGACTTACGCAACATGACAAGCGACGGCAGGCTGATTGCAGGCAAGGTAATCAGCAGCGCCAGTGCAGGCGCGGTGCCCATCCCGGCCAGCATCATGGTCTGAACAATGGGAATTTCAGCGGCCGTTGGGATCACGAACAGGCAACCGGCAACGGCCATTGCAACGACCCACAGCAGCGTGTTGTCGATAGCCCCGTCAGCATGCGGGAACAGCCAGACGCGCGCCGCGCCCAGCACCAGAACCGCCAGGATATAGACCGGAATGGTGCTCCAGAAAAGTTGCCACAGCGCCCTGCCCCAGCGCGCGAAGAAGCCGCCCTGCGGTTCGCTGATATCCACGTCAACTGACGCAGGCGCTACGGTTTTGTCTTTCACCAGATGTTGCACCAGGGTCGCCACGACCAGCACCGTCAGCAGCCCGGCCACCAGACGAATAATGGCGAAATGCCAGCCCAGCACAAAGCCCATAAACACCAGCGTCGCCGGGTTTAACAACGGGTTCCCCATCCAGAAAGCAAGCGCACCGCCCATCGAGACGCGCTGACGACGCATCCCGGCGGCCACAGGCGCCGCACAGCACGAGCACATCATGCCCGGCAGGGAGAAAATCGTCCCCAGCAGCGTACCCTGAAAGCGGGGCTGACCGAGGGTTTTCACCAGCCAGTGACGCGGGATAAGCACCTGAATCAGCGAGCCCAGCAGGACGCCCAGTACCGCGGCTTTCCAGACGGCAAGGAAATAGATCATGGCGTAATCCCACGCCGCCTGAAGCGGGCTGGAATCAGCCTGAGCGAGAATAGATTTTCCGATACTGTGCGTTTCGGCGGCCGTGAAGGCTTTACCGTAATACGGCTGCCATTTCACATACCAGAGGCCGATGATGACCACGAGAAAGAAGAGCGCGGGCTTCCACCATTGAACAGGTGAAGCCGCCTGAGATGAAGACTGACCAGTCATAGCATTCCCCGGAGAGTAGTAGGTTATTAGCCGGGGGAGTTTACGCCTCGCCCTGTGCGATTTCACGCAGTTTTGCCGACGGGATGATATTCACGCCCTCCTTCGATGGCGAGAGCCCTTCTTTTAGCATCGCACGCGCCACGTCCGCTGCCTCAATGGATTTCCAGTTACCCGGCAGGATGCGGAACAGAGGCGCGAAAAACGATTCGTTAAAACGGCGTTCATCCCGATGCCCGAGCAGCATGGAGGGGCGAACAATGGTCAGTTGCTCCCACTTCTGGGCAATCAGCGCCTCTTCCATTTTGCCCTTCACCTTGTTGTAGAAAAAAGGTGACCCGGCATTGACACCGAGCGAACTGATCACCACAAAATGTGTTGCCCCCAGCTTTTTAGCCGTCAGC
Source organism: Enterobacter sp. RCC_40 (assembly GCF_041360735.1). NCBI lineage: Bacteria > Pseudomonadati > Pseudomonadota > Gammaproteobacteria > Enterobacterales > Enterobacteriaceae > Enterobacter > Enterobacter sp. RCC_40. Next base: position 354,348 of record NZ_JBFUPR010000004.1, read on the forward strand.
GCCGTATCGACCACCAGCGTGTAGTCCGCATGCACAAACGCCTCTTTACTGCCCGCTTCACGCAGCGTTGTACCGAGGCAGCAAAAGGCGATATCAACAGGATCCTGTACCTGCGCCAGTGCATCGGTAAGCTGCGGGTCGTGGGGGTTAAAGACGCCGGAGATATCCGCGAGAGGCCGACGCGTCGGGGCGGCAATATAGTTAACCCGGTGCTCCTGAAGCAGCAGCCGCAGCAGATGTCCGCCCACCAGCCCGGTCGCGCCGGTAATCAGTACCTGACTCATCTCATCTCCCCTTTACAGAATTGTCCGTTTGCGAACTCAGCGTCGTCGACCACACTTAGAAGTCTGTTACAGGTAAGTATTTACCACAAGCGGAGAAAAATCTGTCTGAAGCCAAAACAACGGAGGAAGCATGGGCAAGAAAATCGCAGTCTTGATCACCGACGAGTTTGAAGATTCAGAATTCACCTCGCCAGCCGAGGCATTTCGCAAGGCAGGACATGAGGTCATCACCATTGAGAAAGAGGCGGGTAAAACGGTGAAAGGCCATAAGGGCGAAGCCAGCGTGACCATCGATGAAACCATCGATAACGTCAGCCCGTCAGATTTCGATGCCCTGCTGTTACCCGGCGGTCATTCACCGGATTCCCTGCGTGGGGATGAACGGTTCGTGACCTTCACGCGAGACTTTGTCTCGACGGGCAAACCGGTCTTTGCCATCTGCCACGGTCCGCAGCTGCTCATCAGCGCAGATGTCGTGCGCGGGCGTAAACTCACGGCCGTAAAACCGATCGTTATCGATTTGAAAAATGCGGGGGCTGAGTTTTACGATCAGGAAGTTGTGAACGACAAAGATCAGCTGATCACCAGCAGGACCCCGGACGATCTGCCCGCGTTTAACCGTGAAGCGCTACGCCTGCTCGGCGCGTAGCCAGTGAAGCTTTGTGCCAAAGCCCAGGGTGTTATCGGTAAATTTCAGCTCATCAAGGCGGATTTCCCACACCGGAGCTTTTAGCGCAATGGCAACCGGAAAGCGGCGCGTGTAGCGTTTTCGCTGCGCGTCGCTCTCTTCTCCGTCCAGGCGGCGGATCTCCCCTTTAAACTGCAGGCCACGAATCAGCGCGACCGTTTTAGGCTGGCCGTTCACCGTGCCCGCCACCTTCGCCTGCGGACCCGACATTTGTGCATGACGGGTTTTATCCTCACTCAGGACATAAAAGGCGACACGCTCGGGATCGTAGTAATAAAACGCGTTTGCACACCACATTTCACCTTCGTCATACACGCACCAGGTGACGACATGCTGTTTTGACAGCCAGCGGTTAATGGTGGTCAGAGTTTCCATTTTCGCTCTCTCTCATGCTAAGGTGCGTTCACCTTAACATACTGAATCTGTTTACCGTGTGCTGGTTTCTCTATCTTGTTCGTACCGCCGATAACGCCCTGTACACCGGGATCACTACCGATGTGGCGCGGCGTTTTCTGCAACATCAAACGGGGAAAGGTGCCAAAGCGCTGCGGGGGAAAGGGGAATTACAGCTCGCCTTTTCGGCGCCCGTTGGCGACAGATCGCTGGCGCTCAGAATGGAATACCGCATTAAGCAGCTAACGAAGCGTCAGAAAGAGCGCCTCGTCACCGGAGACGGCTCCTTTGAGGCGCTTCGCGAGAGCCTGATTAAAAGCGATTGAAATGGTCGTGGTACTCAACCAGACCGTTCACGCCATTAAGCGCGTCATCCGCCAGACGGTGCACCTGGAAGGCGGATTCCGTTCCCGGCCAGCGGCAGCGGAGATCGTAATGCGCTGCCGGCTCGAAGCCTAAACGGCCATAGAACGTAGCATCTCCCAGCGTCACCACGGCGGCATAGCCAAATTCGTTGAGCGAGTCCAGCCCTTCGTAAACCAGCTGGCGCGCCAGCCCCTGGCCGCGGTAGTGCTCATCAACCGCCAGCGGTGCCATTCCTACCCACTGTAGCTCTTCGCCCTGAACGGTAACCGGGCTGAAGGCAACATAGCCCACCACCTGACCTTCGTCATCGGTGGCAACCAGCCCCAGCGTAATCAGGCCGTCTTCGCGGAGATCGTGGACCAGTTGCGCTTCGTCATCCCGCGCAAAAGAGCGGCGTAACAACGCATCGATACCCGGTGCATCAATCCCAATTTCGACTCGAATCAGCATGGCTCACCTACTGAAGTGTGTTTACTTTCCGGCGGGGTTTTCAGCCCCGCCTCAACGAAATCTGCCATTTGCATCAACATCACACGCAGCGCTTTCGGCATCTGCTCCAGCTCAATGGCATCCATTAAATTCTTTACGTACAGACCAAGTTCCGTATCGCCTTCGATAACCAGGCGGCGCTGGAAGAAGAGTGTGTCCGGATCCTGCTTACGCGCGGCGATCATCAGCAGATCGCTGGCGCTGGCGCTAAAGCTCACATCCGCGTCGGCGGACTCACGGACGATCAGTTGGTCATTCTCAACAGAGGTAAACCAGCGCAGCCCGATATCGTGGACGTCAATGCTTAACCAGCGCCCTTCCAGGAACTCCAGCTCACCGTCCTGCAGTGCCTGGCGGAATTGCCAGCTCAACACCTGCTCCAGCACCTGGCGTTTAAGCGCGAACGGGGCCAGTTTTACCGGCACGCTCAGCATTGATGGACCAAATTGTACGAGACGTGAACGCAGTTTATCCAGCACGAGCTTTACTCCCTGATAGCTATAGTCCTGCTATTTTGCCATATCCGAAGCACAACATAGCGGCGTAAATCAACAAACTGTCGTCAGGTGTACCTCATTATTGGTGCCATCAATACGCCATTAGCTGCCTTAAATCAAAAATTGTCGCGTATGGGTTAATTAAAATCCCAGCTCGTTAACAAATTTGCGATCGACTACATCAGGATAAATTATGGAGCTGCTCTGCCCAGCCGGAAATCTTCCGGCGCTTAAGGCGGCCATCGAAAATGGGGCCGATGCGGTCTATATCGGGCTGAAAGATGATACCAACGCCCGCCATTTTGCTGGCCTCAACTTTACGGAGAAAAAGCTTCAGGAAGCCGTTACCTTCGTCCACCAGCACCGCCGCAAACTGCATATCGCCATCAATACCTTCGCCCATCCTGATGGCTACGCCCGCTGGCAACGCGCGGTGGATATGGCAGCACAGCTGGGCGCCGATGCGCTGATCCTCGCCGACCTCGCTATGCTTGAGTATGCGGCAGAACGCTATCCTCATATTGAGCGTCACGTCTCCGTTCAGGCATCTGCCACTAACGAAGAGGCGGTGCGTTTTTATCATCGTCACTTTGATGTTGCCCGCGTGGTGCTGCCACGCGTGCTCTCTATTCATCAGGTTAAGCAACTCGCGCGCGTCACGCCAGTACCACTGGAAGTTTTTGCCTTTGGCAGCCTGTGTATCATGGCCGAAGGCCGTTGCTATCTCTCTTCCTATTTAACCGGCGAATCCCCCAATACCGTTGGGGCCTGCTCGCCCGCCCGCTTTGTTCGCTGGCAACAAACGCCGCAGGGGCTGGAATCGCGCCTGAACGACGTGCTGATTGACCGCTATCAGGATGGCGAAAATGCCGGTTACCCGACGCTGTGCAAAGGCCGCTATCTGGTAGACGGCGAGCGTTACCACGCGCTGGAAGAGCCAACCAGCCTTAATACGCTGGAACTGCTGCCAGAACTGCTGGCCGCCAATATCGCCTCGGTGAAAATTGAGGGCCGCCAGCGCAGCCCGGCGTACGTCAGCCAGGTGGCGAAAGTCTGGCGCCAGGCTATCGATCGCTGCATGGCAGACCCGCAGAACTACGCACCGCAACCGGCGTGGATGGAGACACTCGGTGCGATGTCCGAGGGTACACAAACCACGCTTGGCGCGTATCACCGTAAATGGCAGTGAGATAATCATGAAATATTCATTAGGGCCGGTGCTCTACTACTGGCCAAAAGAGACGCTGGAAGATTTTTACCACCAGGCCGCGACCAGCAGCGCAGATGTGATTTACCTCGGTGAAGCGGTATGCAGCAAGCGCCGCGCCACCAAAGTGGGCGACTGGCTGGATATGGCGAAAAGCCTCGCCGGAAGCGGTAAACAGGTGGTGCTCTCAACGCTCGCCCTCGTCCAGGCCTCCTCCGAACTGGGTGAACTCAAACGCTACGTAGAGAACGGTGAATTCCTGCTGGAAGCCAGCGATCTGGGCGTAGTGAACATGTGCGCCGAACGCAGGCTGCCGTTTGTCGCAGGCCATGCGCTGAACTGCTATAACGCCGTGACGCTGCGCCTGCTGCTTAAACAGGGGATGACGCGCTGGTGCATGCCGGTCGAACTCTCGCGCGACTGGCTGGCTAACCTGCTCAACCAGTGCGAAACGCTGGGTATTCGCAATCAGTTTGAGGTGGAAGTGCTGAGTTATGGTCATCTGCCGCTGGCCTATTCTGCCCGCTGTTTCACCGCCCGCTCTGAAGACCGCCCGAAAGACGAGTGTGAAACCTGCTGCATCAAATACCCGAACGGGCGCAGCATGCTGTCGCAGGAAAATCAGCAGGTGTTCGTCCTGAACGGTATCCAGACCATGAGCGGCTATGTGTATAACCTCGGCAATGAACTGGCGTCGATGAACGGTCTGGTCGACATGGTGCGCCTGTCACCGGTGGATACGGGCGTATTCGCCATGCTGGATGCCTTCCGCGCCAATGAAAACGGTGATGCTCCGCTGCCGTTAACCGCTAGCAGCGACTGTAACGGCTACTGGAAACGCCTCCCCGGGCTGGTGTTACAGGGCTGAAGAAGAAATGTAAAAGCTCACTTTGTTAACAACGGTTATTAAATTTTAATGCACTATTAAAAGATTCACCGTCGACAAAGTGAGCTGTTATGACTGATAAAACCATTCCGTTTTCGGTGCTGGATCTGGCGCCGATCCCTCAAGGGTCCTCAGCACGAGAAGCCTTTACCCACTCTCTCGATCTCGCTCGCCTGGCAGAAAAACGCGGTTATCACCGTTACTGGCTGGCTGAGCACCACAATATGGTTGGTATCGCCAGTGCGGCGACCTCCGTGCTGATTGGTTACCTGGCGGCGAACACCACCACGCTGCACCTTGGCTCCGGTGGCGTGATGTTGCCGAACCACGCCCCGCTGGTGATTGCCGAGCAGTTTGGTACGTTGAATACCCTCTATCCTGGCCGTATCGACCTGGGTCTTGGCCGTGCGCCGGGCAGCGACCAGCCGACCATGCGCGCCCTGCGTCGCCATATGAGCGGCGACATCGATAACTTCCCGCGCGATGTGGCTGAACTGGTGGACTGGTTTGACGCGCGTGACCCTAACCCGCACGTGCGCCCGGTGCCAGGCTACGGTGAGAAGATCCCGGTGTGGCTGCTGGGCTCCAGCCTGTACAGCGCGCAGCTTGCCGCGCAGCTGGGGCTGCCGTTCGCCTTTGCCTCACACTTCGCGCCAGATATGCTCCACCAGGCGCTTCACCTCTATCGCACAAACTTCAAACCTTCAGAGCGTCTGGAAAAACCGTATGCGATGGTGTGCATCAACATCGTTGCCGCCGACAGCAATCGCGATGCGGAATTCCTGTTCACCTCTATGCAACAGGCTTTTGTGAAGCTGCGTCGCGGTGAGACCGGCCAGCTGCCGCCGCCGGTGGAGAATATGCATCAGCTGTGGTCGGCATCCGAACAGTATGGCGTTCAGCAGGCGTTGAGCATGTCGCTGGTGGGGGATAAGGCAAAAGTGCGTCACGGGCTGGAGGCGGTGCTGCGTGAGACGCAGGCGGATGAAATTATGGTTAACGGCCAGATTTTCGATCATCAGGCACGCTTGCATTCGTTTGACCTGGCGATGCAGGTGAAAGAGGAAGTGTCAGGTTAGCGCAGTTTGTCACCCTCTCCCGTCGGGAGAGGGTGACAGGTGGTGTTACTGATACACCGGCAGCAGGTTAAAACTCGACAGAACATGCACCAGCGCGTTGCCAATACCGAACACCAGAATCAGCGCAATCATCGGCTTTCCGCCCCAGACGCGGAATTTCGGGCTGCCGAAGCGTTTACGTGATTTGCGTGCCAGCAGCGCAGGCACAATCGCCGCCCATATGGTCGCCGCCAGCCCGGCATAGCCGATGGCATAGAGGAAACCATTCGGCCACAGCAGACCGCCAACAATCGGTGGCAGGAAAGTCAGCATCGCGGTTTTAAAGCGCCCCATAGCAGAATCATCAAAACCAAACAGATCGGCCAGGTAGTCAAACAGGCCCAGCGTCACGCCGAGAAAAGAGCTCGCGACGGCAAAGTTAGAGAACACCACCAGCAGCAGATCCAGACTGCGGCTGTTCAGTACGCCGCTCAGCGCCTGTACCAGCACATCAATGTTACCGCCCTTCTGCGCAATGCCGATAAATTCAGGACGCGGGATATTGCCCATCGTCCCCAGCAACCAAATCACGTACAGCGCCAGCGCCAGCAGCGTGCCGTAGATCAGGCACTTCACAATCGTGCGTGGATCTTTACCGTAATACTTCATCAGGCTCGGCACATTACCGTGGTAACCAAAAGATGCCAGACAGAACGGCAGGGTCATCAGCAGGTACGGCGTGTAAGCGGTATTCGTCTCCGCCACGTTGAACAGCGTGGCCGGCGTAACGTGTCCAAGCAGGCTGCCGAAGGTCAGGAAGAAGGTGATCACCTTCGCGCCCAGCACAATCGCCGTCATGCGGCTCACCGCTTTGGTACTCATCCAGACGATAAACGCGACGCCCAGCGCGAAGCACAAGCCCGCCACTCTTGCTGGCACGTTCAGCGACAACTCCGAGAATGTGTGATGCAGAATGGAGCCACTCGCTGAGATGTACGCGTAAGTCAGGATGTAGAGCACAAAGGCAATGGAGAGGCCGTTTATCAGGTTCCAGCCTTTGCCTAACAGGTCTTTAGTGATGGTGTCGAAGCTGGAGCCAATGCGGTAGTTCAGGTTGGCTTCGAGGATCATCAGCCCGGAATGAAGCATACAGAACCAGGTAAACACCAGTGCCGCCAGCGACCAGAAGAACCACGCACCGGACATAACCACAGGCAGGGAGAACATCCCGGCACCAATGATGGTTCCGCCGATGATCACCACGCCGCCAAGCAGCGAAGGTGACGTTTGGGTGGTGGTAAGTGTCGCCATACAGCCTTTTCTCCAGTCAATAATGCGGTTATGCATGTTAATGCGCAGCACTGTACCAGTACAAGAGTACAAAAGGAATAAAAAAAGCCCCGACAGTGTTTATCGGGGCTGTATAGTTTACTTTACGTCAGAAACGAAAGACTTACGCGTCACCGAAACGACGACGAGCGGTACCTTCTTCACGACGTGGGCCGCGGCTTTCGCGACGCTCGCCAGAGAAACGACGACCTTCGCCTGCGCCAGCGCGGTTGCCTTCGCTACGACCGCCTTCACGACGTTCGCCACCGAAACCACGACCACCGCCACGACGTTCGCCACCACGATCAGTACGTGGCTGGGCATCGCCCATCAGCTGCATGTTCATCGGCTTGTTCAGGATGCGGGTGCGAGTAAAGTGCTGCAGTACTTCGCCCGGCATGCCTTTTGGCAGCTCGATGGTAGAGTGAGATGCGAACAGCTTGATGTTACCGATGTAACGGCTGCTGATGTCGCCTTCGTTAGCGATCGCGCCAACGATATGACGAACTTCAACACCATCATCACGGCCCACTTCAATGCGGTACAGTTCCATTTCGCCAGCGTCACGACGCTCACGACGTGGACGTTCTTCGCCACTGCGCTCTGGACGGTCAGCACGTGGACCACGATCGTTACGGTCGCCACGACGTTCGAAACGCTCGTCACGGTCACGGAACTCACGCTTAGGACGCATCGGTGCATCTGGTGGCACGATCAGGGTACGTTCGCCCTGTGCCATTTTCAGCAGTGCTGCGGCCAGCGTTTCCATATCCAGCTCTTCGCCTTCAGCGGTAGGCTGAATCTGTGCCAGCAGTGCACGATACTGGTCCAGGTCGCTGCTTTCCAGCTGCTGCTGTACTTTCGCGGCGAATTTTTCCAGACGGCGTTTGCCCAGCAGTTCTGCATTTGGCAGTTCCGCTTCTGGAATGGTCAGCTTCATGGTGCGTTCAATGTTACGCAGCAGACGACGCTCGCGGTTCTCAACGAACAGCAGCGCACGACCTGCACGACCCGCACGACCGGTACGACCGATACGGTGAACGTAGGATTCGGAGTCCATTGGAATATCGTAGTTAACAACCAGGCTGATACGCTCAACGTCCAGACCACGTGCTGCCACGTCGGTTGCAATCAGGATATCCAGACGACCGTCTTTCAGGCGCTCCAGCGTCTGCTCACGCAGAGCCTGGTTCATGTCACCGTTCAGCGCTGCGCTGTTGTAGCCGCTACGCTCCAGCGCTTCAGCCACTTCCAGAGTCGCGTTTTTGGTACGAACGAAGATAATCGCCGCATCAAAATCTTCCGCTTCCAGGAAGCGAACCAGCGCTTCGTTTTTACGCATACCGTATACAGACCAGTAGCTCTGGCTGATGTCCGGGCGAGTAGTCACGCTGGACTGAATGCGCACTTCCTGCGGCTCTTTCATGAAGCGGCGGGTAATGCGACGAATCGCTTCTGGCATGGTTGCAGAGAACAGAGCGGTCTGATGACCTTCCGGGATCTGCGCCATAATCGTTTCTACGTCTTCGATGAAGCCCATACGCAGCATTTCATCTGCTTCATCCAGTACCAGACCGCTCAGTTTAGAGAGGTCAAGAGTACCGCGCTTCAGGTGATCCAGCAGACGGCCCGGCGTACCGACAACAATCTGTGGACCCTGGCGCAGGGCACGTAACTGCACGTCATAACGCTGGCCACCGTAAAGGGCCACCACGTTTACGCCGCGCATATGTTTAGAGAAATCAGTCATAGCTTCTGCAACCTGAACAGCCAGTTCACGGGTTGGAGCCAGGACGAGGATCTGCGGTGCACGCAGTTCCGGATCGATGTTGTGCAGCAGCGGCAGCGAGAACGCTGCGGTTTTGCCGCTACCAGTCTGGGCCATGCCCAGCACGTCACGACCAGACAACAGATGTGGGATACATTCTGCCTGGATCGGAGATGGTTTTTCGTAACCCAGATCGGTAAGGGCTTCAAGGATAGGAGCCTTCAGGCCCAGATCTGCAAAAGTGGTTTCGAATTCAGCCATGTAGTACGAGTGCCTCAATGTCAATGGCGGCCAGTCTACTTAGCTCATCGTGAAAATGATTAGCAATTTTCATTGAAAAGTGTGAACCGGCTCAAAGTAGATGTATTGACGAACAACAACGCCCTCACCAGTTAAGGTGATGGCAATCAAAAGATTACGGGCTGATGTTTATGTCGTCAGCTATTGCTGGTCCGATTCTGCCAGGTCGTCTTGCTCCTGGCCCAAGAGCGATAATTCCAACAATGCATAACGGTGCTCAACGAAGTTGTGTACGTTGTTAGCAACCGCTAATTTGAACAGTGCCGTAGCGCTGTCCTTATCCCCCAGACTTAGGTAGTACTTACCTAAATAGAAGTTGGTTTCACTGAGATGCTCAGCGAGCGAGGTGTTATCCGTTGCGTCCGCCTTGAGGCGTTCCATCAGCGTTGCTTCGCTAATGTTGCCCAGGTAGAACTCGACAATGTTCCATCCCCACTGTTCCTTGTCCGATTTATCGAAGCGCTGTTTCAGTGCTTCTTTTGCCTGCTTCTCATCGAGCTTCTGCTCAACGATGTATAACCACAGACTGCGGAAAGGATCATTAGGATCGTCTTGATAAAACGCCAGCAGATCATCTTGCGCTAACTTGTCACGACCGCCGTAATACAGGGCGATACCGCGATTCAAGTGCGCGTAGTTGTAAGTTGGATCAAGCTCAAGTACAGAATCAAACGCTTCATAGGCAGCATCAAAATTGCCTGCCTGCGTTAAATAAATGCCTAAGTAATTGAATACTTCAGGCATATCAGGTCGGATTGCCAGCGCTTGTGAAAAATCATTCCGCGCTAATGCCCTCAGACCGAGACTATCATACAACACTCCGCGCTCATATAAAAGCTGTGCGCGTTCGTCATCGGTTAAAGCCCGACTGGCAAGAATTTGTTCCATGCGTGCCAGAATCACTTCCTGCTGCAAAGTCGGTTGCAATGGCACTGCGAGGACTTCGCTCTTACGCCAGGCAGAGTTGCTGCATCCTGCCAGCGTTAAAGCTGTCGCAACGAAACACCAGCGCAAAAAAGGCTTCATTTCCCACTCCCGAAGACAACTATTGGATGAACGTCCTGTCCCCCGGCGGCTTAACAAGGCGTCCTGCCTGATAATAGGCCCTCCGCCGAAGCGGAGGGCAAATGCAACTTACTCGCCTTGCTGTTCTGCTGCCGATGCTTCTGGCGCAGCAGCCGGCTGAGACTGCTCGGTTGCTTCTTTAATGCTCAGACGGATACGGCCCTGGCGGTCAACTTCCAGAACTTTAACCGGGACTTCCTGACCCATCTGCAGGTAATCGGTCACTTTCTCAACGCGCTTGTCAGCGATTTGAGAGATGTGAACCAGACCTTCTTTACCGCCACCGATGGCAACGAACGCGCCAAAGTCAACGATACGGGTCACTTTACCATTGTAGATACGGCCCACTTCGATTTCTGCAGTAATTTCTTCGATGCGACGAATAGCGAATTTCGCTTTCTCGCCGTCGGTCGCTGCAATTTTCACCGTACCGTCATCTTCGATTTCGATAGTGGTGCCAGTCTCTTCGGTCAGAGCACGGATAACGGAACCGCCCTTACCGATAACATCTTTGATCTTGTCTGGATTGATCTTGATGGTGTGGATACGCGGAGCGAACTGAGAAATGTCGCCACGTGGCGCGTTGATCGCCTGTTCCATCACGCCCAGGATGTGCAGACGAGCACCTTTAGCCTGGTTCAGCGCAACCTGCATGATCTCTTTGGTGATACCTTCAATTTTGATATCCATCTGCAGCGCAGAGATACCGTCGCGGGAACCCGCAACTTTGAAGTCCATATCGCCCAGGTGGTCTTCGTCGCCCAGAATGTCAGACAGAACAACAAAGTTCTCGCCTTCTTTCACCAGGCCCATTGCGATACCCGCAACGGCGGCTTTGATTGGCACGCCTGCATCCATCAGCGCCAGAGATGCGCCACACACGGAAGCCATGGAAGAAGAACCGTTAGATTCGGTGATTTCAGAAACCACACGAACGGTGTACGGGAATTTGTCAGCATCCGGCATCACTGCCAGCACACCACGCTTCGCCAGACGACCGTGACCAATTTCACGACGCTTAGGCGAACCCACCATACCGGTTTCACCTACGGAGTATGGAGGGAAGTTGTAGTGGAACAGGAAGCTGTCAGTACGCTCGCCCATCAGTTCGTCGATGTTCTGCGCGTCACGTGCTGTCCCCAGGGTCGCGGTAACCAGCGCCTGCGTTTCGCCACGGGTGAACAGTGCAGAACCGTGAGTACGTGGCAGAACGCCAGTACGCACGTCCAGACCACGGATCATGTCTTTTTCGCGGCCATCGATACGCGGCTCACCCGCCAGGACGCGGCTACGAACCACGTTTTTCTCGATAGCATGCAGAATTTCGCTCAGCTCGTTAGCATCCAGCGTTTCGTCTTCAGCAATCAGCGTTGCGATAGTTTCGTCTTTGATCACGTCAACCTGAGCATAACGCTCCTGTTTGTCGGTGATGCGATAAGCATCGCTCAGACGAGATTCAGCCAGCGCAGCAACGCGTGCATTCAGCGCGTCGTTGACGGCTTCAGGCTGCCAGTCCCAACGTGGTTTGCCCGCTTCTTTAACCAGATCGTTGATGTTCTGAATAACGATCTGCTGCTGATCGTGGCCAAAGACCACCGCGCCCAGCATCTGGTCTTCGCTCAGCAGTTCCGCTTCGGATTCAACCATCAGCACAGCCGCTTCAGTACCAGCAACAACCAGGTCCAGCTTACTTTCTTTCAGCTCTTCCTGCGTTGGGTTCAGCACGTACTGGTCGTTGATGTAACCAACGCGTGCAGCACCGATTGGGCCATTGAATGGAATACCAGACAGTGACAGGGCCGCGGAAGCACCGATCATCGCAACGATATCCGGGTTAACCTGTGGGTTAACGGAAACAACGGTCGCGATAACCTGCACTTCGTTCACGAAGCCTTCCGGGAACAGCGGACGAACCGGGCGGTCAATCAGACGCGCAATCAGGGTTTCGCCTTCGCTTGGACGGCCTTCACGACGGAAGAAGCCACCCGGAATTTTACCGGCAGCGTAGGTACGCTCCTGGTAGTTAACGGTCAGTGGGAAGAAGTCCTGACCTGGTTTTGCTTTTTTCTGGCCAACTACGGTTACGAATACCGCAGTGTCATCCATGCTTACCATAACGGCAGCAGTAGCCTGACGTGCCATCATGCCGGTTTCCAGCGTGACGGTGTGTTGACCATACTGGAATTTACGAACGATCGGATTCAGCAAAGTTCTGTCCTTTCTTAAATGTATGACAGCACACCACCGGTGTGCTGACGATTTAACCCGACCTTCTTCGCATCCTCGCGACTAATGACAACCAACACCCCCATGGGTGAAGCCTCTCATTAGCCGCGCGAACCTCTGCAATGAAGATCATTTATAGCAACAATACAATAGTTTCCAGTGAATTGCTGCCGTCTGGTTGAAAAAAGGGGCCATCAGGCCCCCTTTTCTGAAACTCGCAAGACTTAGCGACGCAGACCCAGACGCTCGATCAGCGCGGAGTAACGTGCAACATCTTTACGTTTCAGGTAGTCGAGCAGTTTACGACGCTGAGAAACCATACGCAGCAGACCACGACGGCTGTGGTGATCTTTTTTGTGCTCTGCAAAGTGACCCTGCAGGTGGTTAATCTGTGCAGTCAGCAGTGCAACCTGAACTTCGGTAGAACCGCTGTCGTTAGTACCACGACCAAACTCAGAAACGATTTTAGCTTTAGCTTCAACGCTTAGAGACATTTTCAAACTCCAGAATATAAAGAATGTAAGGATGCCGATCTCTAATTCAGCAATCCCAGTATACGTCCCGCAATATGTTAAACAATTTGCCGAACGTTAAGCCGCGATATTCTACTCGTCTCCCCTGCTTATCGCAAGGCGAGCCGTTATCGCTATCAGGCTTCAACCGGATACTCAACGACCAGGCGACGCGGCGCGACGCGCCCTTCGCCATCCATTTCACCCATGCCGATAAACTTACCTTCATCCCCCTCGGTCACGCGTACCAGACCTTCAGAAGGAGCACTGGTGGTACGAACCGGGTTTCCGTTCTTAAAGTAAACGGAGGATGTTAAAGGAAGATTAACAACCGGGAAATCGGCCGCCGGGCTGTCCATTGGCATCAGCAGCGGATCGAGCAAATCGGCAGGCGCAATCTCCTGCGCTTCCGCCTGCTCAACCAACTCGCGCAGATGTTCAAGGGTCACCATTCGCTCAACCGGGTACGTGCTGACAGCCAGGCGACGCAGGTAAATCACGTGCGCACCGCAGCCCAACTTTTCACCCAGGTCGTCAATGATGGTACGAATATAGGTGCCTTTCGAACAGTGAACTTCCAGCTCCAGCTCATCGCCTTCGTGACGAATAAAGAGCAGTTCGTACACGGTAATCGGACGGGGTTCACGAGGAACATCAATGCCCTGGCGCGCATATTCGTACAGTTTCTTACCCTGGTACTTCAGCGCCGAATACATTGACGGTACCTGCAGCGTGTCGCCACGGAAACTTTCCAGCGCGGCATCAAGTTGCTCCGCGCTGAAGGTCACCGGACGCTCTTCTACCACCTGACCATCGGCATCGGAGGTGTCCGTGCGCTGGCCTAATCGGGCGATGACCCGATAGCGCTTATCGGAGTCCAGCAGGTACTGGGAAAACTTTGTCGCTTCCCCCAGGCAGATCGGCAGCATGCCGGTCGCCAGCGGATCGAGCGCGCCCGTGTGGCCCGCACGGTTGGCGTTAAAAATACGCTTAACTTTTTGCAGCACGTCGTTGCTGGAAGCGCCCTGGGGTTTATCCAGCAGCAGCACACCATGCACGTCGCGACCGCGACGACGAGGACGACTCATTAGTCCTCCTTGCTGTCGTCCGTTGGGTTAACACGACGTTCGTCGTCATGTTTCACCACGCTGGTCACCAGGTTAGACATGCGCATACCTTCGACCAGAGAGTTGTCGTAGAAGAAGGTCAGCTCAGGCACGATACGCAGACGCATCGCTTTGCCGAGCAGAGAGCGGATGTAACCAGAGGCTTCCTGCAGCGCTTTAATGCCGTTTTTAACCGCGGCTTCGTCCTGATCGTTCAGGAAGGTCACGAACACTTTGGCATACGCCAGGTCGCGGGACATTTCCACGCCGGACACGGTGGTCATCACACCCACGCGTGGATCTTTAATTTCACGTTGCAGGATGAGGGCGATCTCTTTCTGCATTTCTTGCGCTACGCGCTGCGGGCGACCAAATTCTTTCGCCATAATAAATTCTCCAGACAAAAAAGGGGCAAAAAGCCCCTTTTAAAATTATTACCGGGTGGCGCTTTGCTTACCCGGCCTGCATCGATGATTAAGCAATCGTACGCTGAATTTCGATGATCTCGAACACTTCGATCATGTCGCCAACGCGAACGTCGTTGTAGTTCTTCACGCCGATACCACATTCCATGCCGTTACGGACTTCGTTAACGTCATCTTTGAAGCGGCGCAGGGATTCCAGCTCGCCTTCGTAGATAACCACGTTGTCACGCAGTACGCGGATTGGGTTGTGACGTTTGATGATACCTTCGGTAACCATACAGCCCGCGATCGCACCAAATTTCGGTGATTTGAACACGTCACGCACTTCAGCCAGACCGATGATCTGCTGTTTCAGCTCTGGAGACAGCATGCCGCTCATCGCTGCTTTCACTTCGTCGATCAGGTTATAGATGACGGAGTAGTAACGCAGATCCAGGCTTTCAGCATCAATCACTTTACGTGCAGACGCGTCAGCACGTACGTTGAAGCCAACCAGGATTGCATTGGATGCAGCAGCCAGGGTGGCGTCGGTTTCGGTGATACCCCCTACGCCAGAACCGATGATCTTCACTTTAACTTCGTCAGTAGACAGTTTCAGCAAGGAGTCGGAGATCGCTTCCACAGAACCCTGAACGTCGGCTTTCAGAACGATGTTCACTTCGTGAACTTCGCCTTCGGTCATGTTCGCAAACATGTTCTCGAGTTTAGATTTCTGCTGACGAGCCAGTTTAACTTCACGGAATTTGCCCTGACGATACAGTGCAACTTCGCGCGCTTTCTTCTCGTCACGTACGACGGTCACTTCATCGCCCGCAGCCGGCACACCGGACAGGCCCAGGATTTCCACTGGAATGGACGGACCTGCTTCCAGAACTTCCTGGCCCAGTTCGTTACGCATCGCACGAACACGACCGTATTCGAAACCACACAGGACGATATCGCCTTTATGCAGCGTACCTTCACGAACCAGAACGGTTGCAACCGGACCACGACCTTTATCCAGGAAGGATTCGATAACCGCGCCGCTCGCCATACCTTTACGAACCGCTTTCAGCTCCAGAACTTCAGCCTGCAGCAGGATAGCGTTCAGCAGGTCGTCGATACCGGTACCGGCTTTCGCAGATACTGGGATGAACTGCGCTTCACCGCCCCACTCTTCCGGCATAACACCGTACTGGGAGAGTTCGTTTTTAACGCGATCCATGTCAGCTTCTGGCTTATCGATCTTGTTCACTGCAACCACCAGAGGCACCTGCGCCGCTTTCGCGTGCTGGATAGCTTCAATGGTCTGTGGCATCACGCCGTCATCTGCAGCAACAACCAGTACAACGATATCCGTTGCCTGAGCACCACGAGCACGCATAGAGGTAAACGCTGCGTGGCCTGGGGTATCCAAGAAGGTGATCATGCCGTTGTCGGTTTCTACGTGGTACGCACCGATGTGCTGGGTAATACCACCCGCTTCACCGGAGGCCACTTTCGTCGAACGAATGTAGTCGAGCAGAGAGGTTTTACCGTGGTCAACGTGACCCATGATGGTCACTACAGGCGCGCGCGGTTCTGCCGCTGCACCGGTGTCACGGTCGCTCATTACTGCTTCTTCCAGCTCGTTTTCACGACGCAGGATAACTTTGTGGCCCATCTCTTCGGCTACCAGTTGCGCAGTTTCCTGGTCGATAACCTGGTTGATGGTGGCCATTGCGCCCAGTTTCATCATCGCTTTGATGACCTGAGAGCCTTTAACCGCCATTTTGTTGGCCAGATCGCCAACGGTGATGGTTTCACCAATCACTACGTCACGGTTAACAGCCTGAGCTGGCTTCTGGAAGCCCTGCTGCAGTGCGGAACCTTTACGCTTGCCGCCTTTACCACCGCGGATCGCTGCACGAGCTTCTTCACGGTCAGCTTTAGATTCAGCGTGCTTGTTGCCTTTTTTGGCTGGGCGAGCAGCTTTGGTGCTGCGAGTACGGCCACGACCACCTTCAACTTCACGGTCGTTATCGTCTTCTGCCTGGCGCGCATGCTGAGAAGTGGTGACGTGATAATCGCTGGTGTCTTCAGACGCTTCAGCAGGGTTCACACCGTTCTTCTCGTTTTCTTCAGCCATACGGCGCGCTTCTTCAGCTACACGGCGAGCTTCTTCTTCAAGCTTGCGGCGAGCTTCTTCTTCCGCTTTACGCTTCAGCTCGGCAGCTTCATTTTCACGGCGGGCTTTTTCAGCCTGGGCGGTTTTTGTCATTTCGTCGGTCTGTTGATTGCTCACTTTGTCTTTTTCCGCAGCTTCACGCTTCACTTTATCACTTGCGTCGCGTTTCGCTTTTTCTGCGGCCTCACGTTCAGCTTTTAATTCTGCTTCACGTTTGGCAGTCGCTTCTGCCTCACGCTGAGCTTGTTCTTCCGCTTCACGCTGTGCCTGCTCTTCCGCAGCAAGGCGTTCTGCCTCTTGCGGATCACGTTTTACAAAGGTGCGTGTCTTGCGGACTTCAATTTGTACCGATTTGCTTTTACCACCGGTACCAGGGATATTCAACGTGCTACGCGTTTTGCGCTGCAGCGTCAGCTTGTCAGGCGTCGAACCGTGTTCACGGTTCAGGTGCGCTAACAAGGTTTGTTTTTCTTGCGCGTTCACCGAGTCATCAGCGGACTTCGGGATCCCTGCATCAGCAAATTGCTGTACCAGGCGGTCCACGGAGGTCTGAATCTCGGCAGCCAGCGATTTTACAGTTACATCAGTCATGCTGTTCCTTCCTGCTACAGTTTATTACGCTTCGTCGCCGAACCAGCAAATATTACGTGCGGCCATGATGAGTTCGCCGGCTTTCTCGTCGGTTAAACCTTCGATATCGGCCAGGTCATCAACGCCTTGCTCAGCGAGATCTTCCAGCGTACAAACACCACGGGCAGCCAGCTTGAACGCAATCGCACGATCAAGACCTTCCAGATTCAGCAGGTCATCAGCCGGCTTCTTATCGCCAAGGCTTTCTTCCTGAGCCAGTGCCAGGGTGGTCAGTGCGTTTTTAGCGCGTTCACGCAGGGCTTCAACGGTGGCTTCATCAAGACCGTCGATTTCCAGCAGCTCTTTCATTGGCACATAGGCCAGTTCTTCAAGGGTAGAGAAACCTTCTTCAACCAGAACAGTGGCGAAATCTTCGTCAATATCCAGGTATTTCGTGAAGGTATCGATCGCCGCATGGGCTTCAGCCTGATGCTTAGCCTGCAGGTCATCAACGGTCATTACGTTGAGTTCCCAGCCGCTCAGCTGTGACGCCAGGCGTACGTTCTGACCGTTACGGCCGATTGCCTGCGCCAGGTTGCCCGCTTCAACAGCGATATCCATGGTGTGTTTGTCTTCGTCAACAACGATAGACGCCACATCCGCCGGAGCCATTGCGTTAATCACGAATTGCGCCGGGTTGTCGTCCCACAGGACGATATCGATACGCTCGCCGCCCAGTTCGGTAGAAACCGCCTGAACACGCGCACCGCGCATACCTACGCAAGCACCGACCGGGTCGATACGCTTGTCGTTGGTTTTCACCGCGATTTTCGCGCGTGAACCCGGATCGCGGGCAGCCGCTTTAATCTCGATAACTTCTTCGCCGATTTCCGGTACTTCGATACGGAACAGTTCAATCAGCATCTCTGGCTTGGAACGGGTCACAAACAGCTGTGCACCACGCGCTTCAGGGCGTACGGCATACAGAACGCCACGAATACGGTCACCCGGGCGGAAGTTTTCACGCGGCAGCATGTCTTCACGCAGGATAACGGCTTCAGCGTTACCTGGCAGCCCTTCAGATTTGATTTCCAGAGAGATGTTGTCGCGGTTTACTTTCTTCACCACGCCGGTAATGATCTCACCTTCCTGATCGCGGAACTGATCGACAACCAGCGCGCGCTCAGCTTCACGGACTTTCTGGACGATAACCTGTTTTGCGGTTTGCGTGGTGATACGGTCGAAGGTGACAGATTCAATCTGATCTTCAACATAGTCACCCACGTTCAGGCTTTCGTCTTCAAAACGCGCCGCTTCCAGGGTGATCTCTTTCGTCGGCTGGGTCACCTCTTCAACGATTACCCAACGACGGAATGTATCGAAGTCACCGCTTTTACGATCGATTTCTACGCGAACATCGATCTCTTGTTCGTATTTTTTCTTGGTTGCTGTAGCCAGTGCACTTTCCAGCGCTTCGAAAATCTTCTCACGCGGCAGTGATTTCTCGTTGGAGACGGCTTCAACAACAGCCAAAATTTCTTTGTTCATCGCGGGCTTTTCACCTCAATCCAGACTGTTAAAAGTGGGGAACCAGGTTCGCCTTCTGGATATTACTCAGCGCGAACACTTCATCTTTGCCTTCGACTGTAACCGTGATCATTTCACCATCAACGGCTTTGATAATTCCCTGCCATTTACGGCGGTTCTGTACGGCCATACGCAGAACGAGAGCCACTTCTTCACCGGTAAAGCGCACATAGTGCTCGGCCGTGAACATCGGGCGATCGAGGCCGGGTGAGGAAACTTCCAGGTTGTACGCAACGGTAATCGGGTCTTCAACATCAAGAACCGCACTCACCTGGTGGCTAACATCAGCACAATCATCAACATTGATGCCATCTTCACTATCAATATAGATGCGCAGCGTCGATGTACGGCCGCGAACGAATTCGATGCCGACCAGTTCGTAGCCCAGTGCTTCGACCGGTGCAGTAATCATCTCTGTTAATTTTTGCTCTAATGTGGACAAGCCCACCCCCAAGACATAAAAAAAGGGCGTAAAGCCCAGTTATTCTGTAGTCAGATAACAAAAAACCCCGATAAATCGGGGCTTTAGATAACTGAACCCTATAGCCGCAACTGCGGCCTGGAGCACTCTCCGAAAGAATTTTTTCAAATCCAGCTACGAAGGCTCTAAGTCTTCACAGTATATTTGAAAAAGAACTTTATGGGAAAGTGGTTGCGGGGGCCGGATTTGAACCGACGACCTTCGGGTTATGAGCCCGACGAGCTACCAGGCTGCTCCACCCCGCGCCTGAAACGTGGCAAATTCTACGCGTTTTGGAGAGAATTTGCAAATAATGCTGGGATTTGGTACCGAAGACGGGACGTAAAATCGGCGTTTAGTATATTGATAGTGAACCCCACCTGTCAAGCCAGTTTCCGCCAGGTCAAACAAAGGGAAAATTTTACAAAAAACGCACGAGTCTCTTCCGGTCATCGACAAAAGATGATTAAATGAATACTCACTTATTTTGCATAAACATGCATCGAGAGCGAAAGCGGTCTCTTAATCAGTCAATCAAGCAGGGTTTTATTTTATGACGACGATTCTCAAGCATCTTCCGGTAGGACAACGTATTGGCATCGCTTTTTCAGGCGGCCTGGATACCAGCGCTGCACTGCTGTGGATGCGCCAGAAGGGAGCGGTTCCGTATGCATATACTGCGAACCTGGGTCAGCCGGATGAGGACGATTATGATGCAATCCCTCGTCGCGCTAAAGAGTATGGCGCAGAGAACGCGCGCCTGATTGACTGCCGTAAGCAACTGGTCGCTGAAGGTATTGCTGCTATTCAGTGTGGTGCTTTCCATAATACTACCGGCGGCCTGACCTATTTCAATACCACCCCGCTGGGCCGTGCAGTGACCGGTACCATGCTGGTTGCCGCCATGAAAGAAGATGGCGTAAACATCTGGGGTGATGGCAGTACGTATAAAGGAAACGATATCGAACGTTTCTATCGTTATGGCCTGCTGACCAACGCCGAGCTGCAGATTTATAAACCGTGGCTCGATACCGACTTTATCGACGAGCTGGGCGGCCGTCATGAAATGTCCGAGTTTATGATCGCCTGTGGCTTCGACTATAAGATGTCCGTTGAGAAAGCCTACTCTACCGATTCCAATATGCTGGGTGCGACGCACGAAGCGAAGGACCTGGAATTCCTGAACTCCAGCGTGAAGATCGTTAACCCGATCATGGGTGTGAAGTTCTGGGACGAAAACGTCAAAATCCAGGCGGAAGAAGTTACCGTGCGTTTCGAGCGCGGCCATCCGGTTGCCCTGAACGGCAAGACCTTCTCTGACGATGTGGAACTGATGCTGGAAGCTAACCGTATCGGTGGCCGTCACGGTCTGGGCATGAGCGATCAAATAGAAAACCGTATTATCGAAGCAAAAAGCCGTGGCATCTATGAAGCCCCTGGGATGGCGCTGCTGCACATTGCTTATGAGCGTCTGCTGACCGGTATTCACAACGAAGACACCATCGAGCAGTATCACTCTCATGGTCGTCAGCTGGGTAAACTGCTGTACCAGGGCCGTTGGTTCGACCCACAGGCCCTGATGCTGCGTGATGCACTGCAACGTTGGGTGGCAAGCGCGATCACCGGCGAAGTGACGCTGGAGCTGCGTCGCGGGAATGACTACTCGATTCTCAACACCGTGTCCGACAACCTGACTTATAAAGCAGAGCGTCTGACCATGGAGAAAGGTGAATCCGTGTTCTCTCCGGACGATCGTATTGGCCAGCTGACCATGCGTAACCTGGACATCACCGATACCCGTGAGAAGCTGTTCAACTACGTTGAGAATGGCCTGCTCTCCGCAAGCGCCGGTAATGGCCTGCCGCAGGTTGAAAACCTGGAGCACAGCGTTAAGAAGTAAGGCTTACGCAGAAATGCAAAAGGCGCCCAGTGGGCGCCTTTTTTACGATCGCTGCAGAACCGGTCCCGCTGGCACGAACGTACCCGCCGACGAAAACGCTCCTTCTACAGACGAAATCTACAGACAAAAAAAAAGACGTCTTTCGACGTCTTTCTTCTGGAATATTGGTACCGAGGATGGGACTCGAACCCACAAGCCCGTTAGGGCACTACCACCTCAAGGTAGCGTGTCTACCAATTCCACCACCTCGGTACTGAATACTTAGTGCGGGATATCGCTGGTCGGCTTAGCCGGTGCAGCTGGCTGAGTCTGCTCAGTTTTCGCTGGCGCACTCAGATTTTCCCACTCGCTTCCTTTGCTGGTCTTGTTGCTGTTGATATTGCCAAGCGCCAGACTGATGATGAAGAACAGCGTAGCCAGAATCGCCGTTGTGCGGGTCATGAAGTTCGCAGAACCACTTGAACCGAACAGCGTACCGGAAGCGCCTGCTCCGAAGGAGGCTCCCATATCAGCGCCTTTACCTTGCTGCAGCATGATCAGCGCTACGAGAGCGATGGCTACAATAAGGAAAATAACTAAAAGAGCTTCGTACATAATCAACCTGTTCCTTGCGGATTTGCCGCATACCAATGCTTCGACC
Organism: Enterobacter sp. RCC_40; assembly: GCF_041360735.1. NCBI lineage: Bacteria > Pseudomonadati > Pseudomonadota > Gammaproteobacteria > Enterobacterales > Enterobacteriaceae > Enterobacter > Enterobacter sp. RCC_40. The sequence goes on from NZ_JBFUPR010000004.1 coordinate 376,250, forward strand.
AATTAGCAGGATTTTTGTTTCCCACTGAAGCGGGTGTGAATACTAACCAAAGCGAATGTGCTTCGCAAGGGCAATTTTGACGCATTGTATCAACTGCGGAAAAAAACAGCAAAAAGCCATCAATTGCTCAAAACAAAGGCGGCAAGCGCCGCCTTTTTAATCACTTAACGTGAAAAACTATGCAGCTTTTACGGCATCCGCAATACGGTGCGCAAATTCATTCACCTGCGCCTCGTCTTCGCCTTCCACCATTACGCGGATCAGCGGTTCAGTTCCAGACTTACGCAGCAGCACACGCCCACGGTTGCCCAGCGCGGCTTCAACGTCAGCCATCACCGCTTTCACATTTTCATTTTCCAGCGGGTCGCCTTTACCGGCGGTGAAACGCACATTCACCAGGATCTGCGGGAACATTTTCATGCCGCTGCAGAGATCGTGCAGGCTCATATGGTTGCGCGCCATGGCGGCAACAACCTGCAGCGCAGCGACGATACCGTCTCCGGTGGTGGTTTTATCCAGCAGGATCACGTGGCCTGAGTTTTCAGCCCCGATGCGCCAGCCTTTTTCCTGCAGTTTTTCCAGCACATAGCGGTCGCCCACTTTTGCACGGACAAACGGAATACCCAGCTGTTTCAGCGCCAGCTCCAGACCCATGTTGCTCATCAGCGTGCCTACTGCACCGCCGCGCAACTGGCCCTGACGCAGACCTTCACGCGCAATGATATAGAGGATCTGGTCGCCGTCGACCTTATTACCTTCGTGATCGACCATGATCACGCGATCGCCGTCGCCATCCAGTGCGATGCCCAGATCGGCTTTTTCCGCCAGAACGCGCGCCTGCAGAGCACGAACGTCAGTCGCACCCACCTGTTCGTTAATATTCAGGCCATCAGGCTCACAGCCGATGGTAATCACGTTCGCACCCAGTTCGCGGAAAACATTCGGCGCAATGTGATAGGTCGCACCGTTGGCGCAGTCCACCACAATTTTAAGATGGGCCAGGCTCAGTTCATTCGGGAAAGTACCTTTGCAGAATTCGATGTAACGACCCGCGGCATCGACAATGCGGTTCGCTTTACCCAGCTCGGCGGAGTCGACACAGGTGATCTCTTTTTCCATCTCCGCTTCGATCGCCTCTTCCACTTCATCCGGCAGCTTAGTGCCGTCGATGGAGAAGAATTTAATGCCGTTGTCATAAAACGGGTTATGCGAGGCCGAAATCACAATCCCTGCTTCAGCACGGAAAGTACGCGTCAGATATGCCACAGCAGGCGTTGGCATTGGGCCAGTGAAGGAAGCGGAAAGCCCCGCGGCAGCCAGACCGGCCTCCAGCGCTGACTCCAGCATATACCCGGAGATACGGGTATCTTTACCAATGATGATTTTACGGGAGCCATGACGCGCAAGGACTTTACCCGCTGCCCAGCCCAGTTTCAGTACAAAATCAGGGGTGATTGGCGCATCACCCACGCGCCCACGAATACCATCGGTACCAAAATATTTACGATTACTCATAGCGTTTGTTTTCCTTCGCTGCCAGTGTAGCTTCCACTACACGCATGGCTTCTACTGTTTCTTTAACGTCATGGACACGAATAATGTGCGCGCCCTGCATCGCCGCAATTACAGCGCAGGCCAGGCTTCCGCTCAGACGTTCGCTCGGCCCTACATTCAGTAACTGACCAATCATCGACTTTCTCGACATACCAACCAGCAATGGCAGGTCGAAATGATGGAATTCCGATAAGCGCGCAAGCAGCTCATAATTGTGAGAGAGATTTTTACCGAAACCGAACCCCGGGTCGAGCAGCAATTTCTCTTTTGCGATACCCGCACGTTCACAACGTGCAATATGCTCAATAAAGAAGCAATTTACGTCGGCATAAACATCGTCATACTTTGGCGCTTCCTGCATGGTTTTCGGCTGTCCTTGCATGTGCATCAGGCAAACCGGTAGCCCGGTCTCCGCGGCCGCCTCCAGTGCGCCAGGCTCCGTCAGCGAGCGAATATCATTGATGATGTGAGCACCCACTCTCGCGACTTCACGGATCACTTCAGGTTTAGACGTATCGACGGAGATCCACACTTCGAACCGCTGTGCGATAGCTTCAACCACAGGCACCACGCGCGCCAGTTCTTCTTCCACCGAAACGTCTGCCGCCCCAGGGCGCGTCGATTCCCCGCCTACGTCAATGATGGTGGCGCCCGCGTTAATCATCAAATTTGCGTGCTTCACAGCCTCGATAAGCGTGTTATGCGTGCCGCCGTCAGAGAAGGAGTCAGGCGTGACATTCAGGATACCCATCACATGCGGATGTGAGAGATCGAGATGCGAGTCCTGGGCGAATAGTTTCATGGTCAAATCCCTGGTATCAATATGGTTTTACAGAAAAGAAAAACCCCGGAGCAAGCTCCAGGGTTTGAGGTGCAAACATAGACTTCAACAGCAGTGACTTACTTGTCGCCCAACTGTTCTGACATGGTGTTGCCCGGGTTCGGCGTACGCGGTTCATCGACCGGACGCGGCGCACGCGGTGTGCCATTGTTGTCAGAATTGTTGGAAGCGCCTGGGTCTTCCCAACCCGCTGGCGGACGCACTTCGCGGCGAGCCATCAAGTCGTCAATCTGCGGAGCATCGATGGTTTCATATTTCATGAGCGCATCTTTCATCGAATGCAGAATGTCCAGGTTATCGTTCAGGATCTGACGGGCGCGATTGTAGTTACGCTCGATCAGCAGCTTCACTTCCTGGTCAATGATACGTGCGGTTTCATCGGACATGTGTTTCGCTTTCGCCACGGAGCGGCCCAGGAACACTTCACCTTCTTCTTCCGCATACAGCAGGGGACCCAGCTTCTCGGAGAAGCCCCATTGGGTCACCATGTTACGTGCCAGGTTGGTCGCGACTTTAATGTCGTTGGACGCACCGGTCGAAACATGTTCCGCGCCGTAAATAATCTCTTCTGCCAGACGACCGCCGTAAAGGGTTGAAATCTGACTTTCCAGCTTCTGACGACTGGCGCTGATGGCATCGCCTTCCGGCAGGAAGAACGTCACACCCAGCGCACGACCGCGCGGAATAATCGTCACTTTATGCACCGGATCGTGTTCCGGCACCAGGCGACCGATAATCGCGTGACCGGCTTCGTGGTAAGCCGTGGACTCTTTCTGCGCTTCCGTCATCACCATGGAGCGACGTTCCGCACCCATCATGATTTTGTCTTTCGCTTTCTCGAACTCCACCATCGACACAACGCGTTTGTTACCGCGAGCAGCAAACAGTGCAGCTTCGTTGACCAGGTTTGCCAGGTCAGCACCGGAGAAGCCCGGCGTACCACGCGCGATGATCGCCGCGTCGACATCAGGTGCCAGCGGTACGCGACGCATGTGAACTTTCAGAATCTGTTCACGACCACGTACATCCGGCAGACCAACCACAACCTGACGGTCGAAACGGCCTGGACGCAGCAACGCAGGGTCAAGAACGTCCGGACGGTTAGTCGCCGCGATAACGATAATACCTTCGTTACCTTCGAAGCCATCCATCTCAACCAGCATCTGGTTAAGCGTCTGTTCACGTTCATCGTGACCACCGCCCAGGCCTGCGCCACGCTGGCGGCCTACGGCGTCGATTTCATCGATGAAGATAATGCACGGTGCTGCCTTCTTGGCCTGCTCGAACATGTCACGCACACGAGATGCACCAACACCCACGAACATTTCAACGAAGTCAGAACCTGAAATAGTAAAGAACGGCACCTTCGCTTCACCCGCGATGGCTTTCGCCAGCAGGGTTTTACCGGTACCCGGAGGCCCCACCATCAGAACGCCTTTCGGGATCTTACCGCCCAGTTTCTGGAAACGGCTCGGCTCGCGCAGGTATTCAACCAGTTCGCCCACTTCTTCTTTTGCTTCGTCGCAACCTGCAACGTCGGCAAACGTGGTCTTGATCTGATCTTCCGTTAGCATACGCGCCTTGCTCTTACCGAACGACATGGCACCTTTGCCACCGCCGCCCTGCATCTGGCGCATAAAGAAGATCCAGACGCCAATAAGAAGCAGCATCGGGAACCAGGAGATGAAGATAGAAGCCAGCAGGCTTGGTTCTTCTGGCGGCTCACCTACCACCTTGACGTTTTTGGTCAGAAGGTTATCAAGCAGCTTAGGATCGTTCACCGGGATGTAAGTCGTGTAACGGTTACTATCTTTCTTGGTAACGTTGATCTCACGTCCGTTGATACGCGCTTCGCGAACCTGGTCCTGATTGACCTCCTGCAGGAAGGTAGAATAATCCACCTTGCGGCCATTCGACTCGCTGGGCCCAAAGCTCTGGAATACTGACATCAGCACAACGGCAATGACCAGCCAGAGTATTAGGTTTTTCGCCATGTCACTCAAGGGATTAACCTCATATTACAACTGTGTTAAAAACAGCGTCAGGATACTCTATATCCCGTGTCATTCAAACTTTCGTCTGAAAGACGCGGGTTATCATTTTCGCCCGGTCGCTACAATATACACTTCTCGGGAACGGGCCCGGGAAGAGTCCGGCTTACGAACTTTAACCTTCGCAAACAGGGAGCGAATTTCCTTAAGATACTCCTCGAAACCTTCGCCCTGAAACACCTTCACAACAAAACTACCACCAGGCGCTAGTACATCACGACACATTTCTAACGCTAGCTCCACCAAATACATGGCGCGGGGGATATCCACCGCCGGTGTTCCACACATATTTGGTGCCATATCTGACATGACAACCTGGACCTTACTATCACCTACACGCTCAAGTAGCGCTTTCAGCACTAATTCATCACGAAAGTCGCCCTGAAGGAAGTCGACACCGACGATGGGATCCATTGGTAAAAGGTCGCATGCGATGATTCGGCCCGTTCCGCCGATCTGCGTAACCGCATACTGGGACCATCCGCCAGGTGCTGCACCGAGATCGACAACCGTCATTCCCGGCTTAAAAAGTTTGTCACTTTGCTGTATTTCATCAAGTTTAAACCAGGCACGGGAACGCAACCCCTTTTTCTGTGCCTGTTGAACATATTTATCGCTAAAGTGTTCCTGAAGCCAGCGGCTGGAGCTGGCAGAACGCTTTTTACCTGTCATTTAACATTTCCGTCCTGGTTCATCGTTACTTGCCTGTGACGTAAATTTCTACGCAGCTATTTGGCGATATAAGGGAGATGGCGGTAGAATGAACCGTTTTCAATCCCAACGTAAGCAAAAATATACGATGAATCTGAGTACTAAACAAAAACAGCACCTTAAAGGTCTGGCACATCCGCTCAAGCCTGTAGTCATGCTTGGCAACAATGGTTTGACCGAAGGGGTGCTTGCCGAGATTGAACAAGCGCTGGAACACCACGAGTTGATCAAGGTGAAAATCGCCTCTGAAGACCGAGACACTAAAAACCTGATCGTGGAAGCCATCGTGCGTGAAACGGGTGCCTGTAATGTACAGGTCATCGGTAAAACGCTGGTGCTCTATCGCCCATCTAAAGAGCGTAAAATCTCGCTGCCACGCTAAGGATATCCTGAATCGAACACATTTTCTGTGTAAAACGAGGGATTTCTGTCAGCAGGTGAGCAAAATGCCACGCTCCTTGAGTTGATAAAAGGCCGCTATGCGGCCTTTTTCTTTTCTTTACAATGTATCAACATCTTAGTCGAGATGCGAATTACAGGTATTCAACCTTAATAATTTCGTATTCCACTTCACCACCCGGGGTGCGGATAGTGACAACATCATCCTGCTCTTTGCCAATCAGGCCGCGAGCAATCGGGGAGTTCACCGAAATCAGATTCTGTTTAAAGTCCGCTTCATCATCACCCACGATGCGATAAGTCTGCTCTTCGTCATTGTCCAGGTTCAGCACGGTAACGGTTGAACCAAAAATGACGCGGCCATTGTTAGGCATTTTGGTGATATCGATAACCTGCGCATTGGACAGTTTTGCTTCGATATCTTTAATACGCCCTTCACAGAAGCCCTGCTGCTCACGCGCCGCGTGGTATTCAGCATTCTCTTTCAGGTCGCCATGCTCACGCGCATCCGCGATAGCGGCGATGATTTCAGGGCGACGAACGGATTTCAGAAAATCCAGCTCTTCGCGCAGTTTTTCGGCACCACGTAAGGTCATCGGAATAGCTTGCATTTGTTATACCTCTTAAACATTCCTGTTGGGAGCAGTGTTCCCTGCCCCGGCCCCCATGAGCGGGCCAGAAGCAAAAAGAAAACCGACCCGGGAGCGAAGCCCCAGGTCAGCAACAATTTTCAATTTGATACGCATTTTACCGCGAAGTTCACTATGGGTCATCGTTTACTTTGCAGTGCTATGCACCGTAGTATGACGGTTTGTTTTCGGGTTGTTAGCGCGAGATTATGCGATTTTCCAGATTTATCATCGGATTGACTACCAGTATAGCGTTCAGCGTTCAGGCCGCGAATGTTGATGAGTACATTAATCAGCTACCCGCAGGTGCCAACCTTGCCTTGATGGTGCAGAAGGTCGGGGCGCAGTCGCCAGAGATTGACTATCACAGTCAACAGATGGCGCTGCCTGCCAGTACCCAGAAGGTGATCACCGCACTCGCCGCCCTGCTTCAGCTTGGACCTGACTTCCGTTTTACCACCACGCTCGAGACCAAAGGCAACATCGAGGGTGGCGAACTGAAAGGCGATCTTATCGCTCGTTTCGGGGGAGATCCTACGTTTAAACGCCAGGATATCCGCAACATGGTCGCGTCGCTGAAAAAATCTGGCGTGCAGAAGATTGATGGCAATGTGTTAATCGACACCTCTATTTTTGCCAGCCACGATAAAGCACCAGGATGGCCGTGGAACGACATGACGCAGTGCTTTAGCGCTCCGCCAGCCGCCGCGATTGTGGATCGTAACTGCTTCTCCATTTCACTTTACAGCGCGCCAAAACCGGATGACTTAGCGTTTATTCGCGTGGCGTCTTACTACCCGGTGACGATGTTCAGCCAGGTTCGTACCCTCGCAAAAGGCTCCCCGGATGCGCAGTATTGCGAGCTGGACGTGGTGCCAGGCGATCTCAACCGCTTCACGCTGACCGGGTGCCTGACACAGCGCGCCGACCCGCTGCCGCTGGCCTTTGCGATACAGGATGGCGCAAGCTATGCGGGTGCCATTCTCAAGGATGAACTGAAGCAGGCGGGAATAACCTATTCCGGTACCCTGCTGCGCCAGACGCAGGTTAATCAACCCGGTACGGTCATCGCCAGCAAACAATCTGCGCCGCTGCGCGATTTGCTACGGATTATGCTGAAAAAGTCTGACAACATGATTGCTGACACGGTGTTCCGCATGATTGGTCACGCGCGTTTCGGCGTGCCAGGAACCTGGCGTGCGGGTTCCGACGCCGTACGTCAGATCCTGCGCCAACAGGCGGGGATCGATCTTGGCAACACCATTGCCGTCGATGGCTCCGGGTTATCGCGGCATAATTTGATCTCCCCGGCAACGATGATGCAAGTACTTCAGTACATTGCACAACATGACACTGAGCTAAACTTTATTTCGATGCTGCCACTTGCCGGGCATGACGGTTCGCTTCAGTACCGTGCCGGCCTTCATGCGGCCGGGGTGGACGGAAAAGTTTCAGCCAAGACAGGTTCACTGCAGGGGGTTTATAACCTTGCAGGCTTCATCACTACCGCCAGCGGGCAACGCATGGCATTCGTGCAGTATCTTTCCGGCTATGCCGTCGAACCGACCGACCAGCGTAATCGTCGTATTCCACTGGTTCGCTTCGAAAGCAGGCTTTATAAGGACATCTACCAGAATAACTAGCGATGAAACTACTCATAGTTGAAGACGATCTGTTATTGCAGGAAGGGCTGGCTCTGGCGCTGGCCAATGAAGGATATGCCCTCGACTGCGCCGCCACGGCGGCTGAGGCGGATGCCCTGATCCAGAGCGGCGAATACAGTCTGGTGATCCTCGATTTAGGCTTACCGGATAAAGACGGCGCTACGCAGCTAAGCCAGTGGCGCCGCCGGGGTATCGCCAATCCGGTATTGATCCTGACGGCACGGGATGCCATCGAAGATCGTATCAACGGCCTCGATTCTGGCGCTGATGATTACCTGGTGAAACCGTTTGCCCTTGCGGAGCTTCAGGCGCGGGTACGGGCGTTGATTCGTCGTTATCAGGGACACAGCGATAACCTACTGACTGACGGCGATATTACGCTGAATCTGCAAACCCAGCAGGTGCTCTGCCAGTCCCTGCCGGTTGAAGTAACCCCTAAAGAGTTTGCGCTGCTGACGCGCCTGATTATGCGCAGCGGACAAACGGTACACCGCGAAACCCTGCAGCAGGACATTTATTCCTGGCAGGACGATCCGGGCTCAAATACCCTCGAAGTGCATATTCACAATCTGCGTCGCAAACTGGGTAAAGACCGGATTAAAACTGTCCGTGGCGTAGGCTACCGTCTGGAGAGCCAGAAATGAACAGCATGCGTCGGCGATTAATGGTTCTGCTGGCGGTCATTCTGTTATTTTTCCAGCTGATAAGCGTGATCTGGCTCTGGCATGAAAGCCGTGAACAGATTGGTTTTCTGGTCAACGAAACGCTCTCGGCGAAATCGCGCAATAATCATGTCGAGAAAGAGATCCGTGAAGCGATTGCCTCGCTGCTGGTCCCCTCTCTGGTGATGGTCGGTTTTACGCTGTGCTTCTCATTCTGGGCGGTCACCTGGATAACCCGGCCGCTGAATCAACTGCGCGTCAGCCTGGCGAACCGCTCGGCGGATAACTTAACCCCGCTCCCTGTCTATTCCGACATGGAAGAAATTGGTGCCGTCACAACCTCGCTCAACCAGCTCCTCGCCCGTTTGGATCACACCATTCAACAGGAACGTCTCTTCACCGCGGACGCCGCTCACGAGCTGCGAACGCCGCTTGCGGGGATCAGACTGCATCTGGAACTGATGGCACAGTCTGGCTCTCCACAGGCCACAACGTTAATTACCCGTATCGATCAGCTGATGCACACGGTTGAGCAACTGCTGATGTTGTCCCGTGCCGGACAGGCGATGGCGAGCGGTCACTATGAAACCGTCAACTGGACAGACGATATCATCATGCCGCTCGGTCTTGGACATGAAGCCAAAGAGCATACGGTGATATGGCCGGACAAAAGCCCGCTCACGGTGCAGGGTGATGCGGTACTTCTGCGTTTGATGCTGCGCAATCTGCTTGAGAACGCCGGGCGCTACAGTCCGTCAGGCACAACGATTCGCGTGACTCTGGCCGACGTTGACGGGGGGACACAGGTCAGCGTTATCGATCAGGGGCCGGGAATAGATGAAGCGCACCGCCAGTCGATTACTGAACCGTTCCTTCGTCTTGACCAGCGCTACGGTGGCAGCGGCCTGGGGCTGAGCATTGTGCAACGTATCGTGCAGCTCCACCACGGCAAGCTGACGCTGGAGAATGGTGCTGAGGGCGGCTTAATCGCCAGCTGCTGGTTGCCGTCCAGCCTGCAATAAAAAAGCCCCCTTCCGGGGGCTTTAAACTGCGATTAGTGCTTGTAGATGAACTCGACACCTTCTTCGTCGTCTTCATCCCAGTCGTCGTCCCAGTCTTCTTCCTCTTCCACTTCCAGCTCTTCGAGCTGTTGGCGGTGGTAGTCATCCCACATGAATTCGACTTTTTCTGGCTGTTTCGCGTCTTCAGCCTGAACAACCGGGTTCTCGATGATAAAGGTCATCACATCCCAGCACAGATCTTTCACGCCAACCTGGCTTGCCGCGGAGATCAGGTAGTATTTATCTTCCCAGCCCATCGCTTCAGCAATGGCTTTCGCTTTCGCTTCCGCTTCGGCTTTATCCATCAAATCGATCTTGTTAAAGACCAGCCAGCGCGGCTTGTTCGCCAGTTTTTCGCTGTATTTTTCCAGCTCGCCGATAATGATGCGGGCATTTTCTACCGGATCGGAACCGTCGATTGGATCGATATCGATGAGATGCAGCAGTACGCGGCAGCGCTCAAGGTGTTTCAGGAAGCGGATCCCCAGACCGGCACCTTCTGCAGCACCTTCAATCAGACCCGGGATATCAGCAACCACAAAGCTCTTCTCGTTATCCATACGGACAACGCCCAGGCTTGGTACCAGCGTGGTAAACGGATAATCCGCCACTTTTGGCTTGGCTGCAGAGACCGCACGAATAAACGTCGATTTACCGGCGTTTGGCATACCCAGCATCCCGACATCGGCCAGAAGCATCAGCTCCAGCTGCAGATCGCGCTTGTCGCCCGGCGTACCCATCGTTTTCTGACGCGGGGTACGGTTAACGGACGATTTGAAACGGCTGTTACCCAGACCGTGCCAGCCGCCTTTCGCCACCATCAGACGCTGACCGTGTTTGGTCATATCGCCCATGGTTTCGCCCGTCCCCTGGTCAATCACACGCGTACCAACCGGAACCTTAATGGTCACGTCTTTACCGCGTTTGCCCGTACAGTCACGGCTTTGACCGTTCTGACCACGCTCAGCGCGGAAGGATTTTTCGAAACGGTAGTCGATCAGCGTGTTGAGGTTCTCATCCGCCTCCAGCCACACGTCACCGCCGTCCCCGCCATCACCGCCGTCAGGACCGCCACGTGGAATATATTTCTCACGGCGGAAGCTCACGCAACCATTGCCGCCATCACCTGCCACGACCAGGATTGTCGCTTCATCAACAAACTTCATTTTACTCTCCGTAACTCATTCGCCTGAGCGGGGGACTACTACGACCGCTTCATTTTTGCGCCAACGCCCCCAAAGACGATGACCAATGGCGGAATACATCGCGCCCGCAACCACGACAAACGCACCGAGATAGCCCAACATGTTGAGCATCGGTCTGACGAAGACATCGGGCCAGGCCATTGATAACAAATCTGAAAATAACAGCGTAAACAGCGGGGTAAGCGTAATGAGTGCGCTCACCTGTGCTGCCTGCCAGCGCGCCATCGCTTCGGCCAGCGCGCCATAACCGACCAGCGTGTTCAGCCCACAAAAAATGAGGCACGCCAGTTGCCAGTCGCTAAGCTGGGTAATCACACCCGGTTTTGCTAACGGCAATAATGCTATTGTACACAAAGTGTACAGCAAAAAGAGGATCTGCTGTGAGGCCAAACGACGCAATAACACCTTTTGCGCGACGCCATAACTCACCCAAACCGTTGCTGCTCCCACTCCGAAGATCACACCCCAGGTGTAATCCGTCAGTCGGGTAAAAATCTCTATCAGACTGGTGTTGAAGAACATCACCAGACCACAGAGCAACATGCTCGCCCCGATAATTTGCGTGCCACGCATCTTCTCCTTGAGGATAAAGACGCTGGCGACCATCATGCCGACCGGTGAAAGCTGACCAATCACCTGCGACGCCGTGGGGCTAAGATACTGCAGGGAAGAACTGAACAGTATGAAGTTACCGAACAGGCCACCCGTCGCGATAGCCAGCAACACCAGCCAGCGCGGTTTACGGAAGATACGCAACGGCGGAAGCTTACCTTTGATCGCGAGGATGGCCCCAAGGCCGATACTTGCCATCAGAAAGCGATAAAACACCACCGTTGGCGGCTCCATCACTTCCAGTACCTGCTTCATTGCAATCGGCAGCGCACCCCAGCACATTGCGGTCGTGAGCGCCAAAAGAATACCAATGCCGGCCTGCTGCTTCATGCCCGTTTTCCCTACAGAAAAAATTACCGGGTTTCCAATGTAAAAAGCCCCGCAACAGGTTGCGGGGCTTTAATCCGTTACCGGACCGAGAAAACCTTACTCAGCAACGATGCTGATGTATTTACGGTTGTTCGGGCCTTTAACTTCAAATTTCACTTTACCGTCTGCTTTAGCAAACAGAGTGTGGTCACGACCGCAACCTACGTTGTTGCCAGCGTGGAATTTGGTGCCACGTTGACGAACAATGATGCTACCCGCCAGAACGGATTCGCCACCGAAACGCTTAACGCCCAGGCGTTTAGCTTCTGAATCGCGACCGTTACGTGTGGAGCCGCCAGCCTTTTTATGTGCCATTTAAATCTCTCCTCAGGTCTTAGGCGCTGATGCCAGTAATTTTCACATCAGTGAACCACTGACGGTGGCCCTGCTGCTTACGGTAGTGTTTACGACGACGAAACTTAACGATTTTAACTTTCTCGCCACGACCGTGAGCAACAACTTCAGCTTTGATAACGCCGCCATCAACGAAAGGAACGCCGATTTTGACTTCTTCACCGTTTGCGATCATCAGAACTTCTGCGAACTCAACAGATTCGCCAGTTGCGATGTCCAGCTTTTCCAGGCGAACGGTCTGACCTTCGCTTACTCGGTGTTGTTTACCACCACTTTGGAAAACCGCGTACATATAAACTCCGCTTCCGCGCACATCCTCGTATGAATCAGAGTGCGCTATAAATATTCACAATAGGGCGCGAATATTACGCAAAACGCGAGCCTTTGACAAGTGCTACCATCAATACATGAAGAAAAAAAACACAACGCGTAAGGTAACGTTTATCTGAGCCGTTTTTTCAGTACAATCAGCACTACTATTGATAAACCTAACCCTTCGTTACCCCATTGAAGATGGGATAAACAGGATAAAAAGCCCGGCTTTTGCGATGAATTTAGAAAAAATCAACGAGTTAACCGCGCAAGATATGGCGGGTGTGAATGCAGCAATCCTGGAGCAACTCAATTCTGACGTTCAGCTGATCAATCAGTTGGGCTATTACATCGTCAGCGGCGGCGGTAAACGCATTCGCCCGATGATTGCCATCCTGGCTGCCCGAGCCGTCGGCTATCAGGGAAATGCTCACGTCACGATCGCGGCACTGATCGAATTTATTCACACTGCGACGCTTCTTCATGATGATGTTGTGGATGAATCAGACATGCGCCGGGGTAAAGCCACCGCCAACGCCGCCTTTGGCAATGCTGCCAGCGTCCTGGTGGGGGATTTTATCTATACCCGTGCCTTCCAGATGATGACCAGCCTGGGTTCGCTGAAAGTGCTGGAGGTCATGTCTGAAGCCGTTAACGTGATTGCTGAGGGCGAAGTGCTTCAGCTGATGAACGTCAACGACCCTGACATCACCGAAGAAAACTACATGCGCGTGATTTACAGCAAAACTGCGCGCCTGTTTGAAGCGGCTGCACAGTGTTCCGGCATTCTGGCTGGCTGTAGCGAAGCCCAGGAAAAAGGGCTGCAGGACTATGGCCGTTATCTGGGTACCGCATTCCAGCTGATTGATGATTTGCTGGATTACAGTGCAGACGGCGAAACGCTCGGCAAAAACGTGGGTGATGACCTGAACGAAGGCAAACCGACGCTGCCGCTACTCCATGCGATGCGCAACGGGTCAGCCGACCAGGCGAAAATGATCCGTGAAGCGATCGAGCAGGGAAATGGTCGTCATCTTCTGGAACCCGTGCTGGAAACAATGGCCATTTGCGGATCGCTGGACTGGACGCGTCAGCGTGCCGAAGAAGAGGCGGATAAAGCCATCGCCGCACTTCAGGTCATCCCGGACAGCCCATGGCGCGATGCGCTCATTGGTCTTGCCCATATCGCCGTTCAGCGCGACCGTTAATCCTGCTCTCCCCTCCCCGCGGCCCTCGCGGGGAGATTCCAGTACACACCTGTATATTCCTCTTTCACGTAAACGCACCGGTTTACAGACCGCATGAATAAAGCCATGCCTTATTCTGAATATCCCTACCAGTAACGCGAACTTTTTAGAACAAGAAATTGAAATGGGTATAGTAAGGCCAGTCGTTTCAGACGAAATGGCGTAAGTGAATCCGAACTTAAGGACAGCGTTATGGACACGAAATTTATCGACTGGCACACAGCAGATATCATTGCGGCACTGCGCAAAAAAGGCACATCACTGGCTGCGGAATCTCGCCGCCATGGCCTGAGTTCTTCAACCCTGGCAAATGCCCTGACGCGCCCCTGGCCGAAGGGAGAATTGATCATTGCGACGGCGCTGGATACGCATCCGTGGGTGATCTGGCCTTCGCGTTACCACGATCCCATTACCCATGAATTTATCGACAGATCGCGCATGATCCGCCAGAGGAAAGTGAAGAAAGACCCGCAGGAATAGCGGTTTTTTTGACAGGAACAGCAACCCCCCGGTCATTTCTGGCAGGGGGCTGCCGGAACGATTACTCGCCCTTCACACGCTCGATATTCGCACCCAGCGCGCGCAGTTTATCTTCGATACGTTCATAGCCACGATCGATGTGATAAATACGATCAACGACCGTCGTCCCTTCCGCAATACACCCCGCCAGCACCAGGCTTGCAGATGCACGCAGATCGGTTGCCATCACCTGAGCACCAGACAGTTTCTCAACGCCGTGGCAAATCACGGTATTACTCTCTATCTCAGCATGTGCGCCCATACGGATCAGTTCCGGTACGTGCATAAAGCGGTTTTCAAAGATGGTCTCGGTAATGAACCCCGTCCCTTCCGCCACCAGGTTTAACAGAGTGAACTGCGCCTGCATATCGGTCGGGAAAGCAGGATGCGGAGCTGTACGCACGTTTACCGCTTTTGGACGGTTGCCGTGCATGTCCAGGCTGATCCAGTCTTCACCGATTTCGATATCAGCGCCTGCGTCACGCAGTTTCGCCAGCACCGCATCCAGGGTATCTGGCTGCGCGTTGCGGCAGGTAATTTTCCCGCCTGAAATCGCGGCAGCAACCAGGAATGTCCCGGTTTCGATACGGTCTGGCAGGACGCGGTACACGCCGCCGCCCAGACGCTCAACGCCTTCGATGGTGATACGGTCGGTGCCCTGGCCGGTGATCTTCGCACCCAGCGCCACGAGGAAGTTCGCGGTATCCACAATCTCCGGTTCACGCGCGGCGTTTTCGATGATGGTAGTACCTTCTGCCAGCGTTGCCGCAGACATGATGGTGACGGTGGCACCAACGCTCACTTTGTCCATGACAATGTGCGCGCCTTTCAGGCGGCCATTCACAGACGCTTTAACATAACCTTCTTCGAGTTTGATCTCGGCGCCCAGTTTCTCCAGGCCAAAGATGTGCAGGTCAACCGGACGTGCACCGATTGCGCAGCCACCCGGCAGGGAAACCTGACCCTGACCAAAACGTGCCACCAGCGGGCCAAGCGCCCAGATGGATGCACGCATGGTTTTCACCAGATCGTAAGGTGCAGAAAAGTTGTTTACGTTGCTGGCGTCGATCCAGACGGAACCGTTACGCTCAACTTTGGTGCCCAGCTGGCTGAGCAACTTCATGGTGGTGTCGATATCTTTCAGCTTCGGTACGTTCTGAATTTCTACCGGCTCTTCCGCGAGCAGCGCAGCAAAGAGGATGGGCAGCGCGGCATTTTTTGCGCCAGAAATTGTGACTTCGCCCTGGAGACGCGTTGGCCCCTGTACACGAAATTTATCCATTGTGTGCTCTCTTATAAATTCAACCGTGCTGCGGGCGTGTCGCCCACAACTCAAAAACCGTTTAGTTTGCGATCGCGTGCCCACTCTTGAGGGGTGAACGCTTTAATCGACAGGGCGTGGATGCGGTTATCCGCAATGTATTCCATCAGCGGCGCGTATACAGCCTGCTGTTTCTTCACACGGCTCATACCGTCGAACATCTCACCCACAGCAATAACCTGGAAGTGACTGCCATCGCCAGTGACGTGGGCTTCCTGAAGGGAGAGTGCATTCATTAGCACTGTCTGGATTTCATGATTTTCCATGGGTTCTTAATCATCTGATAGTGAAAACAAGCCCAACATCTTAGAGCAAAGTGGCGTCGTCTTAAACAAGCAAAAAGCCCCGACGATGAATCTGTCAGGGCTTTCAGAAGTAACGCACTGAAAATATTAACGAGGCAGTACGTCCTGAGGGAGATTATAGAGCTGGGCCAGGGTGACCACATTATCGCTCGCCGCGTGCAGCGTAACGCTTGTCCCCTGCTTTTTCCCCACGGCAACAAGATGGGCCAGCAGCGCGACGCCTGCCGTGTCCACCCGTGAAATGCCGCTCAGATCGATAACCGTCACGCCCTGCATCGCTTCAAAACGTTTGTCCCAGAGCGGGTTCAGCAGATCCTGGTCGAGTTCACCCGTCAGCTTCAACGTCTCACCCTCACGTGACCAGCTCAGTTGATCCGACATTACTTCTTCTCGTCCAGAGAGATTTTCTGACGCGAGATAGACTGCAGCTGTGCGGTCAGGCCATCAATGCCTTTGGTGCGCAGCAGGTCACTCCACTCGTTCTGTTTAGTGGTGATCATGCTCACCCCTTCCGCAATCATGTCATAGGCCTGCCAGTGACCGGTCTGGCTGTTTTTACGCCACTGGAAGTCCAGGCGTACTGGCGGACGGCCGTTAGGATCGATAATCGTGACGCGGATAGGAATGATAGTCGCGTCGCCCAGCGGCTGCTCTGGCGCAATCTGATAGGTCTGACCGTGATACATCGCCAGTGCCTGACCGTAAGCCTGTTTCAGGTATTCACGGAACGCGGCAAAATAGGCGTCGCGCTGCGCCGGGGTCGCGTCTTTGTAATAACGGCCCAGAACCAGCGCACCCGCATATTTGATCTGCACGTACGGCAGCAGCTCTTGATCAACCACGTCGCGCAGATAATCAGGATTGGAACGAATTTTCGGCTGTTCGTTTTTAAGCCGGTCGAAGGTCTTCTTCGCAGCCTCATCCATCAGTTTGTACGGGTTACTCTGATCCGCAGCATGCGCCGCGGTGAGAGGGGCAATGACCAGCATGGCAACCATTAACAGTCGTTTAAACATGAATGACTTCTCCTGAAATTAATTCGTCGTGCCTGGTGTCGGTGCGACACTGGCAGGATCTTCGCTCTGCGCAGGGGCAGCGTCGGACTTCTTATCATCTCCTTTACTGTTATAAAGGAACTGACCAATCATATCCTCCAGTACCATCGCGGACTTCGTATCCTGGATTACGCTACCGTCTTTAAGGATAGTCGTTCCCAGCTCCGGGTCTTCAAAACCGACGTTAAGCGCCAGATATTGCTCACCCAGGAGGCCGGAAGTGCGGATAGAAAGCGAGCTGGTGTCCGGGATATGGTTGTAACGCTCTTCAATATCCATCGACACGCGCGGCAGATAGGTTTTCTCATCAAGCGTAATGTCAGAGACGCGCCCGATGACCACCCCGCCTATACGTACCGGCGAGCGCGCCTTCAGCCCGCCGATGTTATCAAAGGTCGCATAAATGCGATAAGTCGGCTCGGTGCGCACAGACGTGATATCCGCCGCTCTCAGGCAGATAAACAGCGCGGCCAGCAACGCCAGTAACAGGAACACGCCGACCCAAATTTCATTTTTTCTCGTTTGCATGAACTCAATTCCCAAACATCAGTGCGGTGAGCACAAAATCCAGACCCAGTACGGCCAGCGACGAATGTACGACAGTACGTGTAGTTGCACGGCTGATGCCCGCCGAGGTCGGGATCGCATCATAGCCATTGAACAAGGCGATCCAGGTGACCGTAATGGCAAATACCACGCTTTTAATCAGACAGTTAACCAGATCCATTCGCAGATCGATGGCGTCCTGCATGGCCGACCAGAAGAAGCCCGCATCGATGCCCTTCCAGTGAACGCCAACCAGCGAGCCGCCCCAGATACCCACGGCGACAAAGAGGATCGTCAGGAGCGGTAAGGAAATCACCCCCGCCCAGAAGCGTGGCGAGATCACACGACGCAGCGGGTCGACCGCCATCATCTCCATGCTGGAAAGCTGCTCGGTCGCACGCATCAGGCCAATTTCAGCGGTCAATGCCGACCCTGCACGCCCGGCGAACAACAGCGCCGCCACCACCGGCCCCAGTTCACGCAGCAGCGACAGCGCCACCAGCATGCCGAGGCTGGTTTCGGCGCTGTAGGTCGTCAGAACGAGGTAGCCCTGCAGCCCCAGCACCATACCGATAAACAGACCGGAGACAATGATGATGAGCATCGACAGCACGCCGACATTATAGAGCTGCCGCACCAGTAGCGGTGCATGCTTACGAAATTCCGGCTTGCCGACCAGCGCGTTGAACAACATCAATCCGGCACGCCCGAACGTCCTGATGGTTTTTATGCCACGGTGTCCAAGAGCGGCCAATGCATTTAACAGCATCAGTGGCTTAACTCCCTATTCCCAGTAAATCGTCACGATAGTCGCCCGCCGGGTAGCGGAACGGCACAGGCCCATCCGCAATGCCGTCGAGGAACTGCCGTACACGCGGATCGCAGTTTTCCTGCAACGCCTGAGCGCTGCCATGCGCGACGATCCTTTTGTCTGCCACAATGTAGGCATAGTCGGCGATGCTCAACACTTCCGGTACATCGTGAGAAACCACAATGCAGGTTACGCCGAGCGCGCTGTTCAGTTCAGAGATGAGCTTCACCAGCACGCCCATCGTGATAGGGTCCTGCCCGACGAACGGTTCGTCGAACATGATTAAATCGGGTTCTAAGGCGATGGCGCGTGCCAGCGCGGCGCGGCGTGCCATACCGCCGGACAACTCTGAGGGCATCAGTTTTGCAGCCCCTCGCAGCCCCACGGCCTCAAGCTTCATCATCACCGTACTTTTCAGCAGCTCTGGCGGCAGACTGGTGTGTTCGCGCAGCGGATAGGCCACGTTATCAAAGACGTTCATGTCAGTGAACAACGCTCCCGACTGGAAAAGCATACTCATGCGTTTACGAACAGTATACAGGCGCGATCGTGACATCTCGGGGATGTTTTCGCCGTCAAAGAGGATTTCACCGCTATCGGGTGGGATCTGGCCACCAATAAGGCGCAGCAAGGTCGTTTTACCGATCCCGGACGGCCCCATGATGGCAGTGATCTTGCCACGCGGTACGGTCAACGAAATATCATCGAATATCAATCTGTTGGCGCGAGAAAAACTCACACCCCGGACATCAACTAAATTCGCCATAGTTTGGCTCATTTATGGTTCCTTTCTTACCCTGCTCACGTTAAGCATGCAGACTGAATCAGCCCTAAACTCAGCATTTTTACAGAATATTAGCCGTTGAGGTTAGCGAAAGCTGGCATTTGTTTTACTTTTCCGGCGCATAAAGTCAAAATTAGGAATTCGTTACGCCTCAGACTGTATGCAGTCCTGCCATTCCATTCCTGCGCGATGGACCGACGAGTATACCTGAAGAAAGGACTTTTGATGCTTTTAGCAACAGCACTGTTAATAATTGGTTTACTTTTGGTGGTCTACAGTGCTGACCGTTTGGTATTTGCTGCATCTATCCTGTGCCGCCTGACTGGCGTACCGCCTGTCGTCATCGGGATGACCGTGGTCAGTGTCGGAACCTCGCTTCCTGAAATCATCGTCTCTGTCACGGCATCACTGCACGGTCAGTTAGACCTTGCCGTCGGCACCGCGATTGGTTCCAACATCGTCAATATCTTACTGATCCTTGGCCTGGCGGCCCTGCTCCATCCATTTCGCGTGCATTCTGATGTTCTGCGCCGTGAATTGCCGCTAATGTTAATCGTAAGCCTGCTGGCAGGGTGCGTATTTTATGATGGCGTACTGAGCTACGGTGACGGCATTTTCTTGCTGGCGCTGGCCGTTATCTGGCTATTGTATAGTGTTAAAATCGCCCGTCTGGCAGAAAAACAGGGCCAGGACAGCCTGACGCGAGAGCAGGTCGCCGAACTCCCGCGTGAAGGCACGCTGCCTGTGGCGCTGCTGTGGCTCGGCGTCGCGCTGATCATCATGCCGATGGCCACGCGCATGGTCGTCGATAACGCCACGGTGCTGGCGAACTATTTCGCCATGAGTGAGCTCACCATTGGCCTGACGGTCATTGCCATTGGCACCAGTCTGCCAGAACTGGCCACCGCTATCGCAGGGGCACGTAAAGGTGAAGATGACATTGCCATAGGCAATATTATCGGTTCAAACATTTTTAATATCGCCATCGTGATGGGCCTGCCGGCCCTGATAACGCCCGGGCCTTTTAACCCCCTGGCATTCTCACGCGATTACGGGGTGATGTTGCTGGTCAGCGTCATTTTTGCCCTGCTCTGCTGGCGGCGGCAACGACAGATCGGCAAAGGCGCAGGGGCGCTGCTGACGGGTGGATTTATCGTATGGATGGCGATGCTGTACTGGCTTTCGCCTCTTCTCTCTGGGTAAACGGAAACGCATTATGTCGCAAATAGAATTGCAGCCGGGTTTTGACTTTCAGAAAGCAGGCAAAGAGGTTCTGGAGATTGAACGTGAAGGTCTGGCGCAGTTAGATCAGTACATTAATCAGGATTTTAGTCTGGCATGTGAGAAGATGTTCTACTGTGCCGGTAAAGTCGTGGTGATGGGCATGGGCAAGTCCGGTCACATTGGGCGCAAAATGGCGGCAACGTTTGCCAGCACCGGAACCTCTTCCTTCTTTGTACACCCGGGGGAAGCCGCGCACGGCGATCTGGGCATGGTAACGCCGCAGGATATCGTCATCGCGCTATCGAACTCCGGTGAGTCTAATGAGATCCTGGCGCTGATCCCCGTGCTGAAGCGGCTGCGGGTTCCGCTTATTTGCATGACCAGCCGCCCGGAAAGTAGCATGGCGCGCGCGGCGGATATTCACCTGTGCGTGAAAGTGCCTAAAGAAGCCTGCCCGCTGGGTCTTGCTCCAACGTCCAGCACGACCGCTGCGCTGGTCATGGGCGATGCGCTTGCCGTTGCGTTGCTGGAAGCCCGCGGTTTTACCCCGGAAGATTTCGCGCTTTCCCACCCAGGTGGCGCGCTCGGGCGTAAGCTTCTGCTTCGGGTTAACGATATTATGCACACTGGCGATGAGATCCCTCACGTCAGTAAAGAGGCCTCCCTGCGCGATGCGCTGCTGGAGATCACCCGCAAAAATCTGGGTATGACGGTTGTGTGCGACGACCTGATGAAGATCCAGGGGATCTTCACCGATGGCGACCTGCGCCGCGTGTTCGACATGGGTGTTGATGTTCGCACGCTGGGCATCGCTGATGTGATGACGTCCGGCGGTATCCGTGTTCGTCCGGGTACGCTGGCGGTGGATGTGCTGAACCTGATGCAGTCCCGTCATATCACCTCAGTGATGGTTGCCGATGGCGACCAGTTGCTGGGTGTGGTACATATGCATGATCTGCTGCGCGCAGGCGTAGTGTAATGAAGGATAAGACAATGAGTAATGCGGGTGCATCCCTTGCAACCTGTTATGGTCCGGTCAGTACCCATATGATGGCAAAGGCGGAAAACATTCGCCTGCTCATCCTGGATGTGGATGGGGTACTCTCTGATGGCCTGATTTACATGGGCAATAATGGTGAAGAGCTGAAAGCGTTTAACGTTCGCGATGGCTACGGTATTCGTTGTGCGCTCACATCAGGCATCGACGTTGCCATTATCACCGGTCGGAAAGCTAAACTGGTAGAAGACCGTTGTGAAACGTTAGGCATTACCCATCTGTATCAGGGTCAGTCCGATAAGATGGCGGCGTTCAACGATTTACTGGGTAAACTGGCTGTCGCGCCGGAAAACGTGGCCTATGTCGGGGACGATCTGATTGACTGGCCGGTGATGGCTGAAGTCGGTCTGAGTATCGCCGTGGCCGATGCGCATCCGCTGCTGATCCCGCGTGCTGACTATGTCACCCATATTAACGGTGGCCGTGGTGCCGTACGTGAAGTCTGCGATCTGCTTTTGCTGGCGCAGGGCAAGCTTGATGAGGCCAAAGGGCAATCGATATGAGTAAAACCAGACGTTGGGTTATCATTCTGCTTTCGCTTGTCGCACTGGTATTGATTGGCGTGAACCTTGCCGATCGCGACGATACGCAGACGGAAGTGGTCAATACGAGCGAGCCAACCTATAAAAGCGATCACAGTGACACCGTGGTCTACAGCCCGGAAGGTGCGCTGAACTATCGCCTGATTGCCCAGCATGTTGAATATTTTTCAGATGACGGTATTTCGTGGTTTACCCAGCCTGTCATGACCACGTTTGATAAAGACAAAGTGCCGACGTGGTCGATTAAATCTGACCGGGCAAAACTGACGAATGACCGTATGCTTTATCTGTATGGCCACGTTGAAGTCAACGCCCTGACCGCTGACTCACAACTGCGCAAAATCACGACGGATAATGCACAGATCAACCTCGTGACCCAGGACGTGACGTCGCAGGATCTGGTCACACTGTATGGCACAACATTTAATTCCAGCGGTTTAAGAATGCGCGGGAACTTACGCAGCAAAAACGCCGAGCTGATTGAAAAGGTTAGAACCTCCTATGAAATTCAAAACAAACAAACTCAGCCTTAAAGTAATTATCGCCAGTGCGATGCTGGCGACCAGTCTTCCCGCGCTTGCTGTAACGGGCGATACTGACCAGCCTATCCATATCGAGTCCGACACGCAGTCGCTTGATATGCAAGGCAATGTCGTTACCTTTACCGGTAACGTCGTCATGACCCAGGGCACCATTAAAATCAACGCCGACAAAGTGGTCGTTACCCGTCCCGGTGGCGAGCAAGGCAAAGAGATCATTGATGGTTATGGCAACCCGGCAACCTTCTACCAGATGCAGGATAACGGCAAACCCGTGAAAGGCCGCGCCACACATATGCACTATGAGCTGGCGAAGGACCTGGTCATCCTGACCGGTAACGCTTATCTGGAACAGCTGGACAGCAACATCACCGGCGACCAGATCACCTATCTGGTGAAAGAGCAAAAAATGCAGGCCTCCAGCGAGAAAGGCAAACGCGTAACCACCGTGCTGGTTCCGTCGCAGCTGCAGGACAAAGGTAAGGGTCAGGCCCCGGCACAGAAGAAGAGTAACTAATTCGTTATGGCAACATTAACTGCAAAAAATCTCGCGAAGGCCTATAAAGGCCGCCGTGTCGTAGAAGATGTCAGTCTGACCGTCAACTCCGGCGAAATTGTAGGCCTGCTTGGCCCTAACGGTGCGGGCAAGACCACAACCTTCTACATGGTCGTTGGCATTGTGTCGCGCGATGCGGGCAACATCGTCATTGATGATGAAGATATCAGTCTTCTGCCGCTGCATGCGCGTGCGCGTCGCGGTATCGGCTATCTGCCGCAGGAAGCCTCCATTTTCCGCCGCCTGAGCGTCTTCGATAACCTGATGGCCGTCCTGCAAATTCGTGACGATCTGACCAGCGAACAGCGTCAGGACCGGGCTAACGAGCTGATGGAAGAGTTCCATATCGAACATCTGCGCGATAGCCTCGGTCAGGCGCTGTCCGGCGGTGAACGCCGTCGCGTTGAGATTGCGCGTGCGCTGGCTGCAAACCCGAAATTTATCCTTCTGGATGAACCGTTTGCAGGCGTTGACCCCATCTCCGTTATCGACATTAAACGTATCATTGAGCATCTGCGCGACAGCGGGCTTGGCGTACTGATCACTGACCATAACGTCCGTGAAACGCTGGCCGTGTGCGAACGCGCATACATCGTGAGCCAGGGCAATCTGATCGCCCACGGTACGCCGCAGCAGATCCTCGAAGATGATCATGTTAAGCGTGTCTACCTTGGGGAAGACTTCAGACTCTGATAGGGTAGAGGTAATGTAACGCCGAACCGGAGAAAAATGCTCTGAACATGAAGCAAGGTTTGCAATTACGGCTCAGCCAACAACTGGCGATGACGCCGCAGCTACAGCAGGCGATTCGCCTGTTGCAACTGTCCACCTTAGAACTCCAGCAGGAGCTCCAGCAAGCGCTGGATAGCAATCCGTTGCTGGAGCAAGCCGATCTTCATGAAGAGGTAGATACCCAGCAGTCGCAGGATACTGAAGCACTCGACACCGCCGATGCGCTCGAACAAAAAGAGATGCCGGACGAGCTTCCGCTGGATGCCAGCTGGGATGAAATCTACACCGCCGGAACCCCTTCCGGTACGCGTGCAGACTACCAGGACGATGAGCTACCGGTTTATCAGGGTGAAACTACCCAGTCACTGCAGGATTACCTGATGTGGCAGGTGGAACTTACCCCCTTCTCCGATACCGACCGCGCGATCGCGACATCCATTGTCGATGCCGTGGATGACACCGGTTATCTGACCGTCACGCTGGACGAAATTCTGGAAAGCATGGGTGACGAAGAGATTGAACTCGAGGAGATAGAAGCCGTTCTGAAGCGCATTCAGCGTTTCGATCCGGTTGGGGTGGCCGCAAAAGATCTGCGCGACTGCCTGCTTATCCAACTTTCTCAGTTCAGCAAAGAGACGCCATGGCTTGATGAAGCCCGCTTGATCATCAGCGACCATCTGGATCTTCTGGCCAATCACGATTTCCGCAGCCTGATGCGCGTCACGCGCCTGAAAGAAGAGGTGCTGAAAGAGGCGGTCAATCTGATTCAGTCCCTCGATCCGCGCCCCGGTCAGTCCATTCAGACCAGCGAACCCGAGTACGTCATCCCGGATGTGCTGGTCAGAAAACACAATGACCGCTGGGTCGTTGAACTGAACTCAGACAGCATCCCTCGCCTGCAAATCAACCAGCAGTATGCCTCCATGTGCACCAGCGTGCGTAACGACTCCGATAATCAATACATTCGTAGCAATTTGCAGGAAGCGCGATGGTTGATCAAAAGTCTGGAGAGCCGAAATGATACGCTGCTCCGCGTAAGCCGCTGTATTGTCGAACAGCAGCAGGCATTCTTTGAGCAGGGTGAAGAGTATATGAAACCGATGGTGCTGGCGGATATCGCCCAGGCCGTCGAGATGCATGAATCAACCATTTCCCGCGTGACCACGCAGAAGTATCTGCACAGTCCACGCGGTATTTTTGAGCTTAAGTATTTCTTCTCCAGCCATGTGAATACCGAGGGCGGCGGTGAAGCGTCGTCAACGGCCATCCGCGCCCTGGTGAAGAAGTTGATCGCCGCGGAGAACCCCGCGAAGCCACTGAGCGACAGTAAGTTAACCACCATACTGTCCGACCAGGGTATTATGGTGGCACGCCGAACTGTTGCGAAGTATCGAGAGTCTTTATCCATTCCGCCGTCTAACCAGCGTAAACAGCTGGTCTGACACAACCGATAAGGAAGACACTATGCAGCTCAATATCACAGGACATAACGTCGAGATTACTGAGGCTTTACGTGATTTTGTGAATGCTAAATTCGCGAAACTCGAGCAGTATTTCGAAAGGATCAACCAGGTCTATGTTGTATTGAAAGTGGAGAAAGTGACTCATATCTCGGATGCGACCCTGCATGTCAACGGGGGTGAGCTCCATGCCAGTGCGGAAGGGCAAGACATGTACGCTGCTATCGACGGCTTGATTGATAAGCTTGCACGACAGCTCAATAAACATAAAGACAAACTGAAACAACACTAATTGTCCGGGCAGTTAACGGGTGCAGGAAGGCCTGTTGTGAAACACAACAGGCCGTTTGTACAGTTAGCGCTTAGGTGAAATTATGATGAACAACGATTCCGCTCTTCAACTGAGCAATGTCCTTAACCAGGAATGTACGCGCAGTGCTGTTCACTGCCAGAGCAAAAAACGTGCGCTGGAGATCATCAGTGAACTGGCCGCAAAACAGCTGGGCCTGCCGCCGCAGGTCGTGTTCGAAGCGATCCTGACCCGTGAAAAAATGGGCAGTACCGGCATCGGCAACGGCATCGCGATCCCGCACGGCAAACTGGAAGAGGACACCCTGCGTGCCGTCGGTGTGTTTGTGCAGCTGGAGACGCCTATCGCCTTCGATGCCATCGATAATCAGCCCGTCGATCTCCTCTTCGCGCTGCTGGTGCCTGCCGACCAGACGAAAACCCATTTGCATACGCTTTCGCTGGTCGCAAAACGCCTGGCCGATAAAACTATTTGCCGTCGACTGCGCGCAGCCCAAAGTGATGAAGAGCTATATCAAATTATCACTGAAGCAGAAGGCAATCAGGATGATGTATAACCAGGAGATGGCCTTCACATCTGTTGTCCTGAGGAGAAACGGAACATGGTGCTGATGATTGTCAGTGGCCGTTCAGGGTCCGGGAAATCCGTGGCCCTGCGCGCGCTGGAAGACATGGGGTTTTACTGCGTAGATAACCTGCCGGTCGTGCTGTTGCCCGACCTGGCACGCACGCTTGCGGAGAGGCAAATCTCTGCCGCCGTCAGTATCGACGTTCGTAACATGCCTGAATCGCCAGAAATTTTTGAACAGGCAATGAGCAACCTGCCTGATTCATTCTCGCCTCAGCTGCTGTTCCTCGATGCAGACCGCAATACTCTGATCCGTCGCTACAGCGATACCCGTCGTTTGCACCCGCTTTCCAGCAAGAATCTCTCACTGGAAAGTGCTATCGACGAAGAGAGCGATCTGCTGGAACCGCTGCGTTCCCGTGCTGACCTGATTGTCGATACATCCGAAATGTCCGTGCATGAGCTGGCGGAAATGCTGCGTACCCGTTTACTGGGCAAACGCGAGCGTGAACTGACGATGGTGTTCGAGTCATTCGGCTTTAAGCACGGTATTCCTATCGATGCGGATTATGTTTTCGACGTGCGCTTCCTGCCGAACCCGCACTGGGATCCGAAGCTGCGTCCAATGACCGGTCTCGATAAGCCCGTCGCGGCCTTCCTCGACAGACACACAGAAGTTCACAATTTTATCTACCAGACGCGAAGCTACCTTGAGCTATGGTTACCTATGCTGGAGACAAACAATCGTAGCTACCTGACCGTGGCGATTGGCTGTACCGGCGGTAAACATCGTTCGGTCTATATCGCCGAACAGCTGGCCGACTATTTCCGTTCACGCGGAAAGAACGTTCAGTCCCGTCATCGCACGCTGGAAAAACGTAAAACATGACCGTAAAACAAACCGTTGAGATCACCAATAAGCTGGGCATGCATGCACGTCCGGCGATGAAACTGTTTGAGCTGATGCAGGGTTTCGATGCAGAAGTTCTGCTGCGTAACGATGAAGGTACCGAGGCGGAAGCGAACAGCGTAATTGCGCTACTGATGCTGGACTCCGCCAAAGGCCGCCAGATTGAAGTAGAAGCTACCGGTCCACAGGAAGAGGAAGCACTGGCGGCGGTGATTGCGCTGTTTAACGCCGGGTTTGACGAAGACTAACGCCTCTTTCATGGCGGGTAGCGCTACGCTTACCCGCCTTACATCAATTTATTTCTCGCCATAAACCCTTCTCCTCCCAGCTGCCGCATCTGGCGCATGATCCACGCCTGTCGGTTTCGCACATAGCCTGAGGGTGCATCGGCTTTAAAGCGAATTGGGTTAGGCAAGACCGCGGCCAACAGCGCAGCTTCAGAAAGGCTCAGCCGGCTGGCAGGTTTATTGAAATATCGCTGCGACGCGGCTTCGACACCAAACACGCCATCACCAAACTCGGCAATGTTCAGATAGACCGTCAGAATACGTTTCTTGCTCCAGACCGTTTCCATCCCCAGGGTCAATCCGGCTTCCAGCCCTTTTCGCACCCAGCTACGGCCATCCCACAAAAACAGG
Source organism: Enterobacter sp. RCC_40 (assembly GCF_041360735.1). Taxonomy (NCBI): domain Bacteria; kingdom Pseudomonadati; phylum Pseudomonadota; class Gammaproteobacteria; order Enterobacterales; family Enterobacteriaceae; genus Enterobacter; species Enterobacter sp. RCC_40. The sequence continues at coordinate 403,797 of NZ_JBFUPR010000004.1, forward strand.
TTTTTGGCCGTCTGTTGTGACAGCGTCGATGCGCCGCGCACGCGGTTTTCATGGCGTTCGTTATGGGCGAGCGCTTTCTCGATTGCCGCCACGTCAAACCCCCAGTGCTGCGGGAATTTCTGATCCTCCGCCGCTATCACCGCCAGCCCCATCCACGGGGAGATTTCATCTGTGCTCACCCAGTCAGAGTGGGCAACATAGCTGAAGTCACCGGTGAACCACGCGCTCAGCTGACGCTCAACCATCACGGCAGAAAACGGAACCGGCAGAATGCTGAATAATGCCAGTCCGCCGCCCCAGAACACCGCCAGCACCAGCACGGCACGCCAAAGAATACGTTTTACCCAGGCGCCTGCGGCGAATTGACGCCTCATTCAGTCAGCACCAGCACTCTGGCCACCAGCTTTTCAATGCCTGAAGCGGCTTCCGCGATAGTCTGCGCCAGCATATACGCAGGTGTGGTGACGATTTTATTGTCTTCATCTACCACAATGTCATCCACCGGACAAGGGATGTGCTCGCCTCCCATCTCCTCGATGATTTCCGCTGTATCAATATCGGTCCCGATGGTCAGGCGCAGCGGGAAATCAAAAATTGTGGGAAGCATGGCCGGAGCGATGCAGATAAAGCCCTGCGGTTTACCCGCCGCATGCATGGCCTGTGATAATGCTTTTAAATGCGGATCAACCTGACACCCGGCGCCTTGCGTGGCAAACGTGCTGAGGTTTTTAGCCGCCCCAAACCCGCCCGGCACAATTAACGCATCAAGCTCTGCGGCGTCCGCCTGAATCAGAGGATGAATTTCGCCACGCGCAATACGCGCGGCTTCAATCAGGACGTTACGGGTTTCCGCCATCGGCTCCCCGGTCAGATGATTAATGACATCAGCCTGATTTTTGTCTGGCGCGAAGCAAATGACTTCAGCCCCCTCTCTTGCCAGGGCCAGCAATGTGATGACGGCTTCGTGTATCTCAGAACCATCGTAAACGCCACATCCGCTCAGTACGACACCAATCTTTTTCATCATGACGATCCTTCTCTGCAACTCGCTGAAGCACATAATTAATTTTGATTAAAACGCTATGCTTCACACATTTCACTGATTCCTGTAACAAACCATTTAAGATTTGCTATCTTATTTGCGTGCGGCCTAAATTTTCAGGCGGCGTCCATACGAAAACAACACAAAAAACAGGCGCAGCCACAATTTCCCTGGTGTTGGCGCAGTATTCGCGCACCCCGGTTAAGCCGGGGTCATTTTTTTCTGGCGTCCACCCAGGCTTTAAGCACCGCCACATCGTTCTGCCACTCTTGTTTCATCTCTTCAACCCAATCACCTACGTTATCTTCCCAGGCAGGTAAATCAGGTGACTGAATCTGTTGTCCCAGCTGCTGCAGGTGACGTAAGCCGACCGAGCCGGCCGCGCCTTTGATTTTATGCCCTTCTTCCACAATGCCTTTCTGATCCCGCGCTGTCAGATTTGACTCCAGCACGCTCAGATAGCCCGGCATCATTTTTTCAAATACCGCCAGACCGTCGGTAATCAGTTTTGGACCAACCAGATCGATGTACTGCTCCAGCATCGCGGTATCGAGTATCGTTTGGGCTTTCGCACTATCCACAGACGTCATGGTGTTCTCCTCTTCATCATGGGTATCCCAGAACTTCTTGATCATGGCGGTCAGGGCAGGCACCGCCAGCGGCTTGCTAAGTACATCATCCATACCGGCATCGAGGTACTCTTTTTTATCTTTCAGCACGTTCGCCGTCAACGCCACCAGCGGCGGCAGTTCGTCGGCAGCGTACTGGCTCGTCAGTTCACGGGAAATATCCAGCCCGGTCATGTCCGGCAACTGAATATCCAGCAGAACGAGATCATATTCACCCGGCTTAAACATCTCCAGCGCGGCTTTACCGGTCATCGCCACATCTACACTGTTGCCCAGTTTTTCCAGGACAGAGCGTGCGACAATTACGTTAAGCTCAATATCTTCCACCAGCAGGACATGCAGCGCAGGCAGCGGCATATCGTCGTTTTCGAAGGTATCTTCCACCTCTTCCGCCACCGCCGGCGCGTGCACCGTCAGCGTGAAGGTTGAGCCTTTGCCCGGATGGCTGGCGACGGTAATATCACCGCCCATGCTCTTCGCAAGGCGTTTAGACACCGCCAGACCAATTCCCGTGCCGGTAGCGGGCTTGCCGCCGTTGCTGTCCTTCACCTGATAGTACATCGCAAAGATTTTGTCCTGCTCTTCCTGCGGAATCCCAATGCCGGAGTCTTCCACCTCAAAGTGCAGCATGTCGCCCTGGTCATAGCGAATACGTACCGAGACCTGCCCCTTCTGGGTAAATTTGACCGCATTGCTGATAAGGTTCCACAGGATCTGGCGCAGACGCGTGCCGTCGGTAACCACCTTGTGCGGCAGCGGCAGCGTGGGATCCATGACAAAGCTCAGCCCCTTCTGCTGCGCCTGCAAACCCGACAGGTTTTCCAGATCGGCAAGGAAACCGGTGAAATCAACCGGCTGGTTATCAAGCTGCACTTTGCGGCGTTCCATCTTATCCATATCGATAATATCGTTGAAGATATTCCCCAGCGTGACCGCTGAGACATGGATGGTTTTAAGGTATTTTTCCTGTTCTGCGGTGAGATCGGTGTCCAGCAGAATGCGGCTCAGGCCGACAATTCCGTTAAGTGGCGTACGCAGTTCATGGCTGATGGTGGAGATGAAGGTGGTTTTATCGCGGCTGGCACGTTCAAGGGCATCCTGATAGCGCTTACGCTCGGTGATATCGCGGCCAAACCCCATCAGACCGTGGCGTTTCCCCACGCGGTCGTAGTACGGCACCTTACGGATCTCAAAGCAGGCTTTGCGCCCGTCCGGGTAATCCAGCCACTGTTCATAGGTCAGCGAAACGTTATGACGAAACACTTTTTCGTCCGTCTCCATCACTTTGGCGGCCGCCTCTTCGGAGTATACGTCCTGCGGCTTCAGGTGAATCAGCTGCTTCTCACTCTTCCCGGTCAGCAGTTCCATCGCCCGGTTACAGCCGGAAAACTCTTTATCTTCATTACGGTAGAAAACCAGATCCGGTGATGCATCAAGGAACGAGCGCAGGAAAGAGGATTGCTGCTCAAGCTGGATCTGCGTCACCTCGCGCTCTTTCATTTCGATTTTCAGCTGCTCCAGCGTCGCCTGGCGCTCAGCCTCCGCCTTCTCACGATCCGAAATCTCCTGGTTCAGTTGGGCGATATTATCCTTTAGCTGAACGTTGAGCTTCAGATCGCGATCGCGCATCTCTTCCAGTTTATCGACCAGTTTTGACAGGCGCTGACGGGACTCCTCCAGTTGTTCAACAACCACGGAGAGGAAATAGACCGCCCAGGGTGTAATCAGCAAGCCAAAGAAGATGGAGCGGATCACGTCGATACTCTCGACCTGACCGTGCAGAACCATGGTTACGGCCATCTGCACGACAATGGCCAGAACGACCAGCGCCAGTGCCAGCAGCATGGAGAAACGCACCAGCCCAAGCTTCATCATCAGATCGACGTAGTACTGGGCCAGCATTCGAATTTGCTTCATAGAGGATCCCTTCACGACTTTATCGCTCAATAATACTCAAATTCGCGGCGGGGCGTTGAAGGTTGTGAGAAAAAGTGCGGGGTGAAACAGGAGATTAGCCTCGCTTCCGGTTCTCCGGAAGCGAGGAGAGGTCTGTCAGGAGCGTTTCAGCATCAGCCAGAGGCTGATCAGGAAGAAGCTGGCGCTCGGCAGCAGCGCGCCGATAACAGGCGGAATGCCATAAACCAGCGTCAGCGGGCCGAAGATCTGATCGAGAACGTAGAACACAAAGCCGAAGCTGATCCCGGTCACCACGCGCACGCCCATCGGCACGCTACGCAACGGGCCAAAGATAAACGACAGGGCCATCAGCATCATCACCGCCACGGACAACGGCTGGAAGATTTTGCTCCACATGTTGAGCTGATAACGTCCGGCGTCCTGTCCGCTCGACTTCAGGTATTTCACGTAGTTGTGCAAACCACTGATGGAGAGAGCGTCAGGATCCAGCGCCACCACGCCGAGTTTGTCCGGCGTGAGTTTGGTTTTCCACATGCCCGACACCGTCTGAGAGCCGGAGATCTGTTTTGGATCGGTCAGGTCTGACTCATCCACCTGCGACAACCGCCACTGCTTATGCTCGGCGTCAAACTTGGCCGAAGAGGCGTGACGCACGGAGAGCAAACGACGATCGTCATTGAAGGTGTAAATACTCACGCCTCCCAGTTCGTCATCGCCCTTCACACGTTCGATATAGACGAAGCTGTCACCATCTTTTGCCCACAACCCTTGCTGCGTTGAGAGCAATGAGCCACCGTACATCGCCTGCGCACGATAGTTACGCGCCATCTGCTCACCCTGCGGTGCCACCCACTCGCCAATTGCCATGGTCAACAGCACCAGCGGGATCGCGGTTTTCATCACCGACAGTGCAACCTGCATACGGGTGAAGCCCGAAGCCTGCATAACAACCAGTTCACTGCGCTGTGCCAGCATCCCTAAGCCCAACAGCGCACCCAGCAGGGCTGCCATCGGGAAGAAGATCTGCACATCTTTTGGCACGCTGAGCAGGGTATACATGCCCGCACCCAGCGCGTCATAGCTCCCCTGCCCGGCTTTTTTCAACTGATCGACAAATTTGATAATGCCGGAGAGCGACACCAGCATGAACAACGTCATCATGATGGTGGAAAAAATAGTTTTACCGATATAGCGGTCAAGAACGCCAAACGCCTGCATTAGAGGGCTCCTTTACGCGAGAAGCGGGCACGAATGCGGCGCACAGGCACCGTATCCCACAGGTTGAGTCCCACCGCCAGCAGCAGATACAGACCATTGACCACCCAGGTCCAGACGAACGGGTCAATTTTACCCTTACCACCGTTAGACTTAATTGAGGTCTGCAACAGGAAGAACACCAGGTACAGCAGCATGGCTGGCAACATTGACAGCACGCGTCCCTGACGTGGGTTAACCACACTCAGCGGAACGACCATCAGAGCCATCATAAATACGGCGAATACTAGCGTGATACGCCAGTGCAGTTCGGCACGCGCACGGTTGTTGTCCGTATTGAACAGGGTACGCATATCCATTTGCTCGGTATCACTTGGATCGAGCGCCACGGTCTGGTGACCAATAATGGCCTGGTAGTTCTGGAAATCGGTGATGCGGAAATCGCGCAGCATCGCAGTGCCTTCGAAGCGCGTGCCTTTATTCAGCGTCACTACCTGAGAGCCATCTTTACGCTGTGACAGTTGACCCGAATCGGCCACCACGACGGAAGGACGGGCATTCCCTTTGGTGCGGAGCTGCGCAAGGAACACATCGTTAAAGCGGCTGCCATCCACGCTTTCGATAAAGAGAACAGAATTCCCGTCAGTCGCCTGCTGGAACTGGCCCTGCGCCAGTGCGGCCATACCCGGGTTTGCTTTTGCTTCTGCCAGCACTTCATCCTGGTGACGGGAAGACGTTGGGCCCGCCCACATCACATTCACCGCCGCAACAATACCTGTGAAAAGCGCCAGAACCATAGCGGCTTTCACCAGTACGGCTTTACTCAAGCCGCAGGCGTGCATCACGGTGATTTCACTCTCGGTATAAAGCTTGCCGAGCGTCATGAGCAGACCGAGGAAAAGACTTAGCGGCAGGATAAGCTGCGCCATTTCCGGGATCCCTAAACCAAGCAGGGAAAGCACCAGATTCGTAGGAATTTCGCCGTCAACGGCCGCACCGAGGATCCTGACCAGCTTCTGACAGAAAAAAATCAGCAGCAGGATGAAGAGGATCGCCAGCTGGCTTTTGAGCGTCTCCCGCACCAGATATCTTATGATTATCACTTTAAATACGCCCGTAAAAACCCGTCTCTTTGCTGGAAAATCGCTTGTTTCATGGCTTAAACGTCATTTATTCTCTTGAGTCGTCGAAATCATCGCTAAGATTAAAACATCCGGCGGATTCACGCTTCAGGACTTTTTCTGACGTGTCGAAACCGTAGTAACGTAAGATTAACACGAAGTCACCACAACAGCGGACATGAGTTACGAAAGGTTTCAATTCTATCTGTAGCAGCCGCTGTTGTCTTTAAGATTCAGGAGCGTAGTGCATGGAGTTCAGTGTAAAAAGCGGTAGCCCGGAGAAACAGCGGAGTGCCTGCATCGTTGTGGGCGTCTTTGAACCACGCCGACTCTCCCCGATCGCCGAGCAACTCGATAAGATCAGTGATGGCTACATCAGCGCCCTGCTGCGCCGTGGCGAACTGGAAGGCAAACCTGGGCAGACGCTGTTACTGCACCATGTTCCAAACGTACTGTCCGAACGTATTCTGCTGATTGGCTGCGGTAAAGAGCGCGAGCTGGATGAACGTCAGTATAAGCAGGTTATTCAGAAAACGATTAATACGCTGAATGATACCGGCTCAATGGAAGCCGTTTGCTTCCTGACCGAACTGCACGTCAAAGGCCGTAACACCTACTGGAAAGTGCGTCAGGCGGTCGAAACGGCAAAAGAGAGCCTGTACAGCTTCGACCAGCTGAAAACCAACAAAAGCGAGCCACGTCGTCCGCTGCGTAAGATGGTCTTTAACGTACCGACCCGTCGCGAGCTGACCAGCGGTGAACGCGCTATCCAGCACGGCCTGGCGATTGCTGCCGGGATTAAAGCCGCAAAAGATCTGGGCAATATGCCGCCTAACATCTGTAACGCAGCGTATCTGGCCTCTCAGGCACGTCAGTTGGCTGACGCCTACAGTAAGAATGTCATCACCCGCGTCATCGGCGAACAGCAGATGAAAGAGCTGGGAATGCACTCCTATCTGGCAGTCGGCAACGGCTCCCAGAATGAGTCGCTGATGTCGGTTATCGAATACAAAGGTAACCCGTCTGAAGATGCGCGTCCGATTGTGCTGGTTGGTAAGGGTCTGACCTTCGATTCCGGCGGTATCTCCATCAAGCCTGCCGAAGGCATGGACGAGATGAAGTACGACATGTGTGGTGCAGCAGCAGTGTATGGCGTGATGCGTATGGTGGCGGAACTTCAGCTGCCGATAAACGTCATTGGCGTGCTGGCGGGCTGTGAAAACATGCCTGGCGGTCGTGCGTACCGTCCGGGTGACGTTCTGACGACCATGTCCGGCCAGACCGTTGAAGTGCTGAACACCGACGCCGAAGGCCGTCTGGTGCTGTGCGACGTGCTGACCTACGTTGAGCGCTTCGAGCCTGAAGCGGTCATTGACGTGGCCACGCTGACCGGTGCCTGTGTGATTGCGCTGGGTCATCACATCACCGGGCTGATGTCGAACCACAATCCTCTGGCGCACGAGCTGATTGGCGCGTCCGAACAGGCCGGTGACCGCGCATGGCGTCTGCCGCTGGGTGACGAGTACCAGGAACAGCTGGAGTCTAATTTCGCCGATATGGCGAACATCGGCGGTCGTCCTGGCGGGGCAATTACTGCGGGCTGCTTCCTGGCGCGCTTTACCCGTAAGTACAACTGGGCGCATCTGGATATCGCAGGTACCGCCTGGCGTTCCGGTAAGGCCAAAGGCGCAACCGGTCGTCCGGTCGCGTTACTGTCGCAGTTCCTGCTCAATCGTGCGGGTTTTAACGGCGAAGAGTAATTGCCGTCAGATGCCCGGTAGCGCTACGCTTACCGGGCCTACGGAAAGATGCCGTTTGTAGGCCGGGTCAGCCCGGCCTTGCATTTAAATCCACAACAAGAAGCCCCATATATGAAGAATGCAACGTTCTACCTTCTGGACAACGACACCCATCAGGACAGCCTCAGCGCAGTTGAACAGCTGGTGTGTGAAATTGCCGCAGAACGTTGGCGCGCAGGTAAACGCGTTTTGATTGCCTGCGAAGATGAGCAGCAGGCCATCCGCCTTGACGAAGCACTCTGGGCACGCCCACCGGAGAGTTTTGTTCCGCATAATCTGTCTGGCGAAGGCCCTCGTGGCGGCGCACCGGTAGAGATTGCCTGGCCGCAAAAGCGCAACAGCAGCGCGCGCGATATTCTGATTAGCCTGCGGATAGATTTTGCAGATTTTGCCACCGCTTTCACAGAAGTGGTAGACTTTGTCCCTTACGAAGAATCTTTGAAACAACTGGCGCGCGAACGCTATAAAGCGTACCGCCTGGCTGGTTTTAACCTGAATACGGCAACCTGGAAATAATGGAAAAGACATATAACCCACGCGATATCGAACAGCCGCTTTACGAGCACTGGGAACAGCAGGGCTATTTCAAGCCTAACGGCGATGAAAGCAAAGAGTCCTTCTGCATCATGATCCCACCGCCGAACGTCACCGGCAGTTTGCATATGGGTCATGCCTTCCAGCAGACCATCATGGATACCATGATCCGCTACCAGCGCATGCAGGGCAAAAACACCCTGTGGCAGGCGGGGACTGACCACGCGGGTATCGCGACCCAGATGGTGGTTGAGCGTAAAATTGCCGCTGAAGAAGGTAAAACCCGCCACGACTACGGTCGCGACGCGTTCATCGATAAAATCTGGCAGTGGAAAGCAGAATCCGGCGGTACCATCACCCGTCAGATGCGCCGTCTTGGCAACTCCGTGGACTGGGAGCGCGAGCGCTTCACCATGGACGAAGGCCTTTCCAACGCCGTTAAAGAAGTGTTTGTCCGTCTGTACAAAGAAGACCTGATTTACCGTGGCAAGCGCCTGGTAAACTGGGACCCTAAACTGCGCACCGCTATCTCCGACCTGGAAGTGGAAAACCGTGAGTCTAAAGGCTCCATGTGGCATATCCGCTATCCGCTGGCCGACGGCGCTAAAACGGCAGACGGTAAAGATTACCTGGTGGTAGCGACCACCCGTCCGGAAACCCTGCTGGGCGATACCGGCGTGGCCGTTAACCCGGAAGATCCGCGTTATAAAGATCTGATTGGCAAATTCGTGGTGCTGCCGCTGGTTAACCGTCGCATTCCCGTTGTGGGCGATGAACACGCCGACATGGAAAAAGGCACCGGCTGTGTGAAAATCACCCCGGCACACGACTTCAACGACTACGAAGTGGGCCGTCGTCACGCCCTGCCAATGATCAACATTCTGACGTTCGACGGTGATATCCGTGAAAGCGCGGAAGTGTATGACACCAAAGGTAACGAATCCGACGTTTACTCCAGCGACATTCCGGCTGAATTCCAGAAAATGGAACGTTTTGCCGCGCGTAAAGCGATTGTCGCTGCAGTGGATGCACTCGGCCTGCTGGAAGAGATCAAACCTCACGATCTGACCGTGCCGTACGGTGACCGTGGTGGTGTTGTTATCGAGCCAATGCTGACCGACCAGTGGTACGTGCGCGCCGACGTGCTGGCGAAACCGGCTGTTGAAGCGGTTGAGAACGGCGACATCCAGTTCGTGCCGAAGCAGTATGAAAATATGTACTTCTCCTGGATGCGTGATATTCAGGACTGGTGTATCTCCCGTCAGCTGTGGTGGGGCCACCGTATCCCGGCCTGGTACGACAGTGAAGGCAACGTCTATGTTGGCCGCAGCGAAGATGAAGTTCGTCAGGAAAACAACCTGAGTGCCGATGTCGCCCTGCGTCAGGACGAAGACGTACTGGACACCTGGTTCTCCTCCGCACTGTGGACCTTCTCCACGCTGGGCTGGCCGGAGAACACCGACGCGCTGCGTCAGTTCCACCCAACCAGCGTGATGGTGTCCGGCTTCGACATCATCTTCTTCTGGATCGCCCGCATGATCATGATGACCATGCACTTCATCAAAGATGAAAACGGCAAGCCACAGGTTCCGTTCCATACCGTCTACATGACCGGTCTGATTCGTGACGACGAAGGCCAGAAGATGTCCAAGTCCAAGGGTAACGTTATCGACCCGCTGGACATGGTTGACGGTATCTCCCTCGAAGAGCTGCTGGAAAAACGTACCGGCAACATGATGCAACCGCAGCTGGCAGAGAAGATCCGCAAGCGTACTGAGAAACAGTTCCCGAATGGGATCGAACCACACGGTACTGATGCCCTGCGTTTCACTCTGGCGGCACTGGCTTCAACCGGTCGTGACATCAACTGGGACATGAAGCGCCTGGAAGGTTACCGTAACTTCTGTAACAAGCTGTGGAACGCCAGCCGCTTCGTGCTGATGAACACCGAAGATCAGGATTGCGGCTTCAACGGCGGCGAGATGACCCTGTCTCTGGCCGATCGCTGGATCCTGGCAGAGTTCAACCAGACGGTAAAAGCCTTCCGCGAAGCGCTGGACAGCTACCGCTTCGATATCGCGGCGGGCATTCTGTATGAATTCACCTGGAACCAGTTCTGTGACTGGTACCTGGAGCTGGCAAAACCGGTAATGAACGGCGGTTCTGAAGCGGAACTGCGCGGTACGCGCAACACGCTGATTACCGTTCTCGAAGGTCTGCTGCGTCTGGCGCACCCGATTATTCCATTCATCACCGAAACCATCTGGCAGCGTGTGAAAGTGATTGCCGGCATCAACGCCGACACCATCATGCTGCAGCCGTTCCCGGAATTCGATGCAGCGAAGGTCGATGAAGCGGCGTCAGCCGATACCGAATGGCTGAAACAGGCGATCGTGGCGGTACGTAATATCCGTGCCGAAATGAACATCGCCCCGGGTAAACCTCTGGAGCTGCTGCTGCGCGGTTGCAGTGAGGCTGCTGTTCGCCGTGTCACCGAGAACAACACCTTCCTGAAAACCATGGCGCGTCTGGAAAGCATCACCGTGCTGCCTGCGGATGACAAAGGTCCGGTATCCGTGACCAAAATCATCGACGGCGCCGAGCTGCTGATCCCGATGGCAGGTCTTATCGACAAAGACGCTGAGCTGGCTCGTCTGGCAAAAGAAGTGGCTAAGGTCGATGTGGAAATTGGCAAAATCGAAAGCAAACTGGCGAACGAAGGCTTTGTTGCCCGCGCGCCGGAAGCGGTTATCGCGAAAGAGCGTGAGCGTCTGGTTGCCTTCGCCGATGCTAAGACCAAACTGATCGAGCAGCAGGCGGTTATTGCAGCCCTGTAATGCTTTTACCCCTTACGCTTCAGGGCGTAAGGGGTATCCTTCCTGAAAACTCCTCGCTTGCGCTCCCTTTACTGCGGTGCTATTAACAGCAGTTGTGTGTCAATTTTTGTAATGAGTAAGACTATGAGCGTGATTACCCCCGTCGCGACGACGATGCGTCGGATCACTGAGCAGGACAACCCGGCTATTGCCGCCGTTATCCGAACGGTTTCCGCTGAGTATGGCCTGACCGCCGACAAAGGCTATACCGTTGCCGACCCGAATCTGGATGAGCTGTTTCAGTTGTACAGCCAGCCGGGCTACGCCTATTGGGTTATTGAGCAGAACGGCCAGGTCGTGGGCGGCGGTGGCGTGGCGCCTTTAAGCTGCAGCGAGCCGGATATCTGCGAACTGCAAAAAATGTATTTTCTGCCGTCGGTACGCGGGCAAGGGCTGGCGAAAAAGCTGGCGCTGATCGCCCTTGAACATGCGCGTACTCAGGGTTTTAAACGCTGTTACCTGGAAACAACCGCCTTCCTCAAAGAGGCCATTGGCCTGTATGAACATCTGGGCTTTACGCATATTGATGCGCCGCTGGGCTGTACCGGCCACGTCGATTGCGAAGTCAGGATGCTGAAAACTCTGTAAAGGGCATTCCTGCCCTCTTCTGTTAAGCGACTGTAAACTGAATGCTCTACACTCTCAGTTCACACCATAACGGGGGAAACACGATGTCGAAGATAAAAAGCTACGCCGCACCGCAGGCGGGTGCAGAACTTGAGCTGTACGAATACGATGCGGGCGACCTAAAAGCAGAAGACGTCGAAGTGCAGGTTGATTACTGCGGGATCTGCCACTCCGATCTCTCCATGATCGACAATGAATGGGGCTTCTCACAGTATCCACTGATTGCCGGCCACGAAGTCATTGGCCGCGTTGTGGCGCTCGGTAGCGCCGCACAGGACAAAGGGCTGAAGATCGGCCAGCGCGTGGGGATTGGCTGGACGGCGCGCAGCTGTGGTCACTGCGATGCCTGTATCAGCGGTAACCAAATCAACTGCCTCGAAGGCGCAGTCCCTACCATTCTGAACAAAGGCGGTTTCGCCGATAAACTGCGTGCCGACTGGCAATGGGTTATTCCCCTGCCGGACAGCATTGATATCGAATCTGCCGGTCCGCTGCTGTGCGGCGGTATCACCGTATTCAAACCGCTGCTGATGCATCATGTCACCGCCACCAGCCGTGTGGGTGTCATCGGGATTGGTGGTCTGGGCCATATTGCAATCAAACTGCTGCACGCGATGGGCTGTGAAGTCACGGCGTTTAGCTCGAACCCGGCCAAAGAGAAAGAAGTGCTGGCGATGGGGGCGGATAAGGTAGTCAACAGCCGCGATCCGCAAGCGCTCAAATCGCTGGCAGGTCAGTTTGATCTGATCATTAATACCGTTAACGTCGATCTCGACTGGCAACCGTACTTTGAAGCGCTGGCCCACGGCGGTAACTTCCACACCGTCGGTGCAGTGATGAAACCGCTGCCGGTGCCTGCGTTTACGCTGATCGGGGGGGATCGCAGCGTCTCCGGTTCAGCAACCGGTACGCCGTTCGAATTGCGCAAACTGATGAAGTTTGCCGGACGCACTAAAGTGGCGCCCACCACCGAACTGTATCCGATGTCTAAAATCAACGAAGCTATCCAGCATGTGCGTGACGGTAAAGCCCGTTATCGCGTGGTGTTGAAAGCGGATTTTTGATGTGAACGCGCGGGGTGCGTGCGGCCTGATTGCACGCATCTCTACCCTCTCCCGTCGGGAGAGGGTGTAATACTCAAAACGCTACCGTTTTGCTGCGGTCATTGCCTTGAACACCTCTGCCACCGCCACGGCCCCCGGGTCGGTCACCCCCTCCAGGTTCTCTTTGTTGACATACGACGAACGTCCGGCCCCCGCTTTCACCATATGCGCTGTCGCCTCAGCGCCCGCGTTCGCAGCCTGCGCAGCAGCCTGAAGGTCGCCTTTCTGCAATGCCTCCAGCGCCGGTTGCAGGGCATCGATCAAGGTGCGATCGCCAAGATCTGCCCCACCATACTGCTTCATCTGCGCCAGCCCGCTTAAGAGCGCTTCCGGCAACGGCTGACCGTCGTGCAACGTCTGCCCGGCAGCGGTAAAGAAGATCGACATCAGCACACCGCTTGAGCCCCCCATAACCGTTGCCAGCCGCTCGCCAACCAGCAGCAACAGCGTCGACACATCATTTAGCGGAAGCTGTTTCTTCTCCAGACGCTGCGCAATATCCCGCGCCCCTTGCGCAAAGGTAGAGCCCGTATCGCCATCACCCACTTTGGCATCCAGCGCATTGAGGCGGTTTTCCAGCTGGATCAGCGTCTGCGTGACCGTGGAGACGATCTCTGCGACCCGTGGATTGTCCGAGGCGGTATATTCCACGCGGTCATGGATCGCGCTATGTTCCTGCACGCGCAGCGGCGCAAACGCCACCGGCTTCTGCCAGCCCAACGTCTCCACCTCTTCATGGAGAGCTTTTTCGAACAGATCGTTAAGCTTCAGCAACGTCAGCGAAAAGCCTTTCATATCCAGGGCACTCACCAGCGGTGCCGGACCAATCAGATAAGCGATATTCTCTTTCAGCGCCGAGTGGGCCAGCTCTTTGGTGAGCAATGCCATCTCCAGCGCCGACACGCCGCCGAGGTTATTGATAAGCACCGCAAAACGCCCGTTACCGGCCTGCGCTTTGAGCGGCTCGACCAGCGTGTCGATAATGGCTTTGCTGTTTTGCGTATCGACAACCGAGGCACCAGGCTCGCCGTGGATCCCAAGCCCCAGCTCCACGTGCCCCTGCTTGATCCGCCCCTCTTCATCATCACTGCCCGGCAGGTTACAGGTTTGCATTGCCACGCCCAGGCTCCAGAGATTATCGCAAGCTTGTTGCGCGATATCGCGCACCTCAGTCAGTGATTTTCCGTGCTCTGCCGCATAGCCCGCAATTTTATGAACCAGTGCCGTACCGGCGATACCGCGCGGCTGTTTGTTATCCGGCAGGGCAATATCATCGGCGACAATGACCATCTCGACCTTCAGGCCATAGCGCTTGGCTTTTTCTGCCGCCAGGCCGAAATTAAGCCGGTCGCCGGTGTAATTTTTCACGATCAGCAGACAACCCCGATCGCCCGTTACCGCCACAATGGCGTTCAGCACCGCATCAACGCTCGGCGAAGCAAAAAGATCCCCGCACACCGCTGCTGTGAGCATCCCTTTGCCGACAAACCCGGCGTGTGCAGGTTCATGACCAGAGCCACCGCCTGAAATAACCGCCACCCGGCTTTTATCCCAGTCGCTGCGCGCCACCACCCGAATGGCCGGATCGATATCAAGTTTGACGAGATTAGCGTGTGGTGCCGAAATCAGTATGCCTTCGATGGCGTCGTTGACCAGCTGTTTGCGATCGTTAAAGAAGAATCTGGACATAGTTTTCCAAAATTTTGTGAACCGTATGCAAAAGCATAGTCCGCGCTGGATAATGCGCCGCAAAGTCAGCAATTTACTCAGCCATTTTGCCGTCAGATTGCCTATACTCGACCGAGGACTAAGAGAGGAAGCGCATTATGAGTACACCATTGTTAATTGCCCGCACGCTGGACAAAGAGCTGTTTTTACTGCCCGCGATGGCCAACCGCCACGGTCTCATCACCGGGGCCACCGGGACGGGGAAAACCGTGACCCTGCAGAAGCTGGCAGAGTCGCTTTCAGAGATCGGCGTACCGGTCTTTATGGCCGATGTAAAAGGCGATTTAACCGGTGTGGCTCAGGAAGGCAATCCGTCCGAAAAACTGCTCGACCGACTCAAAAATATCGGCATCACGGACTGGACACCGCACAACAATCCGGTCGTGTTATGGGATATCTTTGGTGAGAAAGGTCACCCGGTACGTGCAACCGTCTCCGATCTCGGTCCGCTGCTGCTGGCTCGTCTGCTCAACCTCAACGACGTGCAGTCCGGTGTGCTGAACATCATCTTCCGTATTGCCGACGACCAGGGTCTGCTGCTGCTTGATTTCAAAGATCTGCGGGCCATTACCCAGTACATCGGTGATAACGCCAAATCGTTCCAGAACCAGTACGGTAATATCAGCAGCGCCTCAGTCGGGGCCATCCAGCGCGGGTTACTGACCCTGGAGCAACAGGGTGCCGAACATTTCTTTGGCGAGCCGATGCTGGATATCAAGGACTGGATGCGCACCGACAGCAACGGGAAAGGCATCATCAATATTCTGAGCTCAGAGAAGCTTTACCAGATGCCGAAGCTCTACGCCGCCAGCCTGCTGTGGATGCTCTCTGAACTGTACGAGCAGTTACCTGAAGCCGGCGATCTCGACAAGCCCAAGCTGGTCTTCTTCTTCGACGAAGCGCACCTGCTGTTTAACGATGCGCCACAGGTTCTTCTGGATAAGATTGAACAGGTGATCCGCCTGATCCGCTCTAAAGGCGTCGGCGTCTGGTTTGTTTCGCAAAACCCGTCCGATATTCCTGACAACGTGCTGGGACAGCTTGGCAACCGCGTACAGCATGCCCTGCGCGCCTTTACGCCGAAAGATCAGAAGGCCGTTAAAGCCGCCGCACAAACCATGCGAGCGAACCCGGCATTTGATACCGAAGCGGCCATCCAGGCGTTGGGCACCGGTGAAGCGCTTATCTCTTTCCTGGATGCAAAAGGCAGCCCGTCCGTTGTGGAGCGCGCAATGGTAATTGCCCCTTGCTCCCGTATGGGGCCCGTGACGGACGATGAACGCAACGGCCTGATTAACCGCTCCCCGCTGTATGGTAAGTATGAGGACGACGTGGATCGCGAGTCGGCATTCGAGATGCTGCAAAAAGGGGTACAGGCCACCACCGAATCCCAGGACGCGCCTGCCGCCAAAGGCCAGTCTGTTGCCGTGGACGACGGCATCCTGGGCGGGCTTAAGGATATCCTGTTTGGTACAACCGGACCACGCGGCGGCAAACGCGATGGCGTCGTGCAGACCATGGCGAAAAGTGCAGCGCGTCAGGTCACGAATCAGATTGTACGCGGCATGCTGGGGAGCCTGTTAGGCGGTCGCCGCAGGTAAGCGGGGAACCCAGGGGCGACCAAGCGCCGATCCCTGTACGCCGTGCTCTTGCAGATAACGGTTGATTTCCACCATCCCCGTCCAGCGGTTCTCACACCAGAGCGGTGCAAGAAGCGTTGGACGGCGGGCGCTGGCGGAGATGCGGTGGTAGACAATCTCCGGCGGGGTGTGCCGAATCATCTCCCCCGCCGTCATCGTATACGCATCAAGCTCAATACCGGTTAAGCGCCCGGCTTCCCAGGCTTTGGCCATGATACTGCCCTTCACGATGTGCAGTGGATGCAGCTTAATTCCGTCCACACCGGTCTCGACCACCTTTTCCAGTGTCTCAAGACCGTGCTGCTGCCCTTCGCCTGGCAGGCCGACAATCAGGTGTGAGCACACCTTCAGCCCACGCTCACGCGCGAGACGTGTGGTGCGCTGGTAACAGGCGAAATCATGTCCACGGTTGATGCGGTGCAGAGTTTTGTCGTGCGCACTTTGCAGGCCCAGCTCCAGCCAGATCTCATACCCTTGTTCCTTGTACTCGCTGAGCAGGTCCAGTACCGCTTCCGGCACGCAGTCCGGGCGGGTGCCCACACACAGCCCTACGATACTGGCCTGACTTACCGCCTGCTGATACATGGAGCGCAAGACCTGTACTTCCGCCCATGTGCTGGTGTAGGCCTGGAAATAGGCCAGATACTGTTTCGCACGGTTGACCAGACTCGCCTGATGGGACAGCTGTTCGATGATAGAACGATGCTGCTGCGCTTCGTCAGCAAAAGACGCCACATTACAGAAAGTACAGCCCCCGCGCCCGATCGTCCCGTCACGGTTCGGGCAGCTAAAACCGCCATGCAGCGTCAGCTTGTGAACCTTTTGCCCATAACGCTGCAAAAGATCCCCACCAAACATGTTGACTAATTTCTGTAACTGCATAATCTGATAGACCGTCCCAAAGAAAGGGGACAAGCCTGCCATTTTTAGCCTCTGTCGGCGATGACCTGGATCAATCGCCCTGGACGGCCTTTACCTCTATGAATAAATACTCAGGATTACTGCAATTTCATTCACGCCAGTTGTGATTACTTTTCCTTATGTTCTGATTGTTTTTTTCACTTATAGCGCCAGCACTGAAAAACAGTGACTTTATGCGGGTTTGCATTTCATCGTAGAGAATTATTCTGCTAAAAAACGGCTATTCAGCACGCTACATCGATAATACCGCTTTCATATAGTGAGTCAGATCACACTCCGCTGGGTCTCGCCACAGCTTACAAACGTTGTAAATAGAGTTGAATTTCTTTTATATACAAATAGTTAATTACGCTTTAGCACATTTTTGTATAAATAAGATTGCCATTTGACCTGTGTACCAATTCCCGATAAGTTGGAAATCCGCTGGAAGCTTTCTGGATGAGCAGCCTGCTCATCATATTTATGCAGTAATTGAGATTCCCTCTGAAGCAAGTCCTCAAACTTGTTTACCTGCGCGAAAGGATGAAAAAGAGGGCGAATGCGAGGTACGCGTATGAAACGCAAACCCCGTCGCCATGCTCTTTCTGTGCCTGTGCGCCACGGTTCAGTGGGAAGCCCGACGAGCCTGGGGAGGTTCACTGATATGTTGTACGATAAATCCCTTGAGAAGGATAACTGTGGTTTCGGCCTGATCGCCCACATAGAAGGCGAACCTAGCCACAAGGTAGTGCGTACTGCTATTCACGCACTGGCCCGCATGCAGCACCGTGGTGCCATCCTTGCTGATGGTAAAACCGGCGACGGTTGCGGTCTGCTGCTGCAAAAACCGGATCGTTTCTTCCGTATCGTTGCGGAAGAGCGCGGCTGGCGTTTAGCCAAAAACTACGCTGTCGGTATGCTGTTCCTGAATCAGGATCCTGAAAAAGCTGCCGCCTCACGCCGCATCGTCGAAGAAGAACTTCAACGTGAAACCCTGTCTATTGTTGGCTGGCGCGATGTGCCAACCAACGAAGGGGTACTCGGCGAAATCGCCCTCTCCTCGCTGCCTCGAATTGAACAGATTTTTGTTAATGCCCCTGCGGGCTGGCGTCCGCGTGATATGGAACGCCGTCTGTTTATCGCCCGTCGTCGCATTGAAAAACGTCTCCAGGACGACAAAGAGTTCTACGTCTGTAGCCTCTCTAACCTGGTGAACATCTATAAAGGTCTGTGTATGCCGGCTGACCTGCCGCGCTTCTACCTGGACCTGGCGGACCTGCGTCTGGAATCGGCCATCTGCCTCTTCCACCAGCGCTTCTCCACCAACACCGTCCCTCGCTGGCCGCTGGCGCAGCCGTTCCGCTACCTGGCGCACAACGGCGAGATCAATACCATTACGGGTAACCGCCAGTGGGCGCGTGCTCGTACCTATAAGTTCCAGACGCCACTGATCCCTGACCTGCATGATGCCGCGCCGTTCGTTAACGAAACCGGCTCTGACTCCAGCTCCATGGATAACATGCTGGAGCTGCTGCTGGCAGGCGGTATGGATATCGTGCGCGCCATGCGTCTGCTCGTGCCACCGGCATGGCAGAACAACCCGGATATGGATCCAGAGCTGCGCGCGTTCTTCGACTTTAACTCCATGCACATGGAGCCGTGGGATGGCCCGGCGGGCATCGTTATGTCCGACGGTCGCTTTGCTGCCTGTAACCTGGACCGTAACGGTCTGCGTCCGGCACGCTACGTCATCACCAAAGATAAGCTCATCACCTGCGCCTCTGAAGTCGGTATCTGGGATTACCAGCCTGACGAAGTGGTTGAGAAAGGCCGCGTTGGCCCGGGCGAGCTGATGGTTATCGACACCCGCGGTGGGCGCATTCTGCACTCTGCTGAAACCGATAACGATCTGAAGAGCCGCCATCCGTACAAAGAGTGGATGGAGAAAAACGTTCGTCGCCTGGTGCCATTCGAAGATCTGCCGGATGAAGAAGTGGGCAGTCGTGAGCTGGACGACGATACGCTCGCCAGCTTCCAGAAACAGTTTAACTACAGCGCCGAAGAGCTGGATTCCGTGATCCGCGTACTCGGTGAAAATGGCCAGGAAGCGGTCGGCTCCATGGGTGACGATACCCCGTTTGCCGTGCTCTCCAGCCAGCCACGCATCATTTATGATTACTTCCGTCAGCAGTTTGCGCAGGTGACCAACCCGCCAATCGATCCGCTGCGTGAAGCACACGTGATGTCACTGGCCACCAGCATCGGTCGCGAGATGAACGTCTTCTGCGAAGCTGAAGGCCAGGCGCACCGCCTGACCTTTAAATCGCCGATCCTGCTGTACTCTGATTTCAAACAGCTCACCACCCTGAAAGAGGATCACTACCGCGCCGACACGCTCGATATCACTTTCGACGTGACCGAAGCGACCCTCGAAGAGACGGTGAATGCGCTGTGTGACAAAGCGGAACAGATGGTGCGTAACGGTACCGTTCTGCTGGTGCTCTCTGACCGCAATATTGCGAAAAACCGTCTGCCGGTACCGGCCCCAATGGCGGTAGGTGCTATCCAGACGCGTCTGGTCGATAAGAGCCTGCGCTGCGACGCCAACATCATTGTTGAAACCGCCAGCGCCCGCGATCCGCACCACTTTGCCGTGCTGTTAGGCTTTGGTGCGACGGCTATTTACCCGTACCTGGCCTACGAAACGCTGGCGCGTCTCGTGGATACCCGTGCTATCGACAAAGATTACCGCACGGTGATGCTGAACTACCGTAACGGCATCAACAAAGGCCTGTACAAAATCATGTCCAAAATGGGCATCTCGACCATCGCCTCCTACCGCTGCTCGAAGCTGTTTGAAGCGGTCGGTCTGCATGACGACGTGGCGACACTTTGCTTCCAGGGTGTTATCAGCCGTATCGGCGGTGCCGGATTCGCTGACTTCCAGCAGGATCTGATGAACCTGTCGAAACGCGCCTGGCTGGCACGTAAGCCGCTGGATCAAGGTGGTCTGCTGAAGTATGTCCACGGCGGTGAATATCACGCTTATAACCCGGACGTGGTGCGTACGCTGCAACAGGCCGTTCAGAGCGGCGAGTACAGCGATTACCAGCAGTATGCTGAACTGGTGAACAACCGTCCGGCGGCGACGCTGCGCGACCTGCTGGCGCTGAACCCGGGTGATGAAGCCGTCAGCATTGACGACGTTGAGCCTGCCACTGAACTGTTTAAACGCTTTGACACCGCGGCAATGTCCATCGGTGCGCTCAGCCCGGAAGCTCACGAAGCGCTGGCTGAAGCGATGAACAGCATCGGCGGCAATTCAAACTCCGGTGAAGGTGGTGAAGACCCTGCCCGTTATGGCACCAACAAAGTCTCACGTATCAAGCAGGTTGCATCCGGTCGCTTTGGCGTCACGCCAGCGTATCTGGTTAACGCCGACGTGATTCAGATTAAAGTCGCTCAGGGTGCAAAACCGGGCGAAGGCGGCCAGTTACCGGGTGATAAAGTCACGCCGTATATCGCCAAATTACGCTATTCCGTACCGGGTGTGACGCTGATTTCTCCGCCACCGCATCACGATATTTATTCTATCGAGGATCTGGCTCAGCTGATTTTCGACCTGAAACAGGTCAACCCGAAAGCGATGATCTCCGTGAAGCTGGTTTCCGAACCGGGCGTTGGCACCATCGCGACCGGTGTGGCAAAAGCCTATGCGGACCTGATCACCATCGCCGGTTATGACGGTGGTACCGGGGCAAGCCCACTCTCCTCCGTGAAATACGCGGGCTGTCCGTGGGAGCTTGGCCTGGTGGAAACCCAGCAGGCGCTGGTGGCTAACGGTCTGCGTCATAAGATCCGTCTGCAGGTGGATGGCGGCCTGAAAACCGGCCTCGACATTATCAAGGCGGCGATTCTGGGTGCGGAAAGCTTTGGTTTCGGCACGGGCCCTATGGTCGCGCTCGGCTGTAAATACCTGCGTATTTGCCACCTGAACAACTGTGCAACCGGTGTTGCAACCCAGGACGAGAAGCTGCGTAAGAACCATTACCACGGCCTACCGTTCAAAGTGACGAACTACTTTGATTTCATCGCCCGCGAAACCCGTGAGCTGATGGCACAGCTGGGCGTGAAACGCCTGGTGGATCTGATTGGCCGTACCGACCTGCTCAAAGAGCTGGAAGGTTTCACAGCCAAACAGCAGAAGCTGGAGCTGTCTAAGTTGCTGGAAACTGCCGAGCCACATCCTGGCAAAGCGGTCTACTGCACCGAGAACAACCCGCCGTTCGACAATGGCGTGCTGAACGCGCAGCTGCTGCAGCAAGCGAAGCCGTATGTGGATGACAAGCAGAGCAAAACGTTCTGGTTTGATATTCGCAACACTGACCGTTCTGTCGGTGCATCGCTTTCCGGTTACATCGCGCAAACGCACGGTGACCAGGGCCTGGCGGCCGACCCGATTACCGCGCACTTCAGCGGTACCGCGGGTCAGAGCTTCGGCGTGTGGAACGCCGGCGGCGTTGAACTGTATCTGACCGGTGATGCCAACGACTATGTCGGTAAAGGCATGGCGGGTGGTCTGCTGGCGGTGCGTCCGCCGGTCGGTTCAGCCTTCCGTAGCTGCGATGCCAGCATCATCGGTAACACCTGTCTGTACGGCGCAACCGGCGGTCGTCTGTTTGCAGCAGGTCGTGCAGGTGAACGTTTTGCCGTACGTAACTCCGGTGCCATCACCGTGGTTGAAGGTATCGGTGATAACGGTTGTGAATACATGACGGGCGGGATTGTGTGCGTCCTGGGTAAAACCGGCGTGAACTTTGGCGCAGGCATGACGGGCGGTTTTGCTTACGTCCTGGATGAAGACGGTGAGTTCCGCAAACGCGTGAACCCTGAACTGGTGGAAGTGCTGGACGTTGAAACGCTGGCTATCCACGAAGAACACCTGCGCGGTTTGATTACCGAACACGTGCAGCATACCGGTTCTTCGCGCGGCGAAGAGATCCTGGCCAACTGGCCGGCGTTCTCTGCGAAATTCGCGCTGGTTAAACCGAAGTCCAGCGATGTTAAAGCCCTGTTGGGTCACCGTAGTCGTAGCGCAGCAGAGCTGCGTGTGCAGGCGCAGTAAGGAATTCAGATGAGCCAGAACGTATACCAGTTTATCGACCTGCAGCGTGTTGATCCGCCAAAGAAACCGCTGAAGATCCGTAAAATTGAATTTGTAGAAATCTATGAGCCGTTTTCAGAAGGCCAGGCCAAAGCACAGGCAGACCGCTGCCTGTCCTGCGGTAACCCTTACTGCGAATGGAAATGTCCGGTCCATAACTACATCCCGAACTGGCTGAAACTGGCCAACGAAGGACGTATTTTTGAAGCTGCCGAGCTGTCTCACCAGACAAACACCCTGCCGGAAGTGTGCGGCCGCGTGTGTCCTCAGGACCGTCTGTGTGAAGGTTCCTGTACGCTGAACGACGAATTTGGCGCGGTGACCATCGGTAATATCGAACGCTATATCAACGATAAAGCCTTCGAAATGGGCTGGCGTCCGGATATGACCGGCGTGAAGCAAACCGACAAGCGTGTGGCGATCATCGGTGCGGGCCCGGCGGGCCTGGCCTGTGCGGACGTACTGACCCGTAACGGCGTGAAGGCCGTGGTCTTTGACCGCCATCCGGAAATCGGCGGTCTGCTGACCTTCGGTATTCCGGCCTTTAAGCTGGAAAAAGAGGTCATGACCCGCCGCCGTGAAATCTTCACCGGTATGGGCATTGAGTTCAAACTGAACGTGGAAGTGGGTCGCGACGTGCAGCTCGACGACCTGCTGAAGGATTACGACGCCGTCTTCCTGGGCGTGGGAACCTATCAGTCCATGCGCGGTGGTCTGGAAAACGAAGATGCGCCGGGCGTATTCGACGCACTGCCGTTCCTGATTGCCAATACCAAACAGATCATGGGCTATGGCGAAACCGCCGATGAGCCGTATGTCAGCATGGAAGGCAAACGCGTGGTGGTGCTGGGCGGGGGTGATACCGCGATGGACTGCGTGCGTACCTCCATTCGCCAGAATGCGGCACACGTGATCTGCGCCTATCGTCGTGACGAAGAGAACATGCCGGGCTCTAAACGCGAAGTGAAAAACGCGCGTGAAGAGGGCGTGGAATTCCAGTTCAACATCCAGCCTCTGGGTATTGAAGTGAATGCCAACGGCAAAGTGAGCGGCGTGAAAATGGCGCGCACTGAGATGGGTGCGCCGGATGCGAAAGGTCGTCGTCGCGCAGAGATCGTGGCAGGCTCCGAGCATGTGATCCCGGCCGATGCCGTAGTAATGGCGTTCGGTTTCCGTCCTCACAGCATGGAGTGGCTGGCGAAGCACAGTGTAGAGCTGGACTCTCAGGGTCGTGTTATTGCGCCGGAAGGCAACGAAAACGCGTTCCAGACCAGCAACCCGAAAATCTTTGCTGGCGGTGATATCGTTCGCGGTTCCGACCTGGTCGTTACCGCGATTGCCGAAGGCCGTAAAGCCGCTGACGGTATTCTGAACTACCTGGAAGTGTAAGAAATAAGCCGGATGGCAAATACCATCCGGCTTTTTTTATGCGGTTAACCGCCGTTGATTTTCCCCCTGCAGCTCCGCTTTTCTGTGGTGCCGCAAAAAGAAGGGTTACTTCGTCAATAAGCTCCAGGTCAAATCACTTTCCAGCGTAGTTTGATCTGTCAGATGGCTGAACGCGCTTTCGTTGAGAACCGGTGAGAGCGTTACGTTGAAACTCATCTGCTGGCCGGAAGGGACCTGGTTATTCTCAAGCGCAATCACCGCCTCGTTATTACGCAGATAGAACGGCGTCGGTGTACCGTTTTCCGGCGTAAAATTCAGCTGATCGACCGTTTTACCCACGGTGTAACTTTTGCCATCGACGGTCATGTTGTCAATTTTGACTGCGACACCGCCGGACTGCCCAAAAAGAAACCGCCCCTTATCTCCCGCTGTACCGCGCAGTATCACCGCCATCTGCTGAGACTGAGGGCAAAAAACATTTACCGTGATGTCGCGATCGGCCATTTTATGCCAGTCCTGCTGCGTCGTTTCGATCGTATCCCGGCGCATCTCATGATAATCCACCACCGGCTGTGAGAGGCTGAGCTGGCAATCTTCAGCATGGGTTATTCCTGTCACACCGAGCATCAGCAAGGCCACTAAGCCCGATAAGTGTCGACTGTTCATCGGCAGACTCCGTTCACTTCTTCATAGAAGGCATTTTCGTCACGCTTATCAGCCAGGGTGTAATCAATCTTACACAGTCGGTTATTGTCACCGTCTAGCGCGTAGAGCGCGCTCAGCTGATCGGCATCGTTAATAAAGACGTGGCCATCATCAACCGTGGTCACGATATAGTTACCTTTCTCATCAACAATCGAGATCCCTTTACTCAGGGGCTGACCGTCAGCCTGCTTAACGCTTAGCATGACGCGGCGGCTGTTAAGTACTTTGAAATCAATCTCGCTGACCGAGGCATGGCCTGCGGCAATATATTTCGTGCCGTTAGCCAGCGTCATACTCTGCGGCAGCTTATTAGCATCAATTTCTATGCGGGAGTTATGCCATTCGTTGAGTGAAGGTACCACGGCCTGGCCCCATGGATCGGTCCAGACGGTACCTTGCGGAGTGGAGATTTCAACGCCGCTCTTCTTCTCGCTCAGTCTGGCAATCGCGAAGGTGTCCTGAATCGTATACGGCGAGAAAGTCACACCCTCTTTATGCATGGCCACGCCACCCGACAATGTCGCATTGTAGTTCCGCTGATTATCCCCACTGGTTCCGCCCCCCACGCTCAGTTGCGTATAGCGCAGGTTAGTGTTGATGTTGCCGTTGAAGCTGTTGTCTTTCGAATCCTGATCGCGATCGGCTGAGATGTAATAGTTCGTATTGTCTCCCAGCGAGCCGCTGTTAGACGCGCCATAGGAGGTGCTATCACCCTGTTTACGCATATAGGTACTGATGGACTGACTGCCGCCGAGCGGGATGCTCACGTTGACGTAGAACATCTCATTGTCCTGATCGTCATCGACATTACCGACCGCACTTTGCCAGTTCATGGATACTGACGCGTACGTAAAGGTCTTGCCCCATGACAGCAAGAGGTAACGTGAATCTTCACCGTCACCGCTGGTCTGGTTGTAGTTGAACCCTGCGCTAAACACCCCCGCCAGAGGGGAGGAGAAACGAACGTTGCCGGAATAGGTGTTGTCATATCCCTGATAATCATCGTCCATCGCATCAGCCAGTTCGCGATACTCTCCGCTGTAATGCGTCGCACTGCCTGAAAGACCGACGTACTCGTTCAGGATGTAATCACTTTGCAGCTCGGTTTTTACCCCGCTGCTGCTGTCACCAAAGCTCGCATTGCTGACTGCCGCACCCGTTGAAAGGGTCCAGTCATCGCTTACCAGGAACTCTGTCCTGCCGCCTGCCGCCTGATAGTTTTCCGCAGCGGCACCTGAAGCCAGGAGATTCATCCACGGAGAGACACGCCAGCCGTCAGAGATGTTCATCACCAGCGGATCGTTATAGTCGCTGTCGATGCTGCGCACCTGACCTACAGAAAGGGTTAGACCCTGCGGGCGTGAAAGGTTGCGCGCCCTTACCTGAGACGCCGGAACGATGAAACGGTTAGTTGCGCCGTCGGATTCCACCACTGAGACGTCCAGATCCACATTGTTGCGAACCACGGGCACGTCATCCAGCGTGAAGGGGCCGGCTGGCACAAGGGTACTGAAGACCAGTTGACCGTTCTGGCGGATTTCGACACGTGCCTGGGAAGACTGGGCAATACCGGAAACGCTCACGCCAGAGCTTGCTCTCGCCAGACCGCTGGTCGGCATAAACTGAACGCCGGTAATCGGCACCCCGCTCAACACGTTGGACATGGCGTTGATTTCACCCACCTGCATCGTCATTTTTTGCGCGGTAAAAACATGCTCTGCATAGGTGTAAATGCTTTCGGCATTTCGGCTACCGTCGTCATCCGTCAGGATATAACGGCTGCGCAGCGCCCAGTCCATCGTGTTGAATCCGGCTTCCAGGCTGGCCTGAGAGTAGCGGCTGCTGTCATTGTCACCATAGTCGTTATGGGTGCTGAACAATGAATAGTTCAGCAGCGCCGCCGTTCCGCCATGCTGGAAGTTTTTGATATCCGACGACAGACTGTTCACCGCTTCAGCTGGCAGATAGAGTTCAACGGCCTCCTGGTTAGGCAAGGCGTTGATGACGGCTTTAGGATAGTTATCCCGAATATCATGACACTCCTCACCGGACTTTATTGACACAGGCATCAGCCCAGCAAACTCCATGAGATCGTTATCAAAGCAAAGCATGCCATCTTTATTGAAACGAACTGCAGCCATTCCTCGCTCTTTCCCGTTGACCTTCACCGAAACGGAGTGGGTTCCGGGTAAAAAGCGCGGTGCTTCTGCGAAGTAATGGTTGAGATCTTTATTCAACCCCAGCGTTTGCATTATCCCCGTGTCGAAGGTGACCTCCCTCGCCAGTACGGATGTTGAATCAAGTAACACCAGAGGTAATGTGCCGCAAAGAATGGCGCGGACACAAAGTGCAAGGCGGCTTTGTTTACTCACCGTCATATCCCTATTTTATTTATTTAATTCCGACGTAAAGCTCGGGACCTCAACGCCATAACGGCTGGCCGGGAAAAACTTAACGCTGCTGTCACCACTGACTTTCTTACTCATATCAGCCGTTAGCGTTTCGCCAGGAAGAATGTAGGTTTTGGACAGAGAGGCACTCATCCCTGAAGGCAGCAGCATCACGTTCTGCCCAAGACGGACCACATATTTGCTGGGATTGTTCACGGTGACGGACGTGCCGTTTGAGGACCACTTCAGGAACTTCCAGGCATCAGTGACCACTCCCAGGGATGCCGGACGAATAAGCACGGGGATATCCTGGCGAATGTTAATGCCGATCTTTATTTTTTTATCATCGTTTTTAGGCGGAATACCGTCGAATGTGACGCGTTTATAATGCTCTACATCCAATGGCTGTTTGTTCTGAAGAATAAAGCGCAGCTGCTGCGTCTGACCTGGCTCAAGACGTACCACCGGCTGCGTTGCAATAAGCTTAAGACCGGTATCGTCCGGCAGGTCAACAACATTCGTATATAAAAGTGAAGGATGCGAATCGGTATTCTTGACGTTAATGGTTCCACTGTGCGTTGCTTCATCAATGATTAACAGACTGGTTTCAGGCACCATGCCTTCTGCATGTACAGCAACACTGGCAGATAATAACGCGGCAGTAATAAGCGTGTTAAATAAAGTGGATTTTAAACAATGCATAATAATATCTCCTTGAAAGCAACAACAGAACAGTCCATGTTTATCGCGCCGTTAAAAAGAGAGTAAATGCAGCGCATTTACTCTCCGGTTAATTAAATTACGTTTACTCGATTAAAAGTCTTACAGATAACGCAGGCTGATAGTCACCTGACCATCAAGCTGGGTGTCATCAGTGATCGCCAGCGTGGTGGTATCCTGGATCGCCAGAGAGGTCACCAGTGGGAAGGTTGCGGTCTGGAACGCCAGTGGAGCCAGGGTGCCAACAGTCGCAACGGTGAAATCACGATAGTTATCGCCCTGAGTTGTACCGTTGGTGCTCTTTGACCAGTTACCGGTAGCATTCTGCTGGTAAATTGGGTCAACTTTAGCGCCGTCAGCCATTACGCTGTCAGTTTTAACGAACAGCGAGTATGTTCCGATGTTCACTGGTGTTGTACCTGTTGTTTTACCTACACCGTAAGTCTGGCTTTCAGACGAATTAGAACCACCACCAAACATGCCATTCTCAACGGTGAGTTTCGCGTTAGAATCAGCGCGATCGTCAATCATATTCCAGGACACTTTTGTTGCTGCGGTGCAGGTAATAGTCAGATCGATGTCTTTCTGGCCCAGCTGGTTAACTGCCGTTGAGCTTAAACCACCCAAACTAACTGTGCCGTAGTCAACCGTTCCGCCGTTGCTTAACTGAGGCGTACAGGCTGAATTAGTCAGCGTACCTTTGACTTTCAGAACGGCAGTCGGGTTAGCCGCAAAAGCGGATGTCACACACAGAGAGAGCGCAGTAGCGAGTAAAACCTTTTTCACTTGTTATTCCTTAACATATGAGTAATTGCAATATTAAATACAGCAGGGATAAATAAATTTACCCCATACTGTTTATCGTCATGCTTGAGAGCATGCGTAGATAATATAATCTTTATAAATACAAGCAATTTAGAAAAATTAATTTATGGATTTAGAATAACGTTATCAATAAGTGATATTTATTTATAAGAGTGTATATAGCTTTAAAACGACATATTATATTCAGCGGAGATATAGCTTGAAATTATCCGAACGGTGGGGGCAAGCAAAAAAGAAGGGATGTATATAATTTACTTTATTAAACGTTTTGACATAAAAAGACATAAAAAAATCCAGCTAGTCTGAATAACTAACTGGATAGTCGATAAAAATGCTTTTACTACTTCACAACGCGCAGTGCCGGACGGCCTCCGCGCGGCGGCGGATCGTCATCAGGATCGTCATTGTGATCGGGCTTGTCACCCTCAATGACCGACATCAGCGTTTCGCTTTCGTTTTCCGAAGCGCCGTTTTCGTCATTCAGGCCGACAACATCCTCGTCATAAGCCGCTTCCGGCTCAAACATAGTGCCTGCACCGTTTTCACGCGCATAAATCGCCAGCACCGCAGCCAGCGGTACAGAAACCTGACGCGGCACACCGCCGAAACGCGCGTTAAAGCGCACTTCGTCGTTGGCCAGTTCAAGGTTACCCACCGCGCGCGGCGCGATGTTCAGTACGATCTGCCCGTCACGTGCATATTCCATAGGAACCTGCACGCCCGGCAACGTCACATCCACAACCAGGTGCGGCGTGAGCTGGTTATCCAGCAGCCATTCATAGAAGGCGCGCAGCAGATACGGACGGCGTGGGGTAAGTTGTGACATTTCCACAGTCATTAGCCTCGGCCGAGACGCATTTCACGTTCCGGTTCAGTTAAAGATGCCAGGAAAGAATCGCGTTCAAATACGCGAGTCATGTAGCCCTTCAGCTCTTTCGCGCCCGGACCGCTGAACTCTACGCCCAGGGTTGGCAGACGCCACAGCAACGGCGCCAGGTAGCAATCTACCAGGCTGAACTCATCGCTCAGGAAGAATGGTTTCTGACCAAACACAGGGGCAATCGCCAGCAGCTCTTCACGCAGTTGCTTGCGTGCAGCGTCTGCTTCAGAAGAGGAACCGTTGACGATAACGTTCATCAGCGTGTACCAGTCTTTTTCGATACGCTGCATGTACAGGCGGCTTTCACCACGTGCAACAGGGTAAACAGGCATCAGTGGTGGATGCGGGAAACGCTCATCCAGATATTCCATAATGATACGGGATTCCCACAGGGTCAGCTCGCGATCCACCAGCGTCGGTACGCTTTGGCTCGGGTTGAGATCGATCAGATCCTGAGGCGGGTTATCCTTTTCCACATGCTCGATCTCAAAACTGACACCCTTCTCGGCCAGCACGATACGAACCTGATGGCTATAAATGTCAGTAGGACCAGAAAACAGCGTCATTACCGAACGTTTGTTGGCAGCGACAGCCATGAAAACCTCCAGGTATATTCAGAATTTTTACTGCTACCAGCCCAAACAGGGCCAGCCAGATGTTGTATCGCCCATCCCAGAGAAAACACATTGTTCAAGAATCGAACAAAAAACGAGTATTCACCGATATTTGGGCAGAAAATTGGATGATAGTTTACCAGATTTTGATGGCTTTGTGGTGAGGGGATTCTGGAAATGTGGAAAAAGAGAAGATATATGCAGTGATGCTGTGGATAACCTGCACATTATCCATAAAAAAAAACCCGCCGAAGCGGGTTTTTCGCCAATCGTTTCTGCGTAAGCAGAAAAGGATTAACGTTTGGAGAACTGTGGACGACGACGTGCTTTACGCAGACCCACTTTCTTACGTTCAACCTGACGAGCGTCACGAGTAACGAAGCCAGCTTTACGCAGTTCAGAACGCAGGGATTCGTCGTACTCCATCAGAGCGCGGGTGATACCGTGACGGATCGCACCTGCCTGACCGGAGATACCACCACCTTTAACGGTGATGTACAGATCCAGTTTTTCTACCATATCAACCAGTTCCAGCGGCTGGCGAACTACCATGCGGGCAGTTTCACGACCGAAGTACTGTTCCAGAGAACGTTGGTTGATTACGATTTTACCACTGCCCGGTTTGATGAACACGCGAGCTGCGGAACTTTTGCGGCGACCAGTGCCGTAGTATTGATTTTCAGCCATTGCCTATAATCCCGATTAGATGTCAAGAACTTGCGGTTGCTGTGCCGCGTGGTTGTGCTCGTTACCTGCGTAAACTTTCAGTTTACGGAACATAGCACGACCCAGCGGGCCTTTTGGCAGCATGCCTTTAACCGCGATTTCAATCACACGCTCAGGACGGCGAGCAATCATCTCTTCAAAGGTCGCTTCTTTGATACCACCGATGTGGCCAGTGTGATGGTAGTACATTTTGTCTGTACGCTTGTTGCCGGTTACAGCAACTTTATCTGCGTTCAGAACGATGATGTAATCACCCGTATCAACGTGCGGAGTGTATTCCGCTTTATGCTTACCGCGCAGGCGACGAGCCAGTTCAGTAGCCAGACGGCCCAGAGTTTTACCGGTCGCGTCAACAACATACCAGTCGCGCTGTACGGTTTCTGGTTTAGCTGTAAAAGTTTTCATTAAAAGCTTACCCAAATAATAAGTTACACGTTGGTGAACACCCAAACGTTTAGTCAGTTGAGGTTCACACGACAAAGTCCGGCAAACCTACCCCTTCGAATAGCTAATGCCGACACATAGAAAGTTTCGGGAAAAAAACCTTCTCGTAACGTGGGGTCGCAAGATTATAGAGAAGTTGAGGTCAAAGATCGACCCTTAAATGTGATTCGAGGCGGGTTTTTCGGGGGTAAGGTTTTTGCGGTCTGCCGCCCTCACCCCCAGCCCCTCTCCCACAGGGAGAAGGTCGCATTTATGGCATATGCTGAAGCTTAAGATACTCCTCGCTTTGCATCTCCTGCAGGCGCGACAGACAGCGCTGGAACTCAAACTTCAGCCGCTCGCCTTTATACACCTCATATAAAGGTACCTCGGCGCTGACCACAAGCTTCACGTGACGTTCATAGAACTCATCGACCAGCGCAATGAAGCGGCGCGCTTCGCTTTCCATCAGCGGCGTCATGACCGGCACGTTGAGCAGCATCACGGTATGGAACAGGCGCGAGAGCGCGATGTAGTCATGCTGGCTGCGGGCATCCACACAGAGCGTTGCAAAGGAGACGGCCAGGGTTTGATTTTCGACACCCAGGGTTTGCAGCGGGCGATGGTTAATCTCGAGCTCAGGGGCATGAGCCCGTTTTGCCCCCGCCAGCGCCAGCCACAGTTTATCCATCTGCTGCGTGGTCTCATCGTTTAAGGGAGAGAGCCACAGATGCGCCTGAGTTAAGGTACGCAGGCGGTAATCCACCCCGGCATCAACATTCATGATGTCGCAGTGCTGTTTGATGGCATCAATAGCGGGCAGGAAACGCGCGCGCTGCAGGCCATTGCGGTAAAGCTCATCCGGCGGGATATTCGAGGTCGCCACCAGCGTTATCCCGCGCGCGAACAGCGCTTTCATCAGGCCACCCAGCAGCATGGCGTCGGTAATATCGGAGACAAAAAACTCGTCAAAACAGAGTACGTCCGTTTCCGCCTTGAACCTGTCGGCCACAATCTCCAGCGGATCGCTTTTGCCCTGCAGTGCCGTCAGCTCTTCGTGAACCCGCAGCATAAAGCGGTGGAAATGCAGACGCTGCTTACGGGTACCCGGCAGGCTCAGATAAAAGAGGTCCATCAGCCAGGTTTTCCCGCGCCCGACGCCGCCCCACATATACAAACCGCGCACCGGCGCATGAGTCTGTGGCTCTTTTTTTCCGAGCAACCGCCCCAGAGCCGCCTTCAACCCACCGCTCTGTTCACCCTCTGCAGGTTTTGCCGTGAGCTCCTGATAAATCGTATCCAGACGATTCACCGCTTCACGCTGAACGTCATCCGGCTGATGTGTACCCTCATTTAGGGCAAGTTGGTATCGCGATGCAGGGGACAGGTTTTGCATAAACGTATTGTTATTCCTTCAAATAATACTCACCAGCAGACGTGACTGATGAAAAAAAGGCCGTTCTACACTACGCGATGATACGTCAGGATTCCACTTCTGCGGAAATAGCGGTTATAGTGGCAATATCAGGCACAGGCAGGAGCCGAGCCAACACCCTACGGAACAACAAGACAACGGGAGAAGTTCATGACCTGGGAATATGCGCTAATCGGTTTAGTCGTCGGCATCGTCATTGGTGCTGTGGCCATGCGTTTCGGTAATCGCAAATTGCGTCAGCAGCAGTCACTGCAGTACGAACTGGAAAAGAACAAAGCCGAACTGGAAGAGTATCGTGAAGAGCTGGTCAGCCACTTTGCCCGTAGCGCCGAGCTGCTGGACAACATGGCGACCGACTATCGTCAGCTCTATCAACATATGGCAAAAAGCTCCAGCAGCCTGCTGCCAGAAATGACCGCGGAATCCAATCCATTCCGTAACCGTCTGGCCGACTCTGAAGCCGGTAACGATCAGGCCCCTGTTCAGATGCCACGCGACTATTCAGATGGCGCGTCTGGCCTGCTGCGCGGCGGTGCAAAACGCGATTAATCGCACAACCTGAATTTATTTTACGGGCGCTGCTATTGCGCCCGTCCTTTCTTCATGACCCCAGCTATTATTGAGTAAGCACTTCATTGTTCAGCGGTTTAAAATTCAATAACATCAACGTGTTTTAGGGCCGTTTTTCCTTTATTCCAGGTTACGAGAGTCAGCATCGATGAAGAAAAAAAACCAGCTGTTGAGCGCTATAGCGTTAAGTGTCGGGTTATCTCTCTCGGCGTCCTTCCCTGCATCTGCCGCCCTGCCTTCCCAGGTACCCGGCCAGGCGGCAATTCCAAGCCTTGCGCCAATGCTGGAAAAAGTTCTGCCTGCGGTAGTGAGCGTGCAGGTAGAAGGCACGGCATTACAAAATCAACGCGTACCTGAAGAACTGAAAAAATATTTTGGCGATGAGTCGCCCGACCAGCAGGCGCAGCCTTTTGAAGGTCTGGGTTCTGGCGTCATTATTGATG
The DNA here is from genome assembly GCF_041360735.1 of Enterobacter sp. RCC_40. Lineage (NCBI taxonomy): Bacteria > Pseudomonadati > Pseudomonadota > Gammaproteobacteria > Enterobacterales > Enterobacteriaceae > Enterobacter > Enterobacter sp. RCC_40. Next base: position 437,212 of record NZ_JBFUPR010000004.1, read on the forward strand.
CGGCCAAAGGTTATATTCTGACCAACAATCATGTTATCAGTCAGGCCGATAAAATCAGCGTACAGCTGAACGATGGGCGTGAGTTTGAGGCCAAACTGATTGGCGGCGATGACCAGAGCGACATCGCGCTGCTGCAGGTGCAAAACCCGAGCAATTTGACTCAGATTGCCATTGCGGACTCCGATAAACTGCGTGTTGGTGATTTTGCTGTCGCCGTGGGGAATCCGTTTGGTTTAGGGCAAACCGCCACCTCCGGGATAATCTCGGCGCTGGGTCGCAGCGGTCTGAATCTGGAAGGCCTGGAAAACTTTATCCAGACCGACGCCTCAATTAACCGCGGGAACTCCGGCGGGGCATTGCTCAATCTCAACGGCGAGCTGATTGGGATTAACACCGCTATCCTGGCGCCGGGCGGCGGCAGTATCGGCATCGGTTTTGCTATCCCCAGCAATATGGCCAAAACGCTGGCGCAGCAGCTCATTCAGTTCGGTGAGGTCAAACGCGGGCTGTTGGGCATCAAAGGGATGGAGATGAGCGCTGACATCGCGAAAGCGTTCAACATCAATGTGCAGCGCGGTGCGTTTGTCAGTGAAGTGCTGCCAAACTCCGGCTCGGCAAAAGCTGGCGTGAAGTCGGGCGATGTGATTGTCAGCCTGAACGATAAACCGCTGAGCAGCTTTGCGGAACTGCGCTCGCGTATTGCCACCACCGAACCGGGTGCCAAAGTGAAGTTAGGCCTGATTCGTGATGGTAAGCCGCTGGATGTCGAAGTGACGCTTGATAAGAGCACCTCATCCTCTGCCAGCGCGGAGCTTATCGCCCCGGCGCTGCAAGGGGCAACGCTGAGCGATGGGCAGCTGAAAGACGGGACGAAAGGGATTAGCGTCGATACCGTCGAGAAGAGCAGCCCTGCCGCGCAGGCCGGATTGCATCAGGATGATGTGATCATCGGCGTGAACCGCAATCGCGTGCAATCCATCGCAGAACTGCGCAAGGTGCTGGAAAGCAAACCGGCGGTCATTGCCCTGCAGGTTATGCGCGGCAACGAGTCTATCTATATTCTGTTGCGCTAAGCATTTGCGATTCCGGACATCACCGCTGCGTGTGATGTCCGGATAACTCATGTTATGCTGCAAATCGTTCCTTTATTAACGACACGCGCATCATGCTTTTAAAGCTCTTTCGTTCAATTGTCATCGGTTTGATTGTTGCCGGCCTGCTGCTGGTCGTCATGCCGTCTTTACGCCAGTTCAATAAGCTGTCGGCGCCTCAGTTCGACAGTGCGGATGAAACGCCTGCGACCTACAACCAGGCCGTTCGCCGTGCCGCGCCTGCCGTGGTTAACGTTTATAACCGTGGCCTCAATAGCTCAGCCCATAACCAGCTGGAGATCCGCACTCTCGGTTCCGGGGTAATTATGGACGAGCGCGGCTACATCATTACCAACAAACACGTGATTAACGATGCCGACCAGATCATCGTTGCCCTGCAGGATGGCCGCGTGTTTGAGGCCCTGCTGGTGGGCTCGGATAGCCTGACTGACCTGGCTGTTTTGAAGATCAACGCCACGGGCGGTTTACCGGTTATTCCTATCAACCGTAAACGAACCCCTCATATTGGCGACGTCGTGCTGGCTATCGGTAACCCTTATAACCTGGGCCAGACGATCACGCAGGGGATTATCAGCGCCACCGGTCGCATTGGCCTCAACCCGTCGGGACGGCAGAACTTCCTGCAAACCGATGCGTCCATCAACCACGGTAACTCCGGCGGTGCGCTGGTCAACTCGCTGGGCGAACTGATGGGTATCAATACCCTCTCGTTCGATAAGAGCAATGACGGTGAGACGCCGGAAGGGATTGGGTTCGCCATTCCCTTCCAGCTGGCGACCAAGATCATGGATAAGCTGATCCGCGATGGCCGTGTGATCCGCGGTTATATTGGTATTGGCGGTCGTGAAATTGCGCCTATGCATTCGCAGGGCGGCGGTATCGATCAGATTCAGGGCATCGTGGTCAACGAAGTGTCGCCTGGCGGCCCGGCGGCTAACGCGGGAATTCAGGTTAATGATGTCATCGTGTCGGTCAACGGCATACCAGCGGTATCGGCGCTGGAGACCATGGATCAGGTTGCGGAGATCCGTCCTGGCTCTATCATCCCGGTTGAAGTCATGCGTAACGATAAGAAGCTGACGCTGCAGGTGACGATTCAGGAATACCCGGCCACCAACTGACAGGCATAAAAAAACGGAGCGCATTGCTCCGTTTTTTTTGCCGGGCGGCATGACGGCCCGGCCTATGGGGACATCCGTTTTACTTGTTAACGAACTCTTCGCCCAGAGTGATATCTTTCTTCAGCGTATCCAGCATGCCTTCCATCGCGTTCTGTTCAAACGCGCTCAGCTTGCCAATCGGCTGATGTTCTTCGATACCGTTTTTACCCAGCAGCAGCGGCTGAGAGAAGAAACGAGCGTGTTCTCCGTCGCCTTCAACATACGCGCATTCAACAACGCCTTTCTCGCCCTGCAGTGCACGAACCAGTGACAGACCAAAACGTGCCGCCGCCTGACCCATAGACAGGGTTGCAGAACCGCCACCCGCCTTCGCTTCCACCACTTCGGTGCCCGCGTTCTGGATGCGTTTGGTCAGGTCAGCCACTTCCTGCTCGGTGAAGCTAACACCAGGGATCTGCGACAGCAGAGGCAGAATGGTGACACCAGAGTGACCGCCGATAACCGGCACTTCAACTTCTGAAGGCTGTTTGCCTTTCAGTTCAGCCACAAAGGTGTTGGAACGGATGATGTCCAGCGTGGTTACGCCGAACAGTTTGTTCTTATCGTAAACACCGGCTTTTTTCAGCACTTCTGCCGCGATAGCGACCGTGGTGTTCACCGGGTTAGTGATGATACCAATGCACGCTTTCGGGCAGGTTTCAGCAATCTGCTGCACCAGGTTTTTCACAATACCCGCGTTGACGTTGAACAGGTCTGAACGATCCATGCCTGGCTTACGCGCCACGCCAGCGGAGATCAGCACCACGTCCGCGCCCTGCAGGGCAGGACGAGCATCTTCACCGGAGAAGCCTTTGATTTTCACAGCTGTCGGGATGTGGCTCAGGTCAACCGCCACACCTGGGGTTACCGGAGCAATATCGTACAGGGAGAGTTCTGAGCCTGAAGGCAGTTGGGTTTTCAGTAGTAGGGCAAGCGCCTGGCCGATACCACCAGCAGCGCCGAGGACTGCGACTTTCATCCTAAACTCCTTATTATGGTTAACTTAAGTATCTGTAACTCCGTTGCGGCGACCATAATTCAGCAGGTAATTAATTACAATTTTCGTCACTAAATAATTTGAGGTCGCGCGACTTTATCTCTCACCAGAAGGCTATCTGACGACAGACGACAACGAATTAAGAGGGGGTTACAATACACCCTGCCACGCCACCAAAACAACATCATTTTGATAACATTTAATTTACTTTTAAGCTTATTTGCTTGCCGTGACCCAGGCATGTTTTCTGATAACGAAATCTGATAAAATCACTCCCTTTCATAACATTATTTCAGCCTAACCGCTGGCAGATAATTTGCATAAAAATTCATCCACATGCATAATAATGTTGTTTCTTTCGTCATATTCCGGGTGACTTATGCGAAGCTCGTCTAAGCAAGAAGATTTAGTGAAGGCGTTTAAAGCGCTACTCAAAGAAGAGATATTCAGTTCTCAGGGAGAAATTGTTCAGGCTTTACAGGAACAAGGCTTCGATAACATCAACCAGTCGAAAGTCTCCCGCATGTTAACCAAATTTGGTGCGGTACGTACGCGTAACGCCAAAATGGAGATGGTCTACTGCCTGCCTGCAGAACTTGGCGTGCCAACCACCTCCAGCCCGTTGAAGAATCTGGTTCTCGATATCGATTACAACGATGCCGTTGTCGTGATCCATACCAGCCCGGGTGCTGCACAGTTGATTGCACGTATGCTGGACTCGCTGGGTAAGCCCAAAGGCATCCTTGGGACGATTGCGGGTGACGATACCATCTTCACTACCCCCGCCAATGGCTTCTCAGTGAAAGATCTCTACGAAGCGATTCTGGACCTGTTCGAGCAGGAACTCTGATTACCCTCCCCGTGGCGTCCTGCTGCGGGGATCATTCTGCTTCTGCCGCGTTTCCCCCTGTTTTATCCCGCCCTTTACTTTAACAAATAGTGCTTTTTACCGCCCATTAACATTCACTTGGTGAATGATAAATCAAAAAATCGCACAAAAAATCAAAAGCTAATATCCATATGATTTTCTTAGATATACAGCCACAGATTGAACAATAAACGCACAATTTTATGCCATTAGGTTATAAAAAACAGGTTAGTTAATACGTAATAACAACAGAAACAATTAGTCTGGTATTAATTTTTACCGTTATTAGTGTATACTTGATTTTGTGATGAGGGTCACGAAACAAAGACCCCACTAAAAATTCGACGAGGTAAAGAATCATGAAAATCAAAACTACTGTAGCGGCGCTCAGCGTCCTGTCTGTCCTGTCATTCGGTGCTTTCGCCGCTGACGCTATCAATGCCGAGCAGGCACAATCCCGCCAGGCAATCGGTACGGTTTCCGTCGGCGCAATCGGCACGTCTCCAATGGACATGCATGAGATGCTGAACAAAAAAGCGGAAGAACAAGGTGCGTCATCTTATCGCATCATTGAAGCGCGTTCAGGTGACCACTGGCACGCCACCGCTGAGCTGTACAAATAAGTTTTAGTAATAACTGAAGACCAAAATCTCTACTCAACGGCACCAGGCATAAAAATAGCAGTTCAACCCTTCTCGCCGTTGAGCAAAAACCCTATTCAGGAGCAAAAACTATGAAAACCAAATTCATCATCGCAACCCTCGGTCTGGCATCCGTTCTCTCTTTCGGCGCAAGTGCAGCCGTACAGCAAGTGAACGCTGATCAGGCGCAGAATCTGCAGTCTATGGGGAGTGTGTCTGTGACGTCCGTTACCGGCTCTCCAATGGATATCCGTCAGGCACTGGCCGCTAAAGCTGAAAAAGCAGGCGCCAGCAGCTATCGCGTCACCGAGCTGAACCAAGGTGACCACTGGCATGCAACGGCTCAACTGTATAAATAAACCCTCGTCGTATCTCATCATACGACTTGCCCCTGGCCTTCTGGTCAGGGGCTTTTTTATGGCTTGATCAATGGCGCGCGTTGAAGCGTAGCTGCCCTTCCAGCTCTTCTTCCGCTTCATCAAACAGCAAAATGAGTGCGCCAAACCGTCTGCGCAACTTTTCAGGCAGATGGATAAACTCAATTTCCAGCGGTAACGGCAGCAGGCTGCCGGTCACCACGTCCCACAGCGTGTCCAGATTGGTGACGCTTTCCCGTTCAAGATCAAACACCCGGATAAATTCACGATAGAAGTCATCCTGACTGTCGATCTCGTCAAAATCAAAGGTATAGGTTTTCATTGCCAGTCACCCAGTCCAGGCGAGCGGCCTGCGCCGCCCTGATTATTATAATCCCCCAATATGCAGGGTTTTGACTTCCAGATACTCTTCCAGCCCGAGCACGGACCCTTCACGCCCAAGGCCAGACTCTTTTACCCCACCAAACGGCCCCAGCTCTGTGGAGACGGCACATTCGTTAATTCCTATCATCCCGCTTTCGATGGCCTGCGACACGCGGAAGACACGTGCCAGATTTTGGGTATAGAAGTAAGCCGCCAGGCCATATGGCGTGTTGTTGGCACGCTGGATAACCTCATCTTCCGAGGTAAAACGGAAGCAGGCCGCAACCGGGCCAAACGTCTCTTCTTCAGCCAGTTTCATGCCTTCATGGCAATCGCCCAGGACAGTTGGCATCCAGAAATTGCCGCCAAGCGAATGGGGTTTACCGCCCGCCAGAACGGTCGCGCCCCGGGCCACGGCATCTTCAACGTGTTCACGCACCTTATCGACGGCGGAGGATTCGATCAGCGGCCCCACGATGACGCCCTCTTCCAGACCATTCCCGACCTTCAGGGCCTTCACCGCATCGGCAAGCTTATTCACAAATTTGTCGTAGACGGTTTCCTGAATATAGAAACGGTTAACGCTGACGCAGACCTGCCCGGCATTGCGGAATTTATTGGCGATAGCCCCTTTAACGGCAGCCTCAATATCCGCATCTTCAAAGACGATATACGGCGCATTGCCTCCCAGCTCCATCGACACTTTCTTCATGGTTTCTGCGGCGTTACGCACCAGCGTTTTGCCGACAGAAGTCGAGCCGGTAAAGGAGATTTTCCGCACCTCATGGCTCGCCATAATCGCGTCACTGATTTCATGCGTATTCCCGGCTACGGCGTTGAGTACCCCATCCGGTACACCGGCCTGTTTTGCCAGCGTAAGCAGCGCGAAGGCGCTGAGAGGTGTGTTATTTGCCGGTTTGATTACCCCGGTACACCCTGCCGCCAGCGCCGGACCTAATTTACGGGTGAGCATGGCCATCGGGAAGTTCCACGGCGTAATCGCCGCGACCACGCCGATGGGCTCGCGGGTCGCCAGGATGCGGGAACCCGGTTTGATCGGTGGAATAATTTCGCCGTTCGCGCGCTTGGCCTCTTCGGCGAACCACTGGATAAAACTCGCGGCGTATTCCACCTCGCCTTCCGCTTCTTTCAGGGGCTTGCCCTGTTCGGTGGTCATTAAACGCCCGAGCCAGCTTTTGTTCTCAATGATCAGTTCGTACCAGCGGTAGAGAATTGCCGAACGCGCTTTCGCGGTTTTGGCGCGCCATGCCGGGAAGGCTTTGGCCGCCGCGGCAATGGCGTCTTCGGTTTCTGCTTTGCCGGCTTTGGCTACTCTGGCGATGACCTCACCGGTAGCCGGGTTCAGCACATCAAACGTCGTGTCCAGCGTTTTCCATATGCCGTTGACCAGATAACCGGTCTGAAAAAGGTGATTGTCCTGAAGCGCCTGGGTTGTCATGTGTCCTCCCTTCCTGAATGTAAGAGCATGCTGGAATAAGTATAGCCACAAAAAAACCGACGCTTTTGGCGTCGGCTTTTTTACTTCAGTCAGTTATCCGTAAGGGCGTTCTGATAGCGATGCAGCATAAACACCAGCCGTCCTACCGGCTCTGTCACCTGAGGCGGTGCTTCCCAGACTTTCAGCTTCTCCTGGTAGATATCCAGCTCTTCAAGCAGTTGCTTAAAGTAACGACGTCGTTTGTCATCGCTGGAGGCGGAAAGCACGTGGTCGGCCGTCCGACGCAGCTGGCGGTGGAAAGCCGACAGATCGTCATTGATGGGCACGGGGGCATTACGTAAACGCTGGTGCGCGATAATCATGGTCAAGGCCAGACGGAACTTGGCGATGTCACCCGGGAACTTGTTCAGCAGTAAAAACAGCTGCTGATAGAGCGCCGGCAGGTGGTTCTCTTTGCGACGCGCGGTATTGGTGGTCATGGACGACACGGCAGCCGAGACAAACTGATTCAACAGCACGCGGCCCGTCCGTGCCTGAGAGTTATCCCGCACCAGCAGAATGACCATCATCGCCAGGAAACAACCCACCAGCTGACCTAAGGCGCTGTCTAAGAACTGGCTGAAATGGAAGGTCATCGGGTTATCCAACACAATGATGTTAATCGTACTGGCCAGGGCACCCAATGAACCCAGCCGACGTTTTTGCACTTCGATTCCGATAAAGAACGCCATCACCGCGAGGCTAATACAGAGCAGTAACATGCTCTGCTGGGTCGAGGGAATGATCACCAGAAAATAGAACGCGCCAATCGGCAGTGCAGCAATTGTGCCGAACAGGAAATCAATGGCCACCATGCGCGGATTCGGAAGACGCATCGCCAGCGCGGTAACGACGGCGATCATCACCATCGCGCCGCTGCCGGAGGTCCAGCCGGTCCACAGCCAGAACAGCGTGCCGAGCATACAGGCAAGCGTTGTTCGCCAGAAGTTAACCATCGCGTGATGGCGTTCGGCGGATTCTGCCTTGATCACCACTTCACCCTGCAGCACCTCTTCCTCCACCGCGCTGATTTTGGTGTTACTGATCACACCGCGTTTCAGCAACAGGTAGCGCGTCGCGGCCCCGACCCAGGTATAGATCGTCACTGGCGTATCACGATCCCCGGTCCAGGCAATGACCCGGCGCATGCGTTTAAGCTGTTTGTGTACGTCCTGAACGGTTTCCACCGGCTCCGCAAACAGCTCGCGGAAGGTATCGGTTACCGCGTCCGGGCGGGTGTTTTGGATCAGATAGGTTTCACACGCCTGGGTAATCAGCGTTAAGGAGACGGTGTTGATGGCTTTAAGGCGGCGGTTGGCACGTGCCCAGCGCGAAGACTCCATGTTCAGATTGCTGCGCATTCCTTCCAGCGCCGTGGTGCGGCGCACCAGAGCGCTCCAGGCTTTATCCACCTCTTCGCTGTCACCATGCTTAATACAGAGCTGCATCAACTGATACTGGGCAACAATCAGCGCATCCAGTTCACGATCCACTTCCTGCTTAATGGAGCGAGGAGAGAAAAGCAGGTCAGCGACAATCGCACTGACAATACCGATGACAATCTCACTGCAGCGCTCTACGGCAAACTGTGGGGCAAGCAGCGGTTCGCTTTGAATGGTGATGATAATAATCAGCGCGGTATAACCGGCCAGCCCCCAGGCGTAGGAGTTCTCCACTTTCACCAGCGACGAGAGCCAGGTGCAGAAGCCCGCCCAGATACAGCACACCATCAGCATCAGCAGCGGCGTGCGGATCATCAATATAATGATGGTCAGTGCGGCGAAACAGCCGATAAATGTCCCGATGATGCGCAGCATCCCACGGTAGCGGATCGCTCCGGAGTAAGGTTCCCCGCCCGCAGCAAAGGCAGGCCCTGCCGCGACAATCGCCGCCGTCAGTACAGCCCAGCGGGGGGTTTCCAGCTGAAAGTGGAAGCCGACAAACAGCGCCAGCACAATGGCACACGCCAGCTTAACGGCGAAGCGAATGTGCTGGCTGGCGATGGAAAAGATACCCATAACGATTAACCAAACTCGCGCAGGCGATGGGCAATTTTACGGAAGATGGAGTCCTGGCTGGCGTCACGGTCTTTTTCACCGGTGATCACCACCGTCGCTGTGGTCCCGGCAGGCCACAGATTGCCCTGCTGTTCATCCAGATGGATACGCACCGGCACACGCTGGGCCAGACGTACCCATTCCAGGTTGGAATCCACCGTCGCCATCCCTTTAGTATCGTTAGAGCTGCTGGAGTTAGTGACCCCCGCGGCTACGCTGTCGACGGTGCCTTTCAGCACTCGGTTGCTGCCAAGCGGCGTAATTTCAGCCCGGAACCCCGGACGCACGCCTTCCAGTTTGGTCTCTTCCATATAGGCGAGCACGTAGAAGGAGTTCTGTTTAACCAGCGCCACGGCGGTTGAGCCGCGGGTGATAAACTCCCCGGCATAAACATTCAGGTTGGTGATCCAGCCATCGGCTGGTGCGCGGATCACGGTGCGCTCAAGATCGAGCCGGGCAAGATCGCGCGTCGCTTGCGCTTTGGCCAGCTGATGCAGCACGGTTTGCAGGACGTTATTGGACTGGTCAATCTCTTCGCGGGACATCGCCTGAACACCCAGTTGGTTACGGCGACCTGCCTCACGGCGTTTCTCGGAAGCCAGCGCCTGATAATAGGCCACATCCGCTTCGGCTTCTTCTAACGCTTTCTGATAACGAGGCTGGTCGATGGTGAACAGTACCTGATCTTTTTTCACCAGCTGGTTATCGTGGACATTGACCGCAGTGATGAGACCCGCCACGTCGGGGGCGATTGCCACGACATCAGCGCTAAAGCGGGCATCACGCGTCCACGGTGATTCAGTGTAATAGACCCAGGCGCGGAAAATAGCGATGAACGCGAGGATAACGAGCGCCATGGTGATGGCAGTGCGGGAGATTTTTCTTGTTAGCGTTTTCACATCAACCTCAGACAAACATGCGCGATATCAGGTAAAACAGGCAGCAATACAGCGCGGTATTGAACAATGCAGGATGCCAGACAAAATCGTAGATCCCGGTGGGGACCAGCACCTTGCGCACCAGCCAGAAAATCGCCAGTGACAAAAGAAGCTCGAAAAATATCGGTGGGAACGACAAACCGAACACCACGATAACGGGAAACAGACTCATGTTGACCTTGATTAGAGAGAGTGCAGGCTTCAGACTTTTTTAGCGCACGCCACCGCAGGAGAGCAAGAAACGCCGGGCGAGAATGGCGCAGCCGTTATGTAATTAATAATATATTAACGTAACTGTTATGCTGTTATCTATAATATGTGATCTAAATCACTTTTAAGCCAGAGTTAACAATGGAACGTCTAAAACGGATGTCGGTCTTTGCCAAAGTGGTTGAACTTGGCTCTTTTACCGCCGCTGCACGTCAGCTTCAGATGAGCGTCTCTTCCATCAGCCAGACTGTGTCCAAACTGGAAGATGAGCTGCAGGTCAAGCTACTCAACCGTAGCACCCGCAGCATTGGGCTGACGGAAGCGGGTAAGATTTACTATCAGGGTTGTCGCCGCATGCTGCTCGAAGTGCAGGATGTGCACGAACAACTTTACGCCTTCAACAACACGCCTATCGGTACGCTGCGCATCGGTTGTTCTTCAACTATGGCACAAAATGTTCTCGCCGCCATGACCGCTGACATGCTGAAAGAGTACCCGGGATTAACCGTCAATCTGGTCACGGGCATTCCCGCCCCGGACTTGATTGCCGACGGGCTGGACGTGGTGATCCGCGTGGGGGCATTGCAGGACTCCAGCCTCTTCTCCCGGCGGCTGGGCAGTATGCCAATGGTGGTCTGCGCCTCGAAAAGCTATCTGGCTCAGTACGGGGTGCCGGAGAAACCCGCCGATCTCACCAACCACTCCTGGCTGGAGTACAGCGTTCGCCCCGACAATGAATTTGAGCTGATTGCCCCGGAAGGGATTTCCACCAGACTGCTGCCGGAAGGACGGTTCGTCACCAACGATCCGATGACCATCTCGCGCTGGCTGGTGGCCGGCGCCGGGATCGCGTATGTGCCGTTAATGTGGGTGATCAACGAGATCAACAGCGGTGTACTGGAGATCCTCTTCCCGCGCTATCAGTCCGATCCGCGTCCGGTGTACGCGTTGTACACCGAGAAAGACAAACTGCCGCTCAAGGTTCAGGTGTGCATAAACTATCTGACCGAGTATTTTGTGGACGTGGCGGAGTTGTTTCAGGGAATGCGCGAAAGACGAAAGGAATAACCTTTAATTTCCGAAATGTATATTTGTGATGAATATTCCAGGATGATACAGACCGTCATTCAGGAATATTCCTTCACCCCTGCCAGGAATAGCGAATTGACACTGCCGCCATCTGCGCCTTACCTTATAAACAGTCTGACAGTCAGGCTGTTATTAATTTGTTACCGATATGAATAATAAAATGTATTTCTCAGGATGACGTTAAACAAGGAAAAGAAATGAATATATTTGAACAAACACCGCCTTCACGCAGGCGCTATGGACTCGCCGCGTTCATTGGTTTGATTGCAGGGATTGTCTCCGCCTTCGTAAAATGGGGAGCAGAGGTGCCGCTTCCGCCGCGAAGCCCTACCGATTTATTCACCAGCGCATGCGGACCGGAGCAATTAATAAGAGCCGCAGGTCAGATTGATTGTTCCCGCAATTTTTTAAATCCTCCTTATGTATTTTTACGCGACTGGCTGGGCATTGCTGACCCTAACGCCGCGGTTTATTCCTTTGCCGGACATATATTTAACGCGGTCGGTGTAACACATATTATTTTCTCTATCGTCTTTGCTGTAGGGTATTGTGTAGTTGCTGAAGTCTTCCCAAAAATTAAACTCTGGCAAGGTTTACTGGCGGGTGCGTTAGCACAGCTTTTTGTTCACATGATCTCCTTCCCGCTGATGGGGCTGACACCCCCGCTGTTCGAACTGCCCTGGTACGAACACGTCTCAGAGATCGTGGGGCATTTGATCTGGTTCTGGTCGATTGAAATCATTCGTCGTGACCTACGCAACCGCATCACGCACGAGCCCGACCCGGAGATCCCGCTGGGTAACGCACGTTAAAAAAAATGGCGCGACTTTTACAGTCGCGCCATTTTTTCAGATTGATTCAGGTCAGGCGGTGCCGCCCACCGTCAGGTTATCCACTTTCAGCGTTGGCTGACCGACGCCAACCGGCAGGCTCTGGCCCTCTTTACCGCAAACACCAACGCCGTTATCCAGCTTCAGATCGTTACCGACCATGGAGATTTGCTGCATGGCTTCAATACCGGAGCCAATCAGGGTCGCCCCCTTCACCGCTTTGGTCACTTTGCCTTTCTCAATCAGATACGCTTCTGAAGTGGAGAAGACGAACTTACCGGAGGTGATATCTACCTGACCGCCACCAAAGTTTGGCGCGAAGATGCCGTAATCAACGGACTCGATGATCTCCTGCGGTGTGGATTTACCCGGCAACATGTAAGTGTTCGTCATACGCGGCATCGGCAGATGCGCGTAGGATTCACGACGGCCGTTGCCCGTTGGCGCAACGCCCATCAGACGCGCGTTGAGTTTGTCCTGCATGTAGCCTTTCAGGACGCCATTTTCGATCAGCACGTTGTACTGCCCGGGCGTACCTTCATCGTCGATTGAAATCGAGCCACGGCGATCCTGCATCGTGCCGTCATCAACCACGGTACAGAGTTCAGAAGAGACGCGTTGTCCCATCTGGCCGCTGAATACGGAGGTGCCGCGACGGTTAAAATCGCCTTCCAGACCGTGGCCCACCGCTTCGTGCAGCAGCACGCCAGGCCAGCCTGCGCCGAGTACCACCGGCAATGTACCGGCGGGTGCCGCCACGGCAGACAGGTTCACCAGCGCCATGCGCACGGCCTCTTTTGCCCACGCGTCAGCGCGTGCTTCACCGTCAACATCGCCCAGGAACCAGTCATAACCAAAACGACCGCCGCCACCGCTTGAACCGCGCTCACGCTTACCGTCGTCTTCAACCTGCACGCTGACAGAAAGACGTACCAGCGGACGCACATCCGCTGCCAGCGTGCCGTCTGTCGCCGCGACCAGGATCAGTTCATAGACACCGCTCAGGCTGGCAGAGACTTCCTGCACGCGTTTATCCGCAGCGCGCGCGACTTTATCCACGCGACGCAGGATGTCCAGTTTCTCTTCACGGCTCATGCTCTGCAGGGGATCGATACTGGTATAGAGTGCGGAGTGCTGCACTTCACCCAGCGTCTTCACGCGACCGTCACCGGTTTCGCGAACGATAGTCCGCGCGGCCAGCGCGCTCTGCTCCAGTGCGGCCAGGCTAATCTGGTCGGCATAAGCAAAACCGGTTTTCTCGCCGCTGACGGCACGTACACCGACACCCTGGTCAATGTTATAAGAGCCATCTTTAATGATGCTGTCTTCTAAAACCCAGGATTCGTGATAGCTCGACTGGAAATAGAGATCGCCGTAGTCGAGACGGCGTTCGGTCAGTTGACCAAGAATGGAGAACAGGTCCTGATGGCTCAGGCCGTTCGCTGCGAGCAAATGTTCACTTACCAGGTTCAGACTCATCGTATTGCTACTCGTTCGTTGCCGCCCGTGGCGGTATATAAATCGTATTTATTGAGAGTGAGGCAATTACCTGCCCACGTCAAATCATTGCTGTGCATCTTTGCGCGGCTGGCGCAGCACTTCATTAATCTGCGGTTTATCCACCGGCCCGGTGATGCGATAGCGCAGAATAGAGACTTTGCTCCACAGCGGCCCCAGCACTTTACTGGCGGCAAACACCGCCGCACCGACAATCGGGTTCACCACAAAAGCCGCCGCCACGCCGACGGTGGCAGAAATTTCAGGTGCCACCACCGCTTCCATATCCAGTTCGCGGCGCACGAGGTTGACCGAGCCTTTCATCGCAATATCCGCTTCCAGGCCGTCCACCAGCGTATCGTCGGTATGCAGCACCCCGTCTTTGATCCATGCCGTACTGCGGATAGAGTCGTAATAGAAACCTTCGCTGAAGGTATCGCTAAAGTCGAAACGCAGCTTACGCAGCAGGGCATCAAAGCTCAACAGACGCAGTATCTGGCCCGCATGCCCGGTACTCACATCGGCAATCTCACCCTTGCCAAAGCGGGTTTTCAGAATGCCGTTCAGCGAGGCTTCATCCGGCGTCCACGGTGCCGCTCGCCAGTGGAGATCGTAATTCACGTCAAATGATGACCCCCGCAGCGGCGTGCTGATGCCAAAGAAGTTAGCCACGGAATCCAGTTTATTGCCCTTGATGTCGCCCTTCAAAGAGGTTCGCTGCTCGCCCGGGTTATTAACCCACTCCCCGGCGGCCCTCAGACGGCCAAAGCCGGTGTCGATAAGCCCGCCCGCAAGGCTCAGCGTATTCCCCTTAATGGCGAAATCGCCGTCAATACGGCCATACTTTTGACCCCAAAGCCAGCACTCAGCACAGCGTAGCTGGAGATCGGGCCAGCCGCTGAAGTCGATACGGGTTGGGTTATTCAACGGCGCCGTATTTGACGGACGATCTTTTCCGCTCGCGGTGGCCGGGTTGTAGTAAAGATAGCGAATCGCCGCCTGCCACGGCGCGTTGTCGCGCATGGTCAGCGTGCCATTGATCTCGCGGCCCTGGGCTTCGACTTTTGACCCGTTCGCCGTCGGCTGCGAAACAATGCTCAGGTTATTCCACTGCTGTCCACCCAGCATCAGCGACGGCGTACGAACAGTAATGCTCTGCGGGAACTGGGCAGCCTCATCAACGTTTTGGCCCACGCCCTTCTGGAACAGGGCCAGCCACTCGGCCCCGTCCATTGGTGGCAGATTAAGCTCAATGCCGGTGTGATCGGGCAGCGGCGGCGTGGTGCGGCTGTCCGTCGTCCAGATGGCTCTGTCGAGCGTGAGCTTACGGTTAAGCAGCCAGCGGCTGTTGAAATGGTTTTTCTCACCCGCACTGCCGGTCAGCGCGAAGCTGTTAAGATTGCCATCGACGTTAACCTTTATTGGCAGCGGTTGACCGGACGATTTATCCAGCGGTGCAGGCAACTGGCTCTGAATGTTTTTCAGATCGCCAGTGATATCAACTTTATAGCGCGCACCGGCGTGATAAGGCAGTTCAATTGCCACCTTGCCATTCCAGGAGACTGCACCGTTAACGGACTCCTCAATCGGCTTTGGCAGAACATCCATGCGCGATGGCTGCCAGTTGCCGTCCAGGTTGACGGCTACCTGATAAGCTTTCTCGCCCTCGGTGGTCGAGAAATCAATATTCACAGGCTGATTAAACCAGCTGGCCGTGAGCGGCTCGCTCTTCAGGTTACCGTTCTCAAAGCTAAACTGCCCGCTGAGGTTCTTCAGGGTGCTTTCAAGCGGCTTAATATACAGGCTGTTGTTATTGAGACGGACGTCGCCTTTGGCGGTGGTCATTTCACCGTCGAGCGGGATATCAAGATGTAAGCGAGCACTCACATCGCCATCCAGCTGCAGCTGCTGAAGGGTGGCTGCCAGTGACTCTTTCAGCGGCGTGTCTTCAAAATAGGGGCCGACCGCTTTCCCGGGGCCGTTAATGTCGGCATCGATCAAAAGCTTCTCTTTTGAGTAATCCGGAATGTTTGCCGTCAGGTTACTGGCCGTTACGCCGCCCAGCGCCACGTTGTCTGCCTTCATCCATAATCCGTCATTGATAAAATTAAGTTCAATGTCGAGATTTTTCAGCGCAGGCCAGCCCGGCTGGAAGGCAAAGGTGGCGTTGTGCAGCGGCACCAGCACCTGGAATTGACCTTCATTGTGCTTGTACGGGAAAAGATGCGGATTACCGCCGTAGACCAGGGTGGCATTATCCGCCTGGCCGCCCTGGATCGCGCCGCTCAGATAGTCCACCAGCGCTTTGCCCATCAGGTTCTCGGGGAAGTAGCGCCAGGCCTGAGAACCGTCGTTAGTGCTGATCCCGGCCAGAATACCCAGCCACGGCTCTTCACCTTCAGGCTGCAGATAGCGGAAATCGCCACGCGCATGCACCGCTTTGGCTTTCACATCGATATGGCGCCCATCCAGCTGGAAGCCTTTATCGTTACGCAACCAGTTGAGCACCGCATTGCCTTGTTCAATTTCCAGCGGCGCACGGAAGACCGTTTCGTAAGGCATTCTGGCATCATGCATATCGACCGTTAACCTGCCGTTCTCAACGCTCCCTTCCAGCTTACCGCTGAAGTTTTCCGCCCCCGGTAACATCTTCCACTGCTTCCAGGCCAGACCTTTCCATGCGGCCTGAAAACGGGTCTTTTCCGTGGCCTGAAGCGGGATATCCAGCGCCAGCGAATCTATCTTTCCGCTTGGCTGCGTTGCCAGCCAGATCTCCCCCAGATCCGGAGAGAGCTTGGCGGCCATCGAGCGCAGACCTTCTATTGCGGCCAGATCAAGGTTGCTGGCGCGAATACGCAGCTCGTCACTGCGTTTGCTGGTCGCCCCACCGACATCCTGTTCCGGCATCCAGGCCAGCGTCAGAGCCCCGCGCGGCCAGGGTTTGTTATCCATGGTGATGCGTGTGTCCGGAATGGCAAACTGCCAGCCCTCTTTCTCTTTCGTCACGTGCGCGGTGAGGTTATCGACCGAAAGTTGATGCTGCTGTTTTTCGCCCTTCCAGCTTGCGCCCCCCTGCTTAAGCCAGATATCGCCGCTGGCAAATACCCCTTTCGTCAGGGTCATCCAGCCTTCAAGGCTAAAACGGGCGGTTTCCAGCTGCATATTTTGCTGTAACCAGTCGCCGAGCCACGGCTTAACATCCACGTCGTCGGCCTGCAGCCATACCTTGCCGTTATTTAACAAACCGTCGTCGTCGCGCAGATCCATACGAACCTGCATCACGCCGTGCTGGCCGTTCAGGCTGGAGAGATTCACCTGTCCTTCCGCGCGATGGCGTTCTTTGCCGTTGAGCCAGGTCAGCTGTGGGATCGCCAGTTCAGCGCGCTGTCCGGAGAGGGTAATAAAGCTCACTTCGCTGTCGCGCAGATCGAAATGATCGAACTGACGCAGGAAGAGATCGCTGAAGCGGTTGGTTTCAAGGCTCTGATTGCTATCGCCGCCGGACAGCGGGGTATTGGTCAGAAACTGAAGCTGATAAAAGGTGAGATCGCGGAACTGCCAGCGAAAATGGAGCAGGCTTTGCCAGACATCCAGCGCCAGGGTGACGCGTTTGATTTTCAGATAGCCGCCATCTTTCAGGCTGGCATTGATATCCCGGACATCAAGCGTCGGACCAAAATTCTGCCAGCTGGCGCTTATCTGGCTCACGTCCACCGGGACACCGGTGGTGGATTCGATTTTTGCCAGCAGCTGCGGACGCCAGCTGTCCAGATGCGGTAAAACGAGGCGCAGCCCGCTCACGAGCAACGCGACAATCACGACCAGCGTTGCCCCTGTAAGCAATAAAATCCCCGGCAATCGCCTCACTCATCTCTCCTTGTCAGCTTTGGTCACGCGGCGTACCGCGTCTTACATCATCACGACGTCAAACTGCTCCTGGTTATAGAGCGGTTCGATTTGAACTTTTACCTGTTTGCCGACAAAGATTTCCACTTCCGCCAGCGCGTGCGACTCTTCGCCTTTCAGCGCTTCAGCCACCGCAGGGGAAGCATAGACCAGAAAACGATCGGAGTCGTAGGCATGATGAACGCGAACGATTTCACGCATGATCTCGTAGCAGACGGTCTCAACCGTCTTTACTGTGCCACGTCCGTGGCAGGTTGGGCATTCATTGCACAGCACATGCTCCACGCTTTCGCGGGTACGCTTACGCGTCATTTCCACCAGCCCCAGCTGTGAGAAGCCGTTGATGCTGGTTTTCACGCGATCTTTACTCAGCGCCTGCTCCAGCGAGTGCAGCACACGACGGCGATGGTCTTCATTACTCATATCGATAAAGTCGATGATGATAATGCCGCCCAGATTGCGCAGGCGAAGCTGGCGGGCGATGGCCTGCGTGGCTTCGATGTTGGTATTAAAGATGGTGTCATCCAGGTTGCGATGGCCGACAAACGCGCCGGTGTTGATATCCACCGTCGTCATCGCTTCGGTCTGATCGATGATCAGATAGCCGCCGGACTTCAGTTCAACCTTGCGTTCCAGCGCTCGCTGGATCTCATTTTCGACGTCATAGAGATCGAAGATAGGCTGACGCCCCGTGTAATGCTCCAGCAGGCCAGGCATTTCGGGAATGTATTCGGCGGTAAATTCCAGCAGTGCTTCATAGGTCAGGCGGGAATCCACGCGAATTCTGTCGAGCTGTGCATCGGCAAAATCACGCAGGACGCGCTGAGCAAGCGCCAGTTCGCCGTAAAGCTGGTAGCGGGTCTGGTTGCGTTTTTTACGCTCCATGACTTTGGTCCAGACGCGCTTGAGGTAGGCCGCATCAGACGCCAGATCGTCTTCACTGATCCCTTCTGCGGCGGTACGGATGATAAACCCGCCCTGTTCATCGCAGTAAGCGCTGACCACTTTTTTAAGACGCTCGCGCTCGCTTTCGCTTTCAATGCGCTGCGAAACGCCCACGTGGGACGCGCCAGGCATGAAGACCAGATAGCGGGAAGGCAAGGTAATGTCGGTAGTCAGACGGGCGCCTTTCGTGCCCAGCGGATCTTTGACAACCTGCACCATCAGATCCTGGCCCTGACGCACCAGTTCGGAGATATCGCGCACGGCAAACTGCTTTTGCTCTTCGCCCGCGACGCACTCGGTATGCGGCATAATGTCGGAGGCATGTAAAAATGCCGCCTTATCCAGTCCAATATCTACAAAAGCCGCCTGCATACCCGGTAGTACACGACTGACACGACCTTTGTAGATATTGCCTACTATTCCGCGCCGCGCTTCACGCTCAATATGAATTTCCTGAAGAATGCCACCATCAATATAGGCCACACGGGTTTCCGATGGCGTTACGTTTACCAACAATTCAGCCGTCATAATTATCCCTTCCCTCACGCAGTGAGTTAAAATTGCTCAGCAACTCATACGTTTCCACCAGCGGTAAGCCGACTACGGCGTGATAGCTGCCATTAATCTTCCTGACAAAACAGCCACCCAGCCCCTGAATACCGTATGCACCTGCCTTATCCATCGGTTCACCGCTGGTGATATAAGCGGCGATCTCGTCGTCGGTAAGCACTCTGAATGTCACGTCCGTCACCACCAGGCAATCCAGCACGTGCTGGCTGTCCGCCAGCGCGACGGCGGTCATTACCTGATGTGTTTGTCCGGACATTTTGCGCAGCATGCGCGCCGCATGTTCAGCGTCGTGCGGTTTCTCAAGCACTTCACCGTTAAGAATAACGATGGTATCTGCCCCCAGCACCGGCAAGTCACGCGGCGTTTGCGCCACGCCTGCCTGCGCTTTCTCACGCGCCAGTCGAGAAACGTACTGCTGGGCACTTTCGCCTTCAGCGCGTTTCTCTTCGATGCCCGTAACGATGCGTTCAAAGGAGACGCCCAGCTGAGTGAGCAACTCCTGACGACGCGGAGAACCAGAAGCAAGATATAGAGACGTCATAGAAACCTTTTATTGCACAGCAAACTGCTGGCGAACCTTACGCATCAGCAGGAACAGCCACGGCCAGAGCACACCGTTTACTACACTACTCCAGAACACTTCCGGTCGGAAAGAGACGTTGATCACTAAAAACTCTGCCCAGAAAACAACGATATCCGCAGCAAGCGACAACAACATCACCACCAGCGCCTGTTGCCAGAGCGCGAGGTTACGAAAGAGCTGGAATTTAAGTGCGACGAGGTACGCAATAATACTCATGGACAAGGCGCGCACGCCAAGCGTAGAGCCACTAATGAGATCCAGTATGGCACCCATCACAAAACCTGTGCCGACATTTACGCGGTGCGGCAGGGCAAGGATCCAGTAGAGCAAAATGAGCAATACCCAGTTTGGCCGGAAAACGAGAATGTCGTCCGGCCAGGGCATGATTTGCAGTAACAGCGCAATGAGAAATGAGAGCCAGATAACCCAGCGTCCCTGGCTACGATAACTTGCCACTACTGCCCTCCCGAGGAGAGTTTAGGCGGTGGCGGTGCATCCGGCAGCGGCTGCGTTAGCCCCGTAGCAGGGGCCGGTACTGGCGCAGGGGGTCCCATGGCATCCGGTGCCGGCAGAACCTGCGGCATCATTTGCATCAGGCGTTCATTCGCGACGCGATGAACATCTTCAGGCGTCATGGGGTTAGCACCATTGCGGTCGGCGCCCCACAGCAGCAGCAGGTAGCGAAGACGCTGTAAACCCGCGGTTGGACGCGCCTGAATCACGGTATAGGCACGCTGCGTATCAAGCTTCACCGAAGAGACAACCGCAACCGGATACCCTTCAGGGAAACGTCCACCCAGACCCGACGTCACCAGAACGTCGCCCACACGAATGTCCGTGTTAGCCGGCAGATGTTCCAGCTGGAGATCGTCGGTACACCCGTTACCGGCCGCGATGACGCGAATGTCATTACGCAGTACCTGAATCGGCAACGCATGCGTGGCATCGCAGATCAGCAGAACGCGGCTGGTCAGTTTGGCCACAGCAACAACCTGGCCTACAACGCCTTTATCACTGATAACAGGCTGACCTTCATACACACCGTTCACGCTTCCTTTGTCGATCACAACCTGATCGCTGTAGGGATCGTTGACGGTGGAGATCACCTGCGTCACCATCTTCTGCTCATCCTGACGCAGCGGCGAGCCAAGCAGCTCACGCAGACGCGCGTTTTCCTGCTTATATTGTCCCAGCATCAGCAGCTCGCTGTTTTTCAACAGCAGTTCCTGACGTAATGCCCGGTTTTCGAGTTCGAGTTGGTCACGTGAAGACAACGTTTGGGAAACGGAGTCGAGCAACTCACGGGGACCATTTGAAATAAAGTAGAAAGGACTGACGGCGGTATCCATGTACGTTCTGATCTGACTGAACGTACCGAGGCGGCTATCGGCAATAATGACCCCAAGCGCAACCAGGACCGCCAGAATGAGGCGAAACTGTAGCGATGGGCCACGGCTAAAAATTGGCTTCATAGGCTATGCGTATTCTCGTGTCAGAGAGAAAGGGTAGCGATACGCTACCCTTTCACAATGACTACTCTTCGCTGAACAAGTCGCCGCCGTGCATGTCGATCATTTCCAGCGCCTTGCCACCACCACGGGCGACGCAAGTCAGTGGATCTTCTGCAACTACGACAGGAATACCTGTCTCTTCCATTAACAGGCGGTCGAGGTTACGCAGCAGCGCACCACCACCGGTCAGAACCATACCGCGCTCGGAGATGTCAGACGCCAGTTCTGGTGGGCACTGTTCCAGGGCAACCATCACTGCGCTCACGATACCGGTCAGAGGTTCCTGCAGCGCTTCCAGAATTTCGTTGGAGTTCAGGGTAAAGCCGCGTGGAACACCTTCAGCCAGGTTACGGCCGCGAACTTCGATTTCACGCACTTCATCGCCCGGGTAAGCGGAACCGATTTCATGCTTGATACGCTCAGCGGTCGCTTCGCCGATCAGGGAACCGTAGTTACGACGCACATAATTAATGATGGCTTCGTCGAAACGATCGCCACCGATACGCACGGAAGAGGAGTACACCACGCCGTTCAGGGAGATAACGGCCACTTCAGTGGTACCACCACCGATATCCACCACCATAGAACCGGTCGCTTCAGAAACAGGCAGACCCGCACCGATTGCCGCCGCCATTGGCTCTTCAATCAGGAACACTTCACGCGCGCCTGCACCCTGGGCTGATTCACGGATTGCGCGACGTTCAACCTGGGTGGCGCCAACCGGCACACACACCAGAACACGCGGGCTTGGGCGCATGAAGCTGTTGCTGTGAACCTGCTTGATGAAGTGCTGAAGCATTTTTTCAGTCACGAAGAAGTCAGCGATAACGCCGTCTTTCATTGGGCGGATTGCGGCGATGTTGCCAGGGGTACGTCCCAGCATCTGCTTCGCGTCATGACCCACAGCGGCTACGCTTTTCGGCGAGCCGGCACGATCCTGACGAATGGCCACAACGGAAGGCTCATTCAATACGATGCCTTGTCCTTTAACGTAAATAAGGGTATTCGCGGTACCCAGGTCAATGGACAGGTCATTGGAAAACATGCCACGAAATTTTTTCAACATACTAAGGGATAATCCTGAAAGCTGGGGCGGAAAACAAAATCCGCTTACTTTACCAACCACACGCAGCAGCGACAAGGCGCAAAAATCATCTGCAGCGGTGAAAATTTGTGCAGTTCGTATCCTGATGTTACAAATCTTTCCCTGATTCCCTCAGGGCTGAGTACACAGTAGCGTCCCTCACTGACATTTGTAACCCGCTAAAGGTCGTTCACTGGCTTTTTGCTCGTCATACTCAAAGCTACAGGCGCGATATTCTACGTGAAAACGGATTAAACGGCAGGTCAAACAGAGTATCTTTGCAAATATTTTTTCACATTGGTGTCAAGCGGCTGAGAGGAGGCAAAAAAATCCCCCTGACCGCCCGTCACACCGCGCTCTGTCAACATCTGCCATTCGCTTCTGGAGCGCACGCCCGTGGCAAAGACTTGTGTTCGCGTTCCCTTGCACGCTTCCACCAGACTCTGTACCAGCAGCTGGTTTTCCGTGCGCTTTTCAATGTTCCTTACCAGCCCCGGATGCAGCTTTAATAACTCCACATCCAGTTCCTTAATCCAGTTAGTACTAACCAGCGTTAAACCCGCCTGCGTGACCGCGACACGGGCACCTAGCGCATTAATCAACCGTACTACCGGACGTAACCGGCTGATGTGTTGACCCACATCCGCCTCAGCAAGTTCAAAAATAATGTGTTTGCGTTGCGATTTTTCGCATTGCATTAATGTATCACGCAACCAGCGCTGAAAACGCGGGCGAATTAACGACTCCACGGTAACCTGTAGCGCCAGGTTTTCTTCGGGCCAAAAGGATAAAAACGGAATGAGTCGGGTGATCTGCTGGCGGTCGTACTCTTCAGAAAGCCCAAACTGCAGCACCATCGGTAAATATTCCGCGGAGATGACCTCTTCCGTACCGTCAAAAATACGGCACATCAGCTCACGGTGATGAACGTTCCCGTTTTTCATCACCGCCGGTTTTTGATAAATGCGCGGCCCGCCGCGGCTGAGCATTTGCTCTATCAACGTTCGCCAGCGCACATTGCCGCGCCCTTTTTCTGGTAACGAATCGTCGTACACTGCCCAGCCGTTAGCGCCCTGCAACACGGCGTTACGGGTTGCCGCTTCAGCATGTTCCATCACCTGTTCCGTCGACTGGCCGCCGCGCCAGGCACAGATGCCCATATGAACCATATCGTCCCTGTCGAGCATTTTGCTCTGCGGCAGCGCATCCACCGCTTTCAGCAGCTGGCTGGCGATGCTTTCTGACTCTTTCAGAGTACGGTGAGGCAGCAGCACGGCAAAGTCGCTGCGGTGATAACGGGCCAGTAGCGCACCCGGATAACGCATAATAAAGGTGGAGAGCAGGTTGATCAGCGTAAAGAGATTCTCTTCCGCCACGCGCTGTCCCCAGGTGTCGCGCAGCAGATCGAAATCGGGCAGGCGAATCATCATGACAACACCGTGCGTCCCGACTTTTTCCGGATCGTCCAGCAACGTGGCCAGTTGATTATCAAAGAAAAGACGGTTGTTCAGCCCGGTTTTATTATCCTGCGCAGCGTAAGAGCGGATCAGCGTGTCCATACGGCTGCGCTGGTCGCTAGCGAACTGAATTTCTGAGAGCAGCATATCCAGCGCACTGCTGGCACGTGCAGGCCATTCATGGATCGAGCCGCGCACCTGCGGGCCGCGTTCACCGTTCAGTATTCGCACGGAACGCATCTCCAGCAGTTCCTGACCAGAGAGCTGACGGCGCAGCCAGCGAACTGCGAGAAAAATCAGCAGGACAATAAACGCGACGGCGACGGTGAGCGGCGCGGTGGTCATCATCGAGCGGAAGTAGCTGGCCATCGGATCGAGGTAGACCATGTTTATGGTCATGCCCGGGTTTTTAAGGGAATGCACCGTCACTTCCCGGTACTGGCTTACCACGCCCGCAGGCCGATAGCTGTCCTGCCGGGCATGGCTTAAAACATTATGCTTTCCCTGCAGAATGTCGATTTGGACAATATCGACAGGCACCATCAACTCATCCAGCTCGCGGGACAGCGCCGGCAGCGGGGTGGTGAGGAGACGATTATCAATCACCGACGCGACAGACTGCACCCGATTAACCAGCTTGTCCTGAATGGCGTTATAAAAGCTCAGAGAACAGCCAAGGAGCGTGACAAAAATGGTTAGCCCCGTCAGTAAGGTGATAAAAGCCGAGAACTTCGTCGTTAATCGCATCCTTGAGATAACTCCGTGGGTTGAGGGGGTAGCGAGTAAGCGCTAACTTGCATTTCAAATGCGGCATACTATCAAACCTGGCGTATCTGGCAATTTATTGCGTTAAATCGGCATTGCTTTTCCCTGAGGGAGTATAGTCTTCAGGAGCTATTTTCCAATCATCTGAGTCGTGAGGACCCTGTATGCAGGCTTTGATCTTAGAACAGCAGGACGGCAAAACGCTTGCCTCGGTGCAGGCCGTTGAAGAGAGCCGACTGCCGGCAGGCGAAGTGACCGTCGACATCGACTGGTCCAGTTTAAATTATAAAGATGCGCTGGCTATTACCGGGAAGGGTAAAATCATCCGAAATTTCCCTATGGTGCCAGGTATCGATTTTGCGGGCCGGGTTCATGCGAGCGAAGATCCGCGCTTCCATGCCGGCCAGCAGGTGCTGCTCACGGGCTGGGGCGTGGGTGAAAATCACTGGGGCGGGCTGGCGACACAGGCGCGCGTGAAAGGCGACTGGCTGGTGCCGATGCCACAAGGCCTGGATGGTCGTAAAGCGATGATCATCGGTACAGCAGGCTTTACCGCCATGCTGTGCGTGATGGCGCTGGAAGATGCCGGTATTCGCCCTGAATCGGGTGAGATCGTCGTGACCGGTGCCAGCGGTGGTGTGGGCAGCACGGCGGTGACATTGCTGCACAAACTGGGTTACCAGGTTGCGGCAGTATCCGGGCGCGAGAGCACCCACGCGTACCTGCGTCAGCTCGGCGCTAATCGCATCCTGAGCCGCGACGAGTTTGCCGAAACCCGTCCACTGGAAAAACAGCTCTGGGCAGGTGCGGTAGATACCGTCGGTGACAAAGTGCTGGCAAAAGTGCTGGCGCAGATGAACTACGGCGGCTGCGTGGCAGCCTGTGGTCTGGCGGGCGGTTTTGCCCTGCCCACCACCGTGATGCCCTTTATTCTGCGTAACGTTCGCCTGCAGGGTGTTGATTCCGTAATGACCCCGGCGGCGCGCCGCATTGCGGCCTGGGAACGTCTGCAGCGCGATTTGCCGGACACGTTCTTTACTCAGAGCGCAACCGAAATCACGCTTAGCCAGGCGCCTGAATATGCCAGCAAGATCATGGACAACCAGTTCCATGGCCGCGCACTGGTGAAAATTGCCTAATCTTCAAATTTTCGTGACATATTCGCGCTAATCCCTCTCCTCCGTCATGCTTAGAAAAACGCATGACGGAGGATGCCATGAAAACCCGAAAACTGACGGAAGCCGACGTAACGTCTGAATCTGTCTTTATGTTACAGCGCCGCCAGATCCTGAAAATGCTTGGCATCAGCGCCACCGCACTGACGCTTTCCCCTGCGGCTCATGCCGACCTGCTCGACTGGTTTAAAGGTAACGATCGCCCCAAAGCCCCTTCCGGCGCCCCGCTCACCTTTACGAAGCCCGCTCAGTGGCAAAACACACTGACGCTCACGCCGGAAGACAAAGTGACCGGCTATAACAATTTCTACGAATTTGGTCTCGATAAGGCCGATCCTGCGGCCAACGCGGGGAGTATGAAAACCGATCCGTGGACGCTGAAAATCGACGGTGAAGTGGCAAAACCGCTGACGCTGGACCATCACGATCTCACCACCCGTTTCCCACTGGAAGAGCGTATCTACCGCATGCGCTGCGTGGAAGCCTGGTCGATGGTTGTGCCCTGGGTAGGCTTCCCGCTGCATAAACTGCTGGCGATGGTTGAACCCACCAGCAACGCAAAATATGTCTCTTTCCAGACGCGCTACGCCCCGGACGAGATGCCGGGCCAGAAAGATCGGTTTATCGGCGGTGGGCTTGCATATCCGTATGTCGAAGGGTTACGGCTCGATGAAGCGATGCATCCTCTTACGCTGCTGACCGTCGGTGTTTACGGCAAAGCACTCCCGCCGCAGAACGGCGCGCCTGTTCGCTTAACGGTGCCGTGGAAGTACGGTTTTAAAGGGATTAAATCTATCGTCAGCATTAAGCTCACCCGCGAACGTCCACCCACGACCTGGAACCTGGCGGCACCCGACGAATATGGCTTTTTTGCCAATGTGAACCCGCACGTCGATCATCCCCGCTGGTCGCAGGCCACTGAGCGATTTATCGGTTCCGGCGGCGCGCTGGATGTGAAGCGTCAGCCGACACTGCTGTTTAACGGCTACGCTGATGAAGTGGCGTCGCTTTACCGTGGCCTTAATTTACGGGAGAACTTCTGAGTGCGTTTAACGGCAAAACAGATAACCTGGCTGAAAGTGCTGTTGCACTTAGCCGGGTTGCTTCCTTTTATCTGGTTATTCTGGGCCGCCAGCCAGGGGCTTTTTAGCGCTGATCCGGCAAAGGATATCCAGCACTTTACCGGTCGGATGGCTCTGAAATTTTTACTGGCGACCTTGCTGGTGTCACCGTTAGCACGCTACGCTAAACAGCCATTATTGATACGCACCCGCCGGCTTTTGGGACTATGGTGTTTTGCCTGGGCGACGCTCCATTTGACCAGCTACGCCTTGCTGGAACTGGGCATTAACAACCTGGCACTGCTGGGCCGCGAACTGGTCACCCGTCCGTACCTGACGTTAGGTATCGTGAGCTGGCTGGTGTTACTGGCATTAGCACTGACATCAACGCAATATGCACAACGTACATTGGGCAGGCGCTGGCAACTGCTGCACAACTTCGTCTATCTTGTCGCGATCCTCGCACCCATCCATTATCTGTGGTCGGTGAAGATCCTCTCCCCGCAGCCCATGCTCTACGCGCTGCTGGCTGTGGCGCTTTTAGCATGGCGTTACAAGAAGTTCCGTCAGTGGTTGCGATAATTCGCGAAACTGTGCGTTTTCCCGCAGAATCCCTGTCAACCGCGAATCTTTTTCGGATAGCGGTTGATAATCTTCCCTGATAAGACCAGTATTTAGCTGCCAAATGCTACGAAATCGTTATAATGTGCGACTTTGGTTTACCCGACAGCGGTTTTAGGCCTCTGAAAAGGTGACAATCGTGCTTCGAAGGTATATTTTGTTTTTTACCGGAGAATCGCAGGAGATAGCGGCACAATGGCTGATAAGTTCCATATCTTAGTTTTAAACGGACCGAACCTGAACATGCTCGGCACCCGCGAGCCAGAGAAGTACGGCTCGCTAACATTGAGTGAAATTGTTAACCGTCTGAGCACGGAAGCAACGTCGCTGAATGTGGATTTGGATCATTTTCAGTCGAACGCGGAGTACGCAATCATCGACCGTATTCATCAGGCTAAAGACATTGTGGACTATATCCTGATCAATCCGGCCGCGTTTACGCACACCAGTGTTGCTATTCGCGACGCACTGCTCGCAGTGAGTATCCCGTTTATCGAGATCCACCTGAGCAACGTGCACGCCCGAGAGCCGTTCCGCCACCATTCCTATCTATCAGATATCGCCGCTGGCGTTATTTGCGGACTGGGCGCTGACGGCTATTCATACGCTTTACAGACAGCGGTAAAACGCTTGTCACAATCACACTAAACAAGAGTACGGAACCCACTCATGGATATTCGTAAGATTAAAAAACTGATCGAGCTGGTTGAAGAATCAGGCATCTCCGAACTGGAAATTTCTGAAGGCGAAGAGTCTGTACGCATCAGCCGTGCAGCCCCAGCCGCTAGCTTCCCGGTAATGCAGCAGGCTTATGCTGCGCCAGTGCAGCAGCCTGCGCTTTCCGCAGCCGTTGCACCAGCAGCTGAAGCCGCACCTGCCGCTGCAGCAGAAATCAGTGGTCACATCGTACGTTCCCCAATGGTTGGTACTTTCTACCGCACCCCGAGCCCGGATGCGAAAGCGTTCATCGAAGTGGGTCAGAAAGTCAACGCAGGCGATACCCTGTGCATCGTTGAAGCGATGAAAATGATGAACCAGATCGAAGCAGACAAATCAGGCACTGTGAAAGCGATTCTGGTCGAAAGTGGTCAGCCGGTTGAATTTGACGAGCCGCTGGTCGTCATCGAGTAACGAGGCGAACATGCTGGATAAAATTGTTATCGCCAACCGCGGCGAGATTGCACTGCGTATTCTTCGTGCCTGTAAAGAACTGGGCATCAAGACCGTCGCTGTGCACTCAAGCGCGGATCGCGATTTAAAACACGTATTGCTGGCGGATGAGACGGTCTGTATTGGCCCGGCTCCGTCCGTAAAAAGCTATCTGAACATCCCGGCTATCATCAGCGCCGCTGAAATCACCGGCGCGGTGGCAATTCATCCGGGTTATGGCTTCCTCTCTGAGAACGCCAACTTTGCTGAGCAGGTTGAGCGCTCTGGCTTTATCTTCATCGGCCCGAAAGCTGACACTATCCGCCTGATGGGCGATAAAGTGTCCGCAATCACCGCGATGAAAAAAGCCGGTGTTCCAACCGTACCGGGCTCTGACGGTCCTCTGACCGACGACATGGATGCTAACCGTGCTCATGCGAAACGCATTGGCTATCCGGTTATCATCAAGGCGTCCGGCGGCGGCGGCGGTCGCGGTATGCGCGTTGTGCGTAGCGATGCTGAACTGGCTCAGTCCATCTCCATGACCAAAGCGGAAGCGAAAGCAGCTTTCAGCAATGACATGGTGTACATGGAAAAATACCTGGAAAACCCACGCCACATCGAAATTCAGGTGCTGGCTGACGGTCAGGGTAACGCTATCTATCTGGCAGAACGTGACTGCTCCATGCAGCGTCGTCACCAGAAAGTGGTTGAAGAAGCGCCAGCACCGGGCATTACGCCGGAACTGCGTCGCTACATCGGCGAGCGTTGTGCTAAAGCCTGTGTCGATATCGGCTATCGCGGTGCGGGTACTTTCGAGTTCCTGTTCGAAAACGGCGAGTTCTACTTCATTGAGATGAACACCCGTATTCAGGTAGAACACCCGGTTACCGAAATGATTACCGGCGTTGACCTGATCAAAGAACAGCTGCGTATCGCTGCGGGTCAGCCCCTATCCATCAAACAGGAAGAAGTTGTGGTCAAAGGCCATGCGGTGGAATGCCGTATCAACGCCGAAGACCCGAATACCTTCCTGCCAAGCCCGGGTAAAATCACGCGTTTCCACGCGCCGGGTGGCTTTGGTGTGCGTTGGGAGTCTCATATCTACGCGGGTTACACCGTACCGCCGTACTATGACTCCATGATCGGTAAGCTTATCTGCTACGGCGAAAACCGTGACGTGGCAATTGCCCGCATGAAGAACGCCCTGCAGGAGCTGATCATCGACGGTATAAAAACCAACGTTGAACTGCAGATGCGTATCATGAGCGACGAGCACTTCCAGAATGGTGGGACTAACATCCACTATCTGGAGAAAAAACTCGGTCTGCAAGAGAAGTAAGCGCGCAGTCACGCCAAAAAGGCCGGATAATCCGGCCTTTTTTTATTTCTGGGGATCGGAAAGCCCCATCATGTACAATCCCCGCTTTATTCATCCACAAGGGACAAAAAATGGACAAGCGTTTTGTTCAGGCCCATAAAGAAGCGCGATGGGCGCTGTGGCTGACCCTTCTCTATCTTGCCGCATGGTTGGTGACCGCTTACTTACCTGACTCGGCTATCGGCATTACCGGCCTGCCTCACTGGTTCGAAATGGCCTGCCTGCTGGTGCCGCTGGTCTTTATCCTGCTGTGCTGGGCAATGGTGAAATTTATCTACCGGGATATCCCGCTGGAGGATGATGATGCAGCTTGAAGTCATTCTGCCGCTGGTCGCGTATCTGGTGGTCGTGTTTGGTTTGTCCGTTTATGCAATGCGTAAGAGAACCACCGGCACCTTCCTGAATGAGTATTTCCTCGGCAGTCGCTCGATGGGCGGTGTCGTGCTGGCCATGACGCTTACCGCCACCTATATCAGCGCCAGCTCGTTTATCGGTGGCCCCGGTGCAGCCTATAAATACGGGTTAGGCTGGGTGCTGCTGGCAATGATTCAGCTGCCTGCCGTCTGGCTCTCGCTGGGTATACTGGGTAAAAAGTTTGCCATTCTGGCACGCCGTTATAACGCCGTGACGCTCAACGATATGCTGTTTGCGCGCTACCAGAGCCGTCTGCTGGTGTGGCTGGCAAGCTTAAGCCTGCTGGTCGCGTTTATTGGTGCAATGACGGTGCAGTTCATCGGCGGGGCACGTCTGCTGGAAACCGCTGCTGGGATCCCCTATGAGACGGGCCTTATCATCTTTGGGGTGAGCATTGCGCTGTATACCGCGTTTGGCGGATTTCGCGCCAGCGTGCTGAACGATACGCTGCAGGGGATGGTGATGCTCGTTGGCACAATCGTTCTGCTGGTGGGAATTGTTCACGCCGCAGGTGGTCTGAGCCATGCCGTTGAAACTCTGGAAGCGATTGACCCGAAACTGATTTCCCCGCAGGGTGCGGATGATATCCTTTCGCCAACATTTATGACGTCGTTCTGGGTGCTGGTGTGCTTTGGTGTTATTGGCCTGCCGCATACCGCCGTGCGTTGTATCTCATATAAAGACAGCAAAGCCGTTCACCGGGGTATTATTATCGGGACGGTCGTTGTTGCAATCCTGATGTTCGGCATGCATCTGGCGGGTGCGTTAGGACGTGCGGTGATCCCCGACCTTACGGTTCCCGATTTGGTGATCCCAACCCTGATGGTCAAAGTGCTTCCGCCTTTTGCCGCGGGGATATTCCTCGCCGCGCCAATGGCCGCCATAATGTCGACCATTAACGCCCAGCTACTGCAGAGTTCCGCTACGATCATTAAAGATCTCTACCTGAACCTGCGTCCTGAGCAGGTGCAAAATGAACGACGCCTGAAGCGTATGTCGGCGGTGATTACGCTCGTTTTAGGCGCGCTGCTGCTGTTAGCCGCATGGCGTCCGCCGGAGATGATCATCTGGCTGAACCTGCTGGCGTTTGGCGGCCTTGAAGCCGTCTTCCTGTGGCCGCTGGTATTGGGCCTCTACTGGGAGCGCGCCAACGCTGCCGGCGCCCTGAGCGGCATGATTGTCGGCGGTGTGCTGTATGCCGTGCTAGCTACATTTAAAATTCAGTACCTGGGCTTCCATCCTATTGTGCCTTCGTTACTGTTAAGTTTACTGGCGTTTGTGGTCGGGAACCGTTTCGGTCAGCCTGTCCCACAGCCCGCTACGATTTCTACTGATAAATAAAGAGTTTTGCCATGCCGTGGATCCAACTAAAACTGAATACAACCGGCGCTAACGCCGAAGAGCTAAGCGATGCGCTGATGGAAGCCGGTTCGGTCTCCATCACCTTCCAGGACACGCATGACACGCCGGTGTTTGAGCCACTGCCGGGCGAAACCCGCCTGTGGGGTGATACCGACGTTATTGGCCTGTTTGATGCAGAAACTGACATGAAAGAGGTTGTCGCGATCCTGGAAAATCATCCGCTGCTGGGTGCGGGTTTTGCACACAAAATCGAACAGCTGGAAGACAAAGACTGGGAACGTGAGTGGATGGATAACTTCCACCCGATGCAGTTCGGTAAACGTCTGTGGATCTGCCCGAGCTGGCGTGACGTTCCGGATGAAAACGCGGTAAACGTGATGCTGGATCCGGGCCTGGCATTTGGGACCGGTACTCACCCGACGACTTCTCTGTGCCTGCAGTGGCTGGACAGTCTGGATCTGGACGGCAAGACGGTGATCGACTTCGGATGCGGATCCGGGATCCTCGCTATCGCGGCGCTGAAACTGGGCGCGGCCAAAGCCATTGGGATCGATATCGATCCACAGGCTATTCAGGCCAGCCGTGATAACGCTGAACGCAACGGCGTTTCTGACCGTCTTGAACTGTATCTGCCGGATGCGCAGCCAGAAGCCATGAAAGCCGATGTGGTGGTGGCGAACATTCTGGCCGGCCCATTACGCGAACTGGCCCCGTTAATCAGCGTACTGCCCGTTGACGGCGGTCTGCTGGGGCTTTCCGGGATCCTGGCAAGCCAGGCTGACAGCGTTTGCGAAGCCTACGCCGATCTTTTCGCCCTCGACCCGGTGGTCGAAAAAGAAGAGTGGTGTCGTATTACGGGCCGTAAAAAGTAAGCCATTGGCGTGGTCATCTGACCACGCCTCTCTTCCTCCGATAATCCTCTCTTCCCGTGCCCTTCTCCGGTAAAATACCCACACAAATCATATTGATAAAAATGGTTTGAACCACAATAATTCACCGGAAGAATACTATGACCCACTTTACTGGCAAGGCAGCGCTCTTCGCGCTGAGCATTATCTCGGCTTCAGCCTGCGCATCACACTGGAGCTACGAAGGCGAAGGCGCACCGGAACACTGGGGCGAACTGGACGAGGCCTACAAAACCTGTCAAAGCGGGATGAACCAGTCCCCCATCAACATTGAATCCACCGCGAACGCGCACCTCTCCCCGCTGCAAACGCATTACATTGATGGCCCTGTGACGCTGACGAACAACGGCCACACCATTCAGGCAAGCGAAAAGCCGGAAACCCGCGATACCCTTACCCTCGATAAGCAAACCTGGACCCTGCAACAGTTCCATTTCCACGCACCGAGCGAAAACACCGTACATGGCAAGAAATTTGCGATGGAAATGCATCTGGTGCACAAAAACGCGGCCGGAGAGCTGGCGGTGGTGGCGGTCATGTTCGATAAAGGGGCCGCGAACCCGGAGCTGGATAAGCTGTGGAGCGTCATGCCTGAGCAGGCCGAACAGAACGTCTCCATTAAGCAGGATCTCAATCTGAACAAGCTGATTCCAAAAGATAAAACGTACTGGCGCTTTAGCGGCTCGCTGACCACACCGCCGTGCTCAGAGGGGGTAACCTGGATTGTACTGAAGCACCCGCTGACCGTCTCTGCAGAGCAGCTTGAGAAATTCTCCCATACGATGCACCACGAAAATAACCGCCCGGTACAACCCCTTCATGGTCGCGTAGTCGTCGAATAATGCGCATTTTTCGCATGCAGATCATGTTCTAAAATGCGACTCAGATCGCAAACAAGCGGGATAATCTGCTGCTAAAAACAGCAGATTATCCCGCTCAAGTGATGCATTTATTCAGAAATGATGAGAAGTTACGGGAAATTGTAAGCGGCTATAAAATAATCATTACATCATAACTTTATGATTTAACAGGTTTATAATTTTCACCTGAAGGACAGAGCGGCGATTCCTTGATCTACAACAGTGGATTGTTCAAAGTTTGGCCTTTCATCTCGTGCAAAAAATGCGTAATATACGCCGCCTTGCAGTCACAGTATGGTCATTTCTTAACTCATGCGCATCGGACACTACCAGCTCAGAAATCGCCTGATCGCAGCCCCAATGGCAGGTATTACCGACCGGCCGTTCAGGACGCTGTGCTATGAGATGGGGGCAGGTTTAACCGTTTCCGAGATGATGTCGTCTAACCCACAGGTGTGGGAAAGCGATAAGTCCCGCCTTCGGATGGTGCACGTTGATGAACCAGGTATTCGCACCGTGCAAATTGCCGGAAGCGTGCCTGAAGAGATGGCAGATGCCGCGCGGATTAACGTGGAAAGTGGCGCCCAGATTATTGATATCAATATGGGTTGCCCCGCCAAGAAAGTGAATCGCAAGCTTGCAGGTTCAGCCCTTCTGCAATACCCCGACCAGGTGAAGTCTATCCTGACCGCGGTTGTCAGCGCAGTGGACGTTCCTGTTACGTTGAAGATTCGCACGGGTTGGTCGCCGGAACACCGTAACTGTGTAGAGATTGCCCAACTGGCCGAAGACTGTGGCATTCAGGCCCTGACCATCCATGGACGCACTCGCGCCTGTTTGTTCAATGGTGAAGCTGAATACGACAGCATTCGGGCAGTTAAGCAGAAAGTTTCCATTCCGGTTATCGCGAATGGTGACATTACTGACCCGCTTAAAGCCAGAGCTGTGCTCGACTATACGGGAGCTGATGCTCTGATGATAGGACGTGCCGCTCAGGGAAGACCCTGGATCTTTCGGGAAATCCAGCATTATCTGGACACTGGGGAGTTGCTTGCCCCACTGCCACTGGCAGAGGTAAAGCGCTTGCTTTGTTCGCATGTTCGGGAATTGCATGACTTTTATGGTCAGGCAAAAGGGTACCGAATTGCGCGTAAACACGTATCCTGGTATCTCCAGGAGCACGCTCCAAATGACCAGTTTCGGCGCACATTCAACGCCATAGAGGATGCCAGCGTACAGCTGGAGGCGTTGGAGGCATACTTCGAAAATCTTGCGTAATGAAATAAAGAGCTGACAGAACTATGTTCGAACAACGCGTAAATTCTGACGTACTGACCGTTTCTACCGTTAACTCTCAGGATCAGGTAACTCAAAAGCCCCTGCGTGACTCGGTTAAACAGGCACTGAAGAACTATTTTGCTCAACTGAACGGTCAGGATGTTAATGACCTGTATGAGCTGGTACTGGCTGAAGTTGAACAGCCACTGTTGGACATGGTGATGCAATACACCCGCGGTAACCAAACCCGCGCTGCCCTGATGATGGGTATCAACCGTGGTACACTGCGTAAGAAACTGAAAAAATACGGCATGAACTAATTTCGGTTAGCGAAATGCTTGTTTAAAAAGGCGCTACCTGGCATGGGGATGCGCCTTTTTTATTGCCCGTGCCTGTCACCGTCAAGGCTGTGTAAACCTTCGTTTATCCCCCTTTTAAATCGCAACTTTTCGTGTATATTTCCACCACCTCACTGAACCTCTTCACCCGGAACGATACGTATGATTCGTAAATACTGGTGGCTGGTTGTATTTGCTGTCTCGGTTTTCCTCTTCGACGCGCTCCTGATGCAGTGGATTGAACTGATGAGCACTGAAGCCGATAAGTGTCGCAATATGAATTCCGTAAATCCGCTAAAATTAGTGAACTGCTCAGAACTCGACTAACCGCCTGACGTCGCTAAACTCACTATTATGACCCACTAAAAACGGGGATTTAAATCCCTTTGAGCCGTTACCTTACGATGATAATGTCTCGCCCTTCTCAACCGCACCTGCGTAACCTCACACTCGAGTAGAACCGATCATGCTGGTTAGCCAATACAACCATATCCTCGTCGTCCTCTCCTTTGTTGTTGCTATCCTTGCTGCCTATACCGCGCTGAATATGGCTGCTCGTGTTGCCGGGAGTCAGGGCGTGGCTGCGCGCGTCTGGCTGGCCGGCGGCGGTATTGCCATGGGGATTGGCGTGTGGGCCATGCATTTTATCGGCATGCTGGCGATGGACCTCTCCATGAGCATGCGCTACAACGCGACCCTGACGGTGCTATCCATGGTTATCGCCGTGGGCTCGTCACTGTTTGCGCTGTGGCTTGTTAGCTGTGAGCAGTTACGTTTGCGCCGTCTGCTGCCCGGTGCGTTAGTGATGGGCTGCGGCATTGTGGCGATGCATTACACTGGCATGGCGGCGCTGGAAGTCTCTCCCGGTATTATCTGGGACAAAACATGGGTGGCCATTTCGGTTGTCATTGCGCTTGCGGCTTCGCTCGCCGCATTATGGCTGACGTTCCGCTTGCGGCATGAAGCGTCTCAGGTGTCTCTGATGCGTCTTGCCGCCGCCGTTACGATGGGGATCGCCATTGCCGGTATGCACTATGCCGGGATGAAAGCCGCTCAGTTCCCAATGTCGACCATGACACATCATGAAGGTATTAACGGCAGCTGGCTGGCAGTACTGGTCAGCGTCGTCGCACTCGCCATACTGGGGATCACGCTGCTGGTCTCGATGCTGGATGCCCGCCTTCAGGCACGAACCTCTCTTCTGGCCTCATCCCTTGCAGAAGCGAACCGCGAACTCGCTCAACTGGCTTTGCAGGATACGCTGACGCGTCTGCCGAACCGTGTTTTGCTGGAGGACCGACTCGATCAGGCCATCAGCAAAGCTGACCGTGAAGGCACCCATTTTGCACTGATGTTCATGGATCTCGACGGGTTTAAAACCATCAACGATGCGTACGGCCATGATGTCGGTGACAGACTGCTTGTCGCCGTGACGCAGCGCCTGCTCACGCCCCTGAAGGGTCAGTTCACCCTTGCCCGTATCGGTGGTGATGAGTTTGTTCTGCTGGCAGAAGGAGAAGGTCCGGATGATGCGGCCTCGCTGGCCAACTCGCTGGTTCGCGCTATCGATAGCCCATTCAATCTGGATCCCTATGAACTGGTGGTAACCCTTAGCATTGGTATCGCGCTCTATCCCCACGACGGTAAAACCGAGCGCGAGCTGATGTTTAACGCCGATGCGGCGATGTACCACACGAAGCACATGGGCCGAAACGGTTATCACTTTTTCCAGCCCTCCATGAACACCCTGGCGCAGACCCATCTCCAGTTGATGAACGATCTGTGGCTGGCTATCGATCGTAATGAACTGCGCCTGCTTTATCAGCCAAAATTCCACGCACCGGCGGGTCCTGTCCTTGGGTTCGAGGCGCTATTGCGCTGGCAACACCCGAAACAGGGATTACTGACGCCAGACCTGTTCCTGCCGCTGGCGGAAAAAACGGGGCTGATCATCCCGATTGGTAACTGGGTGCTTAATGAGGCCTGCCGTCAGTTGCGGGAGTGGCACCTTCAGGGGCATCAAAACTGGTCGATGGCGGTGAATCTGTCGACACTGCAGTTTGAGCAACCTTCACTGGTTAAAACGGTGCTCGACTGCCTGACGCGTCACAGCGTACCGCCGGAGATGCTGATCCTTGAAGTGACGGAAACCACGGCGATGAGCAACCCGGATGAGAGTGTGCGCGTGCTGACAGAGCTGACGGACGCGGGCGTGAAAGCGTCCATTGATGATTTTGGTACAGGCTATTCCAGCCTGCTTTATCTCAAGCGCCTGCCGGCCTGTGAGTTGAAAATTGACAGAGCGTTCGTGAAAGAGTTAAGCGGTGAAAGCGAAGACGCCACCATTGTCTCAGCGATTGTGGCCCTGGCAAAAACGCTAAATCTGAAAGTCGTGGCGGAAGGGGTGGAAACCGAAGCACAGCAAACCTTTTTGACGGCGCTGGGCTGCAACACGCTTCAGGGCTATCTGTTGGGCAAGCCGGTCAGTGCGCAGACCATCGAAACGCTCTGCGCGCAAGGGGAAATGTTACCTGGCGCTGAGCTAAAATCATCCTCATGAGGCGACACCCGCACGACAGGGAGTGTCGCCAGAATGCTATCGACCAGCGCAGGAGCCTGCTGATAAAGATTAAAGCTGCTGTTATTCATTAACCAGTTTTTAATGATTCCGCTGAAAAAACCGTGGAAAACAATCAGGGTTAGATCAACATTTACCTGTGACGAAATGAGGTTCCGCGAAATACAGTCCTGCAACGTGGCACGTAAAGACTCATAATTAAAACCAATACGTTTTCTGATTTCACACTCTGAAATCATATCGCTATTAAATTCACACTTATGATACAAAATTTGCAAAAGAGCGCATTGCCGAGGCTCATGTGCAATATATTGCAACGCAGCAATAAATTGCTCACGAAGCATTAACAAGGGATCGCTGCCTGCAGAAAGAGAAAGTCTGTCACGAATGATGTCACGAAACGGTAATTGCTGTTCCCAGATGGCATTAAATATTTCTGTTTTACTGGTAAAATGCCAATAGATGGCACCCCGTGTAACATTTGCTGCATCCGCGATATCCGTCAGCGTCGTGTTCGCCACGCCCCGCGTCGCAAACTGCCCGATAGCCGCTTCAATCAGCTGCTGACGGGTTTGTTGAGCCTCTTCTTTCTTTTTACGCGCCATAGACGACTACTCGTTACTCACAAAGTTTATATTTACACGGTTCAGGTACACGAAAGTATTCACTACTTTGCGTTTTAATTTTGCACAAAAAAAGTCAAATCGCTTAATTAATAATTAAGACAAATGCATAGATATAATTAAATTCATGAGATGAATAATTGAACCACGTTAAATGCCATTTATCTGATTAACCAGCCAGAAGTATATCCTCGCTAACACCAGGTTTGATTCTGATTTTTGCCTTAAGGCCTGTTCATTCGCACTTATAAATTAAAAAACATTAATTACCCTCATTATTATACGCCCTACATTTTATTTTTATCCCTCTGCCCTGCTACCGATTCACGGCAAATATCGGTTCATGGGTATTTAAAGGAACAGTAATGACGAATTATTTCAGACGTTTGCCCTTATCCGGTTTTATTGTCTGCGCGGTACTGCTCACTGGATGCGATGGTCAGGAAAACCAACCACCGCATCCGCAGGCACCTCAGGTCAGCGTGCATATTGTGAAAAGCGCCCCTCTGGCTGTCACCACCGAACTCCCGGGCAGAACAGATGCCTTTCGCGTTGCGGAGGTTCGTCCTCAGGTGAGCGGCATCATATTGCGTCGTAACTTCACAGAGGGAAGTGATGTAAAAGCCGGCGAGTCACTTTATCAGATCGATCCTGCCACCTATCAGGCCGCGTATGACAACGCGAAAGGTGAACTCGCGAAGGCCCAGGCGGCGGCTAACATTGCGCACCTGACGGTAAAACGCTATCTCACGCTGGTTGGCACGCAGTATGTCAGCAAGCAGGAATACGACCAGGCCGTGGCGACAGCGCAGCAAGCAGATGCCAGCGTCGTTGCCGCACAGGCAGGCGTTGAAAGCGCGCGCATTAATCTTGCCTATACCAAAGTGACGTCTCCCGTCGAGGGTCGCATCGGTAAATCCAGCGTCACCGAAGGCGCACTGGTGACGAACGGGCAAGCCGCAGCCCTGGCAACGGTTCAGCAGCTTGATCCGATGTATGTCGACGTCACCCAGTCCAGCAGTGATTTTATGCGTCTGAAGCAGACGAGCCTGCAAAAAGGAGAGGCCACCAGCACCGTTGAGCTGGTGATGGAGAATGGTCAGCCCTACCCGTTGAAAGGTACGCTGCAGTTCTCGGATGTCACGGTCGACGAAAGTACCGGCTCTATCACCTTGCGCGCGATTTTCCCAAACCCACAGCACCTGCTGTTGCCTGGCATGTTTGTCCGGGCCCGCATTGATGAAGGCACACAGCCTGATGCGATTCTGGTCCCACAACAAGGCGTGACCCGCACGCCGCGCGGTGATGCATCCGTTCTGGTGGTTAACGATAAAAACCAGGTTGAGTCACGTACCGTCGTTGCCCCTCAGGCGATTGGCGATCGCTGGCTGGTGACGGAAGGGCTGAAAAATGGCGACCGCGTCATTGTCAGCGGCTTACAAAAAGTCAGACCGGGCGCTACCGTCGTCGCGACGCCTGATACCACCACGACTCCAGCCGGTTAAGGGACGACGACATGGCTAATTTCTTTATCCAACGGCCGGTTTTCGCCTGGGTGCTTGCCATCATTTTGATGATTGCAGGCGGGCTGGCCATTCTCAAACTGCCCATCGCGCAGTATCCGACCATTGCCCCTCCCGCCGTGGCTATCACCGCAACGTATCCGGGTGCTGATGCGCAAACGGTGCAGGATACCGTAACGCAGGTTATCGAACAGAACATGAACGGTATCGATAACCTGATGTATATGTCATCCACCAGCGATTCCGCAGGTAATGTCACCATCACGCTGACCTTCCAGTCCGGAACAGACCCGGACATTGCGCAGGTACAGGTGCAGAACAAACTGCAGCTCGCCATGCCGCTGCTCCCCCAAGAGGTCCAGCAGCAAGGGATCGGTGTTGAGAAGTCCAGCAGCAGCTTCCTGCTGGTCGCAGGCTTTATCTCCGATAACAAAGACCTCACGCAGGATGACATCTCTGACTATGTCGCGTCTAACGTGAAAGATGCCATTAGCCGCACCACGGGAGTTGGTGATGTGCAGCTGTTTGGTGCCCAGTATGCGATGCGCATCTGGCTCGACAGCAACGCGATGAACAAATACCAGCTGACGCCGCTGGATGTGATTAATCAGCTGAAAACGCAGAACGACCAGATAGCGGCCGGCCAGTTAGGCGGAACGCCGTCAGTACCGGGGCAGCAGTTGAACGCCTCGATCATTGCACAAACGCGTCTGAAATCTCCGGAAGAGTTTGGCCGCGTGACGCTCAAGGTGAACCAGGACGGCTCCATGGTTCATCTGAAAGATGTGGCCCGCATTGAGCTGGGTGGCGAAAACTACAATATGGTCACCAAAATCAACGGGCAAGCGGCAACCGGCCTGGGGATTAAGCTGGCTACCGGTGCAAACGCACTGGACACGGCCGCCGCCATCAAGAGCAAACTGGCCCAGCTCCAGCAGTTCTTCCCGCAGGGGCTGAACGTAGTCTACCCCTACGACACCACGCCTTTTGTGAAGATCTCTATCCACGAAGTGGTGAAAACGCTGTTCGAAGCGATCATTCTCGTCTTCCTGGTGATGTATCTTTTCCTGCAAAACCTGCGGGCGACGCTTATCCCGACAATTGCGGTGCCGGTCGTGCTGTTGGGTACGTTTGCGATCCTGGCGGCGTTCGGTTTCTCCATCAACACCCTGACCATGTTCGGTATGGTGCTGGCGATTGGCCTGCTGGTTGATGACGCCATCGTGGTGGTTGAGAACGTCGAACGCGTCATGGTTGAGGACAAGCTGCCGCCAAAAGAGGCGACGCAGAAGTCGATGGGGCAGATACAGGGCGCACTGGTGGGTATCGCCATGGTGCTTTCAGCAGTCTTTATCCCCATGGCCTTTTTTGGCGGTTCAACGGGAGCCATCTATCGTCAGTTCTCGCTGACCATTGTCTCGGCTATGGCGCTGTCAGTGCTGGTCGCTCTGATTCTGACACCGGCACTGTGCGCCACCTTGCTTAAGCCCGTCTCCAGCGATCGTCACGAAAAGAAAGGTGGCTTCTTCGGCTGGTTTAATGCGCTCTTTGACCGGAGCGTGGAGCATTACAGCAACAGCGTAAGCGGTATTTTGCGTAAGACCGGGCGCTATCTGGTGGTATACGTCATCATCGTCGGTGGCATGGCCGTACTGTTCCTGCGCTTACCCACCTCCTTCCTGCCCGAAGAAGATCAGGGCGTATTTATGACCATGGTCCAGCTCCCCGCCGGTGCCACCCAGATGCGAACCCAGCGGGTGCTTGACCAGGTTCAAAACTATTATCTCAACAACGAGAAGGCTAACGTTGAATCGGTGTTTACCGTGAACGGCTTTAGCTTTAGTGGTCAGGGTCAGAACTCCGGTATTGCATTCGTTAGCCTGAAGCCCTGGGAAGCGCGTCCCGGCGCAGAAAATAGCGTTGAGGCGATTGTAAGGCGTGCGACAAAGGCCTTCAGTCAGATTAAAGATGGCCTCGTGTTCCCGTTCAACCTGCCTGCGATTATCGAGCTGGGTACTGCAACGGGCTTTGACTTTGAGTTGATTGATCAAGCTAACCTGGGGCATACCCAACTGACCCAGGCGCGTAATCAACTGCTCGGCATGGTGAGAGCGCACCCCGATCTGCTGGTTCGCGTTCGTCCTAACGGTCTGGAAGATACCCCACAGTTCAAACTGGATGTCGACCAGGAGAAGGCACAGGCGTTGGGCGTCAGCCTCTCTGACGTCAACCAGACGATCTCGACGGCATTGGGGGGAACCTATGTGAACGACTTTATCGATCATGGACGCGTGAAAAAAGTGTACGTCCAGGCCGACGCTCACTTCCGTATGTTGCCAGGGGACATCAACAACCTCTACGTGCGCAGCGCGAACGGAGAAATGGTGCCGTTCTCCTCCTTTAGCAGCTCGCACTGGGTGTATGGCTCGCCTCGCCTGGAGCGCTACAACGGGATGCCTTCGATGGAGATCCTCGGTGAGTCCGCGCCGGGTAAAAGTACCGGTGAGGCGATGGCCTTGATGGAGAACCTCGCCGCAAAACTGCCTTCCGGTATCGGCCATGACTGGACGGGAATGTCTTATCAGGAACGACTGTCTGGTAACCAGGCACCTGCCCTGTACGCCATTTCACTGATTGTGGTGTTCCTGTGCCTGGCTGCGCTTTATGAAAGCTGGTCTATTCCCTTCTCGGTCATGCTGGTTGTGCCGCTGGGTGTCACGGGCGCACTTCTCGCCGCATCGATTCGCGGGTTAAATAATGATGTCTATTTCCAGGTCGGTCTGCTGACAACGATTGGTCTGTCAGCGAAAAACGCCATTCTGATCGTCGAGTTTGCTAAGGATCTGATGGATAAAGAAGGTAAAGGGATCATTGAAGCCACACTGGAAGCATCCAGAATGCGCCTTCGACCGATCCTGATGACGTCGCTGGCCTTTATCCTTGGCGTGATGCCACTGGTCATCAGCAGAGGAGCCGGGAGCGGCGCGCAAAATGCTGTCGGGACAGGCGTTATGGGAGGGATGCTTTCCGCAACGCTTCTGGCAATTTTCTTCGTGCCCGTCTTCTTTGTGGTTGTCCGGCGCCGGTTTACGAAACATAAAGAGTAATGTTTCTCAAAAAAGGCACCTCAGGTGCCTTTTTTATTTTTAGCATAAACAATGAATTAGATATGTCATAATCACAGCATTAATAGTTAACCATTTGCATTAAGTAAAAACGCCGCGTTACGTCTTCATATTTTCTCC
Organism: Enterobacter sp. RCC_40; assembly: GCF_041360735.1. Taxonomy (NCBI): domain Bacteria; kingdom Pseudomonadati; phylum Pseudomonadota; class Gammaproteobacteria; order Enterobacterales; family Enterobacteriaceae; genus Enterobacter; species Enterobacter sp. RCC_40. The sequence continues at coordinate 480,186 of NZ_JBFUPR010000004.1, forward strand.
ATTAATTCATCCTGACAGCGACTTTTCTCCACGATTTTTACAAACAACATAATTTGAGATTATTCCCCGTGCAACGTTGCCTTATCCCGGTGGTAAAATAGTCTCCAGTTCGTTAATAGCCCTCCTGGCTGTATAGCGAATGAGAAATAATACTGAGGTAACATCATGAAAAGATTCATTTCCGTTGCACTACTCGCTGCGCTGCTTGCTGGATGCGCGCACGACTCTCCATGTGTACCGGTATACGACGATCAAGGCCGACTGGTTCATACCAATACCTGTATGAAAGGCACCACTCAGGACAACTGGGAAACAGCAGGTGCTATCGCCGGTGGTGCTGCCGCAGTGGCAGGTTTGACGCTGGGTATCGTTGCTCTGACGAAGTAACATCAGAACGTATCATGTGTGTAGAAAGCGCGGCTCTGTCCGCGCTTTTGCTTTTAAAGAGTGCAGCGCTTTCAGATAAGTAAAAAAATAGCCCCGTCTTTACCCAGCCTGTTTATTTCATCCTGCGGACAGTCACATATTTTTAATGCACAGCGTTAAATTACATATTCTATCGTGATGATTTTCACATATTAATTACATTTAATACCCTGCCAATATTCACCCCAGAAACTATCTCTTCTTTTTAAGGCATAGCCCATGAAAGTTTTGCTCCGATTTGTGGCACAGGTTGTAATTTCGCACCGTTTCGGGGCGCTCTCTTTATTTAACCCTGTCTACACTCAGCATTATGCGCTCATTGGTCACCTATTTTGTTGAGCGCAAAACCTGGCATTACGTTTGCTTTATAAACGTTGGCCAAAGCCACAGACAGGTAAAGCGTTTAAAACGCCTCTATAACGATAAATTTCGCCACACAGGATGCATTATGAAAAAGACGATGATAGCCAGCCTGGCCGCCGCGGGCATGTTGTTTGCTGTAGCCGGTCAGGCCCATGCGGGTACGACACTGGATGCCGTTAAAAAGAAAGGGTTTGTTCAATGTGGGATCAGTGACGGTTTACCTGGCTTCTCTTATGCCGATGCAAACGGCAAATTTACCGGTATTGATGTTGATGTCTGCCGTGGTGTTGCCGCCGCCGTTTTCGGTGACGACAGTAAAGTAAAATATACCCCGCTGACGGCGAAAGAACGTTTTACTGCATTACAGTCTGGCGAAGTTGACATGCTTTCCCGTAATACCACCTGGACCTCTTCCCGCGATGCAGGCATGGGAATGGCATTTACTGGCGTGACCTATTATGACGGTATCGGTTTCCTGACCCACAATAAAGCGGGCCTGAAAAGCGCCAAAGAGCTGGATGGCGCGACCGTTTGTATCCAGGCCGGTACCGATACCGAGCTGAACGTCGCGGATTATTTCAAAGCAAATAACATGAAATATACCCCTGTGACATTCGATCGCTCCGATGAATCGGCCAAAGCGCTGGAATCCGGTCGTTGCGACACGCTGGCTTCTGACCAGTCACAGCTGTACGCCTTGCGTATTAAGCTGAGCAACCCGGCGGAGTGGATTGTCCTGCCTGAAGTGATCTCCAAGGAGCCTCTTGGACCGGTTGTGCGTCGTGGCGATGAAGACTGGTTCTCCATTGTTCGCTGGACGTTGTTTGCCATGCTGAATGCCGAAGAGATGGGCATCAACTCGAAAAACGTCGACGAGAAAGCCGCTAAACCGTCCACGCCGGATATGGCTCATCTGCTGGGAACAGAGGGCGATTTCGGGAAGGATCTGAAGCTGGATAACAAGTGGGCTTACAACATCATCAAACAGGTGGGTAACTACGCTGAGATCTTTGAGCGCAACGTGGGATCGGAAAGCCCTCTGAAGATCAAACGCGGCCAGAACAATCTCTGGAACAACGGCGGTATTCAGTACGCGCCACCAGTACGTTAAGTCATTGCTGTAACGGGCACTGTTAAGGCAGTGCCCGCCCCAGAGTCATGGTTACCGAGGTTTCTTTATGTCCCATCGCCGCTCAGCCGTAAAAGGATCGCTATCCTTTTCTCATCCCGCGGTCCGCGCCTGGCTATTCCAGGTTATTGCGATTATTGCGGTTGTTCTTATCGCCGTGTATCTCATCCATAACACTATAACCAACCTGAATAATCGCGGTATTACCTCCGGCTTTGCTTTTCTGGATCGCAGCGCGGGGTTTGGCATTGTTCAACACCTTATTGATTATCAGGAAGGCGACACGTATGGACGCGTGTTCGTGGTCGGTTTACTGAATACGCTGCTGGTCTCTGCACTTTGTATTGTTTTTGCCTCCATACTGGGCTTCTTTATTGGTCTGGCACGTTTGTCCGAAAACTGGCTGCTGCGCAAACTGTCTACTTTTTATATTGAGACGTTCCGTAATATCCCGCCGCTGCTGCAGATCTTTTTCTGGTATTTTGCCGTGCTACGCAACCTGCCGGGGCCACGTCAGGCTATTGATGCTCTTGATCTGTTTTTCCTGAGTAATCGCGGGTTGTATATTCCTTCTCCGCAGCCGGGTGAAGGGTTGTATGCCTTCATTGCCGCCCTTGTAATAGCGCTTGCTCTCTCAGCCGCCATCTTCCGCTATAACCGCAAGCATCAGTTCAAAACCGGGCAGCTTCGTAAAACCTGGCCAATCGCCGCAATCCTTATCATTGGTCTGCCACTCCTGACACACTGGCTGTTTGGGGCCGCCCTTCACTGGGATATTCCGCAGCTGCGTGGCTTTAACTTCCAGGGCGGAATGGTTTTAATTCCTGAGCTGGCAGCACTGACGCTGGCGCTTTCGATTTATACCTCTGCATTTATCGCCGAGATTATTCGTGCGGGGATCCAGGCCGTTCCTTACGGACAACACGAGGCGGCACGCTCGCTGGGATTACCCCATACGGTGACGCTTCGTCAGGTCATTATTCCGCAAGCGTTACGGGTCATCATTCCGCCGCTGACCAGTCAATATCTCAATATTGTCAAAAACTCATCGCTGGCGGCCGCCATTGGTTACCCCGATATGGTGTCGCTGTTTGCCGGAACCGTGCTTAACCAGACCGGACAGGCCATTGAAACTATTGCCATCACAATGTCTGTCTATCTGATCATCAGCCTGGTGATTTCGTTGCTGATGAACCTCTATAACCGTCGTATAGCACTGGTCGAGCGCTAAGGATCTATGATGACAAAAGCGATACTGTCGCACTCCTCGCGCCCTGCCAGTTCGACAGGCGGACGTTTAATTCTCTGGGCGCGTAAGAATCTGTTCTCCAGCTGGAGTAACAGCCTGCTGACAATTGTATGTTTGTGGCTTATGTGGGAATTAATTCCACCGCTGCTGAACTGGGCTTTTTTACAGGCTAACTGGTCGGGATCCACTCGCGCAGACTGCACAAAAGCAGGGGCCTGCTGGGTGTTTATTCATGAGCGTTTTGGCCAGTTCATGTATGGATTGTATCCGCATGAACAGCGCTGGCGGATTAATCTGGCACTGGCCATCGGGCTGCTCTCCATCGCCGTAATGTTCTGGAAAAAACTGCCTCATCGGGGCCGTTATATTGCCTGTTGGGCAGTGGTGTATCCCATTATTGTTTGGGTGCTATTGTATGGCGGCTTCCTGGGGCTGGAACGTGTTGAAACACGTCAGTGGGGTGGGTTAACGCTGACGCTGATTATCGCGTCCGTTGGGATAGCCGGCGCACTGCCATGGGGTATTTTGCTCGCGCTTGGGCGGCGCTCAAAAATGCCTGTCGTACGTGTGCTTTCCGTTATTTTCATTGAATTCTGGCGTGGCGTACCGCTTATCACCGTTCTGTTTATGTCTTCGGTCATGTTGCCGCTGTTTATGGCAGAAGGGACAACGATAGACAAACTGATCCGTGCCCTGGTCGGGGTCATCCTTTTCCAGTCCGCTTACGTTGCGGAAGTGGTGCGTGGGGGCCTGCAGGCTCTGCCGAAAGGTCAGTACGAAGCGGCGGAATCACTGGCACTTGGCTACTGGAAAACGCAGGGACTGGTGATATTGCCACAAGCACTCAAGCTGGTTATCCCGGGCCTGGTCAATACCATCATTGCCCTCTTCAAAGATACCAGCCTGGTGATCATCATCGGGCTGTTCGATCTCTTTAGCAGCGTGCAACAGGCGACCGTTGACCCTGCCTGGCTGGGTATGTCCACCGAGGGATATGTCTTCGCTGCTCTGATCTACTGGATCTTTTGTTTTAGCATGTCGCGCTATAGCCAGCATCTGGAAAAGCGCTTTAACACCGGGCGTACACCGCACTGAGGAAATTATGAGCCAGATTACTATGACACCTGCCGACGCGATGATTACGCTGGAAAACGTGAATAAATGGTACGGGCAGTTTCATGTTTTGAAAGACATTAACCTCAAGGTTAAGCAGGGCGAACGGATCGTTCTTTGTGGCCCTTCCGGATCCGGAAAATCCACGACCATTCGCTGTATTAACCACCTTGAAGAACATCAGCAGGGGCGCATTGTTGTTGATGGCGTCGAGCTGAATGAAGATATTCGTAACATCGAACGGGTGCGCCAGGAAGTGGGAATGGTGTTTCAGCACTTTAACCTGTTTCCCCATCTGACCGTTCTGCAGAACTGTACGCTTGCGCCAATTTGGGTACGAAAGATGCCTAAAAAGGAGGCTGAAGCACTGGCGATGCACTACCTGGAACGGGTACGTATCGCAGAGCACGCCAATAAATTTCCCGGCCAGATATCAGGCGGTCAGCAGCAGCGCGTGGCTATCGCCCGTTCGCTCTGTATGAAACCGAAAATTATGCTGTTTGATGAACCGACATCCGCCCTGGATCCGGAAATGGTGAAAGAGGTACTGGATACCATGATTGGACTGGCGCAGTCCGGGATGACCATGCTGTGTGTGACGCACGAAATGGGGTTTGCCAGAACCGTGGCCGATCGGGTGATCTTTATGGATCGTGGGGAAATCGTTGAGCAGGCACCGCCGGATGAGTTCTTCGCACATCCTAAATCTGAACGTACGCGGGCTTTCCTGTCACAAGTGATCCATTAAACGTGTCTTAGCCCGGTGGCGCTTCGCTTACCGGGTCTGACTTTTTCCGGGAAACATAACGCAAAAAGGCCATCCTTTCGGATGGCCTCTTCACTTGTTTGATGTCTGGCAGTTCCCTACTCTCACATGGGGAGACCCCACACTACCATCGGCGCTACGGCGTTTCACTTCTGAGTTCGGCATGGGGTCAGGTGGGACCACC